>NZ_JBEDNQ010000012.1:0-291248 GCF_040105385.1 Pseudonocardia nematodicida
GGCAACGAACCGTCAAACAATCTGGCATAAAAACGCCAAACATAGCTCGACACACTGTTGAGTTCTCAAAGGACACCCACACCACATCACCGACCGATAAGCCGGATCCGAAGGTGGATCACCTTGGTACGCCCACGACCATAGTCGCACCGGAATGAACCGGCGTGACCGGGGGGTCGCACTGTCCGCGGGGCCTGTTGACCGGGCCTCCAGGGCCCGTTCTGTCCGGCTCACTCGCTGACAAGAAATAAGTTACAGCAGTGATCCGCCCCCGTTCACAGGGGGGGTCCCTCTTCGGCATCCGCGCAGGTCAGACGTTGATCTTGGCCGCACGGTCCGTCGAGTCCGGTCGCCCGGCCACCCGGCTTCGCCGGACCCGGTGCGCCACGTCGGGTCAGGCCGACCGGACGGTCACTGCCTAACGGTAACCGTGTCCGTTATCGTTCGCATGATGTCGACTCGTCCGGGCCCCTCCACCTCCCCCACCCCCCTGCTGTGTGTGCGCGGGCTGTCCGTGGTGATCGGCGCTCGCCCGGTCGTCGGCGGCGTCGATCTGGATCTCGGCCCCGGTGAGCGGGTGGCGCTGTGCGGGCCGTCGGGATCCGGGAAGTCGTTGACCGCGGCGGCGGTGCTCGGCCGGCTCCCCCCGGGCGCCGTCGCGGACGGGATCGTGGAGATCGGTGCGACGCCCGTGCTGCGGATCCCGGCGGCCCTGCGCCCCGGCTCCCCGCGGGTCGCCGCGATCGGACAGGACTCGCGTACCGCGCTGAACCCCCTGGTCCGGGTGGGCCGTCAGCTGCGGGCGTCGGTGCGCTCCACCGGTGGGGACGACTCGGACGGCTCGTTGCGCGCGCTGCTCGCCGACACCGGGCTCGAGGATCCGGCGCGCGTGCTGGCCGGTCACCCCGGTGAGCTCTCCGGCGGGCAGCGCCAGCGCGTACAGCTCGCGATGGCGCTGGCGGGCCGCCCGGACCTGCTGGTCGCCGACGAGCCGACGACCGCGCTCGACCCGGTCAGTCGCCGTCGGGTGCTCGACCTGCTGACCGAGCGGCTCGCCGGGACCGCGCTGCTGTTCATCAGTCACGACCTGGCCGCCGCACGGGAGCTGTGCGCCCGGATCGTGCGGATCCGCGCTGGCCGCACCGTGGCCGCCGGGCACCGACCCGACACCGGGATACCGGATCGGAACGAGGACGGGCGGGGTCCCACCGCCACCCGGGCCCGGTCCGTGGCCGTCGAGCTGCCGCGTGGCCCCGGTGCGGACGGTCCTGTCCGAGCGGACACCGCGGCGACGTCGCGAGCCGCGGACGGCGCGCCCGCTCCGGCGTTCCTCGCCGCACGCGGGCTGCACCGTGTCCATCCCGACCCACGCCCGCGCCGACCCTGGTCGCGCGCGCCGCGCCGTCCGGTGCACGCCCTGCGCGGAGCCGACCTCGCGGTGCACGCCGGGGAGCGGGTCGGGCTCGCCGGAGCCTCGGGCGCTGGCAAGTCGACCCTGCTGCGGATCCTGCTCGCCCTCGAGCGTGCCGACGACGGCACCGTGACCGTCGACGGTCACCCGGTGCGCCCCGGCCCGGTGCGCGGCCTGCGCTGGTACCGGCGCGCCGTCCAGTACGTCCCGCAGGACCCGGCGAGTGCCCTCGACCCCCGGGCGTCCGCGGGCGACCTGGTCGCCGAGCCGCTCGCCCGGCTGGCCGTTCCCGGTGACCACGCCGCGGCCGTCGCGACCGCCCTCGACCGGGTCGGGCTCGCCGGCACCGTGGCGGGGCGCCGGCCGGGTGAGCTCTCCGGCGGGCAGGCGCAGCGTGTCGCGCTGGCCCGCGCGCTGGCCGTCGGGCCGCGGCTGCTGATCGCGGACGAACCGCTGAGCGGGCTCGACCCCGAGCTGCGGAGCCGGATCGTCGAGCTGATCACCGGCACCTGCGCCGAGGACGGCACCGGCCTGCTCCTGGTCGCCCACGACCTCGCGCTGCTCGCCGCGCTGTGCCCGCGCGCCGTCGTCCTGCACGACGGCGCCGTCGTCGAGGACCGGCCGACCGCCGACCTGCTGGCGGCCCCGCGGCATCCCGCGGCGGCCGAGCTGGTGCGCGCGTCCGGTGCCGCGCCCGTCCGCCTGCCCGCCTGAACCGATCCACCCGGCCCCGAGACACCCGGCCCCGAGACCCCCAGAACGACCGGAGGAGACCCGTGTTCCCGATCCGCCGCGCGAGTGCCGCGCTGGCCCTCGGTACGTCCGTCCTGCTGCTGAGCGGCTGCTTCGCCGCGTCCGGGACCGCGGAGGGCGGCGGCGACGCGGGTGACCGCGTGTCCGTCGCGATGCTGCTCCCGCCCCGCTCCGGGCTGAGCCCGTTCAGCGACGACGCGTTCAAGCTCTCCCGCTGGCGGACCGCCGAGACCCTCGTGCAGCTCGACGCCGCGGGGGACGCGCAGCCGATGCTGGCCACCGGCTGGTCCCGTGTGGACCCGACCACCTGGCGCTTCGAGCTCCGCGACGACGTCACCTTCCACGACGGCACGCCGTTGTCGGCCGGACAGGTCGCCGACGTCCTCACCCGCGCGACGCGGGCGTCGCCGCCACCGCGGATCCTGGACGGCGTCGAGCTGACCGCCACCCCGGACGGCGAGGACGCCGTGCTGGTCTCCACCGCCGTCGCCGATCCGCTGGTCCCGCAACGGCTGTCCAGCCCGCAGCTGTCGGTGCTGGCCCCGGACGCCTACGGCCCGGACGGACGGGTCGACCCGGCCGGGCACGGCACCGGACCGTTCCGGCTCACCGACGTCCAGGGCACCGCCGGCGCCACCCTGGACCGCTACGACGGCTACTGGGGCGAGCCCGCCGGCGTCGCAGGCATCGACGTCTCCTTCGTCCCGGACGGCACCGCCCGCACCGCCGCACTGCGGACCGGCACCGCCGACGTCGTCGAGGCCATCCCGCCGGGACAGGCCCCGCTGGTCGACGACGAGCTGGTGCACGAGGTGCCGATGCCGCGGACCAACACCCTCTACCTGAACACCGACCGCGGGCCGTTCGCCGACCCGGCGGTGCGGGCGGCGGCGCGCGAGGCGCTGGACCGGGCGGCGCTCGTCGCCGGGGCCTACGAGGGGCGGGCGGACGCCGCGGAGGGCCTGCTCGGCCCGGCGCTGCCCTGGGCCGCCGGCCTGCGTGACGACCCCGCCTACACCGCGGCGCTGGAGAACCGTCCCGAGCCCGCGCCGGTCGACGGGGTCCCGATCACGCTGGGGACCTTCACCGACCGCGCCGAGCTCCCCGAGGTCGCGGTGCTGCTCGAACAGCAGCTGGAGGCCGCCGGGTTCGTCGTCACCCAGGACGTCCGCGAGTACTCCGCGATCGAGGCCGACGCGCTCGACGGCGCGTTCGACGCGTTCATCCTGTCCCGGGCCACCGTGCTGGACTCCGGGGACCCGGTCGCGTACCTGGCCAGCGACTTCGGCTGCGCGGGCGGGTTCAACCTCTCCCAGTTCTGCGACCCGGGCGTGCAGGCCGCGCTCGACGAGGCCGCCGGGCTGGAGGCCGGGCCGGAGCGCCGGGCCGCGACGAGCCGCGCGGAGGCCGCGGTGCTCGGCGCCGACGCCGCCGTCCCGCTGCTGCACGAGCGGGTGATCCAGGGCGAGTCGGCCCGCGTCGACGGCGTCGCCCGCGACCCGCGCGAGCGCGACCTGATCACGACCGGCACCGGGGTCGGCGCGCCGTGACGACCGGCGCCGGGATCACCGCGCTGTCCCGGGTGGTGGCCGGGGCGGGGGTGGTGTTCGTCGTCGGCGTCCTGCCCTGGCTGTCGCGGCGCTCCCCCGAGCTGGCCGTGCTGCGGGCGCGGTCGGCCGAGCAGGAGGCCACCCCGGCGGCGCTCGCGTCGGTCCGGGCCGAGCTCGGGTTCGACGACGGCCCGTGGGCGGTGTTCGGGCGCTGGCTCGCCGGTGCACTGACCGGCGACCTCGGGACGTCCTGGGTGTCCGGCGCCCCGGTGCTGCCGGCGGTGCTGGCCGGGCTCGGTGTCTCGCTGACGCTGATGGCCTTCGCCCTCGCCGTCGCCGCCGGGATCTCGGCGCTGCTGGTGGCACCGGTGCTGCGGCGGGTGCTGCGCGGCGGCGGTGCCGGCACGACCGGCGGCTCCGGCGCGACCGCCGCGGCGCTCACCGCGCTGCCGGAGTTCCTGCTGGCGGCGTTCCTGCTGGTGATCGTCGCGGTGTGGCTGGGCTGGGCGCCGCCGTACGGGTGGGCGGGTCCGCAGCACGCCGTCCTGCCTGCGCTCGCGCTCGGCGTGCCCGCCGGCGGCCTGGTCGGACGCCTGCTGGCCGAGTCCGTCGCCGCCGCCGCGACCGAGCCGTGGGTCGGGACCTGGCAGACCGCGCGGTTGTCCCGGGCGCGGACCGCGGCCGCCGTCGTGCGCCGCGCGCTGCCCGGGGTGCTGCCCCAGATCGGCCTGGTCCTGGTCGGGCTGACCGGGGCGGCGGTCGCGGTGGAGGAGGTCTTCGCCATCCCCGGTCTGGGCCGGACCACGCTGGGCGCGGCGTCCACCCTGGACCTGCCGCTGTTGCAGGGCGGCGCGCTGGCGTTGCTGGCGGTGGCCGCCGTCGCGGGGTCGTGCGCGGCGGCGGCCCGGCGCCTGGTGCTGGGTGCGGCGCTGCGGACCGGGGACGTCCCCGTCCCGTCGGTGCAGACGTCCGCGCGGCGCGGCCGGTTCGTCGTGCCCGGGACGGCCGGCGCGCTGCTGCTCGCCGTCGTCGTCGCCGGGCTGGGGCGGGACCCGTACACCTCGGCGCACCCTCGGCTGGCCCCGCCGTCGGCGTCGCTGCCGCTGGGCAGCGACGCGGTCGGCCGGGACCTGCTGGCCCGGGTCGCGCACGGCGCGCTGCCCACGGTCGGGGTCGCGCTGGCCGTGCTCGCGGCGACGCTGGCCGTCGGGGTGCTGCTCGGGCTCGCGCCGCGCGTCTCGACGGGACTCGCCGAGGTCGCCAACGCGGCCCCGCCGGTGCTCGCCGGACTGGTCGTCGCCGCGGTGCTCGGCCCGTCGGCCGGCGGCGCCGCGCTGGGCGTCGCGCTGGTCGGCTGGGCCCCGTTCGCGGCGCACACCGCGGCGCTGGTCTCCGAGATCCGGGCCCAGCCGCACGTCCGGCTGCTCCCCGTCCTCGGGGTCGGGCCCGTCCGGACGTTGTTCCGGCACGTCCTGCCCGCGGCCGCCGGACCGCTGGTCCGGCACGCCGCCCTGCGCCTGCCCGGGACCGCGCTGGCCCTGGCCGCACTCGGTTTCCTCGGCCTCGGGACGCAACCGCCGAGCCCCGAGTGGGGCCGGCTGCTGGCCGACGGGATGCCCTACGTCGAACGGGCCCCCTGGGCGGTGCTGGCTCCCGCGGGGATGCTGGTGCTGATCGCGGTCCTGGCGGTGTCTCTGGCGGCGGCCACCCGCGCCCGCCGACCCGGAAGCCGGCCCTCCTGCCCGGATTCGGGCAGGAAACTGGCCGAAACCGCCGCCCGCACCCCATGATCGGGCCGTGGATCCGGATCTCGTGCGGCACGTGGCCGCCACCACCGGGCTCCCCGGGGCGGTGGCGGCCCGGGTGGTCGCCGACATCGTCGCGCACTTCGGCGAGACCACCGAGGAGTTCGTCCGGCGGCGGCACCGCGAGCTGAAGAACGCGGACCGGCGCAACGACGAGATCTGGCCGCGGATCGCCGCCGAGCTGGAGGACCGGGTCGTCGCCCCCGGTGAGGTCTCGCTGCGCCGGCTGCGCCGGATCGTCTACGGCTGAACCGTCCACTGCGGAGGGAAACACAGGACATGTGCGGGATCGTGGGATACGTCGGGCCGCGGGAGGCCGCGGGCGTGCTGGTCGAGGGCCTGTCCCGGCTGGAGTACCGGGGCTACGACTCGGCCGGGCTGGCCGTCGCGCACCGGAGGAAGGTGACGGTGCGGCGTACCGCGGGCCGGGTGGACGACCTGCGCGAGCTGCTCGGGGACTCCCCGCCGCGCGGCACGACCGGCATCGCGCACACCCGGTGGGCCACGCACGGCGAGCCGACCGGGACCAATGCGCACCCGCACACCGACGCGTCCGGGCGGATCGCCGTGGTGCACAACGGGATCATCGAGAACGCGGACGTGCTGCGGGCCGAGCTGACCGCGCGCGGTGTCCGGCTGGCCTCGGACACCGACACCGAGGTGCTGCCGCACCTGATCGCCGAGGCCCTGGACGGCGGCGCCGGGTCGCCGGCCGAGGCCGTCCGGGCGGCGCTGTCCCGGGTCGAGGGCACCTACGGCCTGGCCGTGCTCGACGCCCGCACCCCGGGCGAGCTCGTCGTCGCCCGCAACGGCAGCCCGATCGTGCTGGGTGTCGGCGACGGCGAGATGGTCGTCGCCTCCGACCTGGCCGCGGTCGTGCGGCACACCCGGCAGGTGGTCTTCCTCGACGACGGCGAGCTGGTCACCGTCCGCGCCGACGGCATCGAGGGCTCCGCGAGGATCACCCCCACCACCGTCGACGTCGAGGGGGCCGACTACGCGCTCGGCGGGCACCCGGACTTCCTCGCCAAGGAGATCGCCGACCAGCCCGACGCCGTGCGCCGCGCCCTGGCCGGGCGCCTCGACACCCGCTTCTCCACCACCCGGCTCGGCGGCCTGGAGCTGGACCCGCGCGACCTGCGCGGGGTGCGCCGGGTGCTGTTCCTGGGCTGCGGGTCGGCGTACTACGCCGGCGAGATCGGCGCCGGACTCGTCGAGGAGCTCGCCCGGATCCCGGCCGGCGCCGAACCGGCCGGCGAGTTCCGCTACCGCAACCCGGTCGTCGACCCCGACTGCCTCTACGTCGCCGTCAGCCAGTCCGGCGAGACCGCCGACACCCTCGCCGCGGTGCAGGAGCTGCGCCGCAAGGGTGGCCGGGTGATCGGCGCGGTGAACGTGATCGGCTCGGCGATCGCCCGTGAGTGCGGGTCCGGGGTGTTCCTCCACTCCGGTCCGGAGGTCTCGGTCGCCTCCACCAAGGCCGTCACGAACATGACGGTGTCGTTCGCGATGCTGGCGGTGCTGCTCGGGCGGGTCCGGGACCTGTCGGTCGCCGACGGCCGCCGGATGCTCGACGGCCTGCAGGCACTCCCCCGGCACATCGACGCCGTGCTGGAGTCCGACGCCGCGATCGGCGAGGTCGCCAAGCGCTACGCGGACGCGTCGTCGATGTTCTTCGTCGGCCGCACCCGGTTCAGCCCGGTGGCCCGGGAGGGCGCGCAGAAGCTCAAGGAGATCTCCTACGTGCACGCCGAGGCCTACCCGGCCTCCGAGCTCAAGCACGGCCCGCTCGCGCTGGTCGACCCGGCGATGCCGAGTGTCGTCCTGGTGCCCGACGACGAGCTGCTGGCCAAGACCGTCGGCACCATCGAGCAGATCCGGGCCCGCGGCGGTCCGGTGATCGCGGTGACCGACGCCGAACTGCCGGACGGCCTGGCCGACGCCGTCCTCCGGGTCCCCCGCACCGAGCCCGAGCTCGCGCCGGCCCTGTTCGGCGTGCCGCTGCAGCTGTTCGCCCGGCACGTCGCCGTCGCGCTCGGCCGTGACGTCGACCGGCCGCGCAATCTCGCCAAGTCGGTCACCGTGGAGTAGGTGGAACCGGATCACTGTGGAGTGACACCACCGGTCACCGAACGACCGCGACCGGTCACCGCGGGTCGTCCCACGACACGCCGGATGTCGTTAACGATGGGCCCCGGGGGTCCGACTCCGCACCCGGACCACGACCGGGGGAGGACCCATCAGCATGCCCGTCGAGACCTTCTGGGACGGCCTGGAGCGACGTCTCGCCGGTGACGGCGGCATCGGAGACCTCCCCCTCCCGGAGGGCGTCACGGCGGTCGCGCTGCGGCGGGTGCTGGACTCCGAGGCGCACCACCTGCGCCACCCGGATTTGCACGGGAGGCCCGCGACGGCGGCCCAGCAGGTGCTCGCCGGCGCCGTCGCGGCCGGGGAGGACGCGCTGGCCGCCGCCGCGCGGGACCGGATCTCCGACCGCGGCCTGCGCGCGCTGGCCGGGCGCTGGCGGACCCGTCCGGCGTCGCCGGGACTGCGCCGTGCGCTCGACGGGCACGGCGACGCCGTCACCGGCCTCGCGCTGGACGCGGACGGCCGGCTGCTGTCGGTCGACGCCTCCGGCCAGACCGGGGCCTGGGACACCGCGACCGGCCTGCCCGCCGCGACCGATCCGCTCGCCGGCGGCACCGGCCCGGAGCGCGCCGTCGCCGGCCCACGGGCCCGTGCCGTCACCGTCTCCGGCGACGGCGGGCTGATCGGGGTCGCCGGGCCGGACCACGTCGTGCGCGTCCTGGCCGTCGGCGGGATCACCGTGGCCGGCCTCCGGGGTCACTCCGCCGAGGTCACCGTCCTGGCCTTCGCCACGACCGCCTCCGGGGCGACCCGGCTGGTGAGCGGGTCCGTGGACGGCACCCTGCGGATCTGGGACGTCGCCACCGGCACGGCGGTCGCGGTCACGGCCGGGCACGCCGGCCCGGTCCGGGCGCTCACCACCACCGGCCCGGGGACGGTCGTCTCCGCCGGTGCCGACGGCACCCTGCGGACCTGGGACGCCGGCTCCGGCGCGCTGCTCGCGGTGCTGGAGGGGGACGTGCCGGTCACGGGCGTGACCGCCGCCGGCCCGGAGACCCTGGTCGCCGGCACCGCCGACGGGGCCGTGCACGCGTTCACCGTCACCGGCGGGCTGCCGCACGACCCGGTCCGGACCCGGTCCTCCGCCGCCGGGGTCACCGGGGTGGTCGCGGCCGGGGCGGGCCGGGTGCTCGTGACCCGCGACGACGGGGCCGTCGAGGTCCTGCACACCGGCGACGACGGGAGCTGCGCCACCGTCCTGACCGGGCACCGCGCACCCGTACGGGCCGCCGCCGTCGCGCGGGTCGGGGACTCCGACGTCGCGATCACCGGCGACGACCACGGTCGCATCCTGGTCTGGGACCTCGGCGTCGCGACCGCCGCGGAGGACCGTCCGGGGCTGGCCTCCCCGGTGGCGGCGGTCGCCGTCACCCGCGGGCTCGTCGTCTCCGCCGCGCGCGGCGGCGCCCTCGTCGCGCACGACCGGGTGTCCGGCGACGAGCGCTGGCGCAGCCCGGACACCGCGGCCACCCACCTGTGGTGCACCAGCGGCGGGGGCCGGCTGTTCACCGCGGCGGCCGGGATCGTCACCGAACGGCACGCCGTCAGCGGCGTCGTGGCCGGGTCCGCGGCGGTGACCGGCACCGTGCTGGCCGGGCGGGGCACGCTCGTCGTGCTCGCCGACGGCGACCGGGTCGCGGTCGCGGACGCCCGGTCCGGCCGGGTCCTGCGCTCGGCCCGGCTGCCGACGCCGGCCCGCCGGGCGGCGCTGACGCCCGGCGGGAGCACCGTGCTGCTGGGCACGCACGACGCGCTGACCGCGTGGCGGCCCGCCGCCGGCGAGCTGAGCACCGTGGCGCTGCCTCCCGCGCTGCTGACCGGGGTCGCCCTCGACGACGACGGCTGCCACGCGCTCGCCGCCGACGCCGACGGCCGCGCCCACCTCTGGACGGTCGGGACGGACACCGTGACCACCCGGCGGGCCGACCCGGTGGGCGTCCGCGCGGCGACGGCGGCGGCCGGGCACCGCGCCGTGACCGCCGGCGCCGGCGGCACCGTCGCGCTGTGGGAGCTGGCGGACGCGGCCCTGCTGGCGCGGGCACCGCTGGACGCGCCGCTCACCGCGCTGGCCGTGGGGAACGCCTCCGTCGTCGTCGGCGACGGGGGTGGGGACACCCACGTCCTCGACCTGCTCGACGGCGCCCCGGTGCCGCTGCCGGCCGGCGCGATCCCGGCGCAGGGCACCCCGGTGCCCGCCGTGCCGGCCCAGGCCGTCGCCGCCGACCGTGCGTCCACACCGGACACGCAGCTCACCGTGGGGTCGCTGCCGGAGCCGCGCTCCGGGACGCCGCTGCTGCGCCGCCTCCTCGGTGGGTGAGGCGGCGCGGCCGGGCCGTCAGGTCGGCAGCGCGTAGGCGTCGAACCGCTCCCGCAGCGTCTTCTTGGAGAACTTGCCGACGCTGGTCTTCGGTACCTCGTCGATGAACTCGACCGCGTCGGGCAGCCACCAGCTCGCGACCCGGCCGGTGAGGAACGTGATCAGCTCCTCCGCGGTGAGCTGCTCGCCGTCGGCGACGACCACACAGGCCAGCGGCCGCTCGACCCACTTCTCGTGCGGCACGGCGATCACCGCGGCCTCGGCGACCTTCGGATGGGCCATGATCTCGTTCTCCAGGTCCACCGAGCTGATCCACTCGCCACCGGACTTCACCAGGTCCTTGGTCCGGTCGACGATCTTGACGTAGCCGTGGGCGTCGACGACGCCGACGTCGCCGGTGCGCAGCCAGCCGTCGGCGGTGAAGCGCTCGCCGTCGCCGTCGCCGCCGTGGTAACCGCGGGCGATCCACGGTCCGGCGGCCTGCACCTCGCCGGTCGCGACGCCGTCCCACGGCTGGTCCTCGCCGGTGTCCGGATCGGTGATCCGCAGCTCGACCAGCGGGACGGCCGGGCCCTGCAGGGCGCGGACGTCGGCCTTCGCGTCGTCGGACAGGTCCTCGTGCACGCTGCGCACGACACCGAGGGTGGCGACCGGGGAGGTCTCGGTCATCCCCCAGCCCTGCAGCACCGGTACGCCCAGCGCCTTCCGGAAGCCCTCGGCCATCGACTTCGGCACCGCCGAACCACCACAGAGGACGGACCGGATGGCCGAGAGGTCGTACTCGCCGAGCAGCGGCAGCATGCCCATCCAGATCGTCGGGACCCCGGCGGTGACGGTGACCCGGTGCTCGGCCAGCCGGGACAGGATGCCGCGCGGCGTCATGTCCGGGCCGGGGAGCACCATCGACGTGCCGGCGAGCAGGCAGCCGTAGGGCAGGCCCCAGGCGTTGGCGTGGAACATCGGCACGACGGGCAGGACCACATCGGACTCGCGCAGCCCGACGCCGTCGGCGAACAGCGTGGACAGCGAGTGCAGGACCGTCGAGCGGTGGCTGTAGACGACGCCCTTCGGGTTGCCGGTGGTGCCGGAGGTGTAGCACATCGCGGCGGCGGTGTTCTCGTCGTCCACGGTGAACCGTCCCGTGTGCGGCTCGGCGGCGGCGAGCAGCTCCTCGTAGTCCCGGATCCGCGGGTCGTCGGGGATGTCGGGACCGGCGCCGTCGTCGATCACGACGACGTGCCGGACGTCCGGCATCCGGTCGACGTGCGGCCAGAACACCCCCAGCAGGGACCGCTCGACGAACACCGCCTCGTCCCCGGCGTGGGTGACGACGTGGACCAGCTGGTCGGGGAACAGCCGCAGGTTCAGCGTGTGCAGCACCCGCCCGGTGCACGGCACGGCGAGGTAGAGCTCGAGGTGGCGGGCGGTGTTCCAGCAGAAGGTGCCGACCCTGGCGTCGGCGGAGAGTCCGAGCCCCTCCAGCGCGCCCGCGAGCCGGCGCACCCGCACCGCCCAGTCCGCGACGGTCGTGGTCGTCGTGTCCCCGGCCGGGGTGCCGGTGATCAGCTGCTTGTGCCCGAAGTACTGCTCCGCGCGGTGAAAGATGTGCGGCAGGGACAGCGGGCGGTCCTGCATGAGTCCGAGCATCGTCGTTCCTCCGGGCCGAGACGGTGAGACGCAGGCCACACACGGTACCGGCGGGACGGCCCGGACCGGGAGGTTCCGGACATCGGCGAGGAGGGCGCAGGTGATCGTCCGTCCGGATCAACACCGGCACCCGCCGCCGGTGCGGCTCACCCGCTCGCCTACTCTCTGCCCTGCGCGCACGGGATCTCCCGGGGCTGCGCCGAGCAGGGTCAAGCAACCGGCCCGCGTCCCCGGTCCGCCGGGGAACGATTCCGTCAGTGCACGTCAGCGCTGCCGGACGCGCCGGGACCCGGCACCGCGCCCGCGCGGTGCCTCCGTACTCCGCCGCCGTCCGCAGCGGCGGAGGTCGAGATGCTTTCCGGGTCTTGTGGGTCCTCGGACGCGCGCGTCCTGCGTGCCTGCCGCGACGATCTCGCGTTCCGTGCCACGCGCTCGCCCTACCTGCTCCTGGACCGGGACCTGCGGATGATCGGCGCCAACCCGGCCTACCTCGTGGCCACCCTGCGGACGCCCGACGAGCTCGACGAGCGGTCGCTGTTCGACGTCTTCCCGGACAACCCGGCCCTGACCGGTGCGGACGGGGTGGCGAACCTGGGCGCGTCGCTGGCGCGGGTGCTGCGGACCGGCCGGCGTGACCACATGCCGGTCCAGCGCTACGACGTGCCGGCCCCGGCCGGCGGGCCGGGGTTCGTCCAGCGTGTGTGGGTGCCGGTGAACTCGCCGGTCCGGGACCCGGACGGCCGGCTGGTCGGCGTCCTGCACCACGTGGAGGACGTGACCGGCCTGCTCGTGGCGGAGCCGGCTCCCGCCGAGGACCCCGGAGGGACGGCCGCCGCCGTGCTGGCGCGGACACTGGGCACCGAGAACCTGGCGCTGCGCAGCCGGTTCGACCGGCACGCGAGCATCGAGCAGGCCAAGGGCGTACTGATGGCGCAGCGCGGCTGCTCGGCCGACGAGGCCTTCACCCTGCTGCGGACGCTCTCCCACGACACCAACACCAAACTGCACCTGGTCGCGGAGGCACTGCTGGCGGACATGGCGGCGCGACGCGCCGAACCGTGATCGCTCGATCACGCGCGGCACGCGATCCTGCGGCACGATGAGCGGCCACCGACGTCGATCATCGGAGGCGACATGGCGTACGCGCGCACGATCGGGACCGGACCGGCCGGGGGGACCTTCACCGGTCGTTACCTGGTGGTCCTCGGCGACGACCTGCTGGGTGACGACGACGGCCCCGCCCGCGCCGCGGTCGCGGAGCTGACCGGGCTCGCCGACGTCACCAGCAGCCGGGACCTGAGTGGACCGCCCGGCGCCGACGGTGTGCACCCGACGCTGCTGGCCGAGCTCGGCGTCGCCGTCGCCGAGCTCGACGACGAGCACCTGCGCAACGCCCGCGCCGACCCGCGGGTGCTGGCCGTCGAGCCGGAGCGGGTGCAGCGGGCGCTGACCGGATCACCGACGTCCGGGCCGGGGCTGTCGGTCGACTACCTGCGCGGCTTCGCCGACGCCGCGGCGTTCCTGCGCGACCAGGCCATCGGGAACGGGGCCGGGACCGCGGTCACCGCCCGGTTCGCCGACACCGACGCGCTCACCTGGGGGCTGCAGGCCACCGGGGTGGACGCCGCGTCCGAGACCGGCGCCGGGATCGTCGTCGCGGTGCTGGACACCGGCCTGGACCTGACCCACCCCGACTTCGCCGGCCGGCAGATCGAGGCCCGCTCGTTCGTCGACGGCCAGGAGCCGCAGGACGCCCAGGGGCACGGCACGCACTGCACCGGCACCGCGGCCGGCCCGCTCACGCCGGGCTCGGGCCGCCGCTACGGCGTCGCGCACGAGGCGACGATCCTGATCGGGAAGGTGCTCGGCGACGACGGCTCCGGCACCGACGCCGGCATCCTCGAGGGCATCGAGTGGGCGATCACCAGCGGCGCGCACATCGTGTCGATGTCGCTGGGCGCGGACGTCGAGGAGGTCTCCCCCGCCTACGAGAACGCCGGCCGCCGGGCGCTGGACGCGGGCGTGCTGATCATCGCCGCGGCCGGGAACAACGCCGAGCGCAGCGCCGGGAACGTGGGCTTCGTCGGCACCCCGGCGAACAGCCCGTCGATCATGGCGGTCGGCGCCGTCGACGCGGACCTGGCGATCGCCGACTTCTCCGCGGCCAGTTCGTCGGTCGAGGGCGGCCAGGTGGACCTGGTCGGGCCGGGCGTCGACGTGTACTCGGCCTGGCCGATGCCCCAGCGCACCGACTCGATCTCCGGGACCTCGATGGCCTGCCCGCACGCGTCCGGGATCGCGGCGCTGTGGTCGCAGCGCACCGGGGCCCGCGGGCGCGAGCTGTGGACGCAGCTGACCGACTCCGCGCAGTCGCTGCCGCTGCCCACCGGTGACGTCGGCGCCGGCCTGGTCCGCGCTCCGGGAGAATGAGCGCCATGGCCTCCTCCGAGCGTGTGCTGGTGTCGGTCGCCGACGGGCACGAGATCGACGACGTCGTCGCGGCCTGCACCTCGGCCGGGATGCGGGTGGAGAAGGTGCTGCGGGCGGTCGGTGTCGTCGTCGGGACCTGCGACGGCGACCGCACCACGGCGCTGTCGGAGGTGACCGGCGTCGGCTCCGTCGAACCGGACCGCGAGGTCCGCCTCCCCCCACCCGACTCCGACGTCCAGTAAGCGCCCTTCCCTCCCACCCCCACCCCCACTCATGACGCTTTAGTTCGGCCAAACCGGACTAAAGCGTCATGAGTGGGGCTCCGGAGGCCCCGGGGGGCGCCGGCGGGCCGGCGCGGGTTTGGGGGGTCAGTTCCAGGGCTCGTCGCGCCAGAGCGGGTCCGGGCGCTCGTCGCGCACCTCGAAGACGATCTCCTCGGTGCCGGTGCGGCCGTGCCGGTCGGTGTGGGTGACGGTCGCGACGTGCGTCCCGACCTCGAGGTCGGTGGGTAACGGCAGCCGCCACAGGTGCTGGTTGCGGTTCGCGACGGCGTCCTGCTTCACGGCGCCGGGCGGCCCGGGGCCGAACTGCGCCCCGCGCAACGACTCGTAGCCCTGCGCGCGCTCGTCGCCGGAGGTGGACCGCTGTCCGAAGCGGGTGATCTGCAGCTGGCGCACCACCGAGAACGGGTCGGAGAACTCGACGCCGCGTTCGAGCTGCTCGCCCTGCAGCGGCTGGGTGTGCTCCATCGGCACCGGGTCGGCGTCGCCGAGCGTGGCGGTGACCGTCGACGCGGTCGAACCGTTCCACACGTTCGCCGACAGCGACACCCCTTCCCGGAGCTCGGCGGGGGTGAACAGCTTGGTGTCGCCGAGATCGTTCACGTTCACCGGCGGGACCGCGCCGTTGCCCGCGTCACCGGCGTGGAAGTCGGTCAGCGCGGTGTACCAGTCGCGGTAGGCGGGCGTGTCGAACGAGAGCCACATCTGCCGGTCGGTGCGGTGCCCGGAGGCGTAATAGGTCTCGGTCACCTCGGGGCCGTCGAAGTCGAGCACGTAGTAGCCGCGGGGCTCCCCGAACTGGGCGAGCGCCATCGGGATGCCGTCCACGTCGAGATCGCCCTCGAACCACAGCCCGCTCGGGGCACCGGCGATGAGGTGCGGGAACGCGGGCGTCTCGACGCCGACGGTGTCCGGCCACGAGCCGAGCCGGTCACCGGGCAGCAGGTTCTCGATGGAGTGCGTGTGCCCGGACAACGACAGCGCCGGACGGTCGCCCACGATCTCGTACAACCGTGCGACGTCGGCGGTCTGGTGCGTGGCCGAGTTCCCGTCCAGTGTGGACAGCAGTGGGATGTGGTGGCTGAGCACGATCAACGTGTCCTCGGGCACCGTCGCCAGGTCGGCCTCGAGCCAGGCGAGCTGCTGCTCGCCGATCGCGCCGGTGTAGGCCGGGGCGCCCTCGGGGTCGTCGCAGTGCGGACGGGTGCCGTCCGGGTTCTCGGCGGGCGTGCACGGGTAGACGACGTTGTCGAGGGTCACGAAGTGCACCCGGCCGACGTCGAACGAGTAGTAGGTCGGCCCGTAGAGGTTGCGCCAGCTGTCGGCCTTGTCGGCGTTCGAGGGCGCGTCGATGTCGAAGTCGTGGTTGCCGTGCGCGTAGTACTGCGGCAGGCCGATGCTCGACATCATCTCCATGAACCGCGGGAGCAGGCCGAGGTCGTCGCCGATCGCGTCGCCCAGCAGCAGCATGCACGCCATGTCGTCGGTGCCGCGGCGGGCCATGTCGGTCGCGATGCTGTCCCGGATGTAGCCGACCTCGGTGTTCGAGTAGGTCTGGGTGTCGCCCATCGCCAGGCACCGGAACTGATCGGTGACCGGCGCGGAGACCGTCGGGAAGTTGATCGCCGCGGGGAGCGGGCCGGTCGGGGGGAGCCCGCCGAAGCGGAACTCCTCCGGCGAACCGGCGGGCTTGTGCGCGTAGGCGAACTGCGGGACGAGGTTCTCGTCGAGCGGGACCGCCCGGTCGTTCGGCTTGGTGACGAACACCGTCATGTCGTCGCGGACCGGCAGGGTGTACCGCCCGTCGTCGTCGGTGCGGACGACCTCGCGTCCGTTGGAGACGGTCACGCCCGGCACGCCGGCCTCGCCGTCGTCGTGCACGCCGTCGCGGTTGACGTCGTCGAACACGACGCCGGTCACGGTGTCCCGCGGCGCCCCGTCGCCCGGGACCACCTCGATCGAGGCGATGTAGGAGTCGTCGACGACCGCCTGGTCGTCGCGGGCCGCGCTCGTCCCGGCGGCGACCGCCGCGACGAGCAGCACCCCGAGCGCGACCGGTCCCAGCAGTCGCACGGTGGTGCGGTGTCTCATCCGTCGGCTCCTACAAGATCGGGGAAGCAAGATCGGGGAAGGGCTCGTCGGGACGTTCGGATCACCCGGTTCCTCCGGATCGCGGAGAATCACCGAGGGCGCGGGTGACGGGACGGCCGGACACCCGCCTGTCATGATCGGCGGATGAGCGAGCGATCCGTGTCCGGTGGTGAGGCCGCCGCGGCCGAGTCACCCGACCTGACCCGCCCGAACGCCGCCCGTGCCTACGACCACCTGCTCGGCGGATCGCACAACTTCGCGATCGACCGGGAGTTCGCCGACCGGGTCGCGACGGCGTACCCGGGGGCGGTGTCGCTGGCCCGGGCCCACCGGCGGTTCCTGCAGATCGCGGTCCGGCACTGCGTGGACTCCGGCATCGACCAGTTCCTCGACCTGGGGTCCGGCCTGCCCACCGTCGGGAGCGTCCACGAGACGGCGTGGGAGCGGAACCCGGCCGCCCGGGTCGCCTACGTCGACGCCGAACCGGTCGCCGCCGCCTACGGCCGGGACCTGCTCGGCGACACCGAGCTCGCGACCGTCACCCGTGCCGACCTGCGCCGGCCGGACGACGTGCTGGCCGCCCCGGGCGTCGCCGGGCTGCTGGACTTCGAGCGGCCGATCGCGCTGATGCTGATCGGCGTGCTGCACTTCGTCTCCGGCGATGACGACCCGGCCGGCATCATCGCCCGCTACACCGCGGCGCTGGCCGAGGGCAGCGTGCTGATCCTCGCGCAGTCCAGTGCGGACCACCCCGAGCACCCGGAGCTGGCACGGGCGGTCACCGAGGCCAACGCCCGCTACGCCGGCACCAGTACACCCGGGTACCTGCGCAGCCGGGCCGAGATCACAGCCCTGTTCGACGGCTGGGAGCTGGCCGAGCCCGGCCTGCTCGACGTGGGCCGGTGGCCGGCCGAGCAGCGCGACGGCGACCCGCTCGGCGGGTACGGCGGGATCACCCGCCCGCTCGTCCGCGGCTGAGGCACCGCGGAGCCGACCGGGTCACCGGGTGCGGGCGGGTGCCCCGGCATCGCTCATCCGCAGGATCGCCTCCGCCTGGGGCTGATCGACGACGAGCTCGGTGACCAGCCCCGCCCGGACCGCGGCGATGGTCGACCGGGCGCGGTACTCCCCGAAGCTGGTCGCGATCCGCCGGGGCACCGCACGCAGCTGCTCGACGGTGATCCCGACGACCAGCTCGTCGAGACCGGCGTCGACGGGGCCGCCGTGCTCGTCGAACACCCGCCCGCTGATGTCGCCCACTCCCCCGCCGGCCGCGACCCGCTCGGCCAGTGCAGCGGGTACGAGCGGGTACACCGCCGAACCGTGCTCGCTCCAGTACCCGACCGAGACGACCGCGACGTCGAGCCGCGCGACGCGGTCCAGGCAGCGGGCGATCTCCGGCTGCCGGCGCAGGGCCTCCGCGGCACCCGGGTCGTCCACCACCAGCGGGGCGTAGAAGGGGAACGCGGTCCCGCCGGCGATCCGGGCGACCTCGCGGACCACCTCGACCGACCCGAGCCGGTCGCCGGGGAAGGTCAGCGCGCCCGCGAGCTGGACCACCTGGCACGGCGCGAGCCGGCGCAGCCGGCGCGGCAGTCGCTCGATCACCCTGCTCCAGGTCAGGCCGACCGACCGGCCCTCCTCCACGGTGGAGGCCAGCAGCTCGGCCAGCGCCTCGGTCACGGCGTCGAGGCCGGGCTCGTCCCCCGGGGTCACCGTGGCCGGGACCACCACGGCCCGGTCGACACCCAGGACCCGGACGAGCTCGGCCCCCACCTCGGCGCTCTCGACGGCCGGGTCCCCCACCTGGATCCGCACCACGCCGGACTCCCGCGCCTCGGCGAGCAGCCGGGCCACCTGCCACCGGCTCAGACCGGTCCGCTTCGCGATCTCCACCTTGGACAGGTCGTCGAGGTAGTAGGCGCGGGCGACCTCCAGAACGACGTGCGGTGCGATCGGCGCGGACCTGCCGTCCGGGACGCCACCGCTCAGATGAGCGTTCATGGGAACTCCGTCGAGAGGTATTGAGCCGACTGATTGCCTGGTGTTACGGTCCGCGCACCAGTGAGCGATCACTATCTCACAGATGAGGGATACGAGCAAACCTATGACGGACACAGCGACGACGACGCCGCGACAGTCCTGGAGGGCGGTTCGCGCCGCCTTCGGCGGCAGCTTCATCGAGTGGTACGACTTCTACCTCTTCGGCACCGCGGCCGCGCTGATCTTCCCGCGGCTCTTCTTCCCCGGCGACGACGGCACCGTCGGCCTGATCGAGTCCTTCGGCGCGTTCGCGGCGGGATTCCTCACCCGCCCGCTCGGCGCGCTGATCTTCGGTCACTTCGGTGACCGGATCGGCCGCAAGCCGATGTTGATGATCACGGTCCTGCTGATCGGCGTCGTCACCTTCGTCATCGGGCTGCTGCCGACCTACGAGACGATCGGGGTCTGGGCCGCGGTCGCGCTGATCGGCCTGCGGCTGCTGCAGGGCTTCGGGATCGGCGGTGAGTTCGGCGGCGGCTCGTTGCTCGCGCTGGAGTCGGCGCCCACCGGCAAGCGCGGGTACATGGGCAGCTTCCACCAGATGGGCACCCCGGCGGGCCTGCTGGTCTCCACCGGCATGGTGAGCCTGGTCAGCATGCTGCCCGACGAGCAGTTCTACACGTGGGGCTGGCGGATCCCGTTCCTGCTCAGCGGGGTGTTCGTGGTGATCGCGCTGATCGTGCGCGCCCGGATCCCGGAGACCCCGATCTTCCAGATCCGCAAGCAGAAGGCCGCCCGCGTCCCGCTCGCGGCGCTGCTCCGGGGCGAGTGGCGGCACCTGCTGCTCGGCATCGGCGCCCGGCTCGCCGACGCGGTCACGTTCAACGTCATCAACGTCTTCGCGATCTCCTTCGCCACCGTCCAGCTCGGACTCCCCGCGTCGATGATCCTCAACGGGTTCGTGCTGGCCGCCGCCGTCGAGCTGGTCCTCGTGCCCTTCATCGGGAAGCTCTCGGACCGGATCGGCCGCCGGCCCGTGTACCTGGCGGGGATCGTCGTCTGCGGAGTGGGCGGGCTGCTGTACTTCCCGGCCCTGGCGACCGGCAACGTCTACATCGTCTGGACGGCCATCGTGGTCATGGTCGCCGTCGGCACCGGCCTGATGTTCGCGATCCAGGGCGCGTTCTTCGCCGAGCTGTTCAGCACGAACACCCGCTACACCGGGCTCGGCGTCGTCTACCAGGGCTCGGCCCTGATCGGCGGCGCCCCGACCCCGGCCATCGCGCTCGCGCTCGTCGCGGCCTTCGGCTACTCGTACTGGCCGGCGGCGATCTATCTGGTCACGCTCTGCGCGATCAGTGCGGTCTGCGTGCTGCTGATCCGCGAGACCTACCGCGACGAGCTCGCCGACTCCTGATCCCCGACCCGTTCCCGACCGCTCGACCCCGGAGGACCCCGCCGTGCCCGACGGCCGCCCGAACATCGTCCTGATCATCACCGACCAGCAGCGCTTCGACTCGATCGCGGCGCTCGGCCACACCCACGTCGACACCCCGAACCTGGACCGGCTCGCCCGCGAGGGCACCGCACTGACCAACGCCTACGTCGCCTCGCCGTCCTGCGCGCCGTCCCGGGCGAGCCTGTTCACCGGGCTGTACCCGCACAGCTCGGGGGTGCTGCGCAACGACGACCCTTGGTCGCACTCCTGGGTCGAGGACCTGACCGCGGCGGGCTACCGCTGCACCAGCGTCGGGAAGATGCACACCTACCCCTACGAGGCGCCGGTCGGGTTCGCGGAGCGCCACGTGGTGGAGAACAAGGACCGGGCGCACCCGAGCCTGCCGTACTTCCTCGACCAGTGGGACAAGGCACTGTGGATCCGGGGCCACGAGAAGCCCAGCCGGGTCACCTACCGCCGCCGCGAGGACTACGCCGACCGGCTCGGCGCCTTCGAGTGGGAGCTGCCCGAGGACCTGCACGCCGACGTCTTCGTCGGCGGTCTCGCCCGGCACTGGCTCGACACCTACCCCGACGACGGCGCGCCGTTCTTCCTGCAGGTCGGCTTCCCCGGCCCGCACCCGCCCTACGACCCGCCCGCCCGGCACCTGGAGCCCTACCGGGATCGGGAGATGCCGGCCGCGCACAACTCCCGGAGCGACGTCGAGGCGCAGCCGGAGCCGCTGCAGGAGCTGCGGCGCAACCACATGGAGACCGACCACGACGCCGTCGTGCACCTCGACGAGCCGACCGCCGAGCAGGAGCAGCGCCGCCGCCGGCACTACTACGCCAACGTGTCGCTGATCGACGAACAGGTCGGCGCCCTGCTGGACGCGCTGGAGGCGCGCGGGGTGGGGGACGACACCGTCGTGGTGTTCACCTCCGACCACGGCGACGCGCTCGGCGACCACGGCCACAGTCAGAAGTGGACGATGTACGAGCCGAGCGTGCACGTCCCGCTGCTGATCATGGGACCGGGCGTGCGGCCCGGGCAGCGGCTCGACGGCCTGGTGTCGCTGATGGACGTCGGGCCGACGGTGCTGGAGCTGGCCGGGCTGACCCCGCCGCGGTGGATGGAGGCGGAGTCGCTGCTGCCCGCGCTGCGCGGCGAGGCGTGGTCCGGGCGCGAGGAGGTGTTCTCCGAGCACGCCCGCGACCTCATCCTGACCGGGACCGAGCTGATGACGATGGTGCGCGACCAGCGCTTCAAGCTCGTCGAGTTCGTCGACCACCCGCGCGGGCAGCTGTTCGACCTGGAGGCCGACCCGCACGAGGAGCACGACCTCTGGGACTCCGCGGACCACCGGGAGGTCCGCGAGCACCTGCTGGGCCGGATCCGGGAGTGGCGGGCGCGCAGCGCGATGCACACCGCGACCTGGGCCGCCGCGTACCGCTGAGCGTCCGCGAGGAGTACATCAGCGCCTGACGATCATGAGCAGGGAGCGCTGGTGTGCCCCTCACGGCGTGCGCGGCTACTCCACCGCCACGCCCAGGCGCTCGATCGAGGCGGCGAGGGCGTCGGCGTCGAACCGCGGGAAACGGGCCCGGAACTTCTCGTCGTGGACGCCGCTCCAGTCGTAGGTCTGGGTCACCTCGGTCCCGCCGCCGGGCGCGGGCGCCAGCGACCAGGTGTAGCTGTGGCCGGTGGCCTTCATGTCGCCGTTGACCGCGGTGTAGCCGTCGAGCGGGTACAGCTCGGGCGCCCAGCCGATCACCCGGTCCGGCTCGTAGGCGACGACGGTGTTGCGCATCCGGTAGTCGCCGAGCCGCTCGTTGTGCATGTCCATGACGAAGACGTCGCCGACCGCGCGCAGCACGCCACCCTCGGCCACTCCGCGTACGAACCCGGAGTCGTCGAACTCGATGTGTCGGCGCGGGTCGGCGAGCACGGCGAAGAGCGCGGCGGGATCGACGTCGACGGTGCGTGTCACCACGAGCTGGTCGGTCATGACCGCGATCCTCGCGTTCCCGGTGTCCCTCGTCCACCTCGGTGGCTCTCAGCCCTCCAGGCGCATCGAGAGCGGGAACTCCGGGCGCGTCCAGCTGCGCGCGTACTCCACCGCCGTCGACGACTGGTCGTGGGTGGTGCGGACCGAGGCGATCAGCGGGGCGCCGCGGCGGACGTCGAGCACCTTCGCCTGTTCCGTCGTGGCCGCGGCCGCCGACACCTCCATGTCGGCCCAGCTCAGCCGCAGGCCGTAGTGCTCGCGGATGGTGCGGTAGAGCGATCCGCCGGTGAGCTCGACCCGGGCCAGCAACGGCACCAGCGCGTAGGGCAGCCAGCTGACCTGCAGCGCGGCCGGCCGGTCGTCGATCAGCCGCAGCCGCTCGATCCGGATCGTCTCCCGCCCGGTGGGGAGCCCGAGGTGCTCGCGGACCTCCTCAGGCGCCACCGTGGTCTCCCGGGCACGGAGCTCGGTGCGGACCTGCGACTCGTCGGCCCCCATCTCCTGGGCGAACGAGCCGAGCCGGTTGAGCCGGCGGCGCTGGGCGTTCGGCCGGGTCACGAACGTGCCGGCTCCGCGCCGGCGGATCAGCAGGTGCTCGTCCTGCAGCTGGCGGACGGCCTGGCGGACGGTCATCCGGCTGACGCCGTAGCGCTGCGCGAGGTCGGCCTCGCTGGGGAGCTGCACGTCGGGGGCCAGCGCCCCGGAGGAGATCTGCGACGACAGGTCCTCGTAGATGACCTGGTAGCGCGGGATTCGGCTCACGTCCCCCTCATCCTCCGCCTGGTCGACGACGTCCGGCGCGCGTGATCGCGTCGGAGGAGAGCGTAACGGTTCGGACGCGCGCGTCCGGTTCGTCGCGTCCCGGGCCGCGCGTCGGAGCGATCCGGTCCGCGGCGCGCCGCGTCCCCGGCCACCGGGTCGCGGGTGACCGGGCCGGAGGTCACCGGGTCGCGCCGGGCACGGCCGCCGGTTCCGGGCGGTGCGCCGGTTCGTCCGGGGCGATCCGGGCGCGGGCCTCGAGCCAGGCCGGGTACAGCTCGCCGTAGCGGGCGGCCCGGGCGGGGTCCGGGTCGATGCGGTGCAGGCGGGGCCGCAGGTCCTCGAGCGCCCGGTCGAGATCCTGCCCCGCACCCGCGCGGGCCAGGGCCGCGGCGCCGAGCAGGGTGACGTCGGGGTCGTCGCAGACCAGGACCGGCCGGCCCAGCACGTCGGCGCGCAGCCGGGCGACCGCCGCCGAGCGGGCCGCGCCACCGGCGAGCATCACCGTCGTCGAGCCGGGCGGGTCCCCGGCGTCGAGCAGGTCGACGCCCTCGCGCACGGTGAAGGCCGCGCCCTCGCGGGCGGCGCGCAGCAGGTGCGCCGGTCCGTGGTCGGGCGACTGACCGAGCACGGCGCCGCGGGCGGCGGGGCGCCAGCGCGGGAACCGCTCGCCGGACAGGGCCGGGATCATCTGCAGCCCGTCCGCGCCCGGCTCGACGGCGTCGACGACGTCCTCGTCGACCTTCCCGGCGAGCTCGCGCCAGCGGGCGACCGCTCCCCCGGTGAGCCCGGTGGGGCCGCCGGCCACCCAGCGCCGGTCGCCCAGCGCGGGGTTGAGCAGGACCCCGCCGGCGGTCCCGGCCGGGTCGGTGCGCAGCCGGCCCAGCACGTCGGTGGTGCCGGCGACGTCGGCGATCAGGTCGGTGCGCCCGCCGAGCAGCAGCCCGATCCCGGCCGACCCGTCCGGCCCACCGGCGACGACCGGGAGCCCGGCGGGCAGCCCGGTCGCGGCGGCGACGTCGTCGCGCAGCCCGCCGACCACCTCCGCCGGACCGGCCGCCGCGGGCCACCAGTGCGCAGGCAGACCCAGCTCGGCGACGAGGTCGAGGTCCCAGGTGCGGGTGCGCACGTCGAACAGCAGCGTGTAGGCGGCGTCGACGGTGTCGGTGACCGGGGTGCCGATGCAGCGCGCGACGAGGAAGTCCTTCGGGGACAGCAGCGCGTGCACCCGGTCCACCAGCTCCGGGTGCCGGGCGTGCAGGTCCAGCGCGTGCGCGAGCCCGCCGGCCCCGGGCACCGGGCGGCCGCTGGTCTCCCGGATCCGGTCCAGGACCGGCCCGGGCAGCGCGGCGACCAGGTCCGCGCCGCGGGAGTCGGCCCACCCGGTGGCGGGCCCGACCGGGCAGAGGTCCCGGTCGACCGCCACCGTCCCGATGTGCCCGGCGATCCCCAGCGCGGACACGGCCCCCGGGGCGTCCGCGCGGGCCCGGCCCAGCGCGGTGACCACATCGGACCAGAGCTGCTCGGCGTCGAAGTGCTCGCCGCCGACACCGCCGGAGCGCGGCACCCGCACGCCTGCCTCGACCGTGCCGTCGCCGGCGACGACGGCGGCGCGCACCGCCGAGGTCCCGACGTCGACGGCGACGACCCGCGTCCCGCTCACACCGCTCCGGACGAGCGCAGCCGCTCCAGCTCCGCGTCGTCCATCCCGAGGATCGTGCGGTAGACGTGCTCGTTGTCCTCGCCGACCGTCGGCGGGGCCTTGCGCACGGTCGGCGGGGACTTCTCCATCTTGATCGGGTTGCCGGGCATCCGGATCGTGCCGAGCTTCGGGTGCTCGGAGGTCACCACCATGTCCCGGGCGGCGATCTGCTCGGACTCGGCGACCTCGGGCACCGTCGCCACCTTCGCGAACGGGATGCCGGCCGTCTCCAGGACGGTGCTGATCTCCTCGGCGGTCCGCTCGCGGGCCCAGTCCGCGACGACGGCCTCCAGCTCCGGGACGTGCGCCATCCGCCCGGGCACGGTCCGGTACCGCTCGTCGACGGCCAGCTCGTCGCGCCCGATGGCGTGGCAGAGCTTGGGCCACAGCGAGTTCGTCCCGGCCTGGATGTACATCTGCGCGTCGGCGCAGGCATAGACGTTGACCGGCGCGGTCAGCAGGTCCCGCGAGCCGTTGCGCGGCATCTCGGCGCCCAGCATCAGGTGGCTGATCAGCCGGGTGCCCAGGGTGGCGAACATCGAGTCCAGGCTGGCGACGTCAACCCGCTGGCCCTCGCCGGTCCGCTCCTTGTGCATGAGCGCGGCGAACGTGCCCAGCGCGGCCTGGTAGCCGGTGACGTAGTCGGCGATGTAGGTGCCGGTCAGGGTGGGCGGGCCGTCGGCCTCGCCGGTGGTGTCCATCAGCCCGGACGACGCTTGGGCGATCGCGTCGAACAGCGCCCGCCGCGACAGCGGCCCGGTCTGACCGAACCCGGAGATCGAGGTGAGGATGATGTCCGGCTTCAGCTCGGTCATCCGCTCGTAGCCGATGCCCATCTTCTCGATGGTGCCCGGCCGGTAGTTCTCGACCACCACGTCGGCCCACCGGATGAGCTGCTCGAGGATCCCGAGCGCGTCGGGGTGCCGGGTGTCGAGCGTGGCGCCGAACTTGTTGCGGTTGTAGAGCATCGTGTAGACGCTCTCGCCCTCGTAGTACGGCTCGTGGTGGCGCGCGTCCTCGCCGTCGGGACGCTCGACCTTGACCACCTCGGCGCCGAAGTCGGCGAGCATCTGCGCGCAGCTCGGGCCGGCGATGAACCGGGACAGGTCGAGGACGCGGACCCCGTCCAGCGGGCCGGGGGCGTGCGGGGCGGACTGCACTGTCTGTTCCCTTCCGGTGACCGGCCGCCGCCGCCCCGGGCGGGGCGGCGGCGATCCGGGCGATCGTTCGCGCCTCAGCCTGCCTGATGGGGCAGGAAGGCCTCGTAGGTCCACGCGTTGGCGGCACGGTCGAGGACGACGTCGACCAGGGCCGGGCGCCCGCTCGCGAACGCCTGCTTGACCGCGTCGACGAGCTCGTCGACGGTCGTCGCCCGCCGGCCGGGCACGCCCATCCCCTCGGCGACCTTGGCGAAGTCGACCTCGTCGAAGTCGACGCCGATGGTGCGGCCGTCGAAGTGCAGCTCCTGCTCCTGGCGGATGTTGCCGTAGCTGGAGTCGTTGAGCACGACGATGCAGACCGGGCCGCCGGTGCGGGCCAGGGTCTCGATCTCGCCGAGGCTCATGCCCAGCGAGCCGTCCCCGATCAGCGCGAGCACCGGGCGCTCCGGATCGTCGGCGACCGAGGCGATCGCCGCCGGCAGCGCGAAGCCCATGTTCCCGAAGCCGACCGGCTTGATGTAGCGGTAGGGCCGGGGCATCTCCCAGAGGAACGACCAGACACCGGGGTTGCCGGCGTCCGGGATCAGCACGGCCTCGGGGGGGGTGACCTCACGCAGCGCCCGCACGACGACGGCCGGGGACACGGTGCCCGGGGTCTCGGGCTCGCGGGACTCCGTGAGCGCCCACCACCTGCTCTCGGCCTCCCCCAGTTCGGCGACCCAGCCGGTCCGGGACTCCCGGGCCGCGGCGGCGCCACCGGCGGTCGCCTCGATCATCGAGGTGCAGAACGCGCCGAGGTCCCCGACCACGCCGGTGGTCGTCTCGGAGTAGTAGCGCCCGATCATGGTCGGGTCGACGTCGACCTGGACGACCGGCGGCAGCGGGGTCTTCCACCGCCTGGTGGAGACGGCGTTGAGGCTGTTGCCCAGCGCCAGCACCAGGTCGGACTCGGCGAGCACCCGGGAGGTGAGCGCGGTGCCCATCCGGGACAGCGCCCCGAACACCAGCGGGTGGTCGGTCGGGACCGCCCCCATACCGTTGAACGTGGTGATGACCGGGATGTTGAGCGCGTCGGCCAGCGCCAGCACGTCGTCGGCGGCCTTGGCGCGGTTGCCGCCGTTGCCGACCCAGATCACCGGGCGCTCGGCGGCCAGCACCCGCTCGGCGACCTCGGCGATCGCGGACGGAGCGGGGACCGGGCGGGTGCCGACCCAGTCCCGCGACGGGTGCGTCGCGGGTACCGCGGGCGGGGCGTCGACGACGTTCTCGATGGTGTCCCGGGCGAAGTCCAGGTGCACCGGACCGGGGTTGCCGGTCATGGCCGCGACGTAGGCCTCCTCCATCGCCTGCTTGATCGACGAGGCGTGCGCGACGAGCCGGCTGAACTTGGTGAACGGCTCGAAGATCTTGACGTGGTCGGCGTTCTGGGCGTCGTCCTTGTGGATGTTCTCGCCGTTGTTGTTGCAGGTGATGATGATCGCCGGGCTGGAGTCGCGGAACGCGCCGCCGACACCGGTGAGCAGGTTGGTGGCGCCGGGGCCGGTAGTCGCGATCGCGACCGCCGGGGTGCCGGTGAGACGTCCGTAGGCGTCGGCCATCACCGCGGCGGCGTTCTCGTGCCGGGTGTGGACCATCTCGATGCCGGGGGTGTCGATGATCGCGTCGGTGATCGCGAGTGTCTGCCCGCCGACGACGCCGAAGACGCGCCGGACGCCGAGCGACTCGAGCATCTTCACGACCAGCTGGCCGCCGGTCATCTTCTCCGACATGGGGAGTGTCCTTCCGTGGTACGGATGCGGTGGGGGGATCAGGAGGAGGTGCCGGCGGGCCGGTCGGCGGTGGCCGGGTCGACGATGTCGCTGCGGTGGGTCTCCTTGGACAGCACCGCGCACCAGGCGCCGACACCGAGCATCGCGATGGTGATCAGCACGACCGGCCAGGGATCTCCGTCGGTGGCGATGAGCAGCGACGTCGCGACGTAGGGCCAGACCCCGACGACCATGCTCGGCAACTGCGCGGCCATCGAGATGCCGGTGTAGCGGGTCCGGGTGCTGAACAACTCGGAGAACATCGCCGGCTGCACGCCGTAGAGCGCGCCGATGCCGATCGAGTAGGCCACCACCATCATGAGGACGACCAGCGGGAACGAGTTCGTGTCCAGGATCAGGAAGATCGGCCAGGTCATCACCGCGGCCACACCGGCACCGAGCAGGTAGACCGGGCGCCGCCCGATCCGGTCCGAGAGCCGGCCCATGAAGTAGTAGGTGAAGATCGCGACGCCGGCCGCGATGCAGCTCGCCCAGAGCACGTCCGAGCGGTCGAGGTCGGTGTAGTTCGCGGCGTAGGTCAGCACGAACGTCAGCAGGACGTAGCCGAAGATCCCCTCGCCGAGCCGCAGGCCCATCGCGATCAGCAGCGGGCGGCGCTCGAGGCGCAGCAGCCGGCGCAGCGGGATCTGCTCCTCCTCGGCCGGGGCGGCGCCATCGGCCTTCGCGGCCGCGGCCGCCTCCTGCGCGGCGACGAAGGCGGGGGTCTCGGTCAGCTTCAGCCGGATGAACAGCCCGACCGCGACCAGCACGATGCTGATCAGGAACGGGATCCGCCAGCCCCAGCTGAACAGCTGCTCGTCGGGCAGCAGGGCGACCAGGGCGAAGATGCCGGTCGCGGCGACCAGGCCGATCGCGTTGCCGATCTGGGGGGCGCTGCCGTAGGCCCCGCGCTTGCCCTCCGGGGCGTACTCGACGGCGACCAGCGCGGCGCCGCCCCACTCGCCGCCGACGCCGAAGCCCTGGATGATCCGCAGGAGCACCAGCAGGATCGGGGCCAGCACGCCGATCTGGGCCGTCGTGGGGAGCAGGCCCATGAGGAACGTGGCGATCCCCATCATCATCAGCGTGGTGACCAGGGCGCCCTTGCGGCCGAGCCGGTCACCGATGTGGCCGAAGACGATTCCGCCGAGCGGCCGGGCGAAGAACCCGACGCCGAAGACGGCGAACGCGGCCAGGGTGCCGGCGAGCGGGTCCTCGCTGGGGAAGAACAGTGCGCCGAAGACCAGCACCGACGCGGTGCCGAAGATGAAGTAGTCGTACCACTCGATCGCCGTGCCGACGAGGCTGGCGGTGGCGGCGCGACGCGCGAGGGCGGTGCGTTCCGCCTCGGTCTGCGGTGGCCGCGCGGCCGCGGGTGTGGTGCTCACACTGACTCCGTTGTCGTGAGGGGTCGGGGGCGCCGGGAGTCCGGCGAAGTTGTCTAGATCGCTAGACTTACCGAGAACAACACACCGGCCCATCACCGTCAAGGCCCGGGCCTCCGGGTGCCCGGCACCGGACCCCTTGACGGATCACAGTGTGGCGTGACTCAATCCAATTGAGTAGACGTCTAGCCTTTTGCGACGAGGAGGTCGCCGTGGCAGTGGACCATCAGTCACCCGGCGCGTTGGACGGCCTGCGGGTGCTGGACCTCTCCCGGTTCATCGCCGGGCCGCTGTGCTGCCAGATCCTCGGCGACATGGGCGCCGAGGTCGTCAAGGTCGAGCGCCCCGGTGGCGAGGACGGCCGGCGGCACCGGCCGTTCCACCGGGGGCACAGCCTCTACACGATGATGTTCAACCGGAACAAGCACGGGATCACCCTCGACACCCGCCATCCCGAGGCGCTCGGGATCCTCGAGGGGCTCGTGGCGCGCAGCGACGTGGTCGTCGAGAACTTCCGGCCGGGCACGCTGGAGAAGATGGGCATCGGCTGGGAGCGGATCCACGAGATCAACCCGCGCACCGTGCTCGTGTCGATCTCCGGGTACGGGCAGACCGGGCCGAACCGGGACCGCGCGCTGTTCGACGCGATCGCCCAGGCCGGGTCCGGGCTGATGAGCATGACCGGGTCCCCGGACGGCGAACCGACGATGGCCGGCGCGTTCCTGGCCGACCACACCGCGGGCTTCCACGGCGTGATGGGCACGATGATGGCGCTGGCCGCGCGCGAGCGCACCGGGCTCGGCCAGCACGTCGACATCGCCTGCATGGACGCGCTGTTCGCCTGCATGGGCACCCTGCCCAGTGCCTGGGCGATGCTCGGCGAGACCAGCGGGCGCACCGGCAACCGGGACCAGATCACCGTGCCCGCCAACACCTTCCCCACTGCCGACGGGTACGTGTACCTGCACGCGGGCACCGACGCGCTGTTCCCCCGGCTCGCCGCGGCGATGGAGGATCCCGGCCTCGCCGACGACCCGCGCTTCCGCGGCCAGGCCGACCGGCTGACGCACGTCGAGGCCCTGGAGGACATCGTGCGCGGCTGGACCCGCCGGGAATCCACCACGACGATCTGCGACCGGCTCGCCGCGGCCGGGATCCCGTCGTCGCCGGTCGCCACGGTCGCCGAGGTGACCGACTCGGAGCAGGTGAAGGCCCGCGAGATGATGATCGAGGTCGAGCACCCCGAGCTGGGCACGCTCGTCCTGCCGGGCATGCCGATCAAGCTGGGTGCGACGCCCGCGCGGGCCCGCAAGGCTCCCCCGACGGCCGGTGAGGACAACGCCGTGGTCTACGGCCGCCTCCTCGGGTACTCCGACGAGCGGGTCCGCGCGCTGGCCGACGCCGGCGCGATCTGACACTTCCCCACCCCCGAATCCGAGCACGCCCCCGAATCCGAGCACGCCCCCGAATCCGAGCACGAGGAGCACCGCCATGACCTGGCGCGACCTGACCGACCCCCGCGTGGTCGCGGACGGCGTCGACCCCGAGGCAGGCCTGAAGGAGCCGATCTTCGAGAACCTGGAGATCCCCGAGGCGCTCGGCCCGGTGACGCTCGTCGTCGACGACCACAAGATCAAGCGCTACGCCTTCACCCAGGACGACCACCACCCCTGGCACCTGCACGACAGCCCGTTCGGCGGCCGGATCGCGCACGCCGGGCTGCTGTCCAACGATCTCGTGCAGCTGTTCACCACCCGCTACGCGGCGAGCCGGACCGTCGGTCTGCACACCGAGGAGCAGCTCTGGTTCGACAGCCCGGCGTTCCTCGGTGACGAGATCACGCTTGCCGGCACCTACACCGAGAGCTACACCCGGCGCGGCCAGGACTACGTCGTGATGGAGGCGACCGCTTCCGGGCCGGGCGGGCGCAGCGTCCTGCGCCACCGCGGGGTGGAGATCCTGCGGACCCGGCCCGGCGACGTCGCCGGCCGGGGCTCCACCGGCGACGGCGGCTCCGGCGGCCCCGGCCGGATCTCCGGCACGGCCGACCCGGACCTGCCGGTCGCCCGGCTCGGCACCGACACCGTGGTGCCCGGCGCGGCGCTGCCGGAGCTGGAGTTCACGATCACCCAGGAGCAGGCCTCGGTCTTCTCCCGGTGCGGCGAGTACGTCCGCAACGTGCACTCCGACCTCGCCGTCGCCCGCGACGGCGGCCTGCGCATCCCGATCGTCCAGGGCCAGCAGCAGTGCGGCCTGGTGACGGCGATGCTGACCCGCTTCTTCGGCGAGTCGCTGTTCACCGGCGGCCGGCTGCGGGTCAAGTTCGTCGCCCCGGTCGAGGTCTTCGAGCCGCTGACGGTCACCGGCGTCGTCACGGCGGTCACCCCGTCGGACTCCGGCAGCCTCGTCGAGACCGAGGTGTGGGTCCGGCGCGCCGACGGCCGGCTGTCCACCGTCGGCTGGGCCAGCGCCACCGTGCCCGCCGGCGCGACCGGCGCCGAGCCGTCCACATCCACCCACCCGTGAGTGGATGTCGTGGTCAGAGCCACGACAACCACTCACGACCCGCTCCCGCAGGAGGATCCATGACGACCACCGAGCAGCAGCCCGCACTCATCGGCGGCACCACGACGCCCTGGTGGACGGGCACCAAGCCGGCCCTGTTCGAGAACATCGAGATCGGCGAGCAGTTCGGCCCGTTCGAGATCACCGTCGACGACCGGCTGGTCAAGAACTACGTCTTCGCCCAGGACGACCCGGCCGCCGGTGCGCTGACGCACGACGGCGCGCCGGCCGCGCACCCGGCGCTGCTCTGCAACGAGCTGCTGTTCCTCTTCTACGCCAACTTCGACGGCAACACCGCCGAGGGCCTGCACACCCACGAGAACATCAGCTTCCACTCCCCGATCCGGATCGGGGAGAAGGTGACGATCGGTGGCCGCTACGTCGAGACCTACGAGCGCCGCGGTCAGGGCTACGTGGTGATGGAGGCCGAGGCGCACGGCGAGGACGGCCGCCCGCTGGTCACCCGGCGCGGCACCGAGATCATGCACACCCGGGCGGCCGACGTCGTCGGCGGCTCGCGCGCCCCCGCCCCGGCCCGCGCGGTGACCGGCGAGGCGCTCGACGTCACCCCGGCCGAGCGGGCGTCGTTCGACCTGGCCGAGCGCACCCCGCTCGCCCCGGCCGCGACCCGGATCTCGCAGGAGCAGATGTACGTCTTCTCCTGGGGCGGCCGCGGCTTCTCCAACATCCACACCGACGCCGCCGGCGCGAAGAAGGTCGGGATGGACCGGACCGTCGCGCAGGCCATGCAGCAGGTCGGCTACCTGAGCCGGATGTGCACCGCCTTCCACGGCCCGTCCTTCGTGACCGGTGGGCACCTGTCGGTCAAGTTCGTCAACCCGTTCTACGTCGACGACCTGGTCACCGCGCGCGGCGCGGTGCTCGGCACGGTCGACCACGACGGCGCCCGGCACCTCGAGAGCGAGGTCTGGGTGGAGAACGAGGCCGGCCGCAAGACCGCCGTCGGCTGGGCGCACGCCCCGGTCGCCGAGGGCTGAGGCCCCATGTCCGGGACCACCGAGCCGGCCGGCTCCGCGCAGGCCGAGTCCGAGCAGAAGGCCGCACCGAGCACCATCCGCCGGGTCGCCACCGCCAGCCTCGTCGGAACCATGGTCGAGTGGTACGACTACTTCATCTTCGGCACGGCGTCGGCGATCGTGTTCAACCGGATCTTCTTCCCGGACCTGGACCCGGCCGTCGGGACGCTCGCCGCGTTCGCGACGCTCGGCGTCGGGTTCCTGGCGCGCCCGCTCGGCGCGGTGGTCATCGGGCACTACGGCGACCGGATCGGCCGCAAGTCGATGCTGGTGCTGACGCTGCTGGTGATGGGCGTCGCGACCTTCGCCATCGGCCTGCTGCCGACCTACGAGACCATCGGGATCTGGGCCCCGGTGCTGCTGGTGTTCCTGCGGCTGGTGCAGGGCTTCGGCGTCGGCGGTGAGTGGGGCGGCGCCGTGCTCATGGTCGTCGAGCACTCACCGCCGAGGCAGCGCGGCTTCTGGGGCACCTTCCCGCAGATCGGCAACGCGCTCGGCCTCATCGCCGCGACCGGGATCTTCGCGCTGTTCGCGCTGCTGCCCGAGGAGCAGTTCCTGTCCTGGGGCTGGCGGATCCCGTTCCTGCTCAGCGCGGTGATGCTCGCGGTCGGCCTCTACATCCGGCTCGCGGTCGCCGAGTCGCCGTCGTTCGAGAAGCTCAAGCGCGAGCAGCAGCAGGTGAAGCTGCCGGTCGTCGAGGTGTTCCGCACCCAGTGGCGCAGCATCCTGACCACGATCGGCCTGCGCAGCTCCGAGGGCGTGTTCTCCTACATCATCCTGACCTTCGCGCTGTCCTACGCGACCGGGAACCTGGACCTGCCCCGCACCCCGATCCTGCTGGCGACGACGGTCGCGGCCGCCTTCATCGCGATCGCCTACCCGCTGTTCGGGCTGCTGTCGGACCGGGTGGGACGACGCCCGGTGTACCTGTTCGGCGCCGTGTTCACCCTGCTGTTCGCGTTCCCCTTCACCTGGCTGCTGGAGAGCGGCTCGATGGTGCTGCTGTGGCTGGCGATGATCGTCGGCTACGTGTTCGCGATCGGCTCGACGTACGCGGTGCAGCCGGCGCTGTTCTCCGAGCTGTTCAGCACGAAGGTGCGCTACACCGGCATCTCGGTCGGCCAGCAGCTCGCCTCGGTCGTCACCAGCGGGCTCGCCCCGACGGTCGCGGCCGCGCTGACCATCTGGGCCGGCGGTGCACTGTGGCCGGTCGCGGTCTACGTCGCGGCCTCGGCGGTGATCACCATCGTGACGGTCGCCTGCACCCGCGAGACCTACCGCGGCACGGTCTGAGCCGCCCCCTCCCCGACCCGCCCGACACATCCGGGAGTCCCCCCGTGCACGACGACGACGTCGCGACCGCCGCGCCACCCGGCCGCGCGCACCTCCTGATCGACCGCTACCACCGGATCGTCCCCGTCCTGGACCGGGTCACGATCGGCGCCGCCGTCGCGCTGGTCACGACCGGTGTCGCGGTCACCGCGCTGGCCGTGGCCGCCCGCAAGATCCCCGCCCTGCCCTCGATGTCGTGGGCGTCCGAGCTGACGACCTTCTGCCTGGTCGCGGCCGTGCTGCTGGTGGTGCCGCAGGGCCTGCGGCAGAACACCCAGATGGCGGTCACGGTGCTCACCGACCGGCTCGGCGACCGCGGCTTCCAGGCCCTGACGGCGGTCAACCAGGTGCTCTCGGCCTGCCTGTTCGGGGTGCTGGCCTGGTTCGGCACCGAGACGGTGCTGATCCAGCAGGCCAGCCACACCCCGCAGCTCGGGCTGTCGATGGCCGTGCCGTACCTGGTCCTGGCCGTCGCCGCGGCGCTGATGCTGCTCGAGACCGTCGTCCGGTTCGCCGAGGCGCTGCTGGGCCGCGCACCGCGCGGCCCGGTGGGCGCCGACACTCCGGTGGAGGTCTGAGATGGAGATGCTGCTCCTGTTCGGGCTCCTGATCGGCTTCCTGGTGCTCGGCATGCCGGTCGCGGTGGCGATCGGCCTGTCCGCGCTGGCGGTGATCGTGCTGGCCGACCTGGCCGTCCCGCTGACGCTGGTGCCGCACCAGATCTTCGCCGGGATGAACAGCTACGCGCTGATGGCCGTCCCGTTCTTCATCCTCGCCGGCGAGATGATGAACGCCTCCGGGGTGACGCAGCGGATCATCCGGCTGGCGCTCGCGCTGGTCGGGCACGTGCGCGGAAGCCTGGCCCAGGTCAACACGGTCGGCTCGATCATGATGGCCGGCGTCTCCGGCTCCGGGGCCGCCGACACCGCGGCGCTGGGCAGCGTGCTGATCCCGGAGATGGAGAAGAAGGGCTACGACCGCGCCTACTCCGCGGCGATCACCGCGGCCACCGCCACGGTCGGCCCGATCATCCCGCCGTCGGTGCTGTTCGTGGTCTACGGCTCGCTCACCAACACCTCGGTCGGCAGCCTGTTCCTGGCCGGGATCCTGCCCGGGCTGGTGATGGGCGTGATCCTCATGGCGGTCGCCTACGTCACCGCCCGGCGGCGCGGCTTCCAGCAGGACCCCGAGCCCTTCAGCCTCGCCGCGCTCGGCGGCGCGGCGCTGGGCGGGCTCGCCGCGGCACTGGTCCCGGCGATCATCGTGGCCGCGATCCTCACCGGGTTCGCCACCGCGACCGAGGTCGGCGTGGTCGCCGTGCTCGTCGCCCTGCTGCTCGGGCTGGTGGCCTTCGGCCGGCTGCGCGGGTGGCGCGAGCTCACCGGCGTCGTCACCGCGGCCACCCGCACCAGCGCGGCGATCCTGTTCATCATCGCCACCTCCGGCCTGTTCGCGAACGTGCTGACCCGGCTGCGGTTCCAGGACTCCCTGCTCGGCGCGGTCTCGGGCATCTCGACGGACCCGATCGTCGTCCTGGTCCTGATCGTGCTCGCGCTGCTGCTGTTCGGGATGTTCATCGACGTCACCCCGCTGCTGATCATGTTCGCCGCGCCGGTCGCGGTGATCGGTGGCGAGCTCGGGCTCGACCCGCTGCACCTCGGCGTCGTCGTGGTGCTGACCGCCACCATCGGCGCGGTCACCCCGCCGGTCGGCGGCTACCTGATCATCGCCGGTGGCATCGCCCGGGTCCCGCTCACCGCGATGGTCCGGCCCCTGGTGCCGTTCTGGGGCGCGCTCGTCCTGAGCCTCGCCGTGCTGATCTCGTTCCCCGCACTGGCCACCGCGATCCCGTCGCTCGTCGGCGGATGAGGGAGTCGACATGACACGCGCCCGTGCCCTGCCGGCCGCGCTGCTGGCAGCGATCTGCCTGGTGCTCACCGCCTGCGGCTCCCCGGCGGGCGGTGAGGAACCTCTGGTGATCCGCTACGGCAACATCTACCCGGCGTCGACGACGTTCGGGAAGGCCGTCGACCGGATGGCCGAGCTCGTGGAGGAGCGCAGCGACGGCGCCGTCCGGATGGACGTGTTCCACAGTGGAGCGCTCGGCAGCGAGCAGGTCCACATCGAGGGCGTCCGCGAGGGCTCGCTGGAGATGGCGCACACCGGGACCGCCGGGATCGCGCTGTTCGTCCCGGAGACCGCGCTGTTCGAGCAGTGGTACGCCTTCGACGACCTCGACCAGCTCGCGCGGGCGTTCGACGACGCGACCCCGCTGCTGGAGCGGATGTACGCCGACAAGGGCTTCACCCTGCTCGGCACGTTCTACAACGGACCGCGCACGCTGATCTCGACCAGCCCGATCCGCTCGCTCGACGACGTGCAGGGCAAGCAGCTCCGGGTCCCGGGCAGCGATCTCTACGTCCGGATGGCCAACGGTCTCGGCGCCCGCGGAGTGTCGATGCCGCTCGGCGACGCCTTCACCGGCCTGCAGACCGGCACCATCGACGCGCTGGAGGGCTCGCCGGACGACCTGCGCAGCGGCGGCTACGGCTCGGTCGCGCCCTACCTCACCCTCGACGAGCACGTCTACCACCCGCTGTCGATCGTATACGGCCGCGACGCGTGGGAGGCGCTCGCGCCCGAGCAGCGCGAGCTGGTCCAGGCCGCCGTCGACGAGGTCTCCGCCGAGCAGCGCGCCGCGCTGGAGCAGGCCAATGTGGACGCCCTCACGGAGCTCGAGGAGGACGGCGTCGAGATCATCGAGATCACCGACCGGGAGGCCTGGGCGGACCGCGTCGCACCGACCTCGGCCGGGTTCGCGCAGCGCTTCGGCCCGGACGGGCAGCGCATCGTCGAGATCCTCGACGCCGCCGGCCGGCCCTGAGTACCCCGCAGTCGAAGGAGAGGACGATCGCCATGCCAGAACCCGCCGGAGCGCTCGACGGGATCCGCGTGCTGGACCTGTCCCGGTTCATCGCCGGGCCGTTGTGCGCGCAGATCCTCGGCGACCTGGGCGCCGACGTGATCAAGGTGGAGCGCCCCGGCGGCGAGGACGCCCGCGGGCTGGGCCCGTTCCTCGACGGCGAGAGCCTCTACGTCGCCACCTACAACCGCAACAAGCGGGCGATCACGGTCGACACCCGGCACCCGGACGGTGTGGCACTGCTCGCCGATCTGGTCACCCGCTGCGACGTCCTCGTCGAGAACTACCGGCCCGGGACGATGGCGGCGATGGGTCTGTCCCACGAGCGGCTGGCCGAGCTCAACCCGCGCCTGGTCGTCGTCTCGCTGTCCGGGTTCGGGCAGGACGGCCCGATGGCCGGCCGGGCGCTGTTCGACGCGATCGCGCAGGCCATGTCCGGGCTGATGAGCCGCACCGGGCGGGCGGAGGACCCGCCGCTGCCGGCCGGGACGTTCGTCGCCGACCACCTGACCGGCGTCTACGGCGCGCTCGGCGCGGTCACCGCGCTGCACCACCGGACGAGCACCGGGCGCGGGCAGGTGGTCGACGTCGCGTCGCTGGACGCGCTGTTCTCCTGCCTCGGCACGACGTCGGTGGCCGCCGCGAACGGTGTCGCCCCGGCCGAGCGCACCGGGTCCCGGGACCCGCTGAGCGGACCCGCGAACACCTTCCCCACCTCCGATGGGTGGATCTACCTGCACGCCGGGACCGACCCGCTGTTCCCCCGGCTGTGCGAGGCCATGGGACGGCCGTCCCTGGCGGACGGGACGTGGCGCGACGTGGCCGGCCGGATGGCCGACATCGAGGCCGTCGAGGCCGAGGTGAGCGCCTGGACCCGGGAGCTGTCCACCGACGAGGTCTCCGCGCTGCTGGACGCGCAGCGGATCCCGTTCGGACCGGTGCTGACCGTGGACGAGGCCGCCGCGCTCCCCCAGCTCGCCGCCCGCGGGATGCTCGTCGAGGGCGGGCACTCGGTGCTCGGGTCGATCACCCAGCTCGGGATGCCGGCCAAGCTCAGCGACGCACCGGGGACCGTGCGCCGGGGTGTGCCGGCGGTCGGTGAGCACACCGGTGAGGTGCTCACCGAGCTGCTCGGCCTCGACGACGCCGGGGTGGAGAAGCTGCGCGCGGCCGGGGCGGTCTGAACACCGGACAGTTCGCCGAGCGAACCGTCTAACAAATACGGAAATTCGCCTTGCGAACGGTTGTGTCGTCGGCGGTCATCACGTAGTTTCGTGACGCGATGACGGGCTGGTGACGCTCCTGACGAGCCCGTCAGCAGCAGGAACCGGTGCCACCGCACCGGTTCCGCTCCCCTGACGGATCGATATCACGAGGTCACCGCCGACCATGAGCGATTCCGAAAGACGGCTCAGCCGACGCCAGATGGTCGGCCTGCTCGGCGTCGTCGGCGCCGGTGCCGCCGCCCTCCCGCTACGGCACGCGTACGGCGCGCTCGCCGGCGGGCCGGCCGACGCCTCGGCCGGGGCGTACCCGACGGGCACGGTCGAGATCCTCGTCGGGTTCTCCCCCGGTGGGCTCACCGACACCGTCGCGCGGATGACCGCCGACTACCTCGGCCGGCAGTTCGGCTCCCCGGTCGTCGTGCTCAACAAGCCCGGCGCCGGGGGTGCGCTGGCGCTCAACGAGCTGGCCGGTGCCGCCCCGGACGGCCACACCCTGATGATCTCGTCGGTCGGCCAGATCGCGGTCCTGCCGCACACCTCGTCCGGGCTGCGGGTCGATCCCCGGACCGAGCTGAGCAACATCTCGCTGATCGGCGAGGGCGACTTCGTGTTCACCGTCCACCCCAGCCTCCCGATCCACACGGTCGACGAGCTCCGCGCGCACGTCCGCCGCGAGCCGCGCTCGCTGATCTACGGGACCTCGGGGGCCGGCGGGAACCTGCACCTCGGGACCGAGTACTTCCTGCAGCTCGCCGGGATCGAGATGGACGGTGTGCACTACCCGGGCTCGGCGACCCTCATCCCGGACCTGCTCAACGGCCAGGTGCAGTTCGCGATCAACGTCTACCCCGCCGTCGCCGACTACATCGAGCAGGGCGCACTGCGCCCGATCCTGGTGACCGGCCGGGACCGGGAGGTCGGCATCCCGGACATCCCCGCCTCGCCCGAGGTCGGCGTCGGGCCGCTCGCGGACTGCCAGAACTGGTTCGGCCTGCACGCCCCGCCCGGGACACCGGCGCCGGTCGTCGAGCTCCTCGCCGGGCACGTGGCCCGGGCGGTCGGGGCGCCACCGCTGAGCGAACGCCTGGTCCGCGGTGGCTTGCGCCCGCGCCCGCTCGGACCGGCGGAGTTCCAGCAACGGATCGAGCAGGACTACGTCCGGTTCGGCGACGTAGCCCGCCAGTCCGGCATGGCGGCGGTCTGATCGGGGTGCGAGCGCAGTCAGAGGTCCACACGAGACGGAAGGTGACCGGCACGATGGCGGAGACACTGCGGGTGGGGGTCGTTGGCTGCGGCATGATCAGCCGAGACCACCTCGTCGCCTGGCGGAACGAGCCGCGTGCGGAAGTCGTCGCGCTGTGCGATCCCGACCCCGCCCGCACGGCCGACCGGGGCGCGGAGTTCGGGATCGCCCGGCACTACACCGACGCCGCACGGATGCTCGACGCCGAGGACCTCGACGCCCTCGACGTGATCACCCCGCGACAGACCCACCGCGACCTCGTCCTGCTCGCCGCGGAACACGGCGTCCCGGTGCTGTGCGAGAAGCCGCTGTGCCCGACGCTCGCCGAGGCCGAGGCACTGGTCGCCGAGGTCGGCGGCCGCACCCGGGTGATGGTGAACGAGAACTGGCGGTTCCGGCCGTACTTCCGGCAGCTGCGGGAGTGGATCGACGCCGGCCACGTCGGCACGATCACCTCGGCGCGGATGTCGCTGACCCGCTCGAACCTCCTGGCCGACGCCGACGGCTCGATCCCGGCGCTGCGCCGCCAGCCGTTCTTCGCCGCCGAGGAGCGGCTGCTCGTCGCGGAGTCGCTGATCCACGAGCTGGACACCTTGCGGTACCTCCTCGGGGAGACCCGGGTCGTCGGCGCCGTCACCCGCCGGACCTCCCCCGACGTCGTCGGCGAGGACAGCGCGGCGATCCTGCTGACCACCGGCGACGGGCTCCCGGTCGTCGTCACCGGCTGCATGGTGGCCGCCGGGCACCACTACCGGGAGGGTGACCACCTCGTCCTGACCGGGACGCGGAGCAGTGTCACCCTCGACCGCTCGGTGCTGACGATCACCGGCGCACACGGGAAGACCGTCGAGTACGACGAGGCCACCGCCCGGCAGGACTCGTTCGACCACTCGGTCCGGCACTTCGTCGACCGGGTCCGCGACGGCGGCGAGTTCGACACCTCGATGGCCGACCAGCTCGCGACGCTCGCGCTCGTCGAGGACGTCTACCGCAGGGCCGGGTGACACCGGTGCCCGACATCGGGACGACCGGCTCCACCCGGACGATCACGGCTGCCCTCCCCGGGGCGCTGCTCGGCCTGCTCGGCGCGCTCGTCGTCGCGACGGCGCTCGGCACCTGGTTCACCGGCGGCGGCGAGACCACCCCCGGACTCGTCCCGCTGGTCACCGGGCTGCTGCTGCTCGGCGCCGGGTGCGCCGTCGCGGCCGGGGACATCCGGTCGCGGCCCGGCGCCGATACCGCGGCGGCGGGACCGGTGGCCGGCGAGGTCACCGACGTCGTCGTCGTGATCGGCTCGGTTCTGGTGTTCGCCGCGTTCGTCGGCGGGCTCGGGCTGCTGCTCACCGTGCCCGCGGTGGTCTACGTCCTCGCCACCCGGCTCGACTTCCGCACCGGCCGGGGCCTGGCCGCGACGATGGCGGGCCTGCTCGTGCTCGTCGTCGGCGCCTTCGTCCTGGGGCTGCGCCTCCCCCTCCCGATCCTGCCGACGGTGCCCTGACATGGACGACGTACTCCTCGGTCTCACCGCGGTCCTGCAGCCGCAGCTGCTGCTGTTCTGCCTGCTCGGCGTCACGCTCGGCACGCTGGTGGGGGTGATGCCCGGCATCGGCTCGCTCGCCGCGGTCTCCCTGCTGATCCCGATCAGCTTCCACGTCCCCCCGGACGCCGCGCTGATCCTGCTCGCCGGCGTGTACTACGGCACCCTCTACGGCGGCTCGACCGCGTCGATCCTGCTCAACCTGCCCGGCAGCCCGTCCTCGGCGGTGGCCTGTTTCGACGGATACCCGATGGCGAAGCAGGGCCGGGCCGGCCTCGCGCTGAGCATGACGACGATCGGCTCCTTCGTCGGCGCCGCCGCCGGGATCGTCCTGATGATCGCGCTGGCCCCGACGATCGCGGGCATCGGCCTGATGATGACCGCCGCGGACTACTTCGCGCTGCTGGTCGTCGGGCTGGTCGCCTCGCTGACGCTGGCGTCGGGGTCGAAGGTCAAGGGCCTGGCGATGATGCTCGTCGGGATCATGCTGGGCTTCGTCGGCACCGACTCGCAGACCGGCCAGGAGCGCTTCACCTTCGGCTCGCTGTACCTGGCCGACGGGATCAACCTGGTCGCGCTCTCGATCGGCCTCTTCGGACTCTCGGAGGTCATCGCGGGGCTCACCCGCGGGTCGGTGCCGGTGGTCCCGGCCGACCTGCGGCTCCGTTCGCTGCTGCCCACCCGTTCCGACCTGCGCCGTTCGGTCGCGCCGATGGGTCGCGGGACCGCGCTCGGCGCGTTCGTCGGGGCGCTGCCCGGCGCCGGGACGAACGTGGCGTCGTTCATGTCCTACGTGGTCGAGAAGCGGGTGTCGAAGACCCCCGAGCGGTTCGGGAAGGGCGCGCTCGAGGGCGTCGTCGCGCCGGAGACCTCGAACAACGCGGCGGCGCAGACGGCGTTCATCCCGACCATGACGCTCGGCGTGCCCGGCGACGCCACGATGGCGCTGCTGCTCGGCGTGCTGATCATGCACGGCATCCAGCCCGGGCCGACGTTCGTGGCCGAGGAACCGGAGATGTTCTGGGCGCTGATCATGAGCTTCTGGATCGGCAACCTGCTGCTGGTGGTGCTGAACCTGCCGCTGATCGGGGTGTGGGTCCGGATCCTCGCGGTGCCCCGGCGGGTGCTGATGCCGACGATCGTGGTGCTGATGTGCGTCGGGGTGTACTCGATCAACAACAGCGCCCTCGACATCGTGACCATGGCGTTCTTCGGGGCGATCGGCTACCTGCTGCTGCGGCGGGGCTTCGAGGTCGCGCCGCTGGTGCTGGGCTTCATCCTGGGCCCGCTGACCGAGGAGTACCTGCGCCGGGCGCTGACCCTGGCGCGCGGTGACGTGACGGCGATGGTCTCGCGGCCCAGCACCGCCGCGATCCTCGGTGTGGCCGCCGTGCTCCTGGTGGTCACCCTCGCCCGCGGGGCCCGCCCCCGGACGCGGCTCCCAGCCGGCACCGGGGGCGCCCCGTGATCGTCACACCGGACGAGGTGGCGCTGGGATACCTGACCCTGGCCGTCACCCCCGAGGAGACCGTGCGCGCGGCCGCCGCGGCCGGGTTCGCCGACTGCGGCGTACGGCTCACCCCCCGCAGCGCCGGCGGGCCCGGGGACCTCGAGGGTCTGCGGCCCGCTGCGGTGGCGGACCTGGCCGCGCAGGCCCGCGCGACCGGGGTGGGCATCTCCAACGTGACCTGCTTCCAGCTCAACCCGGCGCTGACCGGGGACGCCATGCGTGCCGTCGTCGACGCCGTGCACGGCCTCGGCGCACCCGTCCTCGTCGTCAACGCGTTCGACCTCGAACCCGGCCGGGCCGTCGAGATGTTCGCGCGATACTGCGAGCTGGCCGAACCCGCGGACGTACGGGTGGCGCTCGAGTTCATCCCGTACAGCTCGCTGACCTGCCTGGACGACGCGGTGGCCGCGGTCCGGCAGGCCGGGTCCCCGAGCGCGGCGATCACCCTCGACCTGCTCCACCTGCGCCGCTGCGGCGCCGGACCCGACGACGTGCGGCGGCTCGATCCGGGCGCGGTCGCGCTCGTCCAGCTGTGCGACGCCCCGGCCGACCCGACGGCGGGCGGCCTCGACGCGCTGCGCGAGGAGGCCCGCACCGCCCGGCTCCCGCTGGGCGCGGGCGGCCTGCCGGTGCGCGAGGTCGTCGCCGCCGTGCCCGGGACCTGCGACGTCGAGTACGAGGTGCCTTACGCCCCGCACGCCCGGCTGCCGCCGGAGGACAGGGCGCGCGCCGCGCGCCGCGACATCGACGACCATCTCGGGTGAGGAGAACGACCGAAGTGCATGCGCAGGGATCCGTGTCGATCGCGATCTGGAACGACATCGACACGGACTTCGACGACGAGTTCAACGAGTGGCACACCCGCGAGCACATGCCGGAACGCGTGAGCATCCCCGGATTCCTCCGCGGCCGGCGCTACGAGGCCATCGACGCCGACATCGCCTACTTCACCTACTACGAGCTGGCCGGGCCGGAGGTCCTCACCGGAGGCGACTACCGCGCGAAGCTCGACGCGCCGACCGACTGGTCGCTGAAGGCGACCCAGCGGTTCCGCAACAACATCCGCGGGGTCTGCGACGACCTGCTCGTCACCGGGGTGCAGCAGGGTGGGCACCTCGTCACCGCCCGGATCGACCTCGAACCCGGCACCGCGCCGTCCCCGGCGGCGACCGACCGGCTGGCCGCGCTGACCGAGGTCCCCGGCGTCGCCGGGGTCCGGCTGATCCGGTGCAACCCCGAGCTCAGCGGGACCCGGACCGCGCTGCAGAAGAGCCGGCAGATCGCGCTGCCCGAGACCGCCGTCTTCCTCGACTGCTACCGGCGGGAGCGGGCCGGCGACGTGGCGAAGCTCCTCACCGACACCGTCGCCGAGGTCTTCCCGGACCGGCCCGCCGTGGTCGGCACCTACCAGCTGCAGTGCGAGCTGACCGGGTCGTGACCACGCCGGACACCATCCTGCTGACCCACCGCACGACCGCCCGCGAGATGTGGTTCGGCGACGCGGCGGTGGCCGCGTTGCGCGCGTCCGGGCCGGTGCGGACCAACCCGGCGGACACGCCGTACGACGGGCCCGGGCTGGTCGAGGCCGCCCGCGGGTGCCCGGTCGTCGTCCTGGACCGGGAGACCGCGCTGCCCCGCGAGGTCCTCGCCGAGCTGCCCGACCTGGTCGCCGTGGCGCGCAGCGGGGTCGACTGCAGCCGGGTGGACGTCGAGGCGGCGAGCGCGGCGGGCGTGCTCGTCGTCCCCGCCGAGCCCGGGTACGTCGAGTCGACCGCCGAGCTGGTGCTGGCACTGCTCCTGTCGGCGGCCCGTGGGATCCCGCGCTACGCCCGCGCCTACGCCGTGGGCGCGCCCGCGGCGCCGGAGCTGGGCAGCGAGCTCGCGTCCTCGACCGTCGGGGTCGTCGGTCACGGCCGGGTCGGGCGCCGGGTCGCCCGGTTGCTGGACGCGTTCGGCGCGGACGTGCTGGTCACCGACCCGTTTCTCTCCGAAGTGGACGGCCGGTCGGTCGTGCCGTTGGAGGATCTCGCGTCCCGGTCGGACTTCGTCGTGCTGCTCACCGCGGCGACCGAACAGACCCGGCACCTGGTCTGCGAACCCGTCCTGCGGGCGATGCGGCCGGACGCCTGGCTGGTCAACTGCTCCCGCGGCCAGGTCGTCGACGAGGACGCCCTGCACCGGGCGCTGGAGCGGGGCGGGATCGCGGGCGTCGCGATGGATGTCGGCAGCGGGCACGATGAGATGCCGCACCCGCGCTTCCAGGGCCGCGACGACGTCATCGCCACCCCGCACATCGGCAACCTGACCGGGGCCGGGCTCGGCCGGCAGCCGATGAACACCGCGCACCACGTGGCCGAGCTGCTGGCCGGGCGGATCCCGGCGACGACGCTCGACCCGTCGGCCGACGCGCGCCTGCGCGCCCGCCACCCGCGCTGATCCTGCGACATCGATGGTCGACGGTTCCGGAGCGGAGCAACCGCCTGGCGAACGCTCCGCTCCGGAACCGGTGATCACCCACAGTCGTTCATCCGCCACCGCGCGACGGAGCCGCTGCGCTCCCGGCCGGCGCGCCGCTCACGATCTCGACACTGTCCCGGAACCCGGGACGGCAGGCCTTCAGCCACACCGGGACGTCCTCCGGCGGCGGGGTCGCGGCGCAGAGCAGGAGCCAGTGGCGGCCGTCCTGCGCGGGCATGCCGACGGCCTCCTCGACGGCGCTGTTCGGTGCCGCAGCGCCGTCCACCGGCTGGTCGACTGTCCACACGACCCGGGCGCCGGGAGTCGCGGAGACCAGCGCACCGCCCGCGCCCGGTGCCGGCGGCTCGACGACCTCCCAGCGGCCCCACGGCCGCCACGACGCGGCGAGGTCGTCCTCGTCCTGCTCGGCGAGATCGCCACAGGCTTCCAGCCACCCCTCGACGGCCGCCCGGAACCGGGCGAGCGTGCCACCGTGCGCGGGATCGGAGGCCAGGTTGTGCAGCTCGTGCGGATCCTCGGCGAGGTCGTAGAGCTCCTCCGCGGCGGGCTTGTGCTGGGCCACGACGACCCGCTGCCCGGGCGTGAGCAGGCTGCGGGGCTCGCCGACGGCCCGCTGGGCGGCCTCCGCGGACGCCAGCCGCCGCAGGTCCCGCCAGGTGTCGAGGGCGTCGGTGTACTCGCAGTGCGGCATCGGCGAGCGGTCGGGGTGGAAGTGGCGGACGTACCGGTAGCGGTCGTCGCGGGCGCTGCGGCTGCGGTCCTCGATCTCGATCAAGCGGTCCCGGCCGGCGAACACGTAGTCGTGCGGGTGCTCGACCACGGTCCCGTCCCGGGTGAGCAGCGGGACGCCGTGCATCGACGCCGGCACGTCGACCCCGCAGACCTCCAGCATCGTCGGGGCGAGGTCCATCAGGTGCACCGGGTCGGTGTGCACCGACCCGGCCGGCACCCGCCCGGGCCAGCGCACGACGAGCGGCACGTGCAGTCCGGAGTCGTTGAGCCAGCGCTTCGCCCGGGGCATGCCCAGGCCGTGGTCGCTCCAGAACACCACGATCGTCGAGTCGGTCAGCCCGTCCTCGTCGAGCTGGGCAAGCAGCTCACCGACCTGGTGGTCCATCTCGGTGATCAGATCGTGGTAGCGGGCCCACGCGGTGCGGAACGCCGGCGTGTCCGGGTGGTACGGCGGCAGCTCGACCCCGGCCGGATCATGCCGCTCGTGCGGGGCGACGTGCGGGATCCGCGCGGCGAACTCGTCGTCGTCACCGTAGAGCTGCGACTCGTGGGTGACCAGCCCGTGGAACGCGGCGAAGAAGGGGGTGTCCGTACTCGGCCGGTCACGCCAGTGCGCGGTCGCGGAGCAGTCATCGAACGCCGACGCGGGCACCGAGGTCTGGAAGTCGGTGAACCGGTTGTTCGTGGCGTGGTAGCCGGCTTCGCGGAGGTACTCGGTGAACAGCCGTACGTCCGGGGGCAGCACCGCCTTGGTGCGCATGTGCATCGTCCCGATCGCGGCCGGGTGGCAGCCCGTCATGATCGCCGAGCGGGACGGGCCGCACACCGGCGCGGCGGCGAAGGCGCGGTCGAACCGCATCCCCTCCGACGCCAGCCGGTCCAGGTGCGGTGTGCGGGCCTGCTCCGCACCCGGGTGCACCCCGGCGTAGCAACTCAGATGCGGGTTGATGTCGTGGGTGGAGATCCACAGGATGTTCGGCCGCCCCGTCGCGGCCCGCGGTGCGGTCACCGGGCCGCGGCCTCCCGTCGCTGCGCGCGCCGCTCGGCCTGCCGGTCCGGGTCCGGCACCGGTGAGGCGAGCAGCAACCTGCGCGTGTACTCGTGCCGGGGATCCCGGGTGACCTGCTCGGCATCGCCCTGCTCGACCAGCTCTCCCCGATAGAGCACCGCGACCCGGTGGCTGACCACCCGCACGACGTCGAGGTCGTGCGAGACGAACAGGTACGAGACCCCGGTGGTCTCCTGCAGCTCCAGGAACAGGTCGAGCACCCGGGCCTGGGTCGACAGGTCCAGTGCGCTGACCGGCTCGTCGCAGACGATCAGCTTGGGGCGCAGGGCCAGCGCCCGGGCGATGGCGATCCGCTGGCGCTGCCCGCCGGAGAACTCGCGGGGCATCCGGTGCATCGCGTCCTGCGGGAGGTGCACCCGGTCGAGCAGCGTCGAGATCCGGGAGCGGGCCTCCGCGCCGTCGATCCCCTGGACCAGCAACGGCTCGGAGAGCGTGTCGCCCACGGTCCGCGCGGGGTTGAGCGAGCTGTAGGGATCCTGGAACACGACCTGCAGGTCCCGGCTCAGCGCCTTGCGGGTCGACCGGTTCGCGGCCGCGATGTCCTGGCCGTCGAACCGGATCCGGCCCTCGGTCACCGGGGCCAGGCCGAGGACCGCGCGGCCGATCGTGCTCTTGCCCGATCCGGACTCGCCGACCAGCCCGAGCGTCTCGCCCGCTCCGACGTGCAGCGAGACCCCGTGCAGGGCCCGGAACGTGCGGCCGAACCGCTTCGCCCGGAACTCCACGACGAGGTCCTCGACAGCGAGCAGCGCGGATCCGGCCGCCTGGTCGCTCGGTGCACCCGCGGTGCCGGCGGGCTGGGCGTCGCTGATGGTGCCGGTCATCGTGTCGTCTCCAGGTTCTCCCCCGACGGGTTCGGGGTGGCCGGTGCGGCGAGCGCCTTGGCACGGCCCGGCTTGTCGGCGAGCATCGCGTCGAGCAGCGTCCGCGTGTAGTCCTCCTGCGGCTCACGCAGGATCGAGCGGACCTCGCCCTGCTCGACCACGGAGCCTTCCCGCATGACCACGACCCGGTCGCACAGGTCGGCGACCACGCCGAAGTTGTGGGTGACGAGCAGGACCGCCAGCCCCATCCGTGCCTGCAGGTCGCGCAGGACGTCGAGGACCTCGGCCTGGACGGTCACGTCCAGCGCGGTGGTCGGCTCGTCGGCGATCACCAGGTCCGGCTCGCACGAGATCGCACCGGCGATCAGGACCCGCTGGGCCATGCCACCGGACACCTCGTGCGGGAAGGACCGCATGACCCGCGCCGGGTCGGTGATCCCGACGCTGCGCAGGAGGTCCTCGGCCCGGCGTCCGGCCTCCTCGCGGGAGATCCCGAGCAGGTGCGTCATGGGTCGGACCAGCTGGTAGCCGATGCTGAAGGCCGGGTCCAGGTTGCTCATGGGCTCCTGCGGGATGTAGCCGATGCGCTTGCCGCGCAAGGGGCGCAGCCGTGCCTGGTCGACGGCCGTGTCGCCGGGGGCGACCGTGTGGGCGTCGTCGATCCGGATCGTCCCGCCGGTGATCAGGGCGTCTCCCGGCAGCAGGCCGAGGACCGAGAACGCGGTCTGGGACTTGCCCGAGCCGGACTCGCCGACCACGCCGAGCACCTCGCCGCGGTCGAGCGTCAGCGAGACCCCCGAGACGACCTCCTTGACCGTTCCGTCCGCCTGCGGGTACCCGACCCGCAGATCACGTACCTCGAGCAGGTGACCACCGGTGGAGCTGTCCGGCTCGTCCGCTCCGGCGCGGCGCCGCTCGGCGACCGCGGCCGCCGCGGCGGCACGGGCGCCACCGGACCCCGGCCCGGTCGGGTCGTCCAGCGCGTCGCGCAGCGCGTTGCCGAGCAGCACCAGGGCGCTGGTGGCCAGTGCGATCGCCAGCACCGGGAAGAAGAGGTTGAGCGGGGCGTCGTACATGCTGCGGAAGCCCTCGTTGAGCATCACACCCCAGGTGGGTACGGCCGAGTCGCCGAGGCCCAGGAACTCCAGCCCGGACTGGACGGCGATCGCCACACCGCACACCAGCGCGCCCTGGATGATCAGCGGGGCACGGACGACCGAGAGCACGTGCCGCCGCAGGATGCGCGCGTCGGACAGCCCCGAGACCTTGGCGGCGTCGATGTAGAGCTCGCTGCGCACGGACCGCACGGCGGTGCGGGCCAGGCGGAAGAACCCGGGCGACAGGATGAGCCCGAACGCGATCATCGACACCCAGACCGACGGCCCGACCGCGGCCCTCACGGCCAGCAGCACGATCATGCCCGGCAGCGCGAGGACGATGTTGGTGACCCAGGCGCCCGCCCCGTCGACGAGCCCGCCGTAGTAGCCGGCGAGCATCCCGGTGGGCAGCCCGACCACGATCGCGACGCCGGCGCACAGCAGCGCTGCGAGCAGCGTCGTCTGCCCGCCGACGAGCAGACGGCTCAGGATGTCGCGACCACCGCCGTCGGTCCCCAGTGGATGTTCGAGATCCGGAGTGGACAGGATGTTGCGGATGTCGGCGTAGTTCGGATCGAACGGGGCGATCACGTCCGCGAGCAGGACGGCCACGGCGATCACGCCCAGGAGGACGACGGCCGTCAGCCCCAGCGGGTTGCCCAGCAGGCGCCGCAGTGTCTCGCCACCGCGGCGTCGCGGGGCCGGACCGGTCGGCGTGGGCGGGACGGACGAGATCGAGTGCTCGCTCATGCGACACGCACCTTCGGGTTGAGCCAGCCGTTGGCCAGGTCGACGAGCAGGTTGACGACGACGACGATCACCGTCGTGTAGGCCACGACCCCCATGACCAGCGGGAGGTCGCCGGTGGTGGTCGCCTGGACGGCGAGCGTTCCGACCCCGGGGAGCGCGAAGACCTGTTCCAGCACGACGACGGCGCTGAGCATCCCGATGAACTGCAGGCTCAGCACGGTCAGCCCGGCCGGGGCGGCGCTGCGCAGCACGTGCCGGAAGAGGATCTCCCGTTCGGGCAGGCCGCGGCTGCGCAGGGTGCGCACGTGGTCACGGGAGAGCTGGGTGAGCACCGCACCGCGGACCTGCTGGGCCGACGCGGCCACACCGTTGATCAGCAGCGCGATCATCGGCAGCGTCAGCGAGGCCACCCACGCGCTCACCCCGGACCCCGGCGCGATGACGCTCACGGCGGGGAACCAGGGCAGCGCGACGACGAAGATGCTGACCAGGATCAGGCCGATCATGAAGCTGGGCAGGGCGTCGCCGATGGCGGCGCCGGTCTGCACGGCGCGGTCGGCCCAGCCGCGCCGGACCGCGGCGGTCATGCCGAGCGTCGTGGCGAGTACGCCGATCGCGAGGATCGCCACGGCCACCACGGTGAGTGTGACGGGCAGCCGGGCGGCGAGGGCGCCGACCACCGTCTCGTTGTTGAACCAGGACGATCCGAAGTCACCGCTCAGGACCGCCACCCACCAGTCGGCGAGTCGCTGCAGCAGCGGTTGGTCGAGGCCGAGCTCGGCGTTCTTGGCGGCGATCTGTTCGGGGGTCGCCTGCTCCCCGAGGATGTTGACGGCGACGTCGTCGGTGGAGAAGAACAGCAGCAGGAACGCCAGGCAGCAGACGGCGACGAGCACGACCGCACCCGACGCGAGCCGGCGGATCAGGAAGGGCAGCACGGCAGCCTCCGAGAGATGTCGAGGGCGGCGCTCAGCCGACCGGGTGGTAGTTGTAGATCGACGGGACGGCCTGGCCGATCTGCGGCTCCATCCGCACCTTGTCGGGGTCGACCGCGTTGGTGACGCCCATCCGGGCCCACGGGGCGAACCAGGCCTGCTCGGTCACGTAGCGGGCCATCTCCCGGGGGGCTTCCACGTCGTCCGGGTCGGCGGTGCGGATCCGGTCCAGGATCGCGGTCAGCTCGGGGTCCTCGGAGCGGAACGGGTTGTAGAGCGTCTCCGGCACCAGCAGCTGCTCGACCGCGACCCAGGTCGGCCCCTGGAAGATCTGGAAGTAGGCCGCCGGGTACCGGGCGCTACCGAGCTCGGCCTGGGAGTTCTGTGGCGGCACCGTCGTGATCCGGGCGGTGATCCCGATGTCGGCGAGCGGCTGGGCGATGAACGGGATGTTCTCGTTCATGCTGGCCGGCAGCGGCAGCGTCATGGTGAAGCCGTCGGGGTAGCCGGCCTCGGCGAGTAGCTCGCGGGCCCGCTGCGGGTCGTAGGGGTAGTAGTCGTCGAGCGCGGGGTCGTAGGCCGTGCTCGCCTCGCCGAACACCTGGCTGGTCGGGGTGCCGTACCCGTTGAGCACGCCGTCCACGGCGACCTGCCGGTCGAAGGCCATGTTGATCGCCTGGCGGACCCGTACGTCGGCCAGCTCCGGTGCGACGGCGCCGTCCCGGTCGAGCAGCAGGAGGCCCGCCCAGTTGGCGTCCCAGTTCACGATCTCGCGGCCCGCGTTCTCCGCCTGGGCGGTGTTGCGCGGGATGAGCTGGGTCGCGTCGATCTGTCCCGAGATCAGCGCGTTGACCCGCGCCGTCGAGTCGCTCAGGACCTTGAGCACGATCTCGTCCCATTGCTGCAGGTCCGGCGACCAGTAGTCGGGCCGGGCCCGAAATACGTAGCGGTCGCCGGCCACCGATCGGGCGGGGTCCATCACGTAGGGACCGGAGCCGACCGGGGTGCGGTCGGTCTCGGGCTTCCCCAGCGCCTCCGGGCTGGCCATCATGCCCGCGGCCTGGCTGAGGTAGAACTCCAGCGCCGGGTTCGGCCGCTCGAGCTCGACCTCGAGACGCTGCGGTCCGGTGACCCGCACCTCGGCGACGTCGGCGAGCTGGACGGCCTGCGGGCCGTTCGCGGTGCGGAAGTGCTCCATGTTCGCCTTGACCGCCTCGGCGTCCAGCGCGGCGCCGTCGCTGAAGGTGACGCCGTCGCGGATCTCCAGTTCCATCGTCGTCCGGCCGGCGTCGGTGTAGTCCCACGCGGTCGCGAGCATCGGGACGAGTGTGCCGTCGGGCTCGCGGCGGATCAGGGTGTCGTAGGCGGGCTGGAACGCGACCAGCCGGTGTCCGTTGTGACCCTGTCCGACGTCCCAGGTGATGACATCCTGGACGATTCCGATGTTCAGGACGCCGGGCGGCGCGGTGGACGCGCCGGCTGCGGCACAGCCGGATGCCATGAGCAGCCCGGCGACGGCGAGAACTGCAGAAAGAATCCTGCGGCCTGACTTCATCGTCAAAAACCTCGTGTGGTTGCTGAGGGCTCGGGGGCCCGCGACCTGCGCATCCTCGCGAATGCGCGTGCATGGATTACGACACGAGGGGGCGACTCACACCAATGTGTTGCCACGAGTTGCAAGGGGGGCGAGACCGTTCGAACAGCAATATTGCGTGACGCAACAATGAAACCACGGATACCCGCCGGATTCCGGGCGGGTACGCCCGGAATGCCGGAGTCGGGAGTCCGGTGGATCAGTCCGATCGGCGGTACCGGGGTGTCACAGCCAGCGCGGCAGGGCGGGGCGCTCCCCGGCGGCCAGCCGCCCGGTGAGCCACCCGGCGAGCCCGGCGGCAGGACCGCTCTCCCGGTGTGTCGCCTCCCCCACCCCGAGGGTCCAGGTGCGGTCCCGGTCGTCCGGGGCCAGCGTCAGCGCCGGGCAGCCGTCCTTCCCGGACAGCGCGCCGGTGACGTCGTCGAGCAGCAGGTCGACGACGCCGGCGGGCAGGTCCTCCACCGACGCGCCGGTGCCGAGGTCGACGGCGTGCAGCCAGACCTCGCGGATGCGCATCCACGGCAGCTCGGCGGCCGGGATGGCACGGCCGAGCGCGCTGCGCACCCCGGCCCGCCACTGGTCGCCGGTGAGCCCGGACAGGGCGTCGTCGAGGTCGGCGGCGGTAGCGGCCAGCTCGGCGCGCAGCGTCGACGGCGGCCGGCCGGCCGACTCCTCGATCTCCGCGGCCCGCTGCGCCGGGTCGGCGTACATCGGGGTCTCGACGCCGGTCCGCGCCCAGGCGGTGAGCCGCCCCAGAGCCTCGGCGTTGCGGGCCACGTGCCCGATCACGTGCGCCCGGGTCCAGCCGGGCAGCGTGCTCGGAGCGGTGAGCTCGTCGTCGGACAGCTTCTCGACGACGGCGAGCAGGTGCGTGGTGCCCGCGCGCATCCAGGGCAGCGTCGCCGTCGTGTCGTGCCGGGTGGTCACGCCGGGACCTCCGCTTCCATCCGCGCCGCGATGTCCGCGCGCAGCAGCTTCTTGTCGATCTTGCCTACCTTGGTGGCCGGGATCTCGTCGACCAGCACCAGCCGTTCCGGCAGCGTGTACCGGGCGACCCCGGCGGCCTCCATCGCCGTCCGGATCTCCGCCAGGGTGACCACGGTGCCGGATCGGGCGACGACGTAGACACACACCCGCTCGCCGAGCTCGGGGTCCGGCATCGCCACCGCGGCGACCTGGGCCACGGCGGGCAGCTGGTAGACGAGGTTCTCGACCAGCTCCGCGGAGATCTTCTCGCCACCCCGGTTGATCATGTCCTTGTCCCGGCCCTCGACGACCAGGTTCCCCTCCGGGGTGCGCCGGCAGATGTCGCCGGAGCGGTACCAGCCGTCGTCGGTGAAGGCGCGGGCGTTCTGCTCGGCGGCCTTGTAGTAGCCGCGCGGGGTGTACGGGCCGCGGGTGAGCAGCGAGCCGGGCTCGCCCTCGACCACGTCGTCGCCGGTCTCGTCGACGAGGCGGACCTCGTCGTCGGGACACATCGGACGGCCCTGGGTGCCGCACACGACGTCGTCCGGGTCGTCGAGCCGGGTGTAGTTGAGCAGGCCCTCGGCCATCCCGAAGACCTGCTGCAGCGTGGCGCCGAGCACCGGGCGGACCCGGCGGGCCAGCTCGTCGGCCAGCCGGGCCCCGCCGACCTGCAGCACCCGCAGCGGGGCGAGCTCGCCCGCGCCGTGCTCGGCCGCGTGGTCCAGCCACCGCCCGGCGACGGCCGGGACGACGGCGGTGTGCGTGACCCGCTCGGCGGCGATGGTGGCGAAGGCCCGGACCGGTTCGGGCGAGGGCAGCATGACGACCGTGCCCCCGGCCAGCAGGGTGCCGAGGATGCCCGGGCAGGCGAGCGGGAAGTTGTGCCCGGCGGGCAGGCTCACCAGGTACACCGTGCCCGAGTCCACACCGGACACCTCGGCGCTGCGGCGGGCGTTGTAGGCGTAGTCGTCGTGCGTGCGGGCGATCAGCTTCGGCAGCCCGGTGGTGCCGCCGGAGAGCAGGAACACCGCGACGTCGCCCGGGTCGGGTCCGTCGCCCGGCGCCGCGGGCCCGGGCCCGCAGAGCGCCCGCAGGTCGACGCCGCCGGGAGCGACGTCGGTCCCCGCGACGAGGACGTGCCAGGGGCCGCCGGTGCTCCCGGTCACCTCGTCGGCGAGGTCGTGCGCGAGCTGCTGGTGGTCGAAGTCCCGGATCCGGTCGGGGACGGCGATCGCGGTCGCCTCGGCGTGGGTGGCCAGGTGGGTGAGCTCGGCGCGGCGGTGCGCGGGCAGCGCCATCACCGGGACGATCCCGGTGCGCAGGCAGGCCAGCAGCAGCACGGCGAACTCGTAGCCGTTGCCGAGCTGCACGACGATCCGGTCGCCGCGGCGCAGCCCGAGCTCGCGGAGCCGGGCGCCGGCGGCGCCGGCCCGCCCGGTGAGCTCGCGGTGGGTCAGCCGCAGGCCGGCGAACGGGTCGACCAGCGCGAGCGCGTCCGGGGTCCGGTCGGCCACCTCCCGGAGCAGATCACCGAGTCCGACGCCGGCCCAGTAGCCCCGCTCGACGTACCGGGCCGCGGTATCGGCCGGCCAGGGAGTCGTGTGGTCACTGATCGGGGTGGGCATCGTCGGCCTCCCTGTCCTCGGGGGTGTGCGCGGCGGTGAGCACGACGGCGTCGAGGGCGACGAGGCCGCCGTCGGTCAGCCGGAGCGGGTTGATCTCGATCTCGTCCAGGCCGGGGTTCGCGACGAGCAGGTCACCGAGCCGCGCGGCGACCCGGCCGAGCTCGGCCGGGTCCAGGACGGGGCCGCCGCGCCAGCCGTCGAGCAGCGCGGCTCCGGCGAGCTCGGCGGGCATCGCGGCGGCGTCGGCGGCGGTCAGCGGGGCCGGGCGGATCGCGACGTCGGCGAGCGCCTCGGCCGTCGTCCCGCCCAGCCCCAGCAGCAGGATCGGGCCGAACACCGGGTCGCGGCGGACCCCGAGCACGAGGTCCACACCGGACGGGGCCATGGCCTCGACCAGGAGCCGGGTCGCACCGACCGCGGACAGCCGCTCCAGCGCGGCGTCCAGGCCGGCCGGGTCGGTGACGCCCAGGTGCACCCCGCCGATCTCGGTCTTGTGCAGCACGGCGGCGTCGAGGATCTTCACCGCGACCGGTCCGCCGAGCTCGGCCAGCGCGGCGTGCGCGGCGGCCCGGTCGGTACCGGCACACACCCGCCGCGCCGGGGTCGCGATGCCGAGAGACTCGAGCAGGGACTTCGCCCGGTCCTCGTCGTGCGGTCCGGTGATCCCGGCCGGGACGTCCGCCGGGGCGGCCGGTTCCGCGGCCGGGGACCGGGCCTCGGCCACCAGCGCGCCGACCGCCGCGGCGACCCCGCGCGGGTCGGCGGCGGTGGCGATCCCGGCGTCGAGCAGCGCCCGCCGGGTCGCGACGGCCGCCTCCCCGGTCCCGCCGACGCCGAGCACGACCGGCACGTCCGGGCGGTGGCCCTCCCGGGCGGCGGCGACGAGGTCGACGGCGTCCGGCTCGTACAGCGCGTAGCCGGCGACCAGGTCGACGCCCGGGTCGTCGGCGACGGCGCGCAGCACCCGCCCGGTCTCGGGGCCGGGACGGCCGGTGTCGACCGGGTTGGCCTGGTAGGTCAGCGGCGGCAGCAGCGCCGACAGCGCGTCCCGGGTGCCCGGCGCGAGGTCCGGGATCCGCATCCGGCGTCCGCGCAGGTCGTCGAGCAGCAGCAGCCCCGGTCCGGCCTGCGCGGTGACCACACCGACGCCGGCATCCGGTGTGGACCGCAGCCGGGTGACCGACAGCGCGCCGACCGCGTCGACGAGCTCGCGCTCGTCGTCGACCAGGACCGCGCCGGCGGCCGCCAGCACGGCCCGGGTGGTGCGCCACGAGGTCGCGAGCGCGCCGGTGTGCGAGGCGGCGAACGCGCCGACGTCGTGCCGGCCGACGACGAGCGCCACCACCGGTTTCACCGCGGCGCACCGGCGGAGGGCCGCGGCCAGCCGGGGCCCGTCGGCGACCGACTCGACGTGCAGCGCGACGGCGGCGGTGTCCGGGTCGTCGGCGAGGTGGTCGAGCACGTCGGGGGCGGTCACGTCGACCCCGTTGCCGATGCCGACGGCGAGGCTGATCCCGTGCCCGGCCTCGGTGAGCAGGAACGACAGCGCGTGGTTGACCCCGCCGCTGGCGGCGACGACGGCGACCCGGCCGGGCCGGACCTGCGCGACGCCGGGCACGAAGCTGGCGGTGAGCCCGGCGGGTGGGGCGAGGAAGCCGCTGGTGTTGGGGCCGAGCAGCCGGATGCCGGTGTCGGCGACGATCCCGGCGAGCGCGGCCTGCAGCGCGACGCCGTCGCCGCCGGCCTCGGCGAACCCGCCGCCGCAGATCACCGCGGCGCGGGCGCCCGCCCCGGCCGCCTCGGCGAGCACGGCGGGACACGCCTGGGCCGGCACGCAGATCATCGCGAGGTCGACGGGGCCCGTCGCGGCGGCGGCCGCGACGCTCGGGTGCATGGTCTCGTCGCGTGGGTTGACGAGCGCGAGGTGGCCGCCGCGGCCGGCGAAACCGTCGAGCGAGCGGGTCAGTGCGTTGCCGAGCTTGCCGGGGCTGCGGGAGGCACCGACGACGGCGATCCCGCGCGGCGCGAACAGTGGGGCGAGCGCGGCTCCGGCACCGGCGCGGTCGCCGGCCGGGCGCGGTACACCGGCGGCCCGGTCCGGGACCCCGGCGGCCCGGTCCGGCGCACCGGCAGCCCGGTCCGGGGCTCCGCCGGCGCAGGCTCCGTCGGGCACCTCGGCGGAGCCTGCCGGGACCTGCGGTCCCGCCGGACCGCTCGGCTGCGGGGCGCCGGTGGTGGAGCCGGCCGGATCCGGAACCGTGGCCGTCATGCCGGCACCCCCACCAGGTCGGACCGTCCGGACAGGACGGTCGTCAGCGCGCGGTCCCGGGTGGCCTCGTCCCCGGCGACCGCGTCCGGGTCGACCAGCAGCGCGGGTAGCCCGGCACCGAGCCGGGCCTGCTCGCAGACCAGGGTCCGGGTCAGCGCGGTCCCGCCGTGCACGACGACGACCGCGGGCGGCTCGGCGAGCCCGGCGAGCTCCGCGAGCCGCTGCTCCGCAGCGGGCAGGCCCGCCTCGCCGTCCGGGGCGCGGAGCACCGCACCCCACGCACCGCTCCCCGCCTCCCCCAGCGGCAGCGGCACGGCGCCGGTCACCTCGACGGGCACCCCGTCGTGCTGCCGCACCTCGGCGAGCCGGCCCTCGGACCGCCAGCCGTGCCGCTCGAACGGCGTGCCGAGCGGCTCGGTGCCGTGCAGGCCGGTCCAGCCGCGGTGGCTGTCGGCGACGAACTCCGGTGCGCGGCGGGCGATCCGGGAGTCGGTGATGCTGCGGGACAGGAAGTGGTAGGCGAACTGCCAGGGCTCGAACGCGTCGTGGTAGCGCCCGAAGTGCTCCCACCAGGCCAGGCTGGGCCGGGCGGAGTCCTGGATCCGCTCCACCGACGGCCGGGCCGCCTCCTCGTAGACGGCGAGCGCCGCGTCGAGCCCGCCGGAGCGTCCGGTGAGCGCGGCCGACAGCGCGATCGCGTCCTCCATCGCCATCTTGGTGCCGGAGCCGACCGAGAAGTGCGCGGTGTGCACCGCGTCGCCGAGGAACGCGATCGGCGGGGTCCCGCCGGCGGCGGGGACGTGCCAGCGCTTGGTGCGCCGGGTGCGGAAGTTGCCCCAGCGCGAGTTGTTGGTCAGCAGCCCCCGGCCGGCGATCTGGCCGGCGAACAGCTCCTCGAGGTAGGCCTTGCTGACCAGGTCGCTCGCGCCGGGCGGCTGCGTGACGTCGAAGCCGTCGAGGCCGGCGCGGCGCCAGGTCTGCTCGTCGGTCTCGACGATGAACGTCGACGCCTCCGCCGAGATCGGGTAGCCGTGCACCGCGAACACCCCGTGCGGGCCGCGTTCGTGCACGAACGTCAGCCCGTCGAACAGGAAGTCGGTGCCGAACCAGATGAACTTCGCCGACGCGGTCTCGGCCTCGGTGCCGAGGTCCGCGCCGCACTGCTCGCGGATCCGTGACCCGGTCCCGTCCGCGGCGACGACCAGGTCGTGGCCGCGCAGGTCGTCGAGCCCGACCTCGGTGGAGAACCGCAGCTCGGCGCCGGCCTCGCGGGCCCGGTCCTGCATCAGCGACAGCAGCGTGCCGCGCACGATCGCCGCCATGCCGTTGCCGCCACAGCGCAGCCGCTCGCCCTTGAGCCGTACCTCGATGTCGTCCCAGTGCCGGCCGTGCCGGTCGAGTGCCTCGCGCAGCACCGGGTCGGCGTCGTGGATGCCGGCCAGGGTCCGGTCGGAGAAGACCACGCCGAAGCCGAACGTGTCGTCGGCCCGGTTCCGCTCGAAGACGGTGACCTCGATCGACGGGTCGGCCCGCCGGAGCAGGGTGGCGAGGAACAGCCCTCCGGGGCCGCCCCCCGCGACGGCGACGCGCATCGCTCAGCCCCCTGCGACCAGGGTGTTGCGCTGCTCCCCCAGTCCCTCGACCCGCGTGAGGAGCCGGGAACCCGCGGACAGGTAGCGCGCGGGCTTGCGGGCGTGCCCGACCCCGCCCGGGGTGCCGGTGAGGATCAGGTCGCCGGGGGCCAGCGTGATCAGACCGGAGATGTAGGCGACCAGGTCGGCGGGCGAGAACACCAGGTCGGCGGTGTCGGCCTTCTGGACGACGTCGCCGTCGACCTCGCAGGAGATCTCCCCCGGCGTGCCCCCGTCGACGACCAGCCACGGGCCGACCGGGGTGCTGCGCTCGAAGGTCTTGCCCTGCAGCCACTGCACCGAGCGGTACTGGAAGTCGCGGCCGGTCACGTCGTTGGCGACGGTGTAGCCGGCGATCGCCGCGGCGGCCTGCTCGGGCGTGGCGTGCCGGACCTCGGTGCCGATCACGACGGCCAGCTCGGCCTCCCAGTCCACCTGCCCGGAGCCCGCCGGGAGCTCGACGTCGTCGTACGCGCCGACCAGCGCCCGGGCGAACTTCGCGAACAGCGTCGGGTACTGCGGCAGCTCGCGGCCCATCTCCAGGATGTGGCTGCGGTAGTTCAGCCCGACGCAGAACACCTTCTCCGGACGCGGCACGACCGGCGCGTAGTCGAGCCCGGCGAGCTCGTGGCGCGGGCCGTCGGCGGCGGCCGCCCCGGCCTTCCAGCCCGGCCGGGCCAGGAACGCACCCAGGTCGGGCGCGCCGAGCTCGACGGCCGCGTCGTCGTCGACGCGGACGGCGGCGGTTCCGGTTCCGGTGCGGATGGTCGCGAGCTTCACGCGCGGTCCTCTCGGGTGGTGCGGCCCAGGCCCAGGGCCTCGAGCACGGGTTCGTCGGAGAAGCGGAAGGCGTCCAGCCCGGTGTCGGTGTCGAACGCCAGGCCGGCCCAGGAGGGGACGCAGAACAGGTCGCCCGTGCCGACCTCGTAGCGCTCGTCGCCGACGGTCACGACGCCGGAGCCGGTGAAGACCTGCCAGACCGCGGAGCCGGCGGTGCGGGTCAGCGGGGTCGAGGTGCCCGGCCGCAGCCGGTGCATCTCGCAGCGCATGGTGGACAGGCAGTCCCCGGCCGTCGCCGGGTTGGTGAACCGGACGACCGCGTGCCCCGGGGACACGACGCCCGGGTGCCCCTCGGTCTCGAGCTCCAGCTGGGCGGTCAGCGCCGCGTCGGTGTGCTCCCAGCGGTAGGCCATCAACGGCGACGCCTTCGGGGCCGGCGCGCCGACCGGGGCCAGCCCGGGGTGGCCCCACAGCCGCTCGTTGCGCGAGGCGGCCGGGGTCTCCCTGGTGGCCAGCTCGTCCGGCCCGAACTCGAAGAACCCGGCGTCGATCGTGCGGACCAGCGGGATGTCCAGGCCGTCGATCCAGGCCATCGGGCGGTCGGTGGTGTTGTGGTGCTCGTGGAAGTGCATGCCCGGGGTGAGCAGCAGGTCACCCCGGCGCATCGCGACCGGGTCACCCTCCACGTTGGTCCAGACGCCCTCGCCGTCGACGACGAACCGGAACGCGGTCTGGGTGTGCCGGTGGGCGGGCGCCTCCTCGCGCGGGCCGAGGTACTGGATCGCGGCCCACAGCGTCGGGGTGGCGTAGGCGGTGCCGGGCAGCCCCGGGTTGGCCAGCGCGATCGCCCGCCGCTCCCCGCCGCGCCCGACCGGCACCAGCTCCCCGGCCCGCTCGGCCAGCGGCAGCAGGGTCGACCAGCGCCAGAGCATCGGCACCGAGTCGGACTTCGGGGTGACCGGCATCAGCCCGCCGATCTGCGTCCACAGTGGCGTCATGTGGGCGGCGGAGAAGGCGGCGTAGAGCTCGTCGAGCTGCCGCTGTTCCTCGGGCGTGATGTCGGTACTTCCCTGCGGGACGGTGGAGGTCATGCCCTCGTCTCCTTCGTCGGAGCGGCCGTCGCGGGACGGCGGTGCCGTGCGGTGCCACCGTGGCGGCCGCACACCGGAAACATACAACGCTTAATTGACGACCGTCCAGAAAACGTATCTACGACGTCAGCCGGCCTGCTCCTCCGGCGCCGCGGCCGACCCGGTCAGCTCGTCCACGCACGCCTCGGCCGGTGCCCGCAGCAGCGAGTGCGCCTCGAGGAACACCTCGTGCGCGACCCGCCCGTGCCAGCCCTCCGGCAGCAGCTCCGGCGGCAGGTCCGGGTCCCGGAACGGGAAGCGCCGGTAGTCGTGCACGAGCGTCATCCGCTCCCGCAGCGCCGCCACGCCCTCGTAGGCACCGGACCGGTAGGCGGCCAGCCGGGGCCGGTAGGTCGAGAGCCACCCGGCGTAGTCCCGGTCGAGCTCGCCGAGGTCCCAGGACCGGGCGGCGACGTCCCGGTCGTGCGCCGGGTTCTCGGACCGGGAGCGGAACACGTCGAGCCGGGCCGCCGGCTCGTCGGCGAAGGCCCGGCGGACCAGGCCGGCACGGTCGTGCGGGCTGAGCCAGACCGACGAGTTCAGCGGCCCGAAGCCGAACCAGGCGAGCTTCTTGCGCAGCTGCTCGCGCAGCGCCCGCTCCGACTCCGGGACCGAGTAGAGGACCATGTGCCACTGCCCGTCCCACGGGACCCGGACCCGGTCGAAGATCCGCTCGCGGCCCTCGTCGAGCAGCGCCCACGCGGTGGGAGTGAGGGCGTAGACCGTCTCCCGCCCCTCGCGGCGACTCGACAGCCAGCCCTCCTTGCGCAGCCGGGCGGCGACCACCCGGACCGTCGCCTCGGACACGTCGAAGCAGCCCATCAGCGACACCAGGGCCCGCAACCGCACCTCGCCGCCCCGGTACCGCAGGTGGTCACCGAACAGGTCGAAGACCAGCGACCGCGCCTTCACCGCTCCACCTCCACGGGCCGCCCCTGGTCGGTGGTCGGAATCCGGACGGCCGTCGCGGGATCGTCCCGGATCGCCGTCAGGTCCACAACCGGTCGGAGGCGATCCGGGCGCCCTCGGCGAGCGCGTCGAACTTGGCCCACATGACCCGCGGGTCGACCTCGGGACGGTAGGTCGCCTGCGAGGAGAACCCGCAGTCGGCACCGGCGACGACGTTCTCCCGGCCGACCAGCCGGGCGTAGCGCTCGAGGCGCTCCGCGATCAGCTCCGGGTGCTCGACGATGTTGGACGCGTGCGTGATCATCCCCGGCATGAGGACCTTGCCCTCGGGCAGCGCCACGTCCTCCCACAGGTGGTACTCGTGCTCGTGCCGCGGGTTCGCCGCCTCGAACGAGTAGACCCGCGCGTTCACCCGCAGGACCAGGTCGACGGTGTCGGCGAACGGGACGTCGAAGACCCGCGGTCCCTCGTTGATCGAGTAGCAGGTGTGGAACCGGACCCGCTCCGGGTCGATGCCGCGCAGACCGTGGTTGATCGCCTCGACGTACATCTCGCCGCGGCGCCGGCGGTCGGTCGACGACATGTCGGTGAAGGAGAAGATCTCGGTGAGGAACGGGTCGTCGACCTGCAGCTGGAACCCGGCGTCGACGATCGCCCGGTACTCCGTCGCCATCGCCTCGGCGACGGCGAAGAAGTACTCCTCCTCGCTGCCGTAGTGCTCGTTGACCCCGACCCCGCTCGGCGCGATCGAGGGCAGGAACGCCGAGGACCGGTCCACCCCGGCCGCGTCGCACGCGGCGGCGAGGTTGTCCAGGTCCCGGCGCAGCGCGTCCTCGCCCTGGTAGGTCAGCGGGCCGGTGCACACCAGCGGTTCCAGCGGGGCGACCGTCCCGCCGATCATCGCCTCGGCGAAGTAGCGCTCGTAGTACTCCGGGAAGGCCTTCTCCTCCGCCTCGAAGGTGAACGGGAACCCGGCACCCGGCTTCACCTCCAGCCCGCCCAGCCGCTCACGGACGTAGGCGAAGAAGCCGGGCTTGCTCATCTCACCGTCGGTGACGACGTCGATCCCGTGCTCGCGCTGGCGGGCGACGATGTCGGCGACGGCACCGCGCACGCGCTCCTGGATGACGCCCGGTTGCCGGTGCCCAGCAGCAGGTACGCGGGATAGGCGACGACCGCGGTGCCGACCGAGCCGGCCAGGATGACCGGCCGCCGCCCGATCCGGTCGGACAGGTGGCCGAACAGCGGGATGCTGACCGAGCCGAGGAAGGTGGCGAGCAGGATCGCCGGGAAGGCGACGCCCGGCGGGTACTCGAGCACCGCGGTCAGGTAGCTGACCACGAACGCGAGCACGGTGTAGGAGCAGACCGCGAAGCCCACGGTGATCCCGAACAGCGAGAACAGGCCGCGCCGCTGGGTGCGGACGGGACGGCGCTGCCGGCCGCGGATCCGGAAGCCGTGCGGGTTCCGCACGCAGCGGCCGGCGGTGTCGAACTCTGCGGCACGTGTGTCACCGGGGTGCTCGGCGGGGCCGTCGACCACCGGACAGCTTCCTCACCGACGACGAGCGCGACTGCGGCGACCGGATGTGCGTGTGCGTCTCCCGCGGCGCCGGAGCGGAACTGCGCCTCGATCTCTGAGACACCGATGAGTCCGGCGGCGGGCGGTGGTCCCCCCTGCGTACGCAGCAGACGCGACCGAGGGAGACGCCATGCCCACCACCACCGCCCTGCCGCCCGTCACCGACGCCGCGACCTGGCAGCGCGAGCTCGACGAGCTGCGCGCCCGGGAGAAGGCCGCGACCCGCGAGCTCGACGCGATCGCGGCGCAGCGGCGCCGGCTGCCGATGGTCGAGATGCCCGACTACGTCCTGGAGGGTGAGGACGGCCCGGTCCGGCTCGCCGACGTGTTCGACGGCCGGCCGCAGCTGATCGTCTACAACCACATGTGGTTCCCCGGCGAGACCTGGCAGTGCCCGGGCTGCACCGGGTTCACCAGCCAGTTCGCCCGGCTGGACCTGCTGGACGACTTCGACGCCCGGTTCGTGATCGTCACCCAGGGCCCGATCGACGAGGCGCTGGCCTACAAGCGCCGGGTCGGCAACGCGATGACCTGGTACTCGACCGCGAACAGCTCGTTCGGCACCGACGTCGGAGCACCGCCCGGCGGCGGGTTCGCCGTCAACGTGTTCCTGCGCGACGGCGACACCGTGTACCGCACCTGGCACACCGACGGGCGGGGCACCGAGCAGCTCTCCTACGGCTTCGCGCTGCTCGACCTGCTGCCCTACGGGCGCCAGGAGGAGTGGCAGGACTCGCCGGAGGGCTGGCCGCAGTCGCCGACCTACAGCCGGTGGCAGGGGTCGGAGAAGATCGCCGAGCTGTACGGGGACCCGCAGGCCTGACCCCGCCCGCGCCGCGAGCGGGCGCCGGCAGCGGCGCCGACCTCGTTCGCGGACCTCGTTCGCGGACCCCGGAGCCGTCGACCGCGTATGACGTGCGCCATCGACGGTGCGACGGAACGCGCGTCGCAGCTGGGCTCGACCATGCCGGTACGGCACGGTGGGAGGTGGTCGGTGCCGGTGTCAGGCGCACCGGTGAGTCGAGACGAGGTGACGGTCGTGGCCTGGAGCACCCGTGAGATCGCCGAACTCGCAGGTACGAGCCTGCGGGCGGTGCGGCACTACCACGAGGTGGGCCTGCTGGAGGAGCCCGAGCGGCGCTCCAACGGCTACAAACAGTACGGCGTCGCCCACCTCGTGCGCGTGCTGCGGATCAAGCGGCTGACCGACCTCGGGTTCTCGCTGTCCCAGATCGAGGCGATGGGCGACGACGACGAGCACCCGGAGGACGCTCTGCGCACGCTCGACGCCGAGCTGGCCGCGACCATCGAGCGACTGCAGCGGGCCCGGGTCGAGCTCGGGGTCATCCTGCGCCGGTCAGTGCCGGCCGACCTGCCCAGCGAGCTCGCCCCGGCGACCGCGGCCGACCCGGAGATGTCCGATGCCGACCGGTCGCTGGTCACCGTCATGAGCCGGGTGGTGGGACCGGACCGGATCGAGGCGCTGGCGACGATGCTGCGCGAGACGCCGCGCAACCCGACCGACCGGGAGCTGGACACGCTCCCCGCCGACGCCGACGAGGCCACCCGCCAGGACCTCGCCGAACGCATGGCACCGCACACCGCCGCGCTGTTCGAGGCCCACCCCGACGCGATCGCGCTGCACACCGGCGCCCCGCGCGGCGAGCGGTTCGCGGTGCAGACCGTGCAGACCGCGATGGCGGAGCTCTACAACCCGGCGCAGCTCGACGTCCTGAAGCGGGTCGGGACGCTGCTCCGGCTCCAGGAGAAGGCCGCCGGGGAGCAGAAGGCCACCGGGGAGCCGTGACGGAATCGTCCTGATCCGGCAGTGTGTCCTCCGACCGCGACGAGGCGGTCGGCGGCAGCCGGGGGGCTCGATGACGACCGGACACCAGCGCGACGGCTTCCTTCCCACCGGCCAGGGGGCACAGGCCTCCAACGCCGGCCGCGTCCTGCTCCTGCTGTTCGCGGCGAACACCTTCAACTTCTACGACCGGGCGATCCCGGCGATCCTGGCCGAACCCATCAAGGTCGAGTTCGCACTCTCCGACCTGCAGATCGGGATCCTCGCGGCGGCGTTCACCGTGGTGTACGCGCTGTGCGGGCTGCCGCTGGGCCGGCTCGCCGACCGCTGGTCCCGGGCACGGATCATGGGCTGGGGCATCGTCGCCTGGAGCATCCTGACCGCGGCCAGTGGCGCCGCCTGGAACTACTGGTCGCTGCTCCTGCTGCGGATCGGCGTCGGGGTCGGCGAGGCGAGCTACGCGCCGGCGGCCAACTCGACGATCGCCGACCTCTACCCGGCCGAGCGGCGGGCACGGGCGTTCGGGCTGTTCCAGCTGGGCCTGCCCGTCGGCCTCATCCTCGCCTACTTCTCGGTGGGCGCCGTCGCGGAGGCGTTCGACTCGTGGCGGGCGCCGTTCGTGCTGGCCGCGATCCCCGGCCTGCTGATCGCGATCGGCTTCTTCCGGGTCCGCGAACCGCGCCGCGGCGCGTCCGAGCCGGCGGCCACCGGGAGCGCGCCGGCCGGGCAGGAGCGCGTCGACCGGCCGTTCCGCCGCGTCGTGGCGGTGCCGACGATGTGGTGGCTCATCGTCGCGGGAATCGGCGCCAACCTCGCCGCCTACTCGGTGAACACCTTCACCGTGCCGCTGTTCCAGCGCTACTTCGGCGCCTCCCTCACCGGCGCCGCGGTGCTGACCGGGGTCGTCGTGGGGGTGACCGGGCTGGTCGGGCTCGTCGTCGGGGGCCGGCTCTCGGACCGGGCCGCGCGCCGGTCCCCCGGCGCACGCGTGCTCGTCGGCGCCGTGGCCACGCTGGTCTCGGTGCCGCTCACCCTGCTGGCCCTCACCGTCGGCCCGGAGGCGACCGGGACCTTCGTGCTGCTCTTCGGTGTCGGGTGGCTGCTGCAGTACCTCTACTACACCGCGGCCTACCCGGCGGTCGCCGACGTCGTCCCGCCGCGTCTGCGGGCGACCGCGACGGCGGTCTTCTTCGCGGCCTTCTACCTGCTCGGCGGCGCGATCGGCCCGGTGATCGCCGGTGCGCTGTCGGACTCCTTCGCCGCGGCCGCGCTGGCCGCGGGCGCCGGGCAGGCGGAGGCGGCCGCGGAGGGCCTGCGGCAGGCGCTGGCCGTGATCGTCCCGATCTCGATGGCGATCACCGCCGTCGGGCTGTTCCTCGCCGCCGGGACGGTGGGCGGGGACCGGGAGCGGATGCGGGCGGCGACGGTCGCGGGCTGACCCCGGCCCGGACGGTCGGCGGGAACATCCCGACCGTCGCCGGCGTCCGAATCCGACACACGTCGCACCCGGGCTTGACCATGCCGTGACGGCACGGTGTGAGGTGGTCCCCGCCGGCGCGAGGTGCGCCGGTGAGTCGAGACGAGGTGACGGTCGTGGCCTGGAGCACCCGTGAGATCGCCGAACTGGCGGGTACGAGCCTGCGGGCGGTGCGGCACTACCACGAGGTGGGCCTGCTGGAGGAGCCCGAGCGGCGCTCCAACGGCTACAAACAGTACGGCGTCGCCCACCTCGTGCGCGTGCTGCGGATCAAGCGGCTGACCGACCTCGGGTTCTCGCTGTCCCAGATCGCCGCCATGGGCGACGACGACGACCACCCGGAGGAAGCCTTGCGCGCCCTCGACGCCGAACTGGCCGCGACCATCGAACGCCTGCAGCGGGCCCGGGTCGAGCTCGGCCTGATCCTCCGCGAGTCCGTCCCGACCGATCTGCCCAGCGAGCTCGCGCCGGCCGCCGACGCGGAGATGTCCGAGACCGACCGCTCGCTCGTCGTCGTGATGAGCCGTGTGGTCGGCCCCGAGCGGCTGAAGGCCTATGCGGACATGCTGCAGAACATGCCGTCGGACCCCACCGACCAGGAGCTCGACGAGCTGCCGGCCGACGCCGACGAGGCCACCCGCCAGGACCTCGCCGAGCGCATGGCGCCCTTCGTCCGACGGATCAACGACGAGCACCCCGGCCTGCAGGACACCGGGACGGAGAGCCCGAGACGGTCCCGCTTCGCGGCGACGACGATGGCCAGGGCCATGCAGGACCTGTACAACCCGGCCCAGCTCGACGTCTTGCAGCGGGTCGGGAAGATGATGGCCGAGCAGGAGGAGCCGGCGGAGGACTGAGCCCGCGCCGGGTTCAGCGGAACGGCGCCGCCCACGACGCGGTCGCCATCTCGCTGTGCGCCCGCCACCGGGCGATCCGGAGCAGTAGCTCGTCGCGGGTCGCGCGGTGCGCCGGGTCGTCGAACAGGTCGTGCTCCTCGTGCGGGTCCGCGTCGAGGTCGAACAGCTGACCCTCGTCGGGGTCGAGGTACTCGACGAGCTTCCACCGCCCGTCGCAGACCATCGTCATCAACGCGGTGCCGGACAGGATGCGGTCCCGCGCGTGCTCGGAGAAGACCAGCTCGCGGCCCGGCCAGTCGCCCTCGCGCAGCGCGGGGACCAGCGACTCGGCCTCCATCCACTGCGGAGGCACGCACCCCGCCGTCTCCAGGATCGTCGGCCCGACGTCCATCAGGGAGGTGAGCCCGTCCCGCCGCACCCCGGCGGCCGTCACCCCGGCGCCCGGGCCCCACACGATCAGCGGCACGTGCACGCTGGGCTCGTACATCGTCCACTTCTGACTGTGGCCGTGATCGCCCAGGCAGTCGCCGTGGTCGGAGGTGAACACGATCAGCGTGCGGTCCAGCACGCCCCGGCGCCCGAGGGCCTCGACGATCGCACCGACCTGCTCGTCGATCATCGTGACGTTCGCGGCGTAGTGCCGGCGCCGGCGGGCCTCCTGCTCGGGCGTGGTGTCGATGCGGTGCACGACCGCGTCGTGGTCGACGGTCAGGTGCTGCTCGCGCAGCCGCTGCAGCGCGTGCGGCTGCGCGGCGATGTCCTCTGGAGTGTGGTGCGGCATCGGGACCTCGCGGTCCCGGTACGGGTCGAGCGCCTCCGGGGTCGGGTCGTAGGGCGGGTGCGGCCCGGGGAACCCGACCTGCAGGAAGAACGGCCCGTCACCACGCCAGCGGTCCAGCCACATCGACGCGAGCCCGCCGACGAACACGTCGGCGTGCAGGTCGGCCGGGGGCTCCCACTCGAAGGCGCCGAGCCGGTCGGCGTAGTCGTCGCGCTCGGCGTAGGTCACCCGGCTCGGCTTGCGGACCCCGCGGGCCCACAGCGCCTTGTCCCAGGTGTCGAGGTAGAACGGCAGCCTCGGGGTGTCCCGGTCCTTGTTCTCGACGACGTGCCGCTCGTGGAAACCGACCGAGGCCTCGTAGGGATAGGTGTGCATCTTGCCGACGTTCGCGCAGCGGTACCCGGCGTCGGCCAGCTGCTCGACCCACGAGTGGTGCCACGGTTCGTCGTTGCGCAGCACCCCGGTGGTGTGCGGGTAGAGCCCGGAGAACAGGCTGGCCCGCGACGGCGCGCAGGACGGCGAGGTCACGTACGTGCGGGTGAACGACACCCCCTCGGCGACGAGCCGGTCCAGGTGCGGGGTGTCGACGTGGTCGTGGCCGAGCGCGGCGATCGTGTCGAAGCGCTGCTGGTCGGTCATGATCAGCACGACGTTCGGGCGGTCGTCGGGCTGTGCGGTGGGACGGGCCGGGATGCGGCTCGCGGACAACGGAACTCCTCGGGACGTACGGGAAATGCAGGCGGGTCAGGCGGCCGGGACGCCGCTCACCTCGCGGACGAAGCGCTCGTGCAGCGGGTCGCCGTCGCGTGCCATCCAGGAACGCATCCGCGACCGGTAGTCCTCGAGCACCGTCCGGTACGCCGGGTCGGCCGCGAGGTCGGTCAGCGAGTGCGGGTCGGCGCGCAGGTCGTAGAGCTCCTCGGGGGCGCGGCGCAGGTAGAACTCGCGACGGCGGACGACCTCGGGGTCGTCGGAGTCCTGCATCGCGGGCCAGGACAGCCCGTCCATGTTCTCCGCGCGGTACTCGCGCTCGCCGTCGGACCAGGCGTTCCAGAGGTAGCCGAAGGAGGAGTCCTGGGCGCAGCGCATCTCGTAGCGCCCCTTGGCGGAGGTCTCGTGGAAGACGGTGAACGCGGTCTCGTCCGGCGTCCGCTCCCCCATCACGGCGGAGCGAAGGCTCGCACCCGTGGCCCCCTCGGGCACGGCGATCCCGGCCGCGTCGCAGAAGGTCGGCACCAGGTCGAGCATCGTGATCCGGGCGGTGTCCTGCACCGTGCCGGCCGTGGTGACGCCGGGCCAGACCAGGACGAACGGGGTCCGGGTGCTCTGCAGGTAGCAGTTCGCCTTGGCGAACGGGAACGCCATCCCGTTGTCGGACAGGAACGCGATCACCGTGTCGCGGGTGCCGCCGGACTCGCGCACCGCGTCCAGCACGGCGCCGACGACCTGGTCGCAGCGGCGCACCGAGGCGAGGTACTGGGCGTACTCGGTGCGGACACCGTCGATGTCGGGCAGGAAACCGGGTACCGGGTACTCGCCGGGGGCCGGGACCACGTCCGGGGCCGGGTACTGGGTGCCGACCGCTCCGCCGAACTTCTCGGTCTCCGCGGCGCTGCCGTGGAACGGGCGGTGCGGGTCGTGCATGTTGGCCATGAGGAACCACGGCCGGTCCGCGGCGACGGCGCCGGTCAGGAACTCGACCGCCGAGTCGCGGTAGCGCTGCGGGTCCCGGCCCTTCCCCAGGTCGTCCATGTCCCGCTGGTGGTCCCAGCCGAACCGCTCGACCGGGGCGAGGTGGGTGACCTTGCCCAGGATGCCCAGCGCGTACCCGGCGGCACGCAGCCCGTCGGTCAGGACAGGGACACCGTCGTGGATCGGTTCGAAGCCCTCCGCACCGTTCGCATGCGGGTAGCGCCCGGTCATGATCGCCGACCGGCTCGGCTGGCAGACCGCGGCCACGACGTGCGCATCGGTGAAGCGGGTTCCGGAGTCGGCCAGCGTGTCGATGTGCGGTGTGAGGCCCGGTGGGCCGCCGAACCGTCCCGGGCTGCGCGCGTCCATGTCGTCGACGGTGATCAGCAGGATGTTCGGTCGCTGGGCCGGCGTGCTCATGAGAAGTGTGAGACCTCCAGTGCCAGGGTGGCCGCGCCGCGGACGCTGGCCTCCTCGCTGCGATGTGCGGGTTCGAGCCGGAAGTCCTCGCGCAACAGCGGGAAGATCCGCTCCCGGATGAGCTCCCGCATGCGGGTGATGGTCGCCTCCGGAGCCTCGGCGACCATCCCGCCGACGAGGACGAGGTCCGGCGTGAAGAGATTGACGACGGTGGCGAGCGCGCCGGCGAGGTTCCGCACGACGTCGGTCTCGATCTCCACCGCGGCCGGGTCGCCCTGGGCTGCGAGCCGGCGCAGGCCCTCCAGCACCGGCCGGTCGGCACGCAGCACGTCCGCGTGGCCGGCGCGTTCCAGGCGGGCGCGCAGGTACGGCTCGGCGACGACGGTCTCCAGGCAGCCGCGGGCGCCGCACCGGCACAGCTCGCCGTCCTCGACGACCCGGGTGTGCCCGAGGTACGCCTCCCCCGCGGGCCCGACGGCGTAGCGCCCGCGCCCGGCCGGCGCGACGCCCAGGCCGACCCCGCGCCGCACGTACAGGTAGGCGATCCCGCTGCGCACCCGGTCGTCGAGGCGTGCCTCGGCCAGCGCCATCAGCCGGACGTGGTGGTCGACGACGACCGGGACCCCGAGCAGCCGCTCCAGGTGCTCGGCCACCGGCACGTCCCGCCAGCCGAGGTTGATCGTCAGCCGGTTGATCCGCCGGTTCTCGTCGACCGCCCCGGGGATCCCGACCGCGACGCCGACGCACGGGGCGCCGGTGTCCGCGTCGACCAGCCGCCGGACCTCGGTGGCCACCAGGTCGAGGACCTCCGACGGGGGCGCGGTCACGTCGAACGGCGCGGTACGCAGGGTGCGGATCCGGGACTCGGCGTCGGTCAGGCCGAGCCGGATGGTCCCGTACTCGATCTGGACGCCACAGACGGTCACTGCCTCCGGGGCCGGGACGAGGGTGACCGCCGGCCGGCCCATCCGCGGCTCGGCGACGGCGCCCTCGCGCAGCAGGCCCTTGTCGACCATCGCCGACACGGCCTTGCTGATCGTGGCCGCCGAGAGCCCGGTGATCTCACCGATCCGGGTGCGCGAGGCCGGTCCGGACTCGCGGAGGGTGCGCAGCAGGACCGCCTCGTAGGACCCGCGTTCCAGATCGCGACTCAGCGTGGCCAAGCCCGGCTCCTTCCGTTCGCACCGTAGCGACGAGTGGACCTTAGCAGCCGGATACTTCACAGCAAGAAAAAACATCCACGCAGTACAGAAGCACTCTCTTGCTCGATTCCGTGGCGGAGTCGACCTTGACTCGACTCGAACGGCGGGATTACTTTCCAGCTCGCAGAAAGTCTCCCCACCACCTCGACCTCAACGACGAGGAGCCTCATGCCAGCCCGTCCACGATCGCGCCGACCCGCCGTCCGGTGGCGGCTGATCGTCGCGATCGTCGCCCTCGTGGCGACCGCCGGTGCCTGCACCTCGGCGCGGAACCTGCAGAACACCCAGGGTGAACGCATCGAGGGCGGCACCCTCACCTATGCGATCGCGCTCGACGCCCGCCCGGCCGGGCTGTTCCAGACCCTGGCGCGCAACAACCCGTGGGTGGAGAACGTCTTCCAGCCGCTGGTCCGCCTCGACGCGACGACCCGCGCCGTCGAGCCCGTGCTCGCCACGAGCGTCGACATCTCCCCGGACGGCCGCACGGTCCGGATCGCGCTCCGCGAGGGGGTCACCTTCCACGACGGCCGGCCCTTCACCGCCGACGACGTGAAGTTCACGTTCGAGACGACGGCCGGCAAGGAGGCCGGCTCGAACCTCGGCAACGTCCCGCGGGCGTTCACCTCGATCGTCGTCGAGGACCCGACCCACCTGACGGTGACCGCGGACGCGCCGCTCGGCGACGCGCTGTTCGACTACCTGAACCAGACCCCGATCGTCGACCCGGCGACCTACGACCAGGTCGCCGACGGTTCGGAGCTCAACGGCACCGGTCCGTTCCGGTTCACCCACTGGCAGCCGGGCGCGGGCTTCACCCTGGAGCGCTACGACGGCTACTGGAACCGGGACGCGGTCCAGCTGCAGCGCATCGAGTTCGTGGTCACCGCCGACGCGACCGCCCTGCTCTCCGCGCTGCGCAGCGGCCGGGCCCAGCTGGCCTGGGGACTGACCCCCTCCGACGCGCGCCCCTACTTCGGCGACGACCGGTACACGATCATCGACGCAGGCGGCACGGTGTACCCGCTGGGCCTGGACACCACGGTCGCCCCGTTCGACGACGAGCGGGTCCGGCAGGCCGTCGGCTACGCGCTGGACCGCCAGCGGATCCGCGACCAGATCTTCGCGGGGACCGGCGCGGTCTCCTCGCTGCCGTTCCCGGTCGGCGCCGAGGGCGTGCCGCAGGCCCAGGTCGACCACTACGACTACGACCCGGACCGGGCCCGCGAGATGATCCGCGAGGCCGGTGCCGAGGGCGCCCGGGTCCCGATCTCCTACGGCGCCAACCCGACCGTGCGGGCGATCTTCGAGGTCGTCGCCAACAACCTCCGGGCGATCGGGCTCGACCCGGTCGGCGTGACGCTGGACCAGCCGACCTTCCAGACCGGGCAGAACCAGGGTGAGCTCGGCGCGGCGTGGATCTCGCTGCACTCGCAGATCACCCTCGCCCCGTCGACGATCATCGACTCGATCCCGGTACTGCGCGACGGGAACCCCTCCAAGGTCGACAGCCCGGAGTTCGAGTCGCTCAAGGCGGCGCTGCGGACGGCGACCCCCGGCTCACCGGAGGCGGACGCCGCGGTCGCCGCACTCGGCGAGTACCTGATCGACCAGGCCTTCCTGCACCCGGTGGTGCAGGCCCCGGAGATCCTGGTCGCCACCAACAAGACCGGCGACGTCGGCGTCACCATGCGGGGCGTCACGCTGCTCGAGAACGCCTACGTGACGGGCTGAGTGATGATCCGCTTCCTGATCGGCAAGATGCCGTCGTTCCTGCTGGTCGCGTTCGTCAGCTCGGTGATCGCGTTCGTCCTGCCCCGGCTGGCGCCGGGGGACGCGGCCGTCGAGCTCGCCGGACCGGACGCCACCCCCGAGCTCGTCGAGGGCATCCGAGCCGAGCTCGGCCTCGACCAGCCGTTGTGGCAGCAGTACCTGATCTGGATGGGCGGGGTGTTCCGGGGCGACCTCGGGCAGTCTTACATCCTCGGCCGCCCGGTCACCGAGCTGATCGGCGGCCGGCTGGAGAGCACCGTCGAGCTGGCCGTGCTCGCGACGATCATCATGATCGTCGTCGGGCTGGTGCTCGGCGTGCTCGGCGGTTCGCCGCGCTCCACGGCGGCCCGCTCGGTGATCGACGGGTTCAACACCGTGTTCCTGGCGATCCCGCCGTTCCTGACCGGTCTGCTGCTCATCCTGCTGCTCGGCCTGGCGATCCCGCTGCTGCCGGTCAGCGGCGAGATCGCGCTGTTCGACGACCCCGAGCTCGGCATCCAGTACCTGATCCTGCCGGCGGTCGCACTCGCCCTGCCGCAGGCCGCGGTCGTGGCCCGGCTGCTGCAGACCTCGATGCTGACCGCCCGCGGCGAGGACTTCGTCGACCTGGCCAGGGCCAAGGGCGCCCGGCCCAGCCGGGTCACCCGCAAGCACGTGCTGCGCAACAGCTTCGGCACCGTCGTGGTGGTCATCGGACTGCGCATCGGCGACCTGCTCGGGGGCGCGATCGTCGTCGAGGCGATCTTCGCCCGGAACGGGCTCGGCACGCTCGCGGTGACGGCGGTCCAGTCCCGCGACTACCTCGTGGTCCAGGCCCTGATCCTCGGGGCGGTGCTCATCGCGGTCGTGATGCAGCTGCTGTCCGAGATCGTCCTGGCCGCCCTCGACCCCCGCGTCCGGCTGGGAGGCTGACCGATGACGACCACGGACCCCACCACCCCCGTCCTGAGCGCCGAGGAGCCGGACACCGGTCGCCGCCGTATCCCGGGCGCGCGCTACCTGCAGGCGTTCCGCACCCCCCGCGGGATGGTCGCCGCCGTCCTCGTCCTGGGCCTGGCGCTGCTCGCCGGACTGGCTCCGGTGCTGTTCCCCGGCGGCTACGACGAGCAGACCCCGGACGCGCTGCTCCCGGTCTCGCTCGCGCACCCGTTCGGCACCGACGAGCTGGGCCGCGACATCTTCGTGCGCAGCATCTACGGGCTGCGCACCGACCTGGCCCTGGTCCTCTACGCGGTCCCGGCCGCGATGGTGATCGGCACGATCCTCGGCCTGCTCGGCGCCGTCGCCGGCTGGCTCGGGACGCTCGTGCAGCGGATGCTCGACATCATCGTCGGGTTCCCGGGCCTGATCCTGGGTATCTCGGTCGTGCTCGTGGTCGGCACCGGGTTCTGGGGCCTGGTGATCTCGATCGTCCTGATCGGACTGCCGACGTTCGGCCGGCTGGCCCGCCAGGTCCTGCTGACCCAGCAGAACCGCGAGTACGTGCTGGCCGCCCGCACCCTCGGGATCGGCCGCTGGCGGATCATGGTCCGGCACATCCTGCCCAACACGCTGGACCCGATCCTGGTCCAGGGATCGGTGTTCATCGTGCAGGCGGTGTTCCTCGAAGCCGGCCTGTCCATCGTCGGCCTGGGCATCCAGCCCCCGGAGCCCTCGCTCGGCTCGCTGCTCAACCTGGGCATGCGCTACGTCGAGCAGGCCCCCACCTACATCATCGGGCCGATCGTGGTCCTGCTCCTGCTGGCGCTCGCGTTCAGCCTGCTGACCGACGCCCTGAACGAGGCGGTGAACCGCAAGTGACCAGCACCCCCACCGCGACCCGGACCCTGATCGACGTCCGTGGCCTGACCGTCGCCTTCCCCACCGACCGCGGCGTCGTCCGCGCGGTGAACGACGTGTCCTGGCAGCTGCGCGAGGGCGAGATCCTCGGCATCGTCGGCGAGTCCGGCTCGGGTAAGTCGGTGACCGCCCGGGCGATCATGGGCATGCTCCGCTCCCCCGGACGGATCGACTCCGGCACCGTCGAGCTCGCCGGACGCGACCTGCTGCCGCTCGGCGAGCTCGCGATGTGCGCGGTCCGCGGCCAGGAGATGGCCATGGTCTTCCAGGACCCGCAGGCCGCGCTCAACCCGGTGATGCGGGTCGGCGACCAGATCGCCGAGGCGCTGCTGGTGCACGGGGTCGCCAAGGAGACCGCGCGCGCCCGGGCCGCCGAGCTGCTGGCCCAGGTCGGCATCCCGGACGTCGAGCGCACCATCGACCTCTACCCGCACGAGTTCTCCGGCGGCATGCGCCAGCGGGTGGTCATCGCGATCGCCCTCGCCAACAAGCCCCGCCTGCTCATCGCCGACGAGCCCACCACCGCCCTCGACGTCACCATCCAGGCGCAGATCCTGGAGCTGCTCGTCGAGCTGCGCCGCGACCTCGGCATCGCGATCGTGATGATCACCCACGACATGGGCGTGGTCGCCGAGCTGTGCGACCGGATGCTGGTGATGTACGGCGGGCGGGTCGTCGAGTCCGGCCCGGTCGCCGAGGTCTTCGCCGCGACGCGGCACCCCTACACACACGCCCTGCTCAACGCGGTCCCGCGCGCCGACGCCGGCACCGAGGCGCTCCCGGCGATCCCCGGCGCACCGCCGGACCCGGCCCGGCTCCCCACCGGCTGCGCCTTCCATCCCCGGTGCGCGGTGGCCCAGGACGTGTGCGCCGCCGAGCGTCCCGAGCTCTCCGCGCGGGGCGACGGCCGGGTCGCCGCCTGCTGGGTCAGCGAGCGCGGCGGCACCGTCACGGTGCTGCCCACGCCGACCGTGCGGTCGCGGTCCGTCCCGGCCAGCAGCACCCCGATCCTCGAGGTGACCGACCTGGTCACCGACGTGGGTTCCCGCTCGCGCGGGCTGTTCGGCCGCACCCCGCCGGTGTACGCCGTCAACGGGATCTCGCTGCAGGTCGCCCCCGGCGAGACGCTCGGGCTGGTCGGCGAGTCGGGCTGCGGGAAGTCCACCCTGTCCCGCACGATCGTCGGCATCAACCGGCCCGCCTCGGGACGGGTCGTCGTCGACGGCCGGGACGTCACCGCGATGGACCGCGCGGCACTGGCCCAGGTCACCTCCACCGTCCAGTACGTCTTCCAGGACCCCTATGCCTCACTCAACCCGCGGCGCACGATCGGCCAGTCCCTGACCGAGGCCCTCGGCGTCGCCGGTGTCACCGGGCAGGCCGCCCGCACCCGGGCCGCCGAGCTGATGGACCGGGTCGGGCTCAACCGCGGGCATCTCGACCGCTACCCGTTCGCCTTCTCCGGCGGGCAGCGCCAGCGCGTCGGCATCGCCCGCGCGCTCGCCGCCGAGCCGAAGATGCTGATCTGCGACGAGCCGGTGTCCGCACTCGACGTCTCGATCCAGGCGCAGATCATCAACCTGCTCGAGGACCTGCGCAACGACCTCGGGCTGGGCTACCTGTTCATCGCGCACGACCTCGGCGTCGTGCGGCACCTGTCGGACCGGGTCGCGGTCATGTACCTGGGCCGGATCGTCGAGACCGGCCCGGCCGAACAGGTCTACGGCTCCCCGCAGCACCCCTACACCCGGGCGCTGCTGTCCTCGACCCCGGAGCCGGAGACCGGCGCCCGGGACCGCGAGCGCATCGTGCTGTTCGGGGACATGCCGAGCCCGGCGAACCCGCCCAGCGGGTGCGCGTTCCGGACCCGCTGCCCGATCGGGCCGCTGCACCGCTCCGGCCGGGAGATCTGCTCGCGGACCACCCCCGAGCTCGGCGTCACCCCCGCCGGGCAGCTCGCCGCCTGCCACTACCCCGGGGAGCTGTGAGCCGGTGACCAGACCCGACATCCTCGTCGTCCTGGCCGACGACCTCGGCTACTCCGACCTCGGCTGCTACGGCGGGGAGATCGACACCCCGCACCTGGACGCGCTGGCGCGGGACGGCGTGCGCATGTCGTCGTTCTACAACACCGCCCGGTGCAGCCCGTCCCGCGCCAGCCTGCTGACCGGCCGGGACCCGCACGGGACCGGGATCGGGATCCTGACCGACGACCAGCGCCCGCACGGCTACCCCGGTTCGCTGGACCCGGCGGTGCCGACGATCGCCGAGCACCTGGCGGCGACCGGGTACCGCACCTGTCTGTCCGGCAAGTGGCATCTCTCGGCCGACACCGCGACGCCGAACGACACCTGGCCGACCCGGCGCGGGTTCGACGAGTTCTACGGCATCCTCGGCGGCGCCGACGACTACTTCCACCCGCGCGGGCTGTTCCACGGCGAGCAACGCCAGGAGATCCCGGGCGAGGGCTACTACGTCACGGATGCGGTGAGCGACCACGCCGCGGAGTTCGTCCGGACCGCCGGCGACGACCCGTTCCTCCTCTACCTGGCCTACACCGCACCGCACTGGCCGCTGCACGCCCCCGAGGAGGTCGTCCGGCGGTACGAGGAGCGCTACCTCGCCGGGTGGGACGCGCTGCGCGAGCGTCGGCTGACCCGGCTGCGGGCCGCCGGCCTGCTCGGCGACGAGGCGCCGCTCAGCCCGCGGGACCCGCGCGAACAGGCCTGGGACGACACGGGCGACAAGGAGTGGCAGGCCCGGCGGATGGCCGTCTACGCCGCCCAGGTCGAGATCATGGACGCCGGCATCGGGCGGGTCGTGAGCGCGCTGCGGGAGTCCGGCCGGCTGGAGAACACGCTGATCGTGTTCCTCGCCGACAACGGCGGCTGTGCCGAGGAGCTGCCGCCGCCGGACGCACCGCACTTCCGGACGCGACAGCCGTCGCACACCCCGGACGGGCGGCCGATGCAGCTCGGCAACGAGCCGGCGATCGTGCCGGGCCCGGCCGACACCTTCGCCAGCTACCGCCGGGCCTGGGCGAACCTGTCCAACACCCCGTTCCGGCACTACAAGCGCTGGGTGCACGAGGGCGGCATCGCCACCCCGATGATCGTGCACTGGCCGGGCGGCGACCTCGCCGACGGCACCGTCCGCGGCGCGCCGTTCCAGCTCGTCGACGTCGCGCCGACACTCGCCGAGGCCGCCGGCGCGGAGCCGGTCGAGTCCCGCGGGGTGTCGATGCTGGACACCTGGCGGGGCGGCGAGCCGCCCGCGGACCGGGCGTTGTGCTGGGAGCACATCGGCAACGGCGCGATCCGGGTCGGTGCGCTGAAGCTGGTCCGCCTCGCGGGCGGGGACTGGGAGCTCTACGACCTGGACCACGACCGCTCGGAGCTGCACGACCTCGCCGCCGACCGGCCGGACGACGTCGCCCGGCTCGCCGCACGCTGGCAGGACTGGGCCGGCGGCGCCGGCGTCCTGCCCTGGCCCCTCTCCACCCCCCGGAAGGACCGATGAGCACGACCGCCCGGCGACCGAACGTCGTCATGATCCTCACCGACGACCACGCCTCGCACTCCATCGGTGCGTACGGGTCGCTGGTGAACAGCACCCCGCGGATCGACGAGATCGGCCGCGACGGCGTCCGGTTCGACCACTGCTTCGCGACCAACGCGCTGTGCTCGCCGAGCCGGGCCAGCATCCTGACCGGCACGTACAGCCACGTGAACGGGGTGTCCACTCTCGTCACCCCGATCGACGCGAGCCAGCCGACCTTCGTCTCCGCGCTGCGGGACGCGGGCTACCGCACCGCGATGATCGGCAAGTGGCACATGGGCGACGGCGACGGCCACGACCCGCAGAACTTCGACTACTGGGACGTGGTCATCGAGCAGGGCGAGTACTGGAACCCGCGGTTCCTCTCCCCCGAGGGCCTGCGCACGGTCGAGGGCTACGCCACCGACATCATCACCGACCTCGCGTGCGAGTGGGTCGAGTCGCTGCCCGGCGACGACCCGTGGTGCGTGCTGATCTACCACAAGGCCCCGCACCGGCCGTGGGAGCCGAAGCCCGAGCACGCGGAGCTCTACCGCGCCCCCGTCCCGCTGCCGGACACCTTCCACGACGACCTGTCCACCCGCAGCTCGTCGGCCCGGCGTGCGCTGATGCGGCTGGCGGACAACCTCAACACCGAGGACCTCAAGGTCGGTCCGCCGGAAGGGCTGAGCTACGAGCAGCTGGCCGTCTGGAAGTACCAGCGGTTCATGGAGGACTACCTGGCCTGCGTGCACAGCGTCGACGAGAACGTCGGCCGGGTGATCGACTTCCTGAAGGCCCGCGGCGAGCACGACGACACGCTGCTGATGTACGCCTCCGACCAGGGCTTCTTCCTGGGCGACCACGGCTGGTTCGACAAGCGCTTCATGTACGAGGAGTCGCTGCGGATGCCGATGCTGCTCAGCTACCCGGCCCGCGTTCCGGCCGGCGGGGTACACGACGGCATCGTGACCAACGTTGACTTCGCGCAGACGATCCTCGAGGCCGCCGGCGTCGCGCCGCACGAGCGGATGCAGGGCCGCAGCTTCTGGAACGACCTCTCCGGCGAGGCACCCGCGCCCCCGCCCGCCGAGGGCATGTACTACCGGTACTGGGAGCACGACGACGTCTTCCACCACGCCCCGGCGCACTACGGGTACCGGGACTCCCGCTACAAGATCATCTACTACTACAACGACGGGCTCGGGATCGCCGGGACCGGACCGTTCCGCTACCCCGGCGAGTGGGAGCTGTTCGACCTGGAGACCGACCCGCAGGAGCTGCGCAACGTCCACGACGATCCGGCCTACGCCGAGGTACGGGACCGGCTGAAGATCGCACTGTGGCGGGAGCAGCACCGGCTCGGCGACGTCGCGCACCCGAGCCAGCCGGCGCCCGGGGGCGTCACCGGCGTCACCGCGGTCGGTGCGTGAACCGATGTTCGTGCTCACCCGCTGACTGCCCGGCGTCCCGCACGCCTAGTGTCGGAGGCGCCCCGGCATGCCCGCCCGTCACCGAAGGAGCCATCGAGATGCCCGGCTGCTGCCCGCCCGGGCGGTCACCTCTCCCGGACGACGCCGCGACGGCCGTCCCGCCCGGACCGGTCGACCCCGAGCCCGGTGGAGGGCTCGTCACGCTGCCTGGTGGGACGTTCCGGATGGGCACCGACGACGCCGACGGGTTCCCGGCCGACCACGAGGGCCCGGTCCGCGAGGTGACGGTCGAGCCGTTCGCGATCGACGCCTGCGCCGTCACGAACACCCGCTTCGCCCGGTTCGTCGAGGCCACCGGCTACCGCACCGACGCGGAGCGGTTCGGGTGGAGCTACGTCTTCGCCGCGTTCCTGCCGGCCGTACTGCGGCGCGGAGCGCCGCGGCCCCAGCAGGCGCCCTGGTGGTGCGGCGTCCAGGACGTGACCTGGTCCCGTCCCGAGGGGCCCGGCAGCGACCTCGACGACCGGTGGGACCACCCCGTCGTCCACGTGTCCTGGAACGACGCCGAGGCCTACTGCCGGTGGGCCGGCCGGCGGCTGCCCACCGAGGCCGAGTGGGAGTACGCCGCCCGCGGCGGCCTCGACCAGGCCCGCTACCCCTGGGGCGACGAGCTCACCCCGGACGGCGAGCACCGCTGCAACATCTGGCAGGGCAGCTTCCCGGTGCGCAACACCGCCGAGGACGGGTACGCCGGCACCGCACCCGTCGGCAGCTTCCCCGCCAACGGGTACGGGCTCCACGACGTCTCGGGCAACGTGTGGGAGTGGTGCGCCGACTGGTTCGACCCGGCCCGCGCGAACCGCAGCATGCGCGGCGGCTCCTACCTCTGCCACGACTCCTACTGCAACCGCTACCGGGTCGCGGCCCGCACCGCCAACACCCCGGACAGCTCCAGCGGCAACACCGGCTTCCGCACCGTCGCCGACCTCTGAGCACCGGCGCCGGTCCCCCGGGGCCGACCTATGCTCGTCCGGTGCCACCCCTGGAGATCGCCGGGTCGCTGACCGCGTCGGCGACGGAGTCCGGCCCGCAGCACCTGCTCCTCACCGTGCTCGGCGACTACTGGTTCCCGCACGCCCACCCGGCCCCGTCCGGCGTCCTGGTCGGCCTGCTGGGCGAGTTCGGGATGTCGGAGGCGAACACCCGTGCGGCGCTGAGCCGGATGTCGCGCCGCGGGCTGCTCGACACCGGCCGGCAGGGCCGGCGCACGACGTACGCGCTGAGCGACTCCGCCCTGCGCACCCTGCAGGACGGCACCCGGCGGATCTTCACCTTCGGCGACCGGGACGAGACCTGGGACGGCACCTGGACGATCGTCCTGTTCTCGGTCCCCGAGTCCGACCGCGCGGTCCGCTCCGCGCTCCGGGTCCGCCTGGGGTGGGAGGGCTTCGCGCCCATGTTCGACGGCGTCTGGGTCGCCCCGGGCGTGCGGGACGGCCAGGCCGCGGCCCTGCTCGCCGAGCTCGAGGTGACCACCGCGTCGGTCGTCGTCGGACACTCCTCGACGCACTTCCCCACCGGCAACCCGGCCCGGGCCTGGGATCTCACCGACATCCACGACCGGTACTCCCGGTTCGCCGCGACCTTCGCACCGCTCGACGACCCCGCCGTGCTGGCCCGCCTCGGGCCCCGGGAGGCGTTCCTCGCCCGGACCGTCCTGATGGACACCTGGCGCGAGTTCCCGGCCGCGGACCCGGAGCTGCCCCGCGCGCTGCTGCCCGACGACTGGCCGCTGGCCGAGGCGCACGACCGCTTCACCCGGATCTACGACGCCCTGGGCCCGGCGGCGGAGGGCCACGTCCGCTCGCTGCTGGCGGCCCACGACGACGACCTCGGCGCGACCGTCTCCCACCACACCTCCCGGACGGCTCTCACGCTCTGCTGACGATCGCACACGCTACTTGTTCGCAATGCAAAGCTAGACGCGACCATTGACGGTCGTCGTCATTACGGTCTAGCTTTGGTCGCGGCACGACGAAGGCAGGTGGCGATGACGCACGCAGACGTCCGTGAGCAGTACCGGCTGGCGAACCAGTACAAGGCGCTGGCTTTCCAGGACCGGCCCTACCTCGGGTCCCCCGGCGCCCCGGCGCAGGACGAGACGAACACCAGCAGCACCTGGGCCCACCTCAACGGCGGGTTCCTGGTCGGCTACGAGTACACCCGCTGGTGGCGGGAGAACCGCGCCCTGCGCACCGCCGCCGTGATCGGCGACTGGAGCTGGCTCAACAAGGTCCGGATCACCGGTCCGGACGCGGAGACCTTCCTCGACCGCATCTCGGTGAAGGACCCCACCCGGACCGAGGTCGGGCACACCCTGTTCACGCCGATGACCGGCACGGACGGCCGGATCGCGATCGAGGGCCTCGCGCTGCGCCTCGGCGAGCAGGACTTCCTGTTCACCCAGTCCGGCGCCCAGTACTGGCTGGCCGTGCAGCACGAGCGCCTCGGCCTCGACGTCACGCTGGAGGACCAGACCGCGGACTGGTCCTGCTTCGCGGTACAGGGACCGCGCTCGCCGGAGGTCCTCGAGGTCGCCCTCGGCGAGTCGTTCCGCGACCTGCGCTTCTCCCGCTGGCGGCGCACCGAGTTCGCCGGCTGCGAGCTGATCGTGCAGCGCCAGGGCGTCACCGGCGAGATCGGCTACGAGCTGCTCATGGACACCTCCCGGGGCGCGGCACACGAGCTGTGGCGCGCGGTGCGGGAGGCCGGGGCCGCCGTCGGGCTGCGCGAGCTGGGCTTCAAGGCGCAGCTCATCGGCCACACCGAGTCCAACATGCCGACGATCATCCGGGACTTCCTCCCCGACCGGTTCGACCGCGCGAAGCTGTCCCGGTTCGCCCGGCTGTGGATCACCCCGGAGGAGTTCGACGTCCTGGACCAGGACCTCACCGAGCACCTCGTGACCCCGGCCGAGGTCGGCTGGGGCTACACCGTCGACCTGGACCGCGACGGCCGGGCGCGCGCGTTCCCGGGCCGCGACGAGCTGGCCCGCGAGGCCGGCCACGGCGGACCGGCGTGGACCTTCCGTGGACTGGTCTGGAACCCCGACGACGTCGGCGAGCTGTTCGCCGACCAGTTCCGCGACGCACCCGCACCTCCCCCACCGGACCTGCCCTGGGGCCAGTTCCGGATGTCGTTCCTGCGCGCCCGCACCGGCGACGACCAGGTCGGCTGGGCCAGCGCCTGGGCCTACAGCCCGACGCTGCGGCGGCTGATCAGCAACGCCCGGCTGGACCGGGAGATCCCGCTCGGCGCCGAGGTGACGGTGGACTGGGGCGGACCGGGCGCGGGCGGTGTCCCCGGCGAACCGACCCGCCGGATCCGGGCGACCGTCGCCGAGCAGCCCTTCATCCCGCACCACCGCCGGGACGACGTCCCCGTCGGTTCGCCGGGGACGCCGACGTGAACGAGCTGACGATCGCGGCGATGCTGCGGCGCGCCGTGCAGTGCTCCCCGGACCGGGAGATCGTCTCCCGGAACGCCGACGGCTCGCTGCACCGCACCACCTGGGCCGGCATCGACGCGCGTTCCCGCCGGCTGGCCTCGGCGCTGCTCGGCCTGGGCCTGTCCCCCGGCGCCCGGGTCGCGACGCTGTGCGTGAGCCACCACCGGCACCTGGAGCTGTACTTCGCCGCCCCGCTCGCCGGGCTGGTGCTGCACCCGCTCAACCACCGGCTGCACGACGACGACATCGCCTACATCGCCACGCACGCCGGCGACGAGGTGCTCGTGGTCGACGAGGCGTTCCTGCCGCTGGTCGAGCGGATCCGGGACCGGACGCCGCTCCGGCACGTCGTCGTGGTGGCCGAGAACCCCGACCCGGCCGACGGGTACGAGGGCTTCCTCGCCGGTGGGGACCCCGCCTGGCAGCCCGGCGACCTCGACGAGCACGCCGTCGCGCTGGTCGCCTTCACCAGCGGCACCACCGGCCGCCCCAAGGGGGTGGAGGTCACCCACCGGGCGATCGCGCTGCATGCCCTGTCCACCTCGCTGCCCGGCTATCTCGGGATGCGCGACACCGACGTCGTCCTGCCCGTGGTGCCGATGTTCCACGCGCTGGCCTGGGGCTGGCCCTACACGGCCGCGCTGCTCGGCGCGACACTCGTGCTGCCCGGGAACCGGCTCGACCCGGCCGGGCTGCTCGAACTGATCGACGGCGAGCGGGTCACCCTGACCGGCGGCGTGCCGACCGTCTGGCTGGGCGTGCTGCGCACCCTCGACGCCGACCCCGGCGCGTTCGACGTGTCCTCGCTGCGGATGGTGCTGTCCGGCGGGTCCACCGCCCCGCCGGCGATGATCGACGGCTTCGCGCGGCGGCACGGCGTCCCGCTGGTGCACACCTGGGGGATGACCGAGCTGCTGATGGGCGCGGTCGCCGAGCTGTCGGCCGACCTGCTGGACGCCGACGCCGAGGAGCAGCACCGGTACCGGCTGACACAGGGCCGGCCGATGCCCCTCACCGAGATCCAGGCCCGCACCGACGCCGGCGGCCTCGCCCCCTGGGACGGCCACACCCCCGGCGAGCTCGAGATCCGCGGCCCCTGGGTGGCCGGCTCCTACCTCGACGCGCCCGAGGCGAGCGCCGAGCGCTGGACCGGCGACGGCTGGTTCCGCACCGGCGACATCGTCACCATCGCCCCGGGCGGCTACCTGGAGATCACCGACCGGGCGAAGGACGTCGTCAAGTCCGGCGGAGAGTGGATCTCCACGCCGGCCCTGGAGAGTGCTCTGATGGCTCACCCGGCGGTCGCCGAGGCCGCGGTGATCGGGGTCGCCGACGACCGCTGGGGCGAGCGTCCGCTGGCCGTCGTCGCCGCCCACTGCGGGAGCGTCGTCACCGCCGCCGAGCTGCGCGAGTTCCTCGGCGGCCGGGTGGCGCGGTTCTGGATCCCCGAACGGGTCGAGTTCGTGGCCTCGGTGCCGAAGACCGCCGTCGGCAAGTTCGACAAGGTCGCGCTGCGCCGCGACCACGTCGTCGGGGACGGGGCCGGCACGCACGGGGCAGGCACGTGAGCGCCCCGGCCGACGACTTCCGGCCGCTGCACGTCGAACCCGTGCGCGTCGCGTGGGTGGACACCGACGCCGGGGGCCGCATCCACTGGTCGGTGGTGTTCCGCTGGGCGGAGCTGGCCGAGCACGCGTTGCTGCGCAAGCTCGGCCGGGACGCCGACGACGCCGGCCCGTACCCGCGCCGCTCGGCCGGCGTCGTCTACCACCGCGCCCTGAGGTTCGACGACGAGCTCGAGGTCCGTCTCGGGATCGGGCGGGCCGGGCGCACGTCGGTGACCTTCGCGTGGCAGCTGGCCCGGGGCGACGAGCTGTGCGTCGAGGGCCACCACACCGTCGTGCACGTCGACGACACCGGCCGGCCCGCCCCGTGGCCCGGCCGGCTGCGCAGCGGCCTCGGGATCGACTGACCCCGGGCACAGGAGCTCTCCGCTCCCCAGCGGACACCGGCCGGCGTCGCCGACCGGTGTCCCGTCCCCGTGGGCAGGGGTCACCCGACCCCTGCCCGCGGGCAGCACCGCCACCACACCCCCCGTGCACGTCCTGGACAAGGGAGTCCCGATGTCAACCGCACCCATCGACGCGGTCGTGGGCAGGGCGCCCCTCAACGCGTTCCACGCCTGGGTCGTCGTGATCGCCGCCCTGCTGATGGTGATCGACGGCTACGACCTCGTCTCCTTCGGATCCGCACTGCCGCACATCATCGCCGACTGGGACGCCGACCCCGTCCTGATGGGGCTGGTCGCCTCCTCGGCGCTGCTCGGGGTCTTCGTGGGCGGCCTGGTCGTCGCCCCGCTCGCGGACCGGCACGGGCGCCGCCCGGTCATCGCGGCCACGATCCTGGCCGCCAGCGTCGCGTCGTTCCTCTGCGGCTTCGTGCACGACCCGTACACCCTCGCGGCGCTGCGGTTCGTGGTCGGACTCGCGATCGGCGGGCTGATGCCGAACTTCATGGCGCTGACGGCCGAGGTCTCCCCGCTCCGGTACAAGTCGGTCTTCGTCGCGCTGGTGTCGGCGTTCTACGCGATCGGCGGGCTGATCGCCGCGTTCGTCGGGATCCTGCTGGAGCCGGTCTTCGGCTGGCGGGTGATCTTCTTCGTGGCCGGCGCCGGGGTGCTCATGGTGCCCGTCGTGCTGCGGCTGCTCCCGGAGTCACCGGAGTACCTGCTCGTCGTCGGGGACCGGGAGCGGCTGCGCGCGGTCGTCGGCCGGATCGTCCCCGGCTTCGCGCCCGGCGACATCGACGCGATCTCGGTGCCGATCCGGTCCCCGCGCTCCCCCGTCGCCCGGATCCTGTCCCGCCGCAACGCGCTCGCGACCGTGCTCATCTGGGTCTTCTTCGTGATGACGATGGTGCTGAGCTACGCGCTGCTGACCTGGCTGCCGGTGCTGATGCGGGGTGCCGGGTTCGCGCTGTCGTCGGCGATCTGGACGCTGGTGGTGCTCAACCTGGGCGGCTTCGTCGGCTCGGTGCTGGGCGGCTGGCTGGCCGTGCGGTTCACCTTCCGCCGCACGCTCGTCGGCTACTTCACCGCCGCGGTGACGGCCTTCGTCGGGCTGTCGTTCAACCCGCCGGCCGCCGTGCTCTACGCGTGGCTGTTCGTCGCGGGCGCCGCGGTGATCGGCATCCTCGCGATCATCCACGCCTTCGCCGTCGAGTTCTACCCGGCGTCCGTGCGCAGCACCGGGGTCGGCTGGGCGACCGGCGTCGGGCGGATCGGGGCGATCGCGGGGCCGATCATCGGGGGCATGCTCGTCGCGGCCCAGCTGCCGCTGCAGGTCAGCTTCCTGGTGTTCGTCGTGCCGGCGGCGATCGGCTGTCTCGCGGTGATCCTGGTGGCCCGGCGGTCCTTCGTCGGCGACGGGACCGACGCGTCCCCGCGGGTCACGACCCGCTGAGCCGGCCGGGCGGGTTCGGCCACTCCCTCACGGTGGTCCGGCGCCGAACCCGTCCGGGTAGTGCCGCTCCCCGCCGAGCTCCCGCCCGAGCGCCAGGGCGGTGCCGGCCAGCGCCCGGAACGCCGCGGGCGCCTCGGGCACCGGCAGGGTCCGGGCCGTGCCGATCAGCGCGATCGTCGCGCACAGCCCCGACTCGTCGAAGACCGGTGCGCCCGCCGCGGTGATGTCGGAGTCGGCGAGGTGCGTGGTGGCCAGCCCCGTCCGGCGCACCCGCGTGACCCGGCGGGCCAGGTCGCCGCCGTCGTCGTCGTCCTCGTCGAGGATCCGCGACGCCCGCGCCCGGTCGCCCATGAAGGCCAGGAACACCTGGTTCTGCGCCGAGTCCACCGGGAGCTGGTGCCCGACCCGCACCGACACGACGACGGTGTTGGTGCTGTCCTCCTCCACCCGGGCCACCACCGGGCCGGCCGAGCCCCACAGGCTCAGCGCCGCGGACAGGCCGGTCCGCCGCGCGAGCCCGGCCAGGTGGGCCGGCGCGAGGTCGACGACCGCCCGGCGGCCGAGCGCGAACGTGCCCAGCTGGACCAGCAGACCGCCCGGCCCGTAGGTCTGGCCGTCCCGGCCGCGCTCGAGCATCCCGGCCGACACCAGCGTCGCGAAGTAGCGGTGCGTGGTCGTGCGGTTGAGCCCGAGCTCCAGCGCCGCGGAGGCCACCGTCAGGTGCGGCCGGCCGGGCCGGAACAGGGCGAGGATCTGGCTCGCCCGGGTCACGGCCTGGATGTCGGTCGTCCCCTCGGTGCCACGACGCGCCGTCTCGCTCACGAGGCCTCCCCGGCTCGGCTTGACGCCATTGTTGCGCAGTGCAACCCTCGTCGCATCACGAAATCCGTTTTCACGATGTGAACACCCTCGCTGCGAGGGGGCAGCATGAGCTACGAGTCGAACGATCCGCGGTCGGCGCTGGCGTCGAGCCCACCGGCGCCCGCACGGGCCAACATCCCGGCGCAGTACCTGGACTTCTCCGCGCTGCCGCCGGACGAGATCAGTCCACTGGGGAGCCGGACCTGGTGGGCCCGCGCGCAGAACGTCGTCGTCGGGCACTCGCTGGTCCGCGCCGGGGAGCACCTGGAACGCGCCGGTCAGCCCGACGAGTACCTGGTGCTGTTCCCGGACGCCTCGGCGGCGGCCGAGGTGGTCTGGACGGGATCCGGTTCGGACAAGGCGCGGGTGACCGGCCGGTCGGTCGTCGTGGTCCCGCCCGGGGACAGCCGGATCGAGGTGCAGGCCGACACGAGCGTCGTACGGCTGTTCTCGCCCCGCGCGACCGACCTGGCCGCCCGGTGCCGCAACCGGTGCGCCTACACCGAGCCGGACCCGAACGTGGCCGCGTTCGCGCCCTGGCCGGACCCGGTCGACGGGTTCCGGATCCGGGTCCACCCGATCGACGAGTTCCCCTACGAGCAGGGCCGGTTCGGCCGGATCTTCCGGTGCAGCACGATCATGGTGAACGTCTTCGACCCGGACTACGGGCCGCGCGACACCGCGCACCTCTCGCCGCACCACCACGACGACTTCGAGCAGGTCTCGCTGGCCCTCGACGGCCGGTACACCCACCACATCCGGACGCCGTGGACCCCGGACCTCGCTGCCTGGCGCGCCGACGAGCACGTCGAGGTGGGGAGCCCGTCGGTCACCGTCATCCCGCCGCCGGCGGTGCACACCAGCAACGCGGTCGGGCAGGAGCGCAACCAGCTCGTCGACGTGTTCTGCCCGCCCCGGCTGGACTTCTCGCAGCGGCCCGGCTGGGTGCTGGCCGCCGAGGAGTACCCCGTTCCCGGTGCCGCGTCGTGACCGTCGCGGCGTCAGGGTTCCGCGACCTGCTGTCCGGGGGGCAGCAGGTCGTCGGGACCTGGATCAAGCTGCCGGTGACCGACAGCGTGGAGCTGGCCGCGGCGGCGGGCTTCGACTTCCTGGTCGTCGACACCGAGCACGCGCCGCTGGACCTGCTCACGGTGCACCAGCTGCTCGGGGCGGCCCGCGGGTGCGGGGTCCCGGCGCTGGTCCGCGTCCCCGACTCCTCGGCGACGACGATCGGCCGGGTCCTCGACTCCGGCGCGGCCGGCGTGCTGGTCCCGCACGTCGACTCGCCGGCCGACGCCCGCGTGGCCGTCGGGCACGGCCGGTTCCCGCCGCACGGCACCCGCGGCTACGGGCCGACGGTGCGGGCCGGCGGGTGGGGCGCCGACGCGGCGGGTTACCTGGCCTCGGGCGAGCGGGTCGTCGTCGTCCCGCAGATCGAGAGCGCCGAGGCCGTCGCGGCCGCCGACGACATCGCGGCGGTGCCCGGGCTGGGCGCGCTGTTCGTCGGGCCGGCCGACCTCGCGGTGGCCACCGGCCTGGACGCCGGCTCGGCCGAGTTCGGGCACCTGCTCGACCGGGTGCGCAAGGCGGCCGACGCGCACGCCGTGCCGCTCGGCACCGCGGTCCCCTCCGCCGCCGCGGCGGCGGCGCTGGGGCAGCACTACGACTTCGTCCTCGTCGGCAACGACGCCACGATGCTCGGTCAGGCCGCGCGCACCACCGTCCGCGACCTGCGAGCCGGGGTGAGGGGGCAGCCATGACCTTCCCGACCCACGACGACCGCCCGGGCGCGACCGCGCCGACGACGGCCGCGGCACCCGGCGATACGCGGCGGGCCCGGCGCCGCGCGCTCGGTGGCGGCGTCGGCGGCTACTTCGTCGACCAGTTCGACATCTACGTGCCGGTGATCGCACTCGCCCCGGCGATGTCCTACTTCGTCCCCCGCGACCTCGACGCGAGCACGCGCGTCATCGTCGCCGCCTTCATCTTCACCGCGACCCTGCTCGGCCGCCCGATCGGCGCGGTGATCTTCGGATTGCTCGCCGACCGCACCGGCCGGCGCCGGTCGACGATCATCGCGGTCGCCGGGATCGCGGTGACCACGCTGCTCATCGCGCTGCTGCCCGGGCACGGCGCCGTCGGGCTGTGGGCGGTGGGCCTGCTCATCGCGCTGCGGTTCCTGGACGGCGTGTTCCTCGGCGGGGAGTACACCGCCGCAATCCCGCTCGCGATGGAGTGGGCCCGCAAGGACCGCCGCGGGCTCGCCAGTGGACTGATCACGATGACGTCGCCGCTGGCGCTGTGCGTCATCTCGCTGCTCACCCTGGGGCTGCTGCAGATCGCGCCGGCCGGGGCGCCCGACTCGGCGTACTCGACCTGGGGCTGGCGGGTGCCGTTCGTCGTCGGCGCGCTGCTCGCGGTCGCGATGCTGGTCTACTTCGTCCGCTACGTGCCCGAGTCCGAGGGCCGCGCCGAGCAGGCGGCCGCGCAGCACGTCTCGCCGCTGCGCGAGCTCTTCGCCGGGGCGCACCGGCGCAGCCTGCTGCAGGTGTTCGTCCTGATGACCGGGATCTGGACCGTCCTGAACGTCACCGTGTCCGTCCTCCCCGGACTGACGTCGTCGGCCGCGGGGTTCAGCGCGACCCAGGTGACGGTGGTGCTGGCGGTCGGCTCGCTGATCAGCGCGGTCACCTATCCGCTGGCCGGGATGCTGAGCCAGGTGATCGGGCGTCGCTGGTTCTACGTCGCGACGGGCGTGCTGGTCGTCGTGGCGTCCGGCGGGACCGTCGCCGTCATCGGTACCGCGACCGGGCTCGGTGGCGGATCCGCCGCCGTCCTGCTGTGCGTCGCGTTCGTCGTCGGGTTCATCGCCTTCGGCCCGATCGCGGCGTACCTGACCGAGCGCTTCCCCGGGCCGATGCGGGCCTCCGGGTACGGCATCGGCTACAGCCTGGCGCTGGTCCTGCCCGCGTTCTTCGCCTACTACCTGCTCTGGCTCGCCTCGCTGGTCGGCACGGCGCTCGCCCCCGCGGCGCTGGTCGTCATCGGCGGGGTGCTCATCGCGGTCGGCGCGCTGCTCGGCCCCGAGACCCGCGACGCCGACATGACCGCCGCCTGACGGCCTGGAGAGAGGGAGTCATCATGACCGCCGCACCGAGCCCGGCCGTCGACGCGGTCCTGGACGGCCTCGTCGACCCGCACTGCCACTCCGGACCGTCGCCGATGCCGCGCGAGTTCGACCACGCCGGCGGCGCCCGGGACGGCTGGGAACGGCTGCGGATGCGGGCGATGGTCGCCAAGTGCCACCACCACAACACCCAGCTGGACGTGCTCGCGCAGCAGGCGCTGCTCGCCGACATCCCCACCGAGGTGATCGGCGCCGTCGCGCTCAACAGCACCGTCGGCGGGCTGAACCTCGCCCAGGCGCAGCTGTGCCTCGGGCTCGGCGGGAAGGTCGTCTACCTGCCGACGGTCTCGTCGGGCCGGCACATCGACTGCCACGCCGAGAACCTCGGCTTCCCGACCCCGACCGTGCAGCTCACCGCGGAGCGGGTCGAGGTCGTGCGGGACGGGAACGTCGTCGACGAGCTCGTGCCGATCTTCGACCTGATCGCCGAGCACGACGCCGTCCTCAACGGCGGGCACCTGCATCCGGACGACATCGCGGCCTGCTTCGCGCTCGCCCGCGAGCGCGGGGTGCGCCGGTTCGCGGTGTCCCATCCGGACTTCGTGATCGGCGCGGATCCCGCACAGTGTGCGCGGTTCGTCTCGGAGGGTGCCTTGATCGAGCACGAGATGCACATGTACGACCCGGGTGCCCGGATGCGCTGGCCGGTCACCCAGCTCATGGAGTGGATCTCGGCGCTCGGGCCGGAACACACGCTGCTCGGGTCCGACCTCGGCCAGGCCGGGTTCCCGCGACCGGTCGACGCGTTCCGCCGGGTCGCCGCGGCGCTGCTCGACCTCGGGCTGGAGGAGAAGGACCTGCGGCGGATCGTGCACGACAACCCGCGCGAGCTGCTGGGGATCTCCGACTGATTCCCTTGACCATGCCGCACGGGCATGGTGTCGGCTCGTCCCGGCACGGACATCCGATCCGAGGGGACGACGCATGGACACCCGCACCGCGCCCGACGAACCCGCCACCGACGTCGCCGACGTGCTCGGTGGCTGCCCGGTCACCGGTTTCGGCCGGCTCCGCGAGCAGGCCCCGGTGGTGGACATGCCCGGTTTCACCGACCTGCCGGCGGCCCTGATCACCCGGCACGACGACGTCCGGGCCGTCCTGCGCGACAGTCGGTTCCGCTCGGACGCGAGCACCGTGGCCGGAGCCGAGAACGCGCTGCCGGGTATCTACGAGCGGCTCGGGGTCCCACCGGAGCTGGATTTCCTGAGCCACGGCCTGCTGGCCCGCGACGGTGCCGACCACGCCCGGCTGCGCACGCTGGTCTCGCGCGCCTTCACCGTCCGGCGGGTGAACGCCCTGCGCCCGCGGGTCGAGGAGCTCACCGACGGCCTGCTCGACGAGATCGCCGCCGCCGGTGCGGACAGCAATCCGGTCGACCTGGTGGCGACCTTCGCCTACCCGCTGCCGATCGCCGTGATCTGCGAGCTGGTCGGCGTGCCCGAGCCCGACCGGCCCCGGTGGCACGAGCTGGGCGGTCTGCTCGTCGCACCGGACCCGGACCGCATGCCGGAGGTCATCCGGGACGTGGTCGCGCAGATCCGCGCGCTCGCCGAGGCGCGGCGGGCGGTCCCCGCCGACGACCTGGTCACCGGGCTGGTGCAGGCCCAGGCCGACGGCGGCGACCGGCTCACCGAGGACGAGCTGATCACCATGATCTTCGACATCGTCACCGCCGGCTTCGAGACCACCGCGCACCTGATCACGAAGTCGGTGCCGGCGCTGCTCACCCGCCCGGACCAGCTCGCGGCACTTCGCGCGGACCCCGGCCTGTGGCCGCAGGCGGTGCACGAGCTGGTGCGCACCTGCGGCCCGATCCCGGTGAGCCTGCCCCGCTACGCCGCGGAGGACGTCGAGATCGGTGGGGTCATCGTCGCGACCGGCTCCACGGTGATCGCCGGGATCCTGAGTGCCAACTTCGACCCGCAGCACTACGACGACGCGGAGGTCCTGGACGTGCGACGGGACGGCGGCCCCGGGGAGGGGCACGTCGGGTTCGGCCAGGGTCCGCACTACTGCCTCGGCGCCGCGCTGGCCCGGCAGGAGACCGAGGTCGCGTTGCGGGCGCTGGTCGAGCGGTTCCCGGACCTGCGGCTCGCGGGGGACGACACCGGGCCCTCGGCGCTCGGGTTCGGGCGGGTGTCCGAGCTGCCGATCCTGGTCTCCTGACGGGGTCACCCCCGAGTGATCCTTCTCTGCGGAACCGACACGCCACTGTGGCCCGCCGGAGGCTCCACAGAGAAGGATCACGCGGCCACCGCGCCGCAGCTCGACGGCTCCGCGGCTCGATGGCTCGGCGCCCGGACGTAGGGTCGGGCCCATGCGCGGATACGGGTTCCTCACCGCAGGCGGGCCGGAGCAGCAGTCGTTCCTCGACGTTGCCGAGCCCGAGGCCGGGCCCGGTGAGTTGCTCGTGCGGGTCCGCGCGGCCGGGGTGAACCCGGGCGACTGGCGGGTTCGCGACGGCTCCTACGGCGTCGAGGGCCCGGCCGTCCTGGGCCGCGAGGTGGCCGGGACCGTGCTCGCGGCCGGAGACGGCGTCGTCGCCTTCGCCCCCGGCGACGAGGTGTTCGGCGGCTGCCCCGGGATGCTCGGCGGCTGGGCCCCGGTCGCCCGGGTGACCGCCTCGTTCGCCGCGCTCCGGCCCGAGGGCGTGTCCCCGGAGCAGGCCGCGGTGCTGCCGGTCGCGGCCGGCACCGCCTACGACTTCCTGGAGAACGTGGCGCTCGACGCCGGCGCGACGCTGCTGGTGAACGGGGCCGGCGGCGGGGTCGGGCTGCCGCTGGTGCAGCTCGCCCGAGCGCGCGGCCTGCGCGTCGTCGGTACGGCGAGCCCGGGCAAGCACGAGCTGCTCGCCGGGCTCGGTGCGGTCCCGGTCGCCTACGGCGAGGGCGTCACCGACCGCATCGCGGCCGCCGCCCCGGACGGCGTCGACGGCGCGCTCGACCTCGTCGGCGGGGACGCGCTGCGGACGGTCGCCCCGCTGGTACCGGCCGGCCGGCTCTACTCGATCGCGGACAAGCCGCTGGTCGCCGAGCTCGGCGGGCGCGACGTGCCCCGGGACCGGAGCACCGCGGTGCTCGCCGAGCTCGCGCGGCTGATCGCCGCCGGTGAGCTCGACCCGCTGGTGCGCGAGGTCCGGCCGCTGGACGAGGCGGGCGAGGCGCTCGCCGCCGTCGAGGGCGGGCACGTGACCGGCAAGATCGTGCTCCTACCTTGACCAGCCGGTCGGGACAGGCCAGCTCAGAGGAACGGCAGCCGGTAGGCCGGCCAGAACTCGTTCGCGACCACCCCGGTGCCCGCGATCGAGAGCGTGACCTGCCGAGTTCTGCGACCGGCACGACCTGATGCTGATCTCGATCGAGGACCTGGTCGTGCACCTGCAGAACGGCTGACCGCGGCCGCTCCGTCCCGCTACCGGCCGGCCGCGTCCGCCCGGCGGCTGAGCTCCTCCCACCGGGTGTACTCGGCCCACCGGGCCCGCTCCAGCTCCGCGACCATGTCGAACGCCGCCCCGCCTAGGATGATCCGCGCGGGCGGCTCGTCGGCGTCGACGACCTCGCGCAGCGCTCGCGCCGCGTCGGCCGGGTCGTGGTCCACGGAGACCCCCCACAGCTCCGCGAGCCGGGCCCGCAGCCCGTCGTAGGCGGGGATCGGCTCGGTCGCCGTCAGGCCCTGGGTGAACAGGCCGGTCTCGTAGCCACCCGGCCCGACCAGCGTGACCCGCACCCCGAAGTCGGCGAGCTCCATCGCCAGCGCGTCCGAGATCGCGCCGACGGCGGCCTTGCCCGCGCCGTAGAGCCCGGTCGTCGCGAACCCGCCGGCCGAGCCCATCGACGAGATCATCAGCAGCCGGCCCGAGCCCTGCTCGCGCAGGTACGGGGCGACGGCCTGGGCCACCCACAGCGCGCCGAACAGGTTCGTGTCCAGGTGCCGGCGCGCCTGCTCCTCCGAGATCTCCTCGATCGCGCCGAGGAGCACGCCGCCGGCGTTGTTCACCACGACGTCGAGCCGTCCGAACGTCTCCGCGGCCCGCCGGACCCCGGTCACGACGGCGTCGCGGTCGGACACGTCGAGCGCGAACGTGATCAGCCGGCCGTCGGCGGCCGCGACGAGATCCTCGAGCGGCGTCACGTCCCGGGAGACCCCGACGACGCGGTCCCCTGCCGCCAGCGCCTCCTCGGTGAAGGCCCGCCCGAGGCCCCGGCTCGCGCCGGTCACGAACCAGACCCGCCCCTGCACTGCGTCCCCCGTCACCGTTTTCCTTCCGTCTCGACGAGACGGACCGTCTCGTTTCGCCGAAGGATGCCACGACGCTCTTCGAGACGCAACGTCTCGTCTCGGATATGCTCGGCGCGTGGACGGAACAGGCCCGGATCCCGGGCGCCGCAACCCCCGGTCGCGGGACCGGATCCTGCAGGCCACCCGCGAGCTCGTCACCGACCACGGATTCGGCGCGCTGAGCATCGAGGCGATCGCCGCCCGGGCCGGCGTCGGGAAGCAGACGATCTACCGGTGGTGGCCGGGCAAGGGCGCCGTCGTCTTCGACGCGATCCTCGCCGCGAACGAGAACCCGGCGGGCCGGATCGACCTGCCCGACACCGGCGACATCGACGCCGACCTGCGGACGGTCCTGCGGGCGACCGTCGCCGAGTTCGCCGACCCGGTGTTCTCCGCGCCGCTGCGGGCGCTCTACGTCGAGCTGCTCACCGATCCGGCGCTCGCGGCCGACTACCGGGCCCGGCTGGAGGGGCCGATGACCGAGGCGAAGCTGCGGCGGCTGCGCGGCGCGCAGGCGGCCGGGCAGATCGACGACGACGCCGACCTCGACCTCGTCGTCGACCTGCTCTACGCCCCGCTCACCCAGCGCTGGCTGCTCGGCACCGGGCCGCTGGACGAGGAGTTCGCCGACCGGCTGGTCGCCGCCGCGTTGCGGGCCGCGCGGCCGGGTCAGTGACCGCGGAACGCCTCCGCCAGCCACCACGACGGCTCGTCGGCGACGACCTTGGCGTCGACCAGCAACGGCCGGTCCCGCGGACCGGCGAGCCACTCGGTGACCGCTCCGAGGTCGGCGGTCGAGCGCACCGTCGCCGCCACGCACCCGTGGCCGCGGGCGATCGCGGCGAGGTCGGTGTCGCCGAACCGGACGCAGGTGTGGTCGTCGTCGGCGAAGTGGTGGAACTCGGCGCCGTAGCCGCCGTCGTCGTAGACCACGATCACCATGCCGAGTCCGAGGCGTACCGCGGTCTCCAGCTCGCTGATGCCCATGAGGAACCCGCCGTCGCCGCAGGCCGCGACGGCCACCCGGTCCGGGCGCGCGATGGCCGCGCCGATCGCGGTCGCGAGGCCGAGACCGATGGACTGGAACGCCTGGGTGAAGCAGAACCCGGCGGCGTCCGGCACGCGCAGGTAGCCGGCCGGGTAGCCCATGAAGTTGCCGGAGTCGACGGCGACGGTCCGCTCGACCGGCAGCAGGTCGTCCAGCGCCGCGGAGAGCACCCGCGGGTCGATCCGCTCCCCCACCACCTCCGGCGGAGCCCCGTGGCGGGCGTCGGTGCGCAGCCGCGCGGCGACGGTCCCCGTGCGGTAGCCCACGCGCTGCCCGGCGACGACGGCCAGCACGTCACGCGCGGTCGCGGCGACGTCGCCGAGGACCGGGAGGTCGACGGGCCGCTGGGCGCCCAGCGCGCTCGCGGTGTCGTCGACCTGGACGACGGTGGCCGCCTCGCCCAGCAGCGCACCGTGCCGGGTCGTCCACATCGTCAGCGAGGCACCCCAGGCGACGACGAGGTCGGCGTCGGTGATCAGCTCCGCGGCGAGCGGCGTCGCGAACCCGCCGGCGATCCCGAGCGACCACGGGTCGGTGCCGAACAGGCCGTGCGCGACGGCCGACGTCGCGAGCAGCGCGCCGCACCGGTCCGCGAGCGTCGCGAGCTCGTCGCCGGCAGCCCGTGCCCCGCGTCCGGCGATGAACACCGGGCGTTCCGCGGAACGCAGCAGCTCCGCGAGGCGGGCCACCGCGGCGGGGTCGGGACGGACCGGGCTCCAGGTGGTCGGCCCTGGCACGGTAGCCGGGACGGCGGGCCGGGCCTGCACGTCCAGCGGGAGGTTGAGGACGACGGTCCGGCGCTCGTTCCGGCACGTCGTGTAGGCCCGCAGGACGTCGGTGGCCGCCGACTCGGGCGAGTGCACCCGCTCGGCGACGGCGCCGACGCTGCGCACCAGCGCGTCCTGGTCGATCCGGAAGTTCGAGCGCACCGCCGACGACGCGGTGTCCGCGGCCAGCACGAGCAGCGGCGTGCGGCTCTTCGCGGCCTCGGTGATGCCGGTGAGCGCGTTGGTGAGCCCGCAGCCCTGGTGCAGGGTGGCCACCGCGACCTCGCCGCTCGTGCGGGCGAAGGCGTCGGCCATGGTCACCGCACCGCCCTCGTGCCGGGCGGCGGTCCAGCCGACCCCGGCGTGCCGTAGCGCGTTGGTGACGTGGAAGTTCCCGCTTCCGACCACGCCGAAGGCGTGCCCGACCCCCAGCCCGGCGAGGAGCGAACCGACCTGCTCGGCGACGGTGTCCGTGTTCACGCCGACGATCATCGCTCCACGAGGGCGAGCACCCGCGCCGGGCTGCCCGAACCGCCGACGATCGGCAGCGGGCACACCACCAGCACCGCGCCCTGCGGCGGCAGCTCGCCCAGGTTCCGCAGGCTGGTCAGGCCCCACTTGCCGGCGCCCATCAGGAAGTGGTGGCAGGCGAACGGCGGGTCGAAACCGGCCGCGCCACCCGCGTCGGTGCCGACGGTCTCGACGCCGAACCCGGCGACCGGCGACTCCTCGGCGATCCACCTCGCGCACTCGGCGGACACGCCCGGGGTGTGCGGGCCGGCGTCGTCGGTGTTGAGGAACTCCTCCTGGCTGCCGCCCCGGGACTCCCACCCGGTCCGGAGCAGCAGCCAGCCGCCGTCGGGCAGCGGGCCGTACTCGGCTTCGAAGGCGCGCACGTGGTCGACCTCGAGCAGGAAGTCGGGATCCTGGGCGACCGCGGCGGTGACGTCGAGGACCGCCGCGGGCGCGATCATCGTCTGCAGCGGGGCCTGGGAGACGTCGGCGCCGTCGCGGCCGGTGACCCAGTGGTTCGGCGCGTCGAGGTGGGTGCCGACGTGCTCGCCGGTGTGGATGTCGTTCCAGTACCAGGCCGGCCCTCGGTCGTCGTAGCGCGAGATCTCCTCGAGCCGGAACCCGCTGGTGTTGGCGAACGGCTCGGGGAGCTGCAGCACCGGGGTCGACTCCTGCAGCGGGGTGGTGAGGTCGACGATCTCGACGCCGCCGGAGCGGCTCGCCTCGAGGAGGGCGGACAGGACGGACACGGGGCCTCCGCGGCTCGCTGGTCTGGGGCCGCTCATCCTTCCCGTTCGACACCCACCGGACCACCTCCGCCGCTCAGCCCGCGGTCCTCCCGTCGATCGACTCGCGGATGATGTCGGCGTGCCCGGCGTGCTGCACCGTCTCGGCGACCAGGTGGATCAGGATCCGGCGGGCGCTGCGGACCGCGCCGGGCTCGTTCCACGGGGCCTCGGGCAGCGGGTGGACCACCGAGAGGTCCGGCAGCGTCCGGACCAGCTCGTCGGTGCGGACGGCGACGTCGGCGTAGTGGGCGAGCACCGACGCCGCGGTGTCACCGGGCAGCATGGTGAAGTCGTTCTGCCGGTCGATCAGGAACTGCGGGAGCTCCCGGGCGGTCCCGGCGAAGATGTCCGCCCAGGCGACGCCCTCGGGCATGTCGGCGGTCATCGCCGACGGGTCCCCGGTGAGCAGGCGTGCCCAGCCCTCCTCGGTGGAGGCGACGTGCTTGATCAGCCCGCCGAGGCAGAGTGCGCTCGCGGTCGGGTGCTCGCCGAGCTGGCCGTCGGACAGCCCGTCGACGGTGGCGGTCAGCGCCGCGCGGGCCGCCGCGAGCTCGGTGAGCAGGTCGGTGCGCTCGGCGTCGAGGGTGGTCGTGGTCATCGGATGTCCTTCCGGCGGGAGTCGCGTTGTCAGAAGGAAGGTTTCCCGCAGAAGCGGCCAATGTGTGGCCGCTACTTCGGGCAGAGTGGAATTCGTGCCCACCACGTCCGCACGGCTGCTCGCGCTGCTGTCGCTCCTGCAGGCCCGCCGGGACTGGCCCGGTGCGCTGCTCGCCGAGCGGATGGCGGTCAGCCCGCGCACGGTGCGCCGCGACGTCGACCGGCTGCGCGAGCTCGGCTACCCGATCCGCGCGATCAAGGGACCGGACGGCGGGTACCGGCTCGACGCCGGCGCGGACCTGCCCCCACTGCTGTTCGACGACGACCAGGCGGTCGCCCTCGCGGTCGCGCTCCGGCTCGCGACCGTCACCGGCGCGGGGATCGAGGAGGCGGCGGTCCGGGCGCTGGGCGTCGTCCGGCAGGTCATGCCGGCCCGGCTGCGACACCGGGTCGACGCCCTCGAGGTCACCGCGGTCGAGCAGCCCGGTGGCCGCCCGCGGACCCAGGCCGATCCCGGGACGCTCATGGCGCTCGGCGCCGCCGTCCGGGCGTGTGAGGTGCTCCGTCTCGACTACGCCGCACCGAGCGCCGACGGTTCAGCGCGCAGAGTGGAACCGCACCATCTCGTCACCTGGAAGGGCCGCTGGTACCTCGTCGCCTGGGACCTCGACCGCGGCGACTGGCGGACCTTCCGGGCCGACCGGATCACCCCGCGCATCCCGACCGGACCGCGGTTCGTCCCGCGCACGGTCCCCGGCGGCGACGTCGCCGCGTTCGTCGCCGGCCGGTTCACCGGCACCGGAGCCGACGGCCGGCTGCCGTGCCGCGGGGAGGTGATCCTGCACCTGCCGGCCGCCGACGTGCTGCCCTACGTCCGCGACGGCGTCGTCGAGGCGCTCGGGCCGGACCGCTGCCGGGTGGTGCTGGAGTCGTGGTCGTGGGTGGGACTGGCCGCATCGCTCGGGGCACTCGACGCGGACATGGAGGTCGTCGGCCCGGCAGAACTACGCGACGCCTGCACCCGCCTCGCCCGCCGCTACGCCGCTGCAGCCGGGTGAGGTCCTCGTTCATCGCTCCCGACGGGCGCGGTGCGGGTCGCGCCGCCGACTTTTCGGATAGTCTGACTATCCGCTTACTGAGACTCCTGGAGCCCTGATGACCACGCCGACCGACCGCCGCCCGTCACGAACCCGTCCGCACACCACGCTCATCGCGGTCTACGGCGTGCTCGCGGTGCTCGGCCTCGTCGGCACCTGGTACTTCAACATCGCCTTCATGGCATCCGGTGGTGGGAGCTATCTGGGCGGCTGGTTCGCCAACGACGCCAGCTCCTCGGCCGCGGTGGACATCCTCGTCGTCGCGCTGGCCGCGTGCGTCCTGTTCGTCGTCGAGGGCCGGCGACTGGGCTGGGGCATGCCGCCGATCGTGGTTCTCGTCGTGCTGAGCTTCGCGGTCGCGGTGGCCTTCACCTTCCCGCTGTTCCTCGCGCTGCGGGAGCGCTCGCTCGCGAGGACCGGCCCGGGCGCCCCCGCAGCCCGGGCCGGCGGGTCTCACCCGTCGTAGGACCGCCCGCCCAGGTGCTCGGCGAGGAACCGGTCCGCGGCGCGGAACATCGTGACCAGGTTCTCCGGGTTGACGATGAAGTGCCCCTCGTCGTCGAACACCAGGTACTCCACGTCGACCCCGCGCTCGCGCAGGGAGGCGACGATGTTGTCCGACTCCGCGCGCACGACCCGCACGTCGTTGGCGCCCTGCACCACCATCAGCGGGGTGCGGATGTCGTCGACCCGGGTGATCGGCGAGCGGGCCAGCATGTCCTTCTCCTGCTCCGGGTCGGCCGGGTCGCCGACGTAGCGGAACCAGTTGTTGATCAGGCCCGGCTTGGCGAACTCCGGCACGTTGCGCATGAAGTTGGCCAGGTTGGAGATCCCGACGTACTCGACCGCGGCCGCGAATCTGTCGGGTGTGAAGGTCACGCCCACCAGGGTCGCGTAGCCGCCGTAGGACCCGCCGAAGATCGCGACGCGGTCGGGGTCGGCGTAGCCCTGCTCGACGGCCCAGTCGACGGCGTCGATCAGGTCGTCGTGCATCTTCCCGGCGAGCTCGCCGACCGCGGCCTCCATGTGCTCGCGGCCGAAACCGGCCGAGCCGCGGAAGTTGGTCTGCAGCACCGCGTAGCCGCGGTTGGCCCACAGCTGGACACTGGGGTCGAAGCCCCACCAGTCCCGGGCCCACGGTCCACCGTGGACCATCAGGACCAGGGGCAGCCCGGCCGGGTCGGCACCGAGGGGCAGCCCGGCCGGGTCGGCACCGACCGGCAGGGTCAGGTAGGACGGCAGCGCCCGCCCGTCCCGGGCCGGGATCGTGACCGGGGTCTTCGGCGCCATGTCCGCCGGGTCGTGCTGCGGGTGGGACCGGAACAGCAGCCGTCGCTCGCCCGTGGTGTGGTCGTAGAACCAGGTCTGCGGGTCGCGGTCGTGCTGGAACGACACGACCCAGCGGCGGCCGTCGACGTCGCCGGAGATCGTGCCGATGTCGCCGTCGTGCAGGCTCGTCAGCTCGGCCAGGACCTCGGCGAACCGCGGGTCGAGGGCGTGGATCTCCTGACGCTCCCCCAGGTACTGGACCCCGAGCAGCTCACCGGTGCGGCGGTGCCGGATCAGCGGCGACGGGAGGCTCGTGAAGACCTGCGCCCGGATGTCGATGTCGGCCGACGGGTGCCGGTCGACCTCGGTCTCCTCCCCGGTGGCGAGGTCGAGCCGGGCCAGGTGCAGCTGGTCGGTGCCCCGGTAGGAGCCGAACCAGATACCGGTCCCGTCCGGTGTGGACTCGAACGGGTACACGCCGACCGGGTAGGCGTCGCCGTCGAACGTGGTGATCTGCGTCCGCTCGCCGTCCGGGCCGTCCAGCCGGTACAGCGCCGCCGTCCCGTCGTCCTCCAGTGTGGACTCCAGGAGGCTGTCGCCCGCGAGCATCCAGCCGGAGGCGACGCCCGGGCTCTCGCCGAGCATCGTGACCTCGCCGGTGGCGATGTCGATCTCGTAGAGGTCGAAGCGGGTGGCCTCACGGGCGTTGAGCTGCACGACGACCTTGCCGGGCCGGTCGGCCGGGAACTCGGGCCCCAGCGCCGTGGCCCCCGGGTACGGGGTGAGGTCGACGGCGGGTGCGTCCGCGTCGTCGAGGTCGATCCGGAAGATGTGCCAGTTCTCGTCGCCGCCCGAGTCCTGCAGGTACAGCAGCCAGCGCGGGTCGTCGGTCCAGTGGTAGCGCTGGACCGGGCGCGTCTCGTCGGCGGTCACGCACCGGGGCTCGGCGGCGGGGTCGTCGATATCGGACACCCAGACGTTGAGCCGGGTCTTCCACGGGGCCAGGAACGCCAGCCGGGAGCCGTCCGGCGAGATCGTCGCGGCGGTGCGCTCCGGCGGGCGGAGGAAGTCCTCGACGGCGATCAGGTCGGGCAGGGCCATGGCGTGCTCCTTCAGTCGTTCGTCCGCTCAGTTGTTCGTCCACTCAGTTGCTTGTCCACAGCGTTTCGGCGTCGAGCACCCGGTTCCGCCGCCAGGTCAGCACCCGCTCGACGGCGGCCAGCGCGCCGGCCACGAGCAGGGTGGTGTTCAACCACGCCGGCAGCGTGACCGGCGAGACGAAGGTGCCGACGTGTTCGGCGACCCGGGGCAGCGAGGTGAGGATCTCGAGCGCCTGCGGCGCGGCCAGCACGAGGTTCACCGCCAGGATCACGACGGCGGTCGCGGCGATCGCCCGGCTGACGCCCGGCCGGCGGTGGGCCAGCCGGGCCCGGCGGTGCTCGAGGGTGCCGGGCACCGGAGCGAGCCGGTGCTCGCCGTCGGCGGTGACCAGGTGGACCCGGGTGACGCCGTAGAGACCGGCGTCGACCTCGATCCGGCCGCCCGGGACGGGCAGCGCGGCCGGCAGTTCGGCGGCCGCCGCCCGGTGACCGTCGCGGTAGAGCCGGGCCTCCCAGTCACCGCTGACGTCGACCTCGACGGTCCAGGTCACCGGCCGGCCGCCGGCGTCCGGGAGGTCCACCCGGTAGAGCGAGCGGTGCAGGATCTCGTGGGTGCGCAGCGGCCGGAGGACCGCGGTCACCGCGACGTCCCGACCAGGCGCTTGGTGCTGCGCCGGAACGCCCAGAAGACGACGAGCCCGGCCAGGACGGTCAGCGGGGTGCCCATGGCGATCCGGGCGACCCCCAGCCCGCCGATGCTGTCGGCGACGTAGAGCCACTGCTGGATCACGAAGCGGGACCCGAAGACCAGCGCGGCGGCCAGCGTCGCGAGGTCGTGCGCGCGCAGCACCACGCGGTCGGCACGCCAGTCGTGCGTGCCACCGTGCACCGCGTTCCAGATGACGCCGGTGATCGGGCGGCGCGCCAGCACCGACCCGAAGGTGACGACGAACCCGGCCAGCGCGGCCCAGATGCCGATCGCGAAGAAGTCCCGCGACGACCCGGTGATCGCGACGATGCCGGCCGCGAGGGCGACGCCGAGCAGGCTGCCGACCGCCTGGGCGAACTTCTCGCCGCGCAGCAGCCGGAACCCGAACAGGGCCAGCCCGGTGCCGATCGCGATGCCGATCGTGAGCCCCAGGGACAGGAACGCGTTGGCCGTCACGAACACGATCACCGGGATCGCCGAGTAGACGAACCCCATGGGGCCGCCCATCTGGTCGAGCAGGGTCGGCTCCTGCTTGCCGGTGTTCACGGTCTTCTCGGTGCGCACGGTCTTCTCACTGCGCGGCGACGGGTTCCGGTGCTGATCCGTCATCGTCATTCGCCCTCCGTGGTCGATTGCGTGACCACAAGGAAAGGCCGTGCCGCTGCGGCACACTCAAGCGCGGACGACGTGAGCCGGGTCACTCCCGTCGAGGGATTGACCGTGCCGCAACGGCACGGTGTCGGGTGGGGCTCGGAGACCGTCACACGCGATCAGGAGGGACGCCAGATGGCACACAGGTTCGAGCACCGGGTCCTGAAGTACTCCTATGGCTGGAAGGGCTTCGACTACTCGCAGATGGAGGCCGATCTCGCCGAGCTCGGAGCCGAGGGCTGGGAGGCCGTCGGGACCATCGTGCCGAGCGTCGGGGCCGGGCAGACGATCGAGATCGGCCTCATCGTGAAGCGGGCGTCGGGCTGAGGGCCGTCCCCGCTACGCGCCCCCCGCTCTCCCTTGCACCGCACGAGGGGGTTTCGTATTCATGGAGCGACACCGATCGACCTGGAGGAACCCCATGACCGCGAACCAGGCCGTCCCGGCCCCCGAGCAGGACCTGCTGGCCCGGCTGCGCTCGCTGCCCGCCGCCAACGTCGGGGACGCGCAGGAACGGCTCAACGTCATGGAGCCGGAGATCTCCGCGATGTGGCGGGGGGCGAGGGTGGTCGGCCCGGCCTTCACCGTCCTCACCGCGGGCGGCGACAACGCCGCGATCCACCAGGCGCTCGAGGAGGCGTCCGCGGGAGACGTGCTCGTGATCGACGGGCAGGCGGCGACCCATCGGGCGCTCATCGGCGAGCTGATCGCCGGCCGCGCGCGGGCCAAGGGGATCGCCGGTTTCGTGATCGACGGCGCGGTGCGTGACGTGCACGATCTCGAGGAGCTCGGCTTCCCGGTCTGGGCCCGGGCCACGACGCCGGCCGGGCCGTACCGCAACGGTCCCGGGTACCTGCAGCGCGACGTGAGCGTCGGCCGGGTGGTCGTCCATCCCGGCGACGTGATCGTCGCCGACGACGACGGCGTGGTCGTCGTCCGGCACCAGGACCTGGCCGTCACGACCGAGGCGGCCGAGGCCAAGTACGCGCAGGAGAGCGGGCAGCGCGACGCCATCGTGTCGCCGGCCTGACACCGGAGCGGCGTGGCGCCGGGGCCCTGTCGGTGTCCGGCCGAACCTGCGATCGACATCCGGCGGCGCCCGGACCGTCTCACCCGCTCCGGATGAGGATCCCCCCTCGCATTCACGCAACGATCCGCACCGGGGCCAGCGGGGCCGGGCGGGCAGGGGGGACACATGGCGACGCACGACGCGGACGGACCGGTGACCGGAACGCCGCCACCCCCCGACGTGGGCACGGCACCGGCGCGGACGACGGGCCGGAGCTACGTCACCTGGACCGCGCTGGCCCTGATGACCGTGTCGTCGGTGGCGAGCCTGCGGCCCGCGCCGACGATGGGGGTCTACGGCCTGGCGGCCGTGTTCCTCTACGTCCTGCCGGCCATCGTCTTCCTCGTGCCCACCGCGCTGGTCTCGGCCGAGCTCGCGTCGGGCTGGTCGGGGGGCGTCTACCGGTGGGTGACCGAGGGCATCTCGCCGAACATGGGGTTCGCCGCGGCCTGGCACCAGTTCGCCATGACGATCTTCTACTACCCGACGCTGCTGTCGTTCGTGGCGGCCACGCTCGCCTACGTCATCAACCCCGATCTCGCGTCCAGCGGGGTGTTCACCGCGGTCGTGATCATCGCCGTGTACTGGCTCGGGGTGCTGCTCGCGATGCGCGGCGGGATCGGGGTGATCGCCAAGCTGGCGTCCAGCGGCGTGCTGATCGGCACGCTGATCCCGGGTGCGCTGCTGGTCGGCCTCGGGATCATCTACCTGCTGCAGGGCAACCCCTCGGCGGCACCGATGACCACCGGCAGCCTGCTGCCGGAGTGGGCCGGCATCGCCAGCATCGTGCTCATCGTCAGCAACTTCGGCGCCTACTCCGGCATGGAGATGAACGCCGTCCACGTCAACGAGCTCGAGAAGCCCTCCACCCAGTTCCCGAAGGCGATGTTCCTCGCCGTGGCGCTCGTGCTCGTCGTGCTGATCCTCCCGCCGCTCGCGATCAGCTGGGTGGTGCCGGCGCAGGACATCAGCCTGACGGCGGGGGTCATGCAGGCGTTCGAGGCGGTGTTCGCGCACTTCGGCCTGCAGTGGCTGGTCCCGGTCGTCGGGCTCGCGATCGTCGTCGCGTCGCTCGCCGGGTTCATGACGTGGCTGTCCGGGCCGTCGCGCAGCCTGCTGCTCGTGGCGCGCAGCGGCGGTTACCTGCCGCCGTACTTCCAGCGGACCAACGCCGCGGGCGTCCAGGTCAACATCCTGGTCGTGCAGGGCTGGGTCACCACCGGGCTGGCGCTGCTGTTCGCGTTCGTCCCGGCGGTGTCCAACGCCTACTGGATCTTCATGACGATCACGACGTCGGTGTACCTGCTCGTCTACCTGTGGCTGTTCATCGCCGCGTACCGGCTCCGGAAGCTGCAGCCGAACCACCCGCGGGGCTACCGGGCGCCGGCGCTGCCGCTGCTGTGCGCCGTCGGGTTCACCGCGTCGATCGCCGCGATCGGGATCAGCTTCGTGCCGCCGTCGCAGTTCGGCGGCGGGAGCCCGTTCATGTTCGTCGGGATCGTCGGCGGCGGCATCCTCGTACTGGGGCTGATCATCCCGTGGGTGCTGGTCCTGATGCGGAAACCGAGCTGGAAGCTGCCGGAGGCGTCGTCGTGAACGCCCGGGTGATCTACGCGAGCGTCGGGGCACTGCTGGCGGCGCTCCTGGTGGTGATGCTGGTCAGCTACGACTACAACCGGTCCGACGAGGTCGCGCTCGGCAAGGCCGACGAGCTGATCGGGGCCTACCGGGCCGCCGGTCTCGCCACCCCCGCCGACGCCGGCCAGGTCGCGCAGGTGCTCGGCGACGACGGTGGCGCCGTCTGCGCCACGGCGGGGAGCCCGCACCAGCTGGGGCTGCTCAAGACCCGGCTCGGCGTGGGCGGGGAGTTCTACCTGCGCCCGGCCACGGTGGACCCGCGCACCGTGCAAGGGCTGGAGCTCGTCGTCGCGACCTACTGCCCGGAGGACCTGCCCGCGGTCGAGCAGTTCGTCGCGGGGCTCGACGTCCGTCCGGCCGCGGCCGGCTGAGCGAGGAGGCACCGTGACCGACACGGCACTGCAGGACATCTCGGCGTTGATGCCCCGGGCCCGCAACGACCTCGCCGAGATGGTGGCGTTCCGCTCGGTGCACGACGCCGCGCAGTTCCCGCCGGCGGAGTGCGACCGGATGGCCGACTGGGTCATCGGCGCGTTCTCCGAGCTCGGGTTCAGCGACGTGGCTGCGTACCCGACCCCGGACGGCAGCAAGGCCGTCTGCGGCCGGCGGCAGGGCCCACCCGGCGCCCCGACCGTGCTGCTCTACTTCCACCACGACGTGCAGCCACCACTCGACGACGACGCCTGGCGCACCCCGCCCTGGGAGCTGACCGAGGTCGACGGCCGCTGGTACGGCCGGGGCGCGGCCGACTGCAAGGGCAACATCGCCATGCACCTGACCGCACTGCGGGCACTCGGCGACGACCTGGGGGTCACCGTCAAGATCGTCGGCGAGGGATCGGAGGAGCAGGGCACCGGCGGGCTCGAGGCGTTCGTCCCGCTGCACGCCGACCTGCTGCGCGCCGACGCCATCCTGGTCTGCGACGCCGGCAACGCCGCGGTCGGCGAGCCGAGCCTCACCACCAGCCTGCGCGGCCTGGCGAACGTCGTGGTCACCGTCGAGACGCTGGCCGGCCCGGTGCACTCCGGGATGTTCGGCGGCGCCGCCCCGGACGCGCTCGTCGCACTGATCGACATCCTGGCGACGCTGCACGACGAGCACGGCAACACCACCGTGCGCGGTCTCGACGCCTCGCAGACCTGGTCCGGGGCCGACTACCCGGCCGACCGGTTCCGCACCGACGCCGGTGTGCTCGACGGGGTCGATCTCGTCGGCACCGGCCGGGTCGGCGACCTGCTGTGGGCGCGACCGGCGCTGACCGTGCTGGGCATGGACTGCCCGCCCGTCGTGGGGTCGTCGGCCGCGATCCCGCCCACCGCGCGCGCCCGGCTCAACCTCCGGGTCCCACCGGGTACGGACGCGGTCGAGGCGCAGACCGCGCTGATCGAGCACCTGCGGGCCGTCGCCCCGTGGCACGTGCGGATCAGCTGTGAGCGAGAGGCGGCCGGGCAGCCGTTCACCGGGTCGCTCTCGGGCCCGGCCGTCGACGCGATGTCGGCCGCGATGAAGGACGTCTACGGCCGCGACGTCGTCCGGCAGGGGCAGGGCGGGTCGATCCCGTTGTGCACGGTCCTGCAGCAGACGTTCCCGGACGCGGAGATCATGCTGCTCGGGGTGGAGGAGCCGAAGTGCCTGATCCACGCGCCGAACGAGAGCGTCGATCCCTCGGAGATCGAGAACATGGCCGCGGTGGAGGCCGGGTTCCTGCGCCGGTTCGCCGGCCGAACATGAGGCCGACAGATTGCGCAATGCAACCGAGGCGGAGTAGACGGTGTCCTACGCCCTGACGGGCGCCGGGACAGCGGAGGAGCTCGGATGAAGACCATGACCTGCCGGCAGCTGGGTGGCCCGTGCGACCACGCCCTCCACGGTGAGACCGCCGACGACGTCATCAAGGCCCAGGACAAGCACCTGCGTGACGTGGTCCGGGCCGGCGACACCAACCACGAGGCGGCGCGCAAGGAGATGAAGGGGCGCTGGCGGCACCCGATCGCGGGCCGTGGCTGGTACCGCGAGGTGAAGCGGACCTACGCGGAGCTGCCCGAGGACAAGGGCCGCTCGTAGCGGTCCGGGTGCGTCGGGAGATCGGGCTGCATAGGGTTCGCGACCATGCGTCCTTCGCCCCGCTCCCTGAAGCTCGGCTGGCTCTCCCCCGCGATCGGGAACGCGGGCAGCGACCACCAGCCGATCGCCGCGTACCAGGACCGGCACATCCTCCCGACGGCGCTGCCGCACTTCGACTCGCTCTGGCTGGCCGACCACTTCTACGGCTTCGACCGGAAGCAGGACCCGTTCCTCGAGGCCTGGACGACGCTGACCTGGCTCGCCGCCCGGCACGAGAACGTCATGCTGTGCCACCACGTGCTCGGCCACGGGTACCGCCCGCCCGCGCTCACCGCGAAGATGGCCGCCACGCTGCAGCACCTCAGCGGCGGCCGCTTCATCCTCGGCATCGGTGCCGGGTGGCGGGCCGAGGAGTACGCCGCCTACGGCTACCCGTTCCCGTCGACGCCCGTGCGGATGGCGCAGCTCGAGGAGCTCGTCCAGATCTGCCGGCTCATGTGGACACAGGCGGAGCCGACGTTCTCCGGGACCTACTTCCAGATCGACGGAGCGGACGCACCGCCGCTGCCCGACCCCGTCCCGCCGGTGTGCATCGGCTCGGCCGGGGAGAAGTTCGGGCTGCCGCTGGTCGGGCGGGTCGCGGACATCTGGCACGCGGCACGGGTCGGGTCGGCCGAGGACTGGACGCGACGGCTCGGGATCGTGCACGACTCGGCCGAGCGGGCCGGCCGCGATCCCGCGGCGATCGAGGTCGCGATCACGCTGGAGCGCCCGCTGCCGGAGACCGACGCCGACTCCGCCGCATTGCTCGACGAGCTCGCGGGGCTGCCGGAGCGCGGCATCCACCACGCGGTGATGGACTTCGGGCACCCGACGTCGACGGAGCCGGTGCTGCGGTTCGCCGAGCAGGTCGTCGCGGAGCTCTGACGGACACGCCGGCCCGCCGACGGCTTTGCCGCGATACGCCCGAACTGTCCGACCCTCCCGGCATGCTGCACCCGATCGTGATCGACGACGGGACGGGGACGCGTGTCCGAACCACTGCGTGCGGGTGCCCCACGAGCGCCTGCGCACCGCACGACTCGACGCCGCCCTGGCGCAGGTCACCGAGCTGACCCCGCGCTGGGACGGGGTCGAGGGCGCGACCCAGCCGAGGGTGCTGTCCCGGCACGTCGCCGCCGTCGTCGAACAGGCGCTGGCCGGGCGTGACACGGAGCAGCGGCTCGACCTGGTCAACCGGCTGCTCGGCCTCGTCGAGCACGACGAACGCCTGCACGACGACCTCGCGCAGCTCATCGCGCTCACCCGCGAGGTCGCGCCGGGCGTGCACGAGGTCCGGCACCCGATCACGCCGCTGTCCGACGCCGCGCTGTTCACCAACGCGGCGGGCGAGCCGAAGCTGCACAGCGCGCTGGCCTCCGAGCTGTCCAGCGCCGACCACGTCGACCTGCTGTGCGCCTTCATCCGCTGGCACGGCATCCGGCTGCTGGAACGCGAGCTCGACGTGCTGCACGAGCGCGGCGTCCCGTTCCGGGTGATCACCACGACGTACATGGGCGCCACCGAGCAGCGCGCCGTCGACGAGCTCGTCCGGCGGCACGGCGCCCGCATGAAGATCAGCTACGCGAGTGCGACGACCCGGCTGCACGCCAAGGCGTGGCTGTTCCGCCGGGACTCCGGATTCGACACCGCCTTCGTCGGCAGCTCGAACCTGTCCCGCTCCGCGCTCGTCGACGGGCTGGAGTGGAACGTCCGGCTGTCCTCGGTCGCCACCCCGGACCTGATCCGCAAGTTCACGTCCACGTTCGACACCTACTGGGCCGCGCCCGACTTTGTCCCCTACGACCCGGCCGTCCCCGCGGACTCGCAGCGACTCGCCGACGCGCTCGGCCGGCAGCGGGACGACGACACCCCACTCACCGGGCTCGAGGTGCGGCCCTACCTGCGGGAGTCCGGCGCCGAGCTGTCCGATGTGTACCGCAGCAAGGGGTCGTGGACGGCCGTGCGGCGCGACGCCGGGTTCACCGTGCCCGACGCCGGCCCGGACGAGACCGCGCTGCTGCGTCGGGCGGCGACCCTGACCCACGTCGACGACCCCGAGCGGGCCGAGGTCTACGCCCGCGTCGCCGACCCGTCCGGCCCCGGCTACGCGCAGCTGATCGATCGGGAGCAGCGGCTGGCCCGGATGCTGTTCTTCCAGCTCTGGCCCGACCGCGGCGGGTTCGCCGGCTACCAGGCCGGGATCGAGCACCTGCGGCGCCACCCCGCGGTGTGCGCCGAGATCCGCGAGCTCACCGCGTACACCCTCGACCAGGCCCGGCACCTGCCGCGCCCGCTCGGTGAAGGGCTGCAGCACGTGCCGCTGCGCAGCCACGCCCACTACCGGCGCGAGGAGGTCCTCGCCGGGCTGGACTGGGCGTCGCTGGAGCGCAAGGCGGCCGGCCACGCCGGCGGTGTGGTCTGGGCGCCGGAGACGCGGGTCGACGCGCTGTTCGTCAACCTCACAAGACCGAGCGCGACTTCTCCCCCACGACCATGTACCGCGACTTCGCGCTGCAGCACGCCCTGTTCCACTGGGAGTCGCAGAACGCCACCTCCCCGGAGTCGGGGACCGGGCGTCGGTACCTCACGCACCGGGATCAGGGCAGTCACGTGGTGCTGTTCGTGCGGGCCGCGCCGAAGGACGACATCGGGGACGGCGCGCCGTTCCTCTGCCTGGGGGCGTGTGACTACGTGTCGCACGAGGGCAGCAAGCCGATCGCGATCACCTGGAAGCTGCGGCGGGCGATGCCCGGGGAGACCTTCCGGGCCGCGAGCGTGGTGGCGTCGTGAATTCTCGCGGCGCCTGGACCGCCGGCGAGCTGAACTCGTTCTGTCGTCGTTGCCACGCCACGCCCCGCACCTGGTAGAACCGAGTCACCGTGGACAAGATTGGCCGGTGGCGACCGGGTGGGGGCGATGGTGAGCAGCGGAATCACCGGGCGGACGTTCACACTCGAAACTCTGTTCCTGGGCAAGACCACCTACGCCATCGAGTACTACCAACGGGAGTACGAGTGGGGTCCGGACGAAGTACAGACCCTGCTCCACGACCTTGTCGAGGAGTTCAAACGCGCGGACGGAGCACGCAAAGCCCGCTGGTGGTCGCAGCAATTAACCCAGCACTTTCTCGGCCCCTTCGTGTACACGGACGAGCCGGGAGACAAGCGATTCCTTGCCGACGGCAAGCAACGCTTCACCACTCTGCACCTAATCTTTCTCCACCTGCTTCGCGCACTCCCTGATTCGGCGTCGAAGAAGATCGAACGCAGGCTGACGGGAGCAGTCGTCGCCGGCTACCACAGAGATCGCCCTCGGTTCCGCTTGGAGCTCGATGAACGACAACAGGCGATGGAGGCCTTGCTGGACGACCACCATTACGAGGTGCCACTAGGCGCCTCGTTGAGCTTGCAGAACCTGTGGGCCCGCAGTCAGCAGATCGCTGGAGACCTGTCGCAGCAGTTTGATTCCGACCAGCTGGACCCCTTCGTGGACTGACTACTCGACGATGTCGTGATGGTCGGAATCGAGGCGTCCGATCGCGACAGCGGGTTTCGCATCTTCGAGTCGATGAACGATCGCGGTGCTCGGTTGACGTCAGTCGACCTCATGAAGAGCTTCTTGCTCTCCCGTGCGAAAGACGGACAGCAGGAGCTGAACGCGTCATGGCGGGCAATGATCGCCGAGGTCACCCGCCAGCGCGGTGACGCGGACGCACCCAAGGAGTTTCTACGCGCCTATCTCATCAGCCAGCATGCGGATATCGCCTCAGGGTCTGACGTCCAGGAGATCATCAACGCTCCGCACATCTGGGCTCGCCGGAACCTGAAGACCCTCGGTCTCACCCAGGAGGGTGAGCCCTACCAGGCCTTCGTCAGCAACTTGATCGACCTCGGCCGAGTATTGGGAAAGCTCACTGCCGCCACAAAGCAGCCATACGAGATGAACGGCGCCAGCTCCCTCTACTACAATCACGTCAACGGGGCCACCGCACAGATGGCGCTGATCCTGGCGACGATCTGCTCCGGAGATCTGACATCAACCATCGACGAGAAGGCGCGAATCGCCGCGAATTTCGTCGACCTACTCGTCGTACACCGGACTGTCAACGACGAGTCGACTCGGCAAGACGATCTGAACGCCGAGATACACGGCCTGATCCCGCTCGTTAGAAGGTGTCCGACACCCACAGCTCTCTCCTCAAAACTGGGCGCACTCGTACCCCCGGACAGCTTCGATGGCCTCCCGAATTTCGGCCTGCGCGGCGACAACCGCTCGCAGTTCCGCTACATCCTGGCCCGGCTCACGGCATACACAGAGATCGAGATGGGCCACAAGGACGCGATCGACCAGTACCTGAGTTCCGATGACCCGTGGCATAGCGAACATCTATTCGCCGACCACCCCGGACGGCGCCCGAATTTAGTTCCTCGCGAATTCCGTGCTGTCCGCAACCGGATCGGCGGGCTCGGCCTTCTCAAAGATTCGGACAACCCCAGCATCAGAGACTTGGCCTACGCGGATAAGATTGAATGGTATCGCAGCCGCAATACGCTACTCGCCGCCCTGTCACCTCATCTCCACCGCAATAACCCATCGCTTCGCAGGTTTCGCTCGTCCCATGAACTCGATGGCGTTCTCCGGGCATTCAAAGCGGACGAGGACATCCGGGAAGTCGTCGAGCAGCGTGGGCGTCTCTACCGCGCACTTGCTGGTCGGGTGTGGAGCCATCGACGACTCGGGCTGACCCCGCCCCCCGCCGACGCGACCGAATCCGGAGGCAGATCCACACCCCATCTCCCTACTCCGGGGCCGCCTGCCTGATCGCGCCGCACACCACTCGCAGGTCTGGTCGCCACGGGACGGCTACCGGCTGGCACCGTCGTACACGGCATCCACCGCGATGAGCGCCACGAGGCTCGAGTGGACCACGCAGGTCGGTTGTGGATCGACGAGGACTCGTATCGCCTGCCCGATGACGCGGCCCGGACGCCACAGGGTTGGAAGTTCTGGCGAGTCGACCTCGTCAACGGAACGACGGTCTCTCTCGGCGAGATCCGTGACGACCGCACCCTGGTCGTCGGGCCGGTGCGACCGTGAGCGCGAGCAACGTTGGTGAGGCACGATGAACGCATGAACAGCGCGGCATCACGGCGTCCCGGTTGGGTCCGCGATGTCGCCGTGCCCGACTCGATCGACGAACTCGCCGGACCCCTGAGCGGGCTCCTCGACTTGCCCACTCGCCTCTTCTGGTCCGGCCCCACCCCGAACGCGGTCCGCTGGGATCTTGCCAACCGCGATCGACGACGTGACCTGCTCTGGCGGGCTGCGGCGACGTCGCGGCGGAACTCGGCCGGGAACGGCTTGGGCACGATGACGATCCTTCCTGTGAGGTGCTCGTCCTCACAGGTCAGGAGTCAACTGAAGTCTTGGGTAGTCCCCTTCATTTTGCGTCGACTTCTCGAGCCATGTCGCTCATTCGTTCAAGAATTCAAATCCCCGATATTCTCGTCTCACCTGCGCTCCACTCAGCTTTGCCCCGGACAACCAATACGCGGAAATCTTCCAGTCTCTGGTTTCAGGATCCTGCGTGACAGGATCTAGCACAACCCGATGCTGGATGCGATCTGAAACGACTGGGTACCCGATTGTTTCGGCGACGATCTCGATTGCGTCGCCGCTGCCCGTCGTTCCTGGCTCCAGAACCCAATCGCCACCTGGTTTCGCCACCACCCAATCGAACGGTAACGACTCTCCGGGCTCGATCACGACCCCTGATAGCGGAGCAAATTGGCCGTCGCCTTCGCCATTCTCCATAGGTCGACGAAAAGGGCGCCGATCGCCTAGACCCGCATCAAAGGTGACCGATGAGCTACCCCCGACTACAACCGCACTCAGCCGACCCTCGTTCTTGACGACACCGCGTCCAAATATTGCAATAACATAATCGCCAGCATCTGATCTACTGATTCGAGCAAAACTACGTCGGCGCCGTAGTGATTGCTCTCCGAACGGATCGAGCGTATCGGATCGAGCCAACAAAAATGGCTCTTCAGTTGGCTCATTGAGCACCGAGACCAGGACTGGACCACGATCATCGAGTCTCGCCCTGATGCTCTCACGGGCCGTAATCAGCGCATTGTCAGCTGACTTCTGGGCCAAACGCACTTGAGCTTGAGCTGCTATCGCTTGACTGTTCCCAGCCCTGGCAGCATCTCTAGCAGCCCTCGCCGCCATCCATCCCACGAACGCAGCGGCGAATGCTGCAATTGCGGAAACAGACTCGACCCACTCACCGAATCCGGGCGTCACGGCAAGATATCCGGCGTCGTAACAAACTCATATCCATCAGTCAAGGTAGCGACAAAACCCCGGATAGCGCGATCGCGAAAGAAGTCCACGTACGGCACCACCGCGCCTTTCGGGCTAACGAAGTCCTTCTCGCTAAACGGGCTGCGCACCCCTTCCGGGCTAACGAACGAGTCTCCGATATACGTGAATGTAAACCACAAGCTCGACCATTCGTTATTACTGGGGGCCGACACCTGATAATTCTCGCGTCGTTTCGCCTCTTCCGGCCCAACCCACCGATTGACCATGTAACTAATTCGACCGAATGCTTTCGGATCTTGGTCTCCGGAAGGAGCCAACCGACCATGCGCGTCAGGGAGAAGTACGAATGCGCGCTTCATCAGCTCGGAGTTTACAGAGCTCTCGCGGGAATTTGCGCGGCGGAATCGATAGCCGATTATCTGGAACTCATAATGCGCTTGCTGCATAGCAATCGACTCCAGCTCATCAGAGTCGGCACGCCTAAGACCAGCGGACTCACCGAGCTCTTCGCGAATACACGAGCGAATTGTATTCAAGACATTCTGCATTGCTGGCATGAGACTTACATACCACTCATGGAACCTTTCCAGCGATGATCCATCTCGCTCGACTTCAACCCAGCCGGTCTCGGTTACGGTAATGATGAACCCGTACTCAGGGTCGGCGTAGGAAATTCGGAACTTGCCTTCTCCATGAAGAACTTCTAGATCCTCTGGTTGGTGAAATCCGCACGCATGCAGCGTCCTAAGAAGATGGTAGTATAGCTTTTGCGAGATCTTGCGGGCTTCATCCTTATTCTCCTGCCAGCGGCCTGTATACCCGAGCTTCACAACTAGCCGAAACTTGGCGATGTTGCGAACAGAGTTGAATATTCCAGGCTCTGAAAATTTCTTCCATTCCAGATCACGGACGTCGGCAACGTCCACCTCGTGAATATCGCTCATCGCTTACCAGCCCTTCCGAAGCTGTGCCTTACAGAGTTCTCGTGTAACGATGACCGTTGCCTGATCGCCATCTTCGTGATCAAGAGATAACCGAGCCAGCATCGGAAAGATTACCTGTTGCAAACCTCTTGCGCCCATATTCAGCTTCTCGGCCTGTTCGGCAATTAGAATCTTCGCTTCCGTCTCAATTAGAAGGTCTTTGCCAATACTTCGAAAATAACTACTCCACAATTGAGTGGGATCAACACGAGGATTATCTAGAACGCCAACCAGGTCTCGGCTACTAAGTGAGTCGAATGCCACCAGAACTGGCAATCTTGCTATAAGCTCTGGGAGGAAGCCGTAGTTGACCAAATCAACAGAGACCACTTTCTCCTGCTCACGTAGGGTGCTATTTAGATGTGCCGGACGCTGGGAAACGACGATTGGATCTCGGACCCCCTCAAAGGTCCCACTAGCAAGAAAGCTGATCTTCGACGTATCGATCGTTTCGCCGCGTGCTTCAGGAATAGCGGTGAACGAGCCTTCCATCAGACGGAGGAGACGGCGCTGGAGTCGAAGATTCCAGTCACTCTCTCGGTCTACACGAAGCTTATCGAACTCATCCAAGAAGATGAGGCCTCTACTTGCAAGTTCGACGGCGGAGATTTCGGCGAACATATTTCGTTCGGCGAGAATCGTCTCTGCGGAGATGAGCAGCTCTACGAGCACTTTCTCAATCGTCATTCCGTCTTGTGCGCTAGATGGAACCAGAGCGGTGCTGTCCACATTCACGTAAGGAAGGCCAAGAAAATCAGCGGCCGTGTGCACAGTATGAGTCTTGCCAACTCCTGTCGGCCCGATAAGAAGTGCGTTAGGTGAACCAACGTTTCCCACCCTGTCATCAACACTGAGATGAGCCGATAACAGGACACTGATGGCGTTCTTAGCATCTGCCTGGCCGACGACCACTGCATCGAGCGCCTGCCGGATAGACCGGGCGTCTGTAGGGCTGTCAATCGCGGTCATGATTTCACTAAGCCGGCCAACGCCCCCTTCCGATCCTGCTTCTGCTCCTGCTTCACTGTCGCCTGAGCGTGATCGCTGGTCTACCAGATCGGCAACCGTCATTTTCTCAGCTTCCTTATGGCTATTCTCGAACCCTCGACGCCACTTCATGCCGACTCGTTACTCGTGACAGTTCGACTTGCGGCCGATAGACGGCGCAGATCATTATCATGCGACGAGGAGCGAAGGGTGAGGATCAGGGGACTGAGGTGTTCGTAAATGCACAGCGCGGTCCCGGGAGTGAGTCGACGAAACGGGCTACCTGTTGTTGGGCCAGGCCGTCCTGTCACTGGATCACGCCATCCCTGAGCGGCTTCTGTCCCAATCAGACTTGTCAGCATCTCGCTAGTTAACGTGTCGCGATTTCCTGGGAGCAGTAAGAGCGCGGAGTGATTATTGGCGATCGTTCGAGCTTTTGTCTCGCCATAGATAGTGGACATTTGGGATATATCGTGAAATACTGATACGAGCTGAATCCCCGTTCCTGCAGCTGTTGTGGCGAGTGTGTCGAGATTCGCGAGCGGTGCAATGTTGCCGGCCTCATCGAGCAGAACAAGAAGAGGACTTCTGGTATTCGTCAGACCCTGGGCGTCCCGCCGGTAGGCTTCGCGAAGAACCCTTCTCACCAGCGACGTGAATAATGGCGCGAACTCTTCCTGCTCATCAGGGGGAGCGCACATGTAGAGCGTGTTGTTTCGGCCATTAAAGAACCGCTCGATGTCGAAGTCTCCAGTGACCGTCTTCTTCATCACATTGGAGTAGTCGTAAACAGCTGTGATTTGATTCAGAACTGCGTATATGCTGTCCCGCACTCGGTACTCACTTTCAGCTACCGACCTTAGGCTGTCTACCGCTTGGGGAGCGTCCAAGCCTTCCAGGATGCTGTACACGTCCTCCGTATTCTGAGTGCGAATCCAAGATATGACCGACCGCATATCGCGGTTCCCAAGCGCAGCCGAGTACAATAGCGGCGCCAGTAGGCTTACTGCTTTACTGGCCCAGAAATCTCCACTCACTATGCCGTCGCCAGCGAATGACGCCTCCGTCAGCCACCGCGCCGTTCGGAGTGCGTCATCCCACGTGCGGCAATCGCCCAAAGGGTCCCAGCCGGTAGTGCGACGGTCGTGGATTAGACCGCCCGACGGCTCAAACACAGTAATATCGCCGAATCGACCGCGATGCTTAGCGCTCGCATCGATAACATCTGTCCGAACTGAGGTAACGATGGCTGGCCCTGGCCAGTCCAATAGCGTCGGGATCACCACGCCGGTCGTCTTTCGGCTTCTCTGTGGCCCCAAGACGAGTACAGGTCGTAGCGCCTGAGCCGCAAATCGTGTTTCACGGAGCCGCCCGAGAGTGACTCGCGGCTCGCCGTATCCAAGGTACCTGAGTGAATTCCACTCATCTAACGCCACGATGCCACCTAACCGGATACTCAACTGAGCCATATTCCTAGGGCAAGAACGAGAGCTACAGTTGCGTTCGATCAATTACCCAAGGGGATTAACGTTGTCTGCAAAAATGGGCTGTGAAGCAGCCTCACCTTCTCGCTTTAGATGCCAACGCGTATGCCTACACATGCCGCTCGAGCGCTAGTGTTCCGCGTCACGCAGGGTCGATTCATCCCACTCCTCCATCAAACTCATCAATCAGTCGTCAACGACTGTTAGCTCGTACTCGCTGCTGCGCGGGTAGTCGTTACATGACTCTGAGTTTCAGACACACGAATCCGCGACCGGATGGGTTCCCCCGAGACCGCCCCAGGCCCCCAGAGCTGCTCGGCCTGCGGCAATCGACAATGCACACATCGACAACTGACGATGCCCGCGTCGACAACTGTCAGGAGACGCCTGCACGATACGGAAGGTGCACGCGATGACGGTGCCGCTGTGAGTCGATAACCTGGAACTGCTCGCGATCGACATGACCGCGCCTCTGCTGGCAGAGGCTTGCAGCGCGGTTGCCTGCCTAGTACTGCAACGGCAGTTCGGCGTGTCGTGAGAGGCTGACGGGCGTTCGGCGGTGATGATCACCGCGTGGTTGATCTTGCCGGGTGGGTGGCCTCGTTGGACGCGGTGGTGGAGCTGATCGCTGGCCGTTTCCGCAGGGTCGAGCCGCGTCGGCGGGTCGGTACCTACCTGCGGGGCCTGCTCGCGGGCCTGGAGCGCAAGAACGGGTGGACGTTGGCCGAGCATGCCGGGGCGGTGTCGCCGGACGGGATGCAGCGGCTGCTGCGCACCGCGGACTGGGTTGTCGACGGCGTCCGTGACGATCTGCGTGGCTAGGTGATCGACAAGCTCGGCGACACCGCATCCGGGGTGTTCATCGTGGACGAGACCGGGTTCATCAAGAAGGGCGTGGGCTCGGCCGGGGTGCAACGCCAGTACACCGGCACCAGCGGGAAGATCGACAACTGTCAGCTCGGAGTGTTCCTCGCCTACGCCTCGACCAAGGGGCGAGCACTGATCGACAGGGAACTCTAACTGCCGACCTCGTAGACCGAGGACCGCGAACGCTGCACCCGTGCCGATGTCCCCGACGACATCGAGTTCGCGACGAAACCCCAGCTGGGGACGGCGATGCTGGCCCGCGCCCACACTGCCGGGGCGCTCACGCGCGACTCGTGGGTAACCGCGGACGAGGCCTACGGGCAGAATCCCGGTTTCCGTGACCAGCTGGCTGAGTGGGAGATCCCCTACGTGCTCGCCACCCGCAACGACGACATACTGACCAGCCTCGACCGCACCCGCCGCCCCGCGAAGATCCTCGCCACGATCGCCGGAGCACGCGACCCCGACACCGGGAACGACGGTGGGGAACGACGCGCGATCGGTCCCGGCGCGCACGGCGAACGGATCTATGACTGGACCGCCGTCACTGTCGACACCGCAGGACTGCCGGCCGGGTGGGGGCACTGGCTGCTGGTCCGCCGCCAGACCGAGCCCGCTGAGGGCAAGACCGTCCGTGATCTGGCGTTCTACCGCTGCGCCGCCCCCGCGAACACCCCGCTGCGGGAGCTGGTCCAGGTGGCCGGGGCGCGGTGGGCGATCGAGGAGTGCTTCCAGACCGCGAAGAACGAAGCCGGGCTCGACCAGTACCAGGTCCGCGCCTTTCGCGCCTGGCACGCCCACATCACCCTCGCGATGCTCGCCGCCGCCTACCTCGCCGTCACCCGCGCCACCGAACACCGCCGCGAGGCCGAAAAGGGGGATCCACAACCGGCCGCCGCACGCTGATCCGGTTGTCGACCAACGAGATCCGCCGCCTCCTCGCCGCGCTCGCCTTCACCCCGCTCGTCTGCATCGACCACGTCATGCACTGGTCGCACTGGCGCCGCGAACGCCAGCAACAGGCCCGCGACTGCCACTACCGCAGACGCGGCGAACGACCACCGGACTGATCAACTGCCGTTGCAGTACTAAGCGCCCCCTCCGCGAGCGTGATCGCCTCGGCCCGCCCGATGCCGCGGCCGCCGCCGGTCACGACGGCGCGCACGCCGCCCAGGGTCGTGGTCATCCCGCTTCTCCTCTCGTGGACCGTCGCGGGGTGCGACGACTCCGGACTTGACTCCGGCGGGCCGTCCGACACGGGCTGCGCGGGGAACTGCCCGGATGGAGGAACGCGCCGGTGCCGGGTCGAGAAGGTGGACGCGCCCTCACGTCCGGAGCACGCTGAGCCCGGGCCGGCCACCCGCGCCGGCAGGAACGCGGAGGCGGCCATGGTCGTGCGCTGTGCCGGTCCGGCCGCCCTGTGCGCGCGGTGACCCCCGAACACCGGGTCGAGCACCGCGTCGCCGGCCCGTGGTCGCTGGCCACCAGCCGTCATTTCTGGGAGGGGTTCTCGCCCGCCGCACTCCCGGCCGCGCCCGGGACCGACGAGCTGCGCACCGTGTTCCGGTCCGAGCACGACTGGACCGTCGCCGAGGCCCGGGTCGCCCAGGACGGCGACCGCGCCGCCGTCGAGGTGCGCGGCGACGGTGACCTGGACCGTGCCGTGGAGCAGGTCGCCCGGTTCCTCGCCCTCGACGTCGACGGGCGGGAGTGGCCCGGCGTCGCCCGGCGGGATCCGGTGATGGCCGACGCCCAGCGGCGGCTGCCCGGACTACGCCCCTGTGGCTTCCACTCCCCCTACGAGGCCGCCGCGTGGTCCGTCCTGTCCCAGCGGACCAGGATCACCCACGCCGCGGCGCTGCGCGCGTCGTTGGCCGAGCGGTACGGCGAGGACGGGGCGTTCCCGACCCCGGACGTCCTGCGGGGCGCCGACCTGAACCTCCCGGGGCGCAAGCCGGAGTACCTGCGCGCGGTCGCCGACGCCGCGCTGGACGGCGTCCTCGACGGGGCCGCGCTGCGCGCGATCGGTCCCGACGAGGCGATCGGGCGCGTCCGGGAGATCCTCGGACTCGGGCCGTTCGCCGCGGAGCTCGTCGTGCTGCGCGGGGCCAACGCCCCGGACGTCCTGCCCCGGCACGAGCGTCGGCTCACGGCCGAGATCGCCGAACGGTACGGGCCGGATGCCGACCCCGTCGACGTCGCCGAGGGGTGGCGGCCGTTGCGGACCTGGGCGGCAGTGCACCTGCGGGCCCTGGGTGAGGAGCGGACGCGCGAGACCTGACCGCCGCGGATCAGGGCTATCCGCGCGGCGCGGCCAGCTTCTCCAGGCGCCGGGTGGTGGGCCAGCGGACGTTCGTCGCCCAGCCCAGCTTCTCGAAGCCACGGATGACCACGGCCGAGATGTCGATCTGGCCCTTCTTCACACCGTGCCGGGCGCAGGTCGGGTCGGCGTGGTGCAGGTTGTGCCACGACTCGCCGCACGACAGCACCGCCAGCCACCACACGTTCGCGGACCGGTCCCGGGCGGCGAACGGGCGCTCGCCCCAGATGTGGCAGATCGAGTTGATCGACCAGGTGACGTGGTGCAGCACCGCGACCCGGACGAACCCGGCCCAGAAGAACGCGGTGAACGCGCCCCAGAGGGACATCGTGACCAGGCCGCCGATCAGCGCCGGACCGAGCAGGCTGACGACGACGATCAGCGGGAACGCCCGGTCGACCCGGCGGATGTCGGCGTCGTCGAGCAGGTCCGGGGCGAACCGGTTCATGTTGGTCATGTCGCGCCCGAACATCCAGCCGAGGTGGGCGTGCCAGAAGCCCTTGACCAGAGCCTTGGGCCCGGTGCCGTAGAGCCACGGCGAGTGCGGGTCACCCTCCTTGTCGGAGAAGGCGTGGTGCCGGCGGTGCTCCCCGACCCAGTTCACGACGCTGCCCTGCAGCGCCAGGCTGCCCGCGACCGCCAGCGCGATCCGCAGCGGGCGCGTGGCCTTGAACGAACCGTGGGTGAAGTAGCGGTGGAAGCCCACCGTGACACCGAGGCAGCTCACGTAGTAGAAGGCGACCGCCAGCGCGATGTCGAGCCAGCCCAGGCCCCATCCCCATGCCAGCGGTACCGCCGCGACCAGCGCGAGCGTCGGCAGGACCACGAACAACCCGAGCACGAAGGACGCGCCGGCGGGGCGCTTGCCGTCGGTGAGGGGAGCGGGCCCGCTCCGCGCAGGCGGCGGGACGGCGTCGAGCGTGGTCATGGGCCCCAGCACAGCGGGTCAGTGCGGCCGTGGCAGTCCGGCAGACCCCCCTGTCCGACGTGGGGTTGCACCGTTGCGCTCCTCGACGGCGGCGGGTTCGCCCTCGTCCGGAGCCTGCTCGTCGACGACGGCGGGATCCTCCTCCGGGTCCGCCACGGTGGCGTCGACGAACCCGGTCCTGCGGTCGATGTCCTCCCCGATGTAGCGCAGCACGTCGGCCACGACCGCCACCACCGGCACGGCGAGGAACGCGCCGGCCACGCCGAACAGGCTCGCTCCGGCGGTGACGGCGAGGATGACGATCGCCGAGTTCAGCCCCAGTCCCTTGCCCTGGATCATCGGGCTGAGCACGTTGCCCTCGAGCTGCTGCACGACGAGGATCAGCGCGAGCACGATGAGCGCCGTCGTGAGGTTCTGCGCGACCAGCGCGACGAGCACGGCGAGCGCACCGGTGACCAGCGCCCCCACGATGGGCACGAACGCGCCGAAGAAGATCAGCACCGCGAGCGGCAGGGCGAGCGGCACGCCGAGCACCGCGAGGCCGATGCCGATGAGGACCGCGTCCATGAACCCGATCAGGGCCTGGAAGCGGATGAACCCACCGAGCCGGGACCAGGCACGGCCACCGACGGCAATGAGGTGCTCCCCGGCCGACGGACCCGACGCCCGGGACAGCCACGGCAGGAACCGGGGACCGTCCTTGACGAACAGGAACGCGATGACGACCGCGACGACGAGCGTGACCATCCCCGAGGTCACCGCGGACAGGCCGGTGACCACGCCGTCGACGATCGAGGCCGCGTTCTGCTCCAACCGCTCGGTCGCCTGCTGCACCGCCTGACCGATCTGGGTCGCCCCGAGGTTGAACGGCGGGCCCGCCAGCCAGGCCTGGATCTGCTGGATGCCCCCGGTCGCGCCGCTCGCGAGTTGCGGACCCTGGGTCGCGACGGCCGGCACGATCCCGGCGATGACCCCGGCCAGGACGACCAGCGCGAGGAGGAACACCGCCGTCGTCGCCAGGATGCTCGGCCAGCGGTGGGCACGCAGCCACGTCACCAGCGGCTCGAACACGCTGGCGATCAGCAGCCCGAGCAGCACGGGCAGGATGATCGACCAGAGCTGCCCGACCACCAGCCCGATGACCGCGAGTGCCGCGGCGATCAGCAGGAAGCGGGCGCTCCACCGCGCGAGGCCGGACGCGCCCTGTTCGATGACCTGTTCACGGGTCGGTTTCGGGACCGGCATGGCTGCTCCTCCGTCGGTCCGTGCCGGGCCCGGTGCGAGCAGCGCCGGTCCCACGGTCCGATCGGTGCAGAGTTCCCCGACAGGCCCCGATCACACCGGGAAACAGGGGCGGTGTGCCAGGGTTGCCGGTCGACGTGTAGCGTGACTGTCGGTCACCGTAGTTCTGACTTTCGTGTGTGACACACGCTCGCCGGATGAACGATGCGGGCGGATTCGCTTTCCTTTGGTTCAGCCGGAGATGGCTGCCCGTCTGGGTCCCACACCGTGACCCGGGCCGCCACACCACGTGGCCATCCCGTTCAGTGCTCGACCATCAGGAGACATGCATGACGACTGGCACCGTGAAGTGGTTCAACTCCGAGAAGGGCTTCGGCTTCATCGCGCCCGACGACGGCAGCGCCGACGTCTTCGTCCACTACTCGGCCATCGAGAGCAGCGGCTACCGCGAGCTCACCGAGAACCAGAAGGTGTCGTTCGAGGTCACGCAGGGCCCGAAGGGCCCGCAGGCCTCGACCGTCCAGGTCTGATCACGCTTCACCGCTGATCCGCGACGGCTCCCCCGCAACTCTGCGGGGGAGCCGTCGTGTTTCCGGGACTCACGCCCTGCCGGTCGGGACGTACGCAGGCAGGGTCGCCTCGACCGCGAATCCACCCCCGTCGACGGACCGGTGCGCGATCGTCCCGCCGATCAGCGCCACCCGCTGCTCCAGCCCGCGCAGTCCGCGCCCCGACCCGCTCGCGACGAGCGCCGGCTCCGGCGGCCGCTGCCCGGCCGAGCTCCCGACGCCGACCCGGACCGCGCCGGTTCCGTAGTGGACGGTGACCGTGACGTCGGCACCCGGCGCGTGCTTGCCGACGTTGGTCAGCGACTCCTGGACGATCCGGTAGGCGGTCCGGGCGACCGTCGGGCTGATCCCGGCCGGGTCGCCGTCGACGTCGAGCCGTACCGCGCCGAGGCCGGTCGTGTCCCGGACCAGGTCGGCGATCTCGCCGGGCGGGCCGACGGAGTCCCGCGCCGCCGGGCGCGGGCTGCCGTCGGAGTGCAGCACCCCGATCAGGTCGCGGAGCTCCTGCAGCGCCCGCGTACCGGACTCCCGCACGCCCTCGGCGGCTCGTCGCACCGCCTCGTCGCGCGTGCTCGCGCTCAGCGCCGAGGCCTGCAGCACCATGCCGCTGATCCGGTGGGTGACGACGTCGTGCATCTCGGCCGCCAGCCGTCGTCGCTCCTCGGCGCGGACCTTGCCGGCGATCAGCACCTGCTCGCGCTCGGCGCGCTCCGCCCGGTCGCGCAACGACCGCTCCAGGCGGGCGCGCGAGTCGAGCCACAGGGCGGCGACCGCGGGCAGCAGCGTGCCGAGCAGTCCGAACGGGGTCACGTCCCAGGCCGGGGCCCAGAGCCGCGCGGCGAGCACGGTCAGCAGCGCGACGACGGGGTAGGCGATCCGTGGCCGCCACGCCAGCACCAGGTAGATGACCACCGCGGGAGCCGCCCGGGGGAACGACATCGGGCTGGCCGGATCGACCGGCACGAGCAGGCCGGGTGCGAAGGCCTCCGACCAGGCGATGGCCAGCGACGCGGCGACCGTGAGGGCGACGACCGCGGCCGGGACGACCCGCAGCAGCGGCAACGACAGGCTGACCAGCAGCGGCAGGACCAGTCCGGCCCAGGGGCCCAGCACCCCGTCGGTGGGCGGACCGGCCAGGTACACCCCGATGTCCGAGACGGCGAACACGACGCTCCCGGCCACGAGGACCCACAGCCGTGGCTCGCGCCGCGACGATACGGCGTCGTCGGTCGTTCCGGTCGTCACGAACACCAGCCTCCCCTCGGACCGATCGGACCGCTCCGGCCCGCGTCACCTGCACCCTCGCCGCCCGGCGGGCTCCGGGGGGATCACCGTAAGTCGACAGGGAACGTCGCCATCGGTCGCGGGCCTCGCTGCGATACTGCGTCACATGATCCGGCTGGTGCTGGTCGACGACGAGCCGATGGTCTGCGCCCACCTCACGACCATCCTCGAACAGGCCGACGACATCACCGTGGTCGGCAGCGCGCACGACGGCGCCGAGGCCGTCGAGGTGGTGCTGCGCGAGCGGCCCGATCTCGTCCTCACGGACCTGCGCATGCCCGGCGTCGACGGGCTCACCGCGATCGAACGGATCGCGGCGATGGTGAGCGCGCCCCCGGTCGTCGCCCTGACCACCTTCGACGCCGACGAGTACGTGCTGCGCGCGCTGCAGCTCGGCGCGGCCGGGTTCCTGGTCAAGACCACACCGCCGCAGGACCTGGTCGGGCTCGTCCGGGTGGCCGCCGACGGGCACACGGTGCTCTCCCCCGAGGCCGCCCGCCGCCTGGTGCACGCCTCCACCGGGCACCTCGACCGGTCGGCGAGGGCGCGGGAGCGGATCACCGGGCTCACCGATCGGGAGGTCGAGGTCCTGCGGTGCCTCGGCCGTGGCATGAGCAACGCCGACGTCGGCACGGCGCTGCACCTGTCCGAGGCGACGGTGAAGACCTACGTCTCCCGGATGCTGGTCAAGCTGGACTGCACCAACCGCACCCAGGCCGGCCTGCTCGCCGTCGAAGCGGGGTTGTGAGTCTCCGGCAGGTCCGTGCTAGCGTCCCGCCCGAAGGTCATGAGTGCCAGCGCGTAGCCCCGGCTTGCTGGCCGGCAACCCTCCACCACGGTGGGGTGCCCCGGGTGAGGACCTGACCGGCGCGACACCCGCGACCGGTAAGCGTGGACTCCCCGGAGGCCGGTTCATGACCGCTGCACTGCTGCCCGTTCCTTCCCTCGTCACCGCGACCGACACCCTGCCGCGCGTCGTCGGCGACGAGCTGCGCGTCCCGCTGGTCGACGGCCGGTCGGTCCGGTACTGCGACCTCGACTCGGCCGCCTCCACCCCCGCGCTCGACGCGGTCGCCGCGCACGTCGCCGAGGTGCTGCCCTATCTCGGCAGCGTGCACCGCGGCGCCGGCTACACCTCGCGGGTCTGCACGTCGTTGCTGGAGAACGCCCGCGCCGACGTCGGCCGGTTCGTCCGGGCCCGCGCGGACGACTGCGTGGTGTTCACCCGCAACACCACCGACGCGCTCGGCGTGCTGGCCCGCGCCGTGCCCGGCCCGGTCGTCACCCTCGACCTCGAGCACCACGCGACGCTGCTGGCCTGGCGGCACGGCGGGCACCGGGTCGTGCGGGCCGGACGGACCGTCGCCGACACCCTCGACGCGCTGCGCGCCGAACTCGCCGCCCGCCCCGACGCGGCGCTGGTCGCGGTCACCGGGGCGTCCAACGTGACTGGCGAGATCCTCCCCGTGGCCGAGATCGTCGCGATCTCGCACGCCGCCGGCGCCCGGGTCTGCGTGGACGCCGCCCAGCTCGCCCCGCACCGCCGCCTCGACCTGGCCGGCTGGGGCGCGGACTACCTGGTGCTGTCCGGGCACAAGATCTACGCGCCCTACGGCGCCGGCGTACTCGTCGGGCGCCGGGACTGGCTGGACGCGGCCACCCCGCACCAGGCCGGCGGCGGCGCCGTCCGGTCGGTCACCGTCGACGGCGACTCGACCTCGGCCGAGTGGCTGCCCGCACCGCAGCGGCACGAGGGCGGCACCCCGAACGTCCTGGGCGCGGCTGCGCTCGCCGCGGCCTGCCGCGCGTTGGAGCCGATCATCGATGACGCGGTGCCGGCGCACGAGCGGGACCTCGGCGACCGGCTGCGCGACGAGCTCGCCGGGGTGCCCGGTCTGCGGGTGCTGTCGCTGTTCGACTCCCCCGTCGACCGCACCGCGACCGTCAGCTTCACCCTCGGCGACCTGCCGCCCGGGCTGGTCGCGGCCGCGCTGTCGGCCGAGCACGGGATCGGCGTGCGCGACGGCCGGTTCTGCGCCCACCCGCTGCTGGAGCGGCTCAACGGCGGCGCCGACGCGGTCCGGGCCTCGCTCGGGCTGCGCACCCGCGAGTCCGACGTGGACCGGTTGGTGAGCGCGCTGCACGCGCTGGCACGGCGGGGTCCGCAGTGGACGTACGCGATCGTCGACGGGCGGTGGGCGCCGACGCCGGACCCGCGGCCGCTCGACCCGTTCGCGGGGACGCGGAGCGGCTCGGACGCACCGCTCCCGCCCGGCTGCGGGGGCTGAGCGGGCTCACTCCCCTTGCAGGCGCGGGATGCGGTGGACACGGCTACCGCGGACCCGCCCACACCGGACGAATCTCCGCCGAGATACGTCTCAGCGGGCCTCAGAGATCAACAAATCCCGCTGAGGCGTATCTCGTCGGGGATCTCCGCCCGGAACGCGTCGCCGGCGCGGCGCAGTTCTCGGGGCGCCTCGATGGTGCAGGGGCCGATCGAGCCGCAACCGGATCGTCGGACGTGGGGTTGGGGTGGGCACAGCACGTCGTGAGCTCGGAGGTACCCGATGACCACCACCACCGCCGCCCTTGATCTGGACACACTCGACTGGCCCCGGCTGTCCGACCGCCTGAACACCGACGGCGTCGCCCTCACCCCGCCGCTGCTCGAACCGCACAGGTGCGACGAGATCACCGCGATGTTCGACGAGCACGACCGCTTCCGCTCCACCGTCCAGATGGCCCGGCACTCGTTCGGCGAGGGCAGCTACCGGTACTTCACCGACCCGCTGCCCGAGCTGGTCCAGACCCTGCGCACCGAGCTGTACCCACCGCTCGCCCGGATCGCGAACGACTGGGCGACCCGTCTCGGCGAGGACACCTGGCCCGACACGCTCGACGGCCTGCTGGCCGCCTGCGCCGAGCAGGGACAGACGAAACCGACGCCGCTGGTGCTGCGCTACGGCGAGTCCGGCTACAACTGCCTGCACCAGGACGTCTACGGGGACCTGACGTTCCCGCTGCAGTTCCTGGTGATGCTGTCCCGCCCGGACGTCGACTTCACCGGCGGCGAGAGCGTGTTCGTCGAGCAGCGGCCGCGCCAGCAGTCCCGCCCGATCGTGCTGCGCCCCGGGCAGGGCCAGGCCGTGATCTTCCCGGTGCGCAACCGCCCGCGTCGCGGCACCCGGGGTGACCACCGCGTCCAGATGCGGCACGGGGTCAGCGCCGTACACAGCGGGAACCGGCATGTTCTCGGCATCATCTTCCACAACGCGCGCTGAATCCTCTCCGACGGCGCTGAGGAGGCCGGTCCCGCTGAGTACGAGCGACGACGAGCTCGCCGGCCTGCTCGCGGCGGACCTCGACGCCGGGTTCGCCGAGCTCGTCGGCACCCACCGGGACCTGCTGTTCTCGGTGGCACGTAGCTCCGTCCGCACCCCGGCCGACGCCGAGGACCTCGCCGCGGACGCCCTGCTGCGCGCCTACCGGGCGCTGTGCGGCTACCCGGTCACGCGGATCGAGGCGTTGCGGGTGCGGCCGTGGCTGCTCGCGATCCTGCGCAACACCGCGCGCAACCGGGCCCGCGACGCCGGCCGACGCCCCGCCCCGCCACCGGGTCTCGACCCCGCGGTGTCCGACGACCCGAGCGCCGACCCCGGTCCGGCGGAGCAGGCCGAGCGCTCCGAGCTGCGACGCGCGCTCGGCACCGCGCTCGCCGAGCTCTCGGAGGTGCAGCGGACCGCCGTCGTGCTGCGGCACGTCGAGGGACTGCCCACCTCCGAGGTCGCGCACGTCCTCGGCTGCCGGGAGGGCACCGCGAAGTCCCACATCTCCCGCGGCCTCGCCCGGCTGCGGTCCGTCGTCGACGAAGGGAGAACCCGATGACCACCACCTCGTCCGACCCGCTGCTGACCGCACTGGCCGGTCTCGGCACGACGGCCCCGGCCGGGCTCGACGACCGGGTGTTCACCCGGTGGACGACCGCGTCCAGCCGGCTCGGCGACGTCCGCGTCGCCGTCACCGCCGACGGCGTCCAGTTCGTCCGCGCGGACGTGGACGACGACGCGTTCACCGCCGAGTACCGGCGCCGGTTCGCCCGGCCGCTGCGCCACGCCGGACGGCTGCCCGCCGGCGTCGCGCCGTCGTTGCTGGGACGCGCCGGAGCCCGTCCCGACCTCGACCTCGGGGCCGGGTCCGCGTTCGCGCGCGACGTGCTGGCCGCGACCGGGCGGATCCCGGCCGGGCAGGTCCGCCCGTACGCCTGGGTCGCCCGCGAGGCCGGGCACCCGGCCGCGGTCCGCGCCGTCGGCACGGTGCTGGCGCGCAATCCGCTGCCGCTGCTCGTGCCCTGCCACCGGGTGATCCGCTCGGACGGGGCGCTCGGTGCCTACATGTACGGGCCCGACCGCAAGGCGGAGCTGCTCGCCGGCGAGGGCGCCGACCTCGCCGAGCTCGGCTCGCTCGCCCGGGCGGGGGTGCACTATCTCGCCAGCGACACCACCGGGATCGTCTGCTTCCCGACCTGCCGCGACGCCCGCCGCATCACGCGCGCGCACCGGCACGGCTTCACCACCCTCGACGACGCCCGTCGCGCCGGCTACCGGCCCTGCCGCACCTGCCGGCCCGCGGCCTGAGGAGGACGGCATGACCTTCGAGCTGATCCCGCGGGACCGCCGCGAGCTCGGTCCCGGCGCCGTGCACGTACCCGGCTGGCTCGACGTCGGGCGGCAGAAGTCTCTCGTGGAACGCTGCCGGGAGTGGGCGTCCGAGGGACCCGGGATCCGGGCCGCCGCGCTGCCGAACGGCGCACGGATGAGCGTGCGCACCGTGTGCCTGGGCTGGCACTGGATCCCCTACCGCTACTCCCGCACCCGCGACGACCAGGACGGCTCCCCCGTCGCGGAGTTCCCGGCCTGGCTGGGCGACCTCGGTAGGGACGCGGTCGCCGACGCCTACGGCCGCCCGGTCGACTACTCCCCCGACGTCGCGCTGATCAACCACTACGGCGACGACGCGCGAATGGGCCTGCACCGCGACGCCGACGAACGCGCGCCCGACCCCGTCGTCTCACTCTCCCTCGGCGCGCCGTGCGTGTTCCGGTTCGGCAACAGCGAGCACCGCGGCCGGCCGTGGACCGACGTCGAGCTGCGCTCGGGCGACCTGCTGGTGTTCGGCGGGGAGAGCCGGCTGGCCTACCACGGCGTGCCGCGGGTGCTCCCCGACACCGACGACGACGCCGCGGTCATCGGGCTGGGTTCCGGGCGGCTGAACATCACGCTTCGGGTCTCGGGACTCGCGTGACCGCAACCGGCCCGGCCGGCGCGGTGTTCTGCACCGCATGAGCACCAGTTCCCACGACCGCCCGACCGTCGTCCACGACACGACCCTGGGCCCGGTCACGCTCTCGGCCTCACCGTCCGGGCTCACCCGGCTGCGGTTCGGCCGGTCCACCCGGGCCGCGCAGAGCCCGTCGCCGGAGCCCGGCTCCGCCGAGGACGCGGTACTGACACAGGCCGTCGCGGAGCTCGACGAGTACCTGGACGGCCGGCGCACGACCTTCGAGGTTCCGGTCGACCTGTCCACGGTCGATCCCGAGCAGCGCCGGGTGCTCGACGAGCTCGGCAGGATCGGCTACGGGCGGACCCGCAGCTACGGCGAGGTGGCCCGGGCCGCGGGGCTGGCCGAGGACGGGCCGCGGCGGGCCGGGGGTGCGTGTGCGCGCAATCCGGTGGGGGTGGTCGTGCCGTGCCACCGCGTCGTGGCGGCCGACGGGGCACTCACCGGGTACGCGGGTGGGCTCGCGATCAAGAAGGCGTTGCTGGCCCTCGAGAGCGGCCAGCTCACGCTCGACGCAGGAGCCGACCGGCCGGTTACCCTCGCCCCATGAGCGCGAAGTCCGACTCTCGGCTCGCCGAGTTCCTGCGGCGGGTGCTGAACGGCGACAACGACGTCGCACCGGCGGACGTGGTCTTCGGACCGGGCGCCGTCACCGAGATGCAGGAGTCGATCGCCCTCCAGTTCGCGGCCTCGGTCCGCGAACTCGGATACATCGAGCCGGCGGGCGGAGCGGCCGGCGACCTGGGCCGGGTGCGGGTGACGTCGCAGGGACGGGAGTGGCTGGAGGGCTACGACGGTCGATCCCGGACGCTGCACCCACGGTTCTCGTCGTAGGCCGATTCCACGACGGCGGCGCCGGTCAGGTCCGTACGCGCGGCCGCGTCCCGTCCCCGAGCTCGGGGTCCGGGAGCACCCCGTCCGGATCGACGACGGCGACCGTGTGCCCGTCGTCGGCGAGCCGCCGGAGACCCTCCAGCAGCATCCGCCGTCCGACATCGGACAGCCGGTCGACCCGGGTCAGGTCGAGCACCACCTCCGTGGTGCCGATGGGCTCCACGGCCAGATGATCCAGCACTGCCTCGGCCCCGGAGAACTGCACCACTCCCTGCAGCGTGACGACGGTCGCGTCGCCATCCACAGTGGATCCGCGCAGCACGGTCGAGCCGTACGGTTCCGCATCCATCAGGTGCATGCCGGTGTCGCGGGAGAGCCGCTCGCAGACCTGAACGCCGCGCACGCTGTTGCCGTGCGCGTCCAGCCGCGGGGACACGACGGCGAGCCCGACTTGGCCCGGCAGCGCGCCGAGCAGCCCGCCCGCGACGCCGCTCTTCGCCGGGATCCCGACCCTGACCAGCCAGTCCCCGGCGCCGTCGTACATACCGCAGCCGGCCATCACCGACAGCGTCCGGCGGGCCACGGCGGCGGGCAGCATCCGCCGCCCGGTGACCGGGTGGACGCCCGCGTTGGCCAGCGTCGCACCCATCAGCGCCAGGTCCCGCACGGTCACCAGCACCGCGCACTGGCGGGTGTAGCCGTCGACGACCTCGGCCGCCGGGCGATCGAGCACGCGGTAGTTGCGCAGCATGTGCGCGATCGCCAGGTTCCGGTCGGCGGTGTCCAGTTCGGACCGGTAGACCGACTCGTCGATCGTGAGCCGCCGCCCGGCCAGCTCGGAGAGCAGCCCCACGATCCGCTCGACCCGGTCGGCGCCGGTCGCGTCCGGCCCCACCAGCAGGTGGTGCACGGCGATCGCCCCGGCGTTGATCATCGGGTTCTTCGGCCGGCGCGTCCCGGCCTCGAGGGACAGCTCGTCGAAGGCTTCGCCCGACGGTTCGACGCCCACTGTCGCGTCCACCGTCTCGACGCCGCGGTCGGCCAGCGCCGCGGCGTAGGCGAACGGCTTGGAGATCGACTGGATGGAGAACTCGACGTCGGCGTCCCCGGCGACGTGGGTGCGCCCGGCGACGGTCGTCACCGCGACGCCGAGCACCTCGGGGTCGGCGGCGGCGAGGTCCGGGATGTAGTCGGCGACGGCGCCGGAGCGGTCACCGGCGACGTCGTCGAGGACCTCGGCCAGGTAGTCGGGGACGGGGGTGCGCATCAGATGCCTCCGGAGCCGCCGGGCGTGCTGTCCTGTCCCCGCCGGCGCTGCGCCGGAGTCACGGGCGCCGCCGTGACTCGTCATCGGACGGCGCGGCCCGCCACCGGTCCGCCGTGGCCTGGACCGCACCACCGGCCCGGCTGACCCCGGCGAGGCCGGTGTCGAGCACAGTCCCACCGACACCGATCGCGACGGCCCTCGCGTGACGAAGCGCGTCGCGCACCGTCGGCGAGACGAGCGGCACCCACCCTTCGATCTGCACGCCACGGGCGGTGACGAAGTAGTCGAGATCGTGCCGGAGCGACTCGACCGACGAGCGGAGTCGTCGCCCGCTGCGTGAGCGGTGGAACTCCGTCGGCTTCAGGACACCGTAGGCGTCCAGTGCGGGACGCAGGTTGGCCACGAGTGCACCATCGGCCTCGAGGTGCTCGGCGAGAACGGCGTGGGCGTCGGCGACCGCGTCCTCGAGTACGTCCGGCTCCACGCTGCTGACGCGGGCGATGCGCAGCTGCTGCCACAGGTACAGCGACTGCTCGGCGACGACGAGGAGCCGGAGCACCTACCCCAGCCGCCCGTCCCGGACGACCTGTTCCAACCGGCGAGCTCGCTCCGGAGCGGCGAGTCCGGTGGGGAGCTCGCGAGCCAGCCGTGACGCGTGCTCCCGGAGTCTCTCGACGCTCGTTTCGAGCTCCGGGCCCAGATGGGCGACCGTCGACCAGTCCACATCGCCCAGCTGCCCGCCCTCGTCGACGCGGTCGACCCGTCGCCTGAGCAACCGATGATGGCCGACGACGTCACCCGTGCGCTCCGCGCCGGCGAGCCGGAGCAGCTCGTCGGTCTTGCCCTCGACCCTGTCGATAGCTTCGCCGATCCGCTCGGCCGCCGCCTTCACTGCCATCGCGAGCGCCATCGCACCGAGCGCGACCGGCGCAGGACCGACGGCCTTATTGGACACGATTCGTCCCGCTCCGTCGGTGACCCACAACCGCAGGGTCGCCGTTCCCCCCGCGGGAACCCTGCGGAGGGCCCACACGAACTGCGCCGTCGTCGCGCCGGTGGCACCGGCAGCCGCTGCATGAGCGATGGCCGATGCGCGGTCCGATCCGGACAGGCCAACGGTCCGCGCGGCTACTTCACTCTCGGACGCCCACCGTGCCACGAACTCGGCGACGGCAGAATCCTCGCCCACCAGCAGCGTCCCGGATGGGTGCTCGACCGCGAGCACCAGTGCATCGGTGCCACCGGTCTCATCCCCCGTGGCGGTCACGGCCGCTCCTCTCGTCGAACCATGGCTCTTCCCTGCCAACGTGTCTCGGTCGTTGTCAGGTACGACGCCAGCGTCGTGGACGCCGTCCGGCGTGCCCGCGGCACCGGCCAATACGGCTATACGGTCCCGTCGCGAACGGGCGACGGAAACCAGTCGGCGGCCCGCGACGAGCACTCCACCGCGAGGTCGACGATCTCGCCCACCGTGACTCGCTCAGGCAGAACGCGATAGCGGTAGAGGAAGTCCGGGTCGTACTTGTTGAACTCGCCGGCCCGGGCGCGGCTGGAACGCGGCAGCAACGCGGACTCCGGAACCCCCACGATCTCCGGCACCCGCGTGAAGTCGAAGAAGTCGTGATGTGCGAGAGCGAACTCGGCACGCGCCGGGTGCTTCCCGCGACCGAACAGATCCGGTGACGAGAGGATCATCGCCAGCCGCCACTGCCTGTCCTGGTACTGCCAGCCCACCCACACACCCGCGGCCGCCTCCCAGAACCCGGACAGCAACGGCCGGCCGCGGGTAAAACCCACCTCCAGCTCCCGCGCCGGTGCCCGGACGCCGCGCCGGAGCAGCGCGGCGTGGATGCGGCGCATGACCTGGTGCGCGCGCGCCTTCCCCACCGCGTCGGCCAGCCCTGCTCGGCGCAGCTCGTTGAGCAGGGATCCGCTGAGCGCGAACGGCTCGCTGTCGTCACGGATGGTCAACCGGGTCATGATGCGGTGCAGGAGCTGGAGGAACTCGGCCTCGTGGCGCGCGACCTGCTGGTCGAAGGCCTGATCGGCCTCGGCGAGCGCGGCGTCGAGCCGGGTTCCCAACTCCCCGTACGACACCCAGCGCCAGCTCCGCCCTCCGAGCTCCGCGCTTCCCGTTCCCCAGCCCGGGTCCTGCAAGCTGAGGAGGACGAGCGATGGGGCCGCTGCCCCCAGCCGGGCGACGGGCCCGCGCGCGTACGCGGCAAGCTGTGCCTCGTCCGGCAGCGCGAACGCCTTGTTCTCGATGACCAGGGGCGCGAATCCCGGTAGCTCGATCACGAGATCGAGGTTGAGGTGCTCGCGCCGGACCCGGACCTCGGAGCGACCGTCGCTCTCGACGAGCCACGGGCCGAAGACCTCGACGGCACACTGCGGCATCGTCCGGACGAACCACGCCAGGATGTCGGAGTGGAAGAGCTCCTTCGAACCGCGCGATGCGTGGTAGAGCGGCTCGGCGTCCAGCCTGGTCAACATCGATGTGAGATCGCCGGTTCCCGTCAGGTTTTTCAGAGCGGCATCCCTTCTCGCACCCGTGGTCCACTATGCACCACCCCCACCTCAGATAGCTGCGGCGGTCGCGCACGACCGTCGGGACAGCTCCGCTGGGAGAGCCTGCGAGTGCACGACCGCCAGCTCCCGGTTCGCCCGGGTGAGACTGGTGTAGAGCAGCCCGTGCCGGCCCATCCGGGTCGGGAACGACGCCGGCTCCACCACCACGACGGCGTCGAACTCGAGCCCGCGGGCCTGGTGCGGGTTCAGGACCCGGATCACCTTCCCTGCCCGCCGGACGACGTCCGGTCGCCGGCTGTCGACCACGAATCCCTTCGCCCGGAGCGCCGCGAGGATCTCGCCCGGCTTCATGGTGACCACTGCGACGGTCCACTCGGGATGGGTGTCCCGCAGGGCCACCGCCTCCCGCGCGGCGACGGGCCACAGCATCGGGCCCACGGCCCGGGTCCTCCGCGGCGGTGTACCTCCGGCCTGCAGCGACCGCACGGTGCGTTCGACCTGCGGGAGCAGCCGGGAGGCGTACTCCATGATCGCGCTGGAGGTGCGGTAGCCGTGCTCCACGGACTCGATCCGGGCGTCCGGCCGCTCGATCGCCTCGCGGACGTCGGCCCAGGTCCGGCAGCTGTAGTCCGACCGCCGCTGCGCCCGGTCACCGAGCACGGTCCAGCCACCGGAGTTGAGGTAGCGCAGCAGCGCCCACTCCAGCCCGGTCACGTCCTGTGCCTCGTCCACGACGACGTGGTCGTACCGCAGGCCGGCCGGGCCCCGTAGGGCAAGCGCGCACGCCGCGAGCAGTGGCAGGAAGCGCCGGGCCGTCACCGCGGTCCGGAACGCCGGCAACCTCCGGAGGTAGAGCGACCACTCCGGCTCCGCGATCACCGGCTCGCCGGCGGCCTCGTTGGCGCGCAGGGCGGTGTAGACGCGCTCGACCGCGACGTCGTGCGTGAGGCCGGACGGGAGCTCGTCGGCGGTCTGCAGCATCTCGACGGCTCGCAGGACCAGGTCCATGAAGTCGGCGTCGACGTCGCGGTCCTCCTCGGCGATACCGTCGTCGACGGCCGGTGCGAGCCCCCGCAGGTGCCGCAGGACGGCGTCGAGGGACGCGGGCTGAACCGTCGACGCATCGTCGACCAGTTCGTGCACCGCTCCCCTGATGTGGTCGACGTAGTGCTCGGTCGGCCCCACCACCAGCACCCGCCGGCATGGCGGGTGTCCCTTGCCCGCGTCGTCGTCGACGAGGAACGCGGCACGGTGCGCAGCGATGATCGTCTTCCCGGAGCCGGGGGGTCCGTGGACGATCAACGGCTGGCCGGGGTCGGTGGTGACGAGGTGGTACTGGTCGGGCTGCAGCGTCCGGAGCACGTTGCCGAGCCGTTCCCGGCGGGGCGCGGAGATCGCGGCGCGGACGGCGTCGGCCGCCCGCAACGTCGTCGGCTCCGGCTTCCGGACGGTCTTACGGGCAGGCTTGCCAGGCTTTCGCGACGGTCGGCGAGCAGAGGTGCGCGGTGCGGGGACCGCGGCCGTCGCCGGGGCCTCGTGGGGTACGGGGACCGGCGCCGGAGTGGGTGTCGGAGCGGGCCCCTGAGCCGGCTGCGGCAGCGCCCGCCGACGGCTCGGCGATGCCACGGAGAGCGAGCGGCCGCCGAAGCTCCCGGCCGCCGGCCGGTCGTGCTCGTCGACGTACCCGACGACCGCACCGCCGCGGTACTGCAGGGTGCGGCGGGTCGCGACGTGCGGGCAGTGCTCGTGGTGGTGGGCTCCCTGGAAGAAGGTGCAGGCGATCGGGTTCGTCCAGCTGAAGACCTGCAGGCCGTCCTCCTCGACGTAGCGGAGTCCGATGTAGAACTCCGCGGCGTCGAAGATGTCGCTGGTCCGGTCGAGGAGGACGCGGCCGATGAGGCCGTCGCTGTCCGGCCGCCGGCCGCCGGCGGGAGTACCGCGGCGTCCACCCTGGGCGACCTTCGGCCGGGGGTCCTGCCGCCGGACCGCATCGCGGTAGCGGCGCTGGGCGGCCTGCTCGTCGGCGAGGACGACACTGTCACCGCGGCTCATCGGACGATCTCCAGGTAGCAGGTGGCGAGCGGGTTGAGGCGGAGGTCCGGCGGCCCGGTCCGGTCGAGCACACGCAGTGCTTCCTCGTGGCGTTCGCGAGCCCGGCGAGCCTGACCCTCGAACAGGTGCCGCCCGCCGCGGCCGCGCTGCGCGGCGGTCTGCATCCGCCGGTCGATCACGCCGAGCTTGCGGTCGAGTTGCTCACGCAGGCTGACCTTGCGGGCGTCGGCGAGCGCGACGCTCTCCTGGATCCGGCGTTCCCGCTCGGTCCCGTGTCGCTGTTCAAGCAGCTCCAGGGCGATCTCGGCGGGTCCCTCCAGATCGTCCGCGTCGACCGGGCGATGGGCCGCCTGCAGATCACCGCGAGCCAGCCCCGCGAGCAGGACGTCGACCACCCCTGCCGGCGCCTCCCGTCCGGTGAGTCCGACCGCGGCGCCCCAGATCTCGCGCGAACCCCGGTCGCCGGTGGCATCGGCCTGGGCCAGGACGACGGTGTAGGCGCCCTCGGGTGCGCTGCCCTCGGTGTCGCTGACCCGGACGGCGGCGAAGCGGGCCTGCCGGTGCTCGGGCATGTGCACGGCCGCCAGCACCAGCGGGTGCGTCGCGGTGAGCAGCGTGCCGCCGCCGGTACGGGCCTCCTCCTGGTCGAGGAGCAGCTCGACGTCGCCCTCCTCGCGCAGGTCGTGGACGAGCTGGCGCACTTCGTTGTGGCTGCGCAACCCGCGCTGCACCACCTGGTTGACCTGCTCGGCGAGCGCCCCGTTGCCGCGGAGCCGGATCCGGTCACGTCCGGCGGGACGCGCACCGGGCGACCCGGCGGTCGTCGCCCAGTCGTGCACGAGGTGGGCCAGCTCGTGCTGACCGACGTAGCGGCCGGCGCGGACCAGGTCCTGCTCGAGTCCTGACACGTCGACGTCGTTGCTGACCAGCAGGTCCGGCGCCGCGCCGGCCAGCCGCTCGGCCTCCGCCGTCTGGGCCTCGATCGCGGTGAGGCTCCGGTCGGTCTCCGCCTCCTTCTCCTCGGGCGTCAGGGTGAAGGAGAAGGCGACCTTCTCCAGCGTCGCCAGCTCCGCGCGGATGATCGGCTCCAGCGCCCCGATGGCCCGCTCGAAGACCCCGATGCGGTCCAGCACGCGTCGCAGGATCTTCTCGTCGATCGTCTCGTCGTTGTAGAAGTTGACGATCCGGATCTTCTCCTCGGGCTGGCCGATCCGGTCGATGCGCCCGATCCGCTGCTCGATCTCCATGGGGTTCCACGGCAGGTCGTAGTTGATGACCGCCGAGCAGAACTCGAAGTCCAGGCCCTCGCTGGCGACGCGGTTGGCGAGCACCAGGTCGTAGTCGCCGGCGCGGAACGCGGCCATGATCCGGTTCCGCTCGTCGTGCGGGACCCCGCCGTGCAGCACCGCGATCCGCGCCTCGCCGGCGAGCCGCTCGCGCAGGTAGGCCAGGGTCGGGCGGGAGAAGGTGAACAGCAGGGTGCGCTTCCCCTGCCCGACCAGGTCCGCGACGATCGTCCGGAGCTGGTCGAACTTGGAGTCGACCTCGACGCCGAGCCGCTCCGCGGCCTCGAGCAGCTCGCGGTGGGGTGGCAGGGTGGAGACCGGGCGCTCGGTGTCCGGGTCGTCCTCGTCGCGTGGGGTCCAGTCCTCGGCCGAGCCGAGCACGGCGGCGCGGGCAGCCTGCAGGCAGGCACTCGCCAGGCGCAGTGGCATCTGCATGCAGAAGTGGACGGGCATCCCGATCGCGTCCGCGCGCCGGACGCACCACTGGACGTACTCGTCGTAGAACACGCTCTCGGCATCGCTCCAGGTGACGTCGAGTGTGTCGGCCTGGCGGACGGCCTTGCCGTCGTCGATCTCCGCCTTGCGGGTCCGGGTGATCACCGAGGACAGCGCGTTGAGATCCGCGAGGTACCGCCGCGCCGCGACGACCTCGGCCGGCATCAGCACGTCGCGGGCAAGCAGCTCGCGCAGGGCCGGTACGTCCGGACGGCTGAGCAGCGAGGCCCCGAAGCGCATCGCCTTCAGCTCGTCGAGGATCTCCATCCGCTGTGCGCCGGTCACCTCGCGGTCGAGCAGGGTGCGCTCCAGCCGGTGCAGCACGTCATTGGGCTCGAGGCGCAGCGCGAGGACGTGCGGGGTCGTCGAAGTCCTCCGGAGCGAGCAGCTCGAGCATGCTCGACAGGTCGTCCTCGCCGAGGTTGACCGGCGTCGCGGTGAGGAACACCCGCGCGTCGGCCCACTCCCCCAGCAGCTCACCGAGCGCGTGGCTCCGGGTACCGGGGTTGCGCATCTGGTGCGCCTCGTCGACGACGACCAGGTCCAGCTGCGGCGGCGACTCGGCCAGCTCGGTGAGCCCGTCCCACTTGCGCAGCCGCTCCAGGCTCGTCACGTACTGGAACCGCCGCGGCAGCCGGTCCTGGGAGTGCTGCTCGAGAAACCTGCGCAGGCCCGCGGTGTCGAGCTCGGTCAGCTCGAAGCCGAAGCGCTCGTCCATCTCCCGCTGCCACTTCCCGACCAGGGACGACGGGGCGACGACAAGGACCCGGGCCGCGGCGTTCCGAGCCTCGAACTCCGTCCAGATGAGACCGGCCTCGATCGTCTTGCCGAGACCGACCTCGTCGGCGATCAGGACCCGGGTCGCGCCGGTCTGCAGCAACCGGAGCACGGGCTTGAACTGGTAGGGCCGGAAGAGCGTGCGAGTCGCCCGGAAGGAGAAGACGGTGTCGGTCAGCGCCGAGTGGAGCTTGGCCCGAGTGAGCGTCGCCCCGAACCGCTCGACGGTCGCTGGCTCGGACCGCACCCAGTCGATCGGACCGCCAGCGGTCGGTGCGTGCTCCAGCGCCGCCTCGACCACGTGCGTCGTACGGGCGTCGAGGCGTACCTCGTAACGCCAGCTCCCACCGAGGTACTTGCGGCCGCTGACCCGGGTGTCCTTGCCGTCTGCGCGGGTGACGACGCCGTCCCCGACCCGGAACGCCGGGGCAGGTACCCCGTCCGCAGCCTCCCAGAGGTCCTCGGCCCAGTCCCAGGCGTTCCGGACGGGGTCGTCGTCGCCGAGGTCCGCGAGCGGGACGGCGACACCGGTGGCGGTCTCGCCGCCGACGTGGACGACCATCGCGATCGGCACCTCGAGACCACCGAACCAGTACAGCCCGCGTGGCAGGTCGACATCGGACGACAACACCCGCACGCCCTCGGCGAGGTCGACGACGTCGGGCACGCTCCCGCCCACCACGAGCAGCCGCGGAAAGCGGACCGTGCCGAGCAATGCCGCGAGGTCCTTCGGGTTCGGGTGATAACCGAACGAGTTGCGCACCACGTCCGCCTCGCGGGCGAAGCTGCTCACGATTCCTCCTGCAGGATCATCACGTCGACGGACCGAGTGGCAGATCGATCCCGACCGGCCGATCTTGTGAACCTGATCGATGGCGTCGCGGGCGGTGCAACACCACGCCGGTCGATCTCGTCAGAAGTGACGAGACGGACACGCTTACTCCAGACGACGGTAGCGACGACGCTCCGTTCGTTGCAGTTCACACACCCGGGTGACGATTAGCGACACGCTGACGACATCGCCGTGCGAACCGCTACGGTCCGCCGCGCCGGAGTGGCGATCCAACCCCGTTCGGTCGCGCTCTCCCCGCACCCCGTCAGCCATTCGGTAGTCCGGACATCGAATCGAGGAGTCGGAAACGATGTGCACCGTGCCTGAGGTCCCCGCCGCCCTGCGCCAGACACATGCGCGATGGGAGGAGAACGGTCGCCCCCCACAGGAGCCGATGAGGTGGAACCTCGCGACGTGGTCGAAGTGGATGGACACCGATCTCCTGCCGTCGCAGACCCTTTCCATCGACCGCGCGGGAGCCACCTCGGTCGCCGCATCGGCGGTCGACGGCGAGGACGCCGCCCTGCGGGCGTTCGTCACCGCGATGATCTGGGGCTACGGTCCGATCGGCTACGGAGGCTGGCGTACCCAGCGAGTGCTGAACCTCGCCGGCCACCGCGCCGGAGCACTCTTCCGGGAGGTCGCCGAGGTGGCTGCCGAGAAGGGGCCGCGCGACGCCTACGCCGCGATGGCACAGGCCCCGCTCACCTACCTCGGCGAGGCCTTCGGCACCAAGTACATCTACTTCTGCACGGCCGCCGTCCGCGACCGGCACCGCGACCGCACGGCGCCCGTCCTCGACAACGTGGTCCGTCACTGGTTCGCCCGCCACACCGGCATCCGCATGTCCGGCGCCTGGTCGACCAGGGAGTACTTCGGCTACCTCGACTGCCTGGAGAGCTGGGGCGACGAGCTGGGCGTCCCGAGTGACACCGTCGAGGAGCTGATCTTCCGATCCCAGGTCTCCGACGACGGCAACCGCCTCTGGGCGGAGCCCGCGATGATCACCTCGGATCCGCAGGGCGAGGCCGTCGTCGCCCTGGACGAGCTCCGGGCCGCGATCGACGTCCTCGGCGAGGACACCGCAGCCCGAGCGTCGTCGGCGCTGACCGAGCTCTCGGAGATCATCAACGATCGGTAGCTCCAGCCACTGTGGACGCTGACTCGCCGGCGCGCTGGGCACGTCGGGCGGCCTACTTGGTGTCGCTGTGCACCCCGCCGTCCGGACTCTGGCGGATCGCCATGGGCCTGGGCATCCCCGTCGGCTACAGCGCGGAGCGCATGAGCGCGGAGGGCTACCCGGGCTGGGGCACCGTCTACACGATCGGCCTCGCCGTCCTGGTGCAGCTCCTCGCGTTCCTCACCGTCGGGCTCGTCCGGCCGTGGGGGGAGGTCGCGCCGCGCTGGATCCCGTTCATGGGCGGGCGGCGGATGCGTCCCCGAGTCGTCGTGGCCGTCGCCGGCACCGGCGCCGTGCTGCTCATCCTGATCACGCTGAGCCAGTTCGTCGTCTGGCAGATGATCGACGAGAGCACCCTCGGCCCCGGCGACCTCACCGGCACGGCCCGGACCGTGCTGGGTCTGTGCTACCTGCCGCTGCTCGCCTGGGGCCCGCTGCTCGCCGCCGTCACCTACGACTACCACCGGCGCCACCGGCTCCCGGGATCCCGTCAACGGGCGGGCTGAGAATGGAAGCGTGGAGTACCGCCGGTACGAGCCCGCATCGAGTGTGAGCGGGCTCGTCGAGCACTACTGGTCGGTGAGGTCTCCCGCACCGCCGGCGCCCGTGCGCGCCGTGTTGGTCCCGAACGGGCGCGCGACCATGCAGTTCTGTCTGGGCGTCCCGGGGCGCCGCCTCGCCCCCGGCGCGGGTGCCCGGCGGAACGCCGACGTGTACCTTCCGGTCGGCGTCGAGCCGCTGGTCATCGAGCAGGAGGACGCGTCCCACTACGTCGGCATCCAGTTCACGCCCTGGGGCGCCCGCGCGCTGTTCCCCGCGGCGACGGAGTCACCGGCGCAGATCGAGGAGGTGGCGGGCCCCCTCCCCGACAGCACCGCGCTCGCCGCCGATCCCGCGCGCGAGCTGGATCGCTGGCTCGTGCCCTTCCTCCCGGCACGATCAGGCGTAGCGCCGCTGCTCGCGGCGGTGACCGAGCGGATCGACAGCGATCCGTCCGGCATCGACGTCGGCGACCTCCCCGGGGTGTACGCCTGCTCGGCATCCACCCTCTATCGCGCGTTCCGGCACGGCGTCGGCCTGACCCCGAAGCAGTACATCCAGGTCATGCGCCATCGCGGGTTCACGGACCGCCTGCTGTCCGGATCCGGCGGTGAGCCGATGGCGTTGCTGGCGGCCCTGTCCGGCTATGCCGACCAGTCGCACGCCTCGCACGACTTCACGCGCTTCACCGGGATGACGGTGACTGCCTTCCGCGACACCTACGACGGCGTCGCCCGGCTCATGGCACAGCGCTGACGACTGACCGATTCCTGCAAGCCCGCCGGGTCCGCCGTGCCTAGCCTCGTCGCATGGGAACGATCGTCCACGTCGAGCTGACCAGTCCCGACCCGCAGGCGAGCGCCGACTTCTACGCCCGCGCCTTCGGGTGGGACAGCACCGCCTCCCCCTTCCTGCCGGACTACCTCACCTCCCGCACGGGCGACGGCAGCGGTATCGACGCGGCCATCATGAGCAGCCGCTACCAGGAGCAGAAGACCATCCTCTGGATCGAGGTGCCGGACATCGCGGATGCGGTCACCGCTGTCGAGGCCGCGGGAGGCACCGCGGGAGAGTTCCACGACCTGCCCGGGCAGGGCAGGGTCGGATACGTCACCGACCCTGCCGGGGTCGTGATCGGGCTCAAGCAGCCCGCATAGCGGGCGCTCGTCCGCGACGTCCTGGCCTCGTCCGCCTGACCTGCAGGCTGGACGGCCCGGTCGGGCATCGTCCGGCGAGCCGATCCTTGCGATGACCATCGGGCAACCGGGCGATGCCGTACTCGACCTCGGCGACCGCGATGGCCGTGGTGTGCAGCCGCGCCGCGCCATCCACCCAGGCGAGCACGGCCGGTTCCGGTCGGGCACGCATCATCTCCGACACGACGTTCGTGTCGATGACGATCACCGGCGGTCCGGCAACTCGGCGGCCCGAGGCAGTTCCGAACGGCCGGGTATCACCGTGTCCACGTCCTCGACCGCGTCGAAGCGCTCGCGGATCGCCTGGGCGAAGTTCAGCTGGTCCTCGGCGCGGGGGATCACCGCGTCGGTCAGGATGGCTCGTGCTTCGGCCTCCATCGACCGTCCGTGCCGGGCCGCCCGCACCTTCAACAGGGCAGCGACGTGGTCGTCGAGGTCGCGCACGCTGATCGCCGCCACCGGACCACCTTCAGCTATCAATGCCAGCAGTGCAATCGCGTAGAGCTCACGATCTCGCCGTTGCTGGAGGTGGCTCGGTCGACGGTGCAGGCACGGGTGTGCGTCCGATCAGGAACGCCTGCGGGACCGGCGCGGTGGCACTGCCCGGCTCCGGGAGCCGCACGAGCCGGGCGAACACCTCGAAGCCGCACACTTCCAGCAGGGAAGCGACGTCGTCGGGATCCAGGCGGTGGAAGTCCAGCGCGATGTCGCGGCCGAAGGCCTCGTCGAGGTGCCGCGTGTCCGTGCCGACCTGGAAGGCGAGCAGGAGGTAGCCGCCGGGCCGCAGCACACGGCGGAACTCGGCGACGACGGCGGGGCGCTCCGCCGCCGGGACGTGAATCAGCGAGTACCAGGCCACCACCGCGGCCACGCCGGCGTCGGGAACCGGGAGACGCCCCATCTCGCCGACAGCGAAGTCGAGGTCCGGGTAGGTCCGGCTCGCGTACTCGACCATGCCGGCGGACAGATCGATCCCGCTCACGGCCAGCCCCTGCGCCGCCAGGAACGACGTCACCACGCCGTGCCCACTTCCCACGTCGACGGCCCGTGGGTCGGGATGGTCCCGGCGCACCGTCTCGGCGAAGCCGGCGAGCATCGCGCGGTCGAGCGGGGCGCCGTCGAACTCGGACCGGAACATCTCCGCGGAGCTCTCGGCGATGGCGTCGTAGCCGTTCCGGGTGTTCGTCAGGTACTCCGGCTCACTCACGCGTCATCGCCTGTATCCGCGGATTCGCGTCCTCAGCCACCGGGCGCTCACCGGCCGTCATCATCGTGCAGGCCCGGCGCAAGGTCGACCGGATGTGTTCCTCGCGCCGCTCGCGCTCGACCGGGTCCGGGTGCTGCAACGCCTGCCGGCTCGGGTGATACGTCGCCACCGCCTCGATGCCGCGCGACCGGATCCAGGAACCGTGCCGGGAGAGGAACAGGGTCCATCCGGCCTTCGCGTCGTTCCCCTCGAGGATCACGACGCACAGCTCGGGCATGAGCTCGATCAGGCGCCGGAGCGGCTCGGTCCCCTGTATCAGCTGATCCCGGCTGGGCTTCCTGTTGATGTACCAGGGATAGGCGTTCCAGGGCACGACGTCGACCGGGTCGATCCCCGCTCCGCGGAAGAACTCGTCCTGACGCTGCGCGGTCTGGTCATCGTTCTCGACCGACAGGAAGCCCGACCCCTTGTCCCCGCCCGCTTTCGGGCCCGGATCACGCAGGATGACCAGCCCGCGAGCGTGGACACCCCGATACATCGGGGCGACGTACGGCGGGTGCCCGGCCTCGTCACGGGTGCCGAGCTCGTCGACCAGCTGGTTGATCGGCGCGACATGGGGCGCGTACCGATCGCGCCACTGCCGCTCGCGGTATCGAGCATCGCTCATCCGCCGAACCACACCGCCTCCTCGTGTCACGATCAGCCTGACGCCGGTCCTCCGGGGTCGTCCTAGAGCAGGGTCATCCCGCCGTCGACCCACTCGTAGGTCATGTGCTTCTCCGGGGTGAGGTTGCTGTTCACGGCCTCGCTCACGGCGTCGCGCGAGAGCGGGTACCGGGCGCCCTCGTACCGCGACGCCCAGGTCAGCGCGAACACCTTCGCCACACCGAGCTCCTGACGCATCGCGGACGACAGGTTCCCGGCCTCGATGTCGACGAGCGCGACGAGCGCCGCGGACTCCGTCTCGCCTTCTGCGGAGTAGCCCAGATCGACGCCCGGCTCCACCTCTTCGATCCCGGCGAGCACGCCGAGATGGAACGACCTGATCCCGGGGTCGCGGACCCAGTAGCGCCACTCGTCGACGTCGTCGCCGTCGAGGCGGGCCAGCAGCGTGCGCCGCAGCACGGCCAGGGCGACCAGCCGGACCTGGGCCCGGGCGAGGTCGAGCTCGGTACCGACCGTCGTCAGACCGGAGCCCGCCAGCCGGGACCACACGTGACGGACCCAGCCCATCGACGAGCCGTCGTCGAACAGGGTCTCGGCGGTGTCGGCGAGCCAGTCGTCCCACTCCGCGCCGACCGCCGGCAGCTCCTCGCCCTCGCCACCGGCGACGAGCCGCCTCAGCCGCTCCCCGTCGTCGATCCAGTAGTCGTCGTCTTCGTCGTCCTCGTCGTCGAGATCCGGGTGCAGGACATCGAGGTGTCCACACTGCTCGAACTCGCGGTCGGCGCGGTGGTAGACCTCCACGGCCGCGTCCAGCGCGGCGAAGCGGGCGTCGCTCTCGGCTCGGTCGGAAGCCGGGTCCGCGCTCACCGCGGCCAGTGCCCGGCAGACGGCGACGGCCGCGTGGACGGCCTCCGCCTGCAGGACCCGGTCGGAGGCGACGACGAGGCCGGCGAACACCTCGTCGAGCATGCCTGCCGGATCCGGCCCCAGGTCCTTCAGCTGGTCGACCGCCTTCTCGAGCGGTCCGTTCAGGACCGTCGCCGCGATCGGAGCCAGTTGTTCGTGCCGGCGGTCGAGCTCGCGCGCGGCGATCTCGCGTTCGAACGGGTCCATCTCCTCGGCGACGACCGGTGGCCACCAGGGCGGGAGCGGCCCGTCGATCCACTCGTGACCACAACCCGCACAGTAGAAGTCCGGCTCGTCGCCCCGTCCCGCGCGGCGGCCGACGTCGTCGCCGGGAAGGCCGTTCGTGACCGGCGTCCCCTCCGGCCGTGCGCAGCGGGGACAGGGAGCTCGCCTCATGCGAGGACTATGTCAGGCCGTGTCACGAACCCGGCCGCTCACACACCCTCCGGCGACCCAGCCGCCCCGATCAGTCCGTCACGCGACAGAAGAATGCGCACACCAGCCGCCGATTCCGAGAACAGTGCGTGCCACACGCCTGCCGAGCCGATTCTCGCAATCGCTCGCCGGGCCGGCCGCCACAGCGTTGCCTCATCCGGCCGAGGACGAGAGGCACCACCATGACGATGGTTTCGGATGGGCGGCGAGCCGAGAGCCGGTCGCCCGAGCAGTTCTGGGACACCGCACGACGGCACGTGATCCGCTACGGCCCGGCCGGCCTCGTCCCGTCGATCATCGAACGTGCCGAGGGCTCGGTGCTCTACGACGAGACCGGGCGCGCCATCCTCGACTTCACGTCGGGCCGGATGAGCTCCCTGCTCGGGCACGCGCACCCGGCCGTCGTCGAGACCGTGTCCCGGTCGATCGCCACGCTGGACCACCTGTTCAGCGGGATGCTCAGCCACCCCGTCCGGTCGACGGCCGACGGGGCGACGCTCGCGTGGTAGCCGGTGATGACGCCGTCGCTCTCCAGCCGTTTCACGCGGCGCAGGCAGGGCGACGGCGTCAGTCCGACGGAGTCGGCGAGGTCCTGGTTGGACTGTCGGCAGTTGCGACGGAGCTGGTCGACGATCGCGCGGTCGATGCGGTCCACGCGGGCGAGGCTACGACGGTCACGACGACCGCAGTGCCCGCGTCAACGCGTCGGCCAGCTCGTCGAGCTCCCCCGTCTCGACGGCCGCGTGCCGCACGGACAGCCGCCAGTAGAGTGGCGCGCCGATGAGGTCGAGCGCGATCTCGGGCGAGATCCCCAGCTCACCGCGCTCGGCCGCCCGGTCGAGCACGGCTCGCGCGGCGTCCCGGCGCGGAGTGCCGACGGCCGTGCGCATCGCCTCGGCCAGCTCCGGCTCGCGGACCCCTTCGGCGCTGACGTCGGGCAGGATCCGCGCGATCTGCGGGTGGGTCAGCCAGGCCAGCATGCCGTCCAGCAACGCCCGGACGTCACCCCGCAGCGTCCCGGTGTCCGGGGCGGGTTCGGACGGCACACTGAGCTCGCCGAGCGCGGACGCGACCATCTCGCGTTTGCCCGGCCAGCGCCGGTAGAGCGCGCTCTTGCCCACGCCGGCCCGGCGCGCGACCGCCTCCATCGACAGCCGCCCGTACCCGGACGCGACGAGCTCGGCCAGCACCGCGCCGGTGATCGACGCGGTCTTGTCCGGCTGCAGCACGGCGGCGCCGGTGGGTTCGCGCTTCATCTGCCCTCCAGGATCGGTTGGACGGAACGGTACCGTTCCGTCTACCGTGACGACGGGACGGTACCGTCTCGTCCTATTGAGCAGAAGGAGTGCACATGACGCCTCACGAGGTGTTCGACCGGGCGATCGCCCTGTTGCTGGACCACGACATGGTCGGCTTCGCCGGGCTCTGGGCCGTCGACGGCACGATGGAGTTCCCGTTCGCCGCACCCGGCGGGGTGCGGCGTCTCGACGGTCGGGCGGCCGTCGCGAACTACCTGCGCGACTACACGTCCCTCGTCGACGTCCGGTCCGTCCCGGAGTCGGTCGTGCACACGACCGGCGACCCCGAGGTGATCATCGCGGAGTTCGCGGCCGAGGGTGTGGCCGTGGCGACCGGGCAGCCGTACCGGATGCCCTACGTCGCGGTGATCCGCGTCCGGGACGGCGAGATCGTCTCCTACCGCGACTACTGGAACCTCGCCGTGGCCGGCGACGCGTTCACCGGGTTCGCGGCATGAGCGTCCTGGTCGTGGGCGGCACCGGGACCGTCGGGTCGCGGGTGGTGGCGGCGCTGCGTGAGCGCGGTACTCCGGTACGCGTCGGGGCGCGCCGGGACCGCGGCGACCCGGACCACGTCCGGTTCGACTGGTCGGACCCGGCGACGTTCGACGCGGCGCTGGACGGCGCGGACCGGGCGTTCCTCGTCGCGCCGGTCGGTGACCCCGAGCCGTCAGCGCTGGTCCGGCCGTTGCTGGAGCGAGCCGGCCTGGAGCGGGCGGCGCTGCTCGGCTCGTCGTCGGTCGAGGAGTCGGCCGACGGGTTCGGCGCGCTCTACGGGCTGCTCCGCGCGCACGTCCGGGTGCCGACCGTGCTGCGCCCGTCGTGGTTCCTGCAGAACTTCACCGGCGACCACCTGGTGGCCGACGGCATCCGCGACCGCGGCGAGATCGTCTCGGCGACCGGGCGCGGCCGGGTCGGGTTCGTCGACGCGGGCGACATCGCGGCCGTCGCCGCGCACGTCCTCCTCGACGATGTCGAGCGCCCCGGCGAACTCGTGCTCACCGGCCCGGAAGCCCTGTCCTACGACGACGCCGCCGAGCTGCTCACCGCGGCCGGACGCCCGACCGTCCACCGCTCCGTGCCGCCGGCCGAGTTCGCCGCGCTCGTCGCTGCGTCGGGCATCGATCCGGCATTCGCCGAGTTCCTCGCGGGGCTGGACACGGCCATCGCCGACGGCGCCGAGGACCGGGTCACCGACACCGTCGAGCTGGTCACCGGCCGGCGGCCGCGGGGGTTCCGCGAGGTCGTGTCGGCGGGTCCTCTTGCGTAGAGACCCCGGGTCACCGCGCTCGGCATAGTGGCGTAGGTCCACGCTGTTCCCGCACATGACGATGGGGATCACGGCGCCCACGCACCCGTCGGACGTCCGGGCCCGAAGTCGGTGGCGGTCCCCGTCAGCTGCCGCAGGCGACCGCCGAGAAGTCGCCCTCGGCCGACTCCTCGGAGACGACGGCACCGTCGACGAGGATCCGGCAGGTGATCTCGCCGGTCCCACCGGCGGCGGTGAGCGAGTACTCGGTCGGCCCGGAGGCCGCCTCGGCGGTGCGCTGCCAGGGCAGCTCCGCGTCGGTCACCTGAGCGACCGACGTCCCCCCGCCGAAGGTGATCGTGCCCGCCGTCCCTGATCCGGTCAGCTCGTAGGTGACCTCGGTCGCCGGGGGTGGTGCGGCGGGGTCGGCGGGCGGGGCGGCACCGCCCCCGTCCCCGTCGGTCGGCTCCCCACCGGTAGGCTCGCTGCCGGGTTGGCCGCCGCCGTTCGACGGTGCGAACGCGACCGTCCCCTCGGGGACCCCGGTCCCGGCGCCCGCGCCGTCGAGAACGACGAAGGCGATCGGCACCGCGGCCGCGACGGCCGCCGCGGCACCGACCGCCCACGGCCACCGCTGGCGGACCGGACTCGGCTCGTCGACGTCGCGGCCCTCGCCGTCCTCGTCCTCGCCGTCGCCGTCGCCGTCGGGAAGGTCGGATCCCGTCGCCGGGGCGTGTACCGGCACGTCGTCGTCGACGAGGACCCGGGTCGGCGCCTCGTCCGAGCCGTACGGGAACTCGTCGAGCTTCTCCTCCGGACCGTGTGTGGCGTGTGCGGCGCCGGAGAAGTCCTGGTCAGGGCACCAGCGGTCGAGCCCCGGGACGGCCGTGCCGGGCCGATCTTCCGGCCGGGCCGGCGCACCGCGGCGGTCGAACTCGGCCCCGGCGGGCCGGACACGCCGCGTCGGCGGGTCGTCGACGTCGCGGGGCGGACGCCGGTCGCCGATATCGTTCCGGTCGCGGAGGTGGCCCCGCGACGGGGCTCCCCCGCCGGCGCGGCGACGCCCGCCGCGGCGGGTGGCACGCAGCGGAGCGGTGTCGGCGTCGGTGTCAGTGTCAGTGTCGGTGTCGGTCGCCCGACGCTCCCCCGGAAACGGGTCCGACAGGTCCACGTCCGGTCGCGGCCGCTCCGGCGCCCGGCGACGGCCGCGCCGTGCCCCGGGACCGGCCCGGTTCGCTCCCGGCCGGTCCACGCCGTGCCGGCCGGTGACCGCGTCCGACGACGGCCCGGCGTCATCTGCGTGACTCCGTCGGCGTCCGCCGGCCCCGGGCCAGCGGGACGGGCGCACCCGGTCCGGCGGGAAGAGGATGCCGGCGGCGAGATCCTCGGGTGACAGGCTGCGGGCCGGAGACCCGGCGTCGTCGTCCGGCCGGTCGATGACCTCGACCGACCGGCGCCGACGGCGCCGCGGCGGCGACGGTCCGTCGTCGAGCACCCAGCGCCCCTCGTCCGGGTCCCAGCTCGGTCCGGGCACGACGCCCCCCTTTGGTTGCCGTAACGGATCAACGAATCCGATGATCTCCCGTTACGAGCTACCACCTGTCGGAGTACGCATCTGGCCTCGGGCGGGGTCGCCGCGCTCGCACTCCGGCCGACCGAGGAGGTCACGGCGCTCTACTCGGGCGACGACTCGCCCGTGTCCGATCTCCCCGCCTTCGTGCGCATGCTCAGGAAGGTCCGCAGGCAGGGCTTTGCGATCAACAATCAGCGCACGGAGCACGGTCTGACCGCCATCGGGCGCGCGCGCTGAACCCGATGCGTGTCCGGACGCGGCCGTCGCCGCGATCTCCGTGGCGATGCCCAGTGCCCGCTACCGGCGGGAACGGGTCCCGATGTGGGTGCGAGCCCTGGGCGCGACCGTGGACCGCATCGACCGCGACCTCGCCGCGCTCCGGTCGCCCGGCTCGACGGACTGAGCGGCCCGTCTGTTCTGTCTTGCAGAATTGTGATCGCAGGCCTCCACACCCTCCTAGTGCGGTCGATGTCATTGAGTATTCAATTAACTCAGTGAGCGCCGGGTGGCGAACCCACCCGCCACCGACAGACAGGAGAGGACCATGACCACGGTCACCGCCGCCGTCGCTCGTGAGCACCGCGAGCCCCTGCGGATCGAGCAGCTGGAGCTCGACGAGCCGCGGGCCGACGAGGTACGCGTCCGCATGGTCGCGAGCGGCATCTGCCACACCGACGCGATCGTGCGCGACGGCGTCTACCCCACTCCGCTACCGGCCGTCCTCGGTCACGAGGGCGCCGGCGTCGTCGAGCGGGTCGGTTCGGGGATCGGCACCGTCGCCCCGGGGGATCACGTCGTGCTGTCCGCCGCCTACTGCACCCGCTGCGTACAGTGCCGGTCCGGGCGCATGGCCTACTGCGAGAACCTGTTCGCCGAGGACTTCGGCGGGCGTCGCCGCACGGGCGGCACGGCCCTGTCCACCGCAGGCGGCGAGATGGTGTCGTCGCACTTCTTCGGCCAGTCTGCCTTCTCGACCTCGGCGAACGTGGTCGAGAGCAGCGTCATCAAGGTCGACCGCAGTGCGCCTCTGAACATGCTCGCTCCGCTCGGCTGCGGCATGCAGACCGGCGCGGGGGCGGTGCTCAACGAGCTCCGGCCCCCGGCAGGCTCGACGATCGCGATCTCGGGTGCCGGCGCAGTCGGTCTGGCCGCGATCATGGCCGCGCGCATCGCGGGCTGCACGACCATCATCGCGATCGACCTGCACGACAACCGGCTGGAGCTGGCAACCGAGATCGGCGCGACCCACGGCGTGAACGGAGGTGACGGGTCGACTCATGAGCAGCTCATGAGCATCACCGGCGGGCGCGGCGTCGATTTCATCCTCGACACCACGGCGATCCCGCCCGTGCTGTCGTCGCTGGCCGACGCACTGGCCGTGCGCGGCACGCTCGCGCTCGCCGGCGCGGCGGCGCCGGGCACGGGCGCGACCTTCGAGATCGGTTCCTCCCTGGTCAAGGGGTGGACGTTCACGACGATCGTGCAGGGCAGCTCGGTGCCGCAGGAGTTCATCCCGCGCCTCGTCCGGCTCTGGGAGCAAGGTCGGTTCCCGTTCGAGAAGCTCATCTCGAGCTACGCCCTCAGCGACATCAACACCGCGTTCGACGACTCGGCCGCCGGCCGGACGGTCAAGCCGGTCGTCGTCTTCTGACGGGCTCCACGCGGCGCCGCCGTCCTGCCGGCGGCCACCGGTCGCCGCGGGACTCCACGCGCTGCGGGCTCGTCGTCGGTGCGGGAGCGGACGTCGAGTTCGAGCGCCGCGCAGGGACTCCTCGGTGGTCAGCCGGCGGTGACGCCGTTGACCGCAGCCAGCGCGTCGGCCGAGGAGCGGCGCAGCGCGTCGAAGATGTCCGAGACCACGCCGACGTGCAGCTCGTCCTGGTCTCCGGCCAAGCCGTCGATCAGGGCGGTGATGACGGAGGCGGGGCTGACCTTCTGTGCGGAGTGCACGTTGCTGGAGAACGGGGCGTCGACCAGAGGGGCCATGAGCTCCACGACGCGGACGTGCCCGGTCCCCTGGCGCTGCATCTGCAGGCGGATCGACTGCGTGTAGGAGTGCAGGGCGGCCTTCGTCGCGCTGTAGGTGGGGTTGACCAGGTCGGGAGCGAAGGCGACTCCCGAGGTGGTGATGATGATGGTCGCGGCTGGGCGGGCGACCAGCACCGGGAACAGCGCGTGGGTCAGACGGATCGTGGCGAAGTAGTTGGTCTCCATCTCCGCACGGGCCGCCTCGAGCGGGTCCTCGGCGGCGAAGAGCGGGTGCCCGGTGGTGATCCCGGCATTGAGGAAGATCATGCTCAGCTCGGGATGGTCGGCGCGGACCCGCTCGACCAGGTCGGTGACCGCGGCCTCGTCGCTGATGTCGCACGGAAGGGCGACGGCGCCGGGGAGTTTCTCGGCCTCGTTGCGCAACCGTTCGGCGTTGCGAGCCACCATCAGCACGCGGTTGCCCAGTTCGCTGAAACGGCGGGCGGCCTCCAGGCCCATACCGGTACCCGCTCCAGTGATCAGGATCGTACGGTCTGTGATCGTCATGGGTTGCCTCCTCGGCAGGTGCGGTAGGCCCGCGTATTCAGGCGGGGTACTCGGCATCCGCGGCAGCGGCGGACTCGCGCTGGGGCCGCAGATCGGCCAGGCGCTGCTCCAGGGCTTCGATCACGTTGGCGTAGCCGTCGGAGTTGAGCAGCAGACGCAGCGGCGGATCGGCCGAGACCGCCGTCTCGATGATGGCGTGGGCCAGGCCCGACGGGCTCCCGGGCATGGTCTCGACCGGGACCGGGGCCAGGTCGGCCGGACCGCCGCGGTAGGGCTCGCTGACCGCGACGCGCTCGGCGCTGTCGAAGAACGTCGAACGGACCATCCCCGGTTCCACCAGCACGGTGCGGATGCCGAAGGGGGCGATCTCGGTGGCAAGAGTCTGGAAGAAGCCTTCCACGCCCCACTTGGCGGCGTGGTAGAGGGAGAACGCGGGAAAGGTGATGTGCCCACCCATGCTCGACATCTGGACCAGGGTGCCGCCGCCCTGGGCGCGCAGGTGCGGGACGGCGCGGCGGGCGAACTGGATGGAGCCGGTGAGGTTGGTGGCCAGGGACTGCTCGATCTGGGCGTCGGTGAGGTCCTCGGCCACGGCGAAGATCCCCGACCCGGCGTTGGACACGAGGACGTCGATGCGGCCGAGGGCGGTGAACGCCTTGTCCAGAACGCTCTCGATCTGCGGCGTGTCGGTGACGTCCAGCATGTATGTGTGCAGCTGATCGGGGTAGCGCTCGCCGAGCTCGGCGAGCTGCTCGGGGCGGCGCAGGGTCGCAGCGACGGTGTCGCCGCGGGTCAGCAGCTGCTCGACGATCTCACGTCCGATGCCACGGGAGGCGCCGGTGACGAGCCAGGTGGTCATGGTGATGTCCTCGTTCTCGGGTTGGCGCTCGGGCGTCGGTCACCCGGCGGGTTCGGGGGCACGGACAGAACGACCGGTAGGTGTGCGGTCGTGAGCTCCGCACGCAGCAGCGGGCCGACCTTCTCGGCCGCTCCCCGCGCAGCGGTGGCCTCGACGTGCGCACGGGCGTGCTCTGCGCTCGCCCAGCGCTCGACCGCCCACACGACGCTCGCGTCCTCGACGTCCACGCAGACGTCGTAGTCCTCCAGTCCCGGCTCCGCCGCCACCTCGGCGGCGGCGTCGATCAACAGCCCGAGCAGCTGGGTCGCCGACTGCGCATCGTGGGTGGCGAATCGCGTCACCAGTCGTACCGGTGTCGGTGTGGGCGTGTCCTGCCTCGTCATGGTCGGGTCTCTTTCATCGGCGATCGCGCCCCGCATCGGCACGATCGTCGACCGACGATTCTCGGCGTTCCGAACAGGTTCGGGAGAAGTCTCACAACCCCCCGCGGGACCTCTCGGGGTTGCGTGTCGGCCGATCCGGGTCACGGCGTACATCTCGCTTCGGCCGGTCGTTTGCGGGAGCGTGCATCAGGGACGTTGCGGATACATGTGTCGGGGAGCCGGCACGCCGTTCTTCCATCCACCAGAAGATTCGTTCGGCTGATCTCATCGATGATGACAACGAACATATCGGTCGGCATGACGAGGAAGTGGTCGGGAGTTGCTGTCGTTGTCGTCAATACTTGTGATGGGTGGTCCGACCCGGGTAATTTTCCGGTATGGCGGTCGTCAATCTCACGTTGTCGACATGAGCGTCGTCGCGCTCGACCTCGGTCCGGATCACCGCCGGTACTCCAGCGTCCTGTTCGACAGCCGCAGCGTCGGCTGGTGGTCGGTGCGGCTGGAGATGCTCGAGATCTCCGCGCACGTCGAGCACGTCGCGCTTCCGGGGGTCGATGCCCAGATGATCGACCTGCAGGTGGACGGCGTTCGCGACGTGCAGAGCCGGCACGGCAGCCGGTGGAGCACCGGATCGATGCGACCGGGATCGCTCGCCCTGAAGTCACCACATGCGTCGAGTCTGCTGCACTGGGAGTCCCCTGCTGGTGACGCGGTGGTCAGGGAGCTGCGGCTGCTCATCCCCCGCAGCACGATGGCGCGGGCGGCCGACGAACTCTGGGGGCGGGAACCGTCCTCCCTGCCCGTGCCGAGCAGGATCGGCTTCGACGACGACGTGCTGCGGTCGATGCTGGTCCAGCTCGAGCGGGCGGCCCGGGCCGGCGTCAGCGATCTGTACGCCGCCTCGGCGGCCGAGTTCGCCGCCGTGCACCTGCTGACCAGGCACGGCACGGCACCGGCACCGCCGAAGGCGCTGTTCAGCGACGCCCGGATCTCCCAGGTCGTCGAGATACTCCATTCCCGCCTCGACGTCACACCAGATCTGGGAGAACTCGCCGCGGTCGCCGGCCTGAGCCGGTTCCACCTCCTGCGGTTGTTCCGGCAGAAGACGGGCGAGACACCGAGCGCCTATCACCGTCGGCTGCGCCTGGAGCAGGCGCAACGGCTCCTGCGAACGACCAGCCTGTCCGTCACGGAGATCGGACACCGTTGCGGCTACCCGGACCCGTCGCATTTCGGGAAGTCGTTCCGGCGACTGACCGGATCGTCTCCGGTCGCCTACAGGCGTCAGGTCTGACCCGAGGCACTCGCCTCGGCCGAAGGGAATGCGACACTGAGCCTTTGCCAACCTGATCAGTCGTTGGCGATCATCAGGGTCTGAACTGCAGCGATGAGTTGCCCGGCCCGGTTCGGGCTGGAGCGGATCCTGCGTAGGACCTTCCAGTTCTTCAGTTCGGCGTTGACCCGCTCGCCCGGCCCGCGACGGCGGGCGTGTGCGCGGTTGACCTCTTTCTGGTTGCGGGACAGGCGCCGGTAGCGACCGGTGTCAGGGTCCAGGCGCCGGCGGCGCTGTGGGACTGCGACCATTGGGCCGGCGCCCTGGTAGGCGGTGTCGGCCGCGGCCGGGATCTCATGGGCGGTGAGTGCGTCGATGATCCCGTGCTCACGGGCCGCGCCCATGTCGTGGCGCGCGCCGGGCAGCGGCGGGGAGATCCACACCAGCCTGCCGACCGGGTCCGCGATGACCTGCACGTTCACTCCGTGCGCCTTGTGCTTACCGGAGTAGAAGGCCCGGTCGTAGCCGCAGGCCATGCCGACCCGGTCGATCCGCAGCAGCGTGCCGTCGACGATCACGGACGCCTTGCCCTTGGCCACCTCGATCGCCTGCTCCAGCGTGGGCGCCATCGCGGCGAGCAGATCGAGTGCCTCCCGCAAGTAGCGGTACACGGTGGACGACGTGCCGACGCGGAAGCCGCAGGCCAGATCGGCGTAGGTCTCGCCCTTGCGCAGGTGGGCGACTACCAGCAGGGCCTGCCGGCCGGGCGAGAGCTTCCGCCACCGGGTACGGCGCTGGTTGCGGTGCGCTCGCAGCGCATCGGAGAGCACGCCGAGCGCGCGGCTGGACACGGTCATCCCGGACGGGTAGGACAACACCTTGAAGCTCCTGGTCAGGCGGTCAGATCTAGTCAATCGCCCGTCTACCAGGAGCTTCACCCATTCGAGGTCACGCCACGCCGCACACCCGCTGACCAGCTCGGACGCCAGGTTGGCAAAGGCTCACTGACTCGGAGACTCCACGCCGCGGCGATGAGCGGTGGACGTCGGACGCGGTGTCGATCAGGTGCGCGCCGTGGTCGCGCTCGGAGATCGGCGCGGCGAGCGCGGCTGGAGTGAGTTGCGGCGCACCGGGGTCGTCCGTTCACCGTGGGGACAGCCGTCGATCGGATCTATGACGAGTTCCGCGATGAGCCGATAGCACTCGTTGCATGTGTTCGTCCGACCTTTCGTTGCGAGAAACGCAACGCAGGTATGTCTGATCGGCTACTCCACACGTCACCTCTTCTGCCCGATCGCCGATAACGTCCCGGTGATCGTCGACGGCGGCTCACTCTCCCCTTGAGACACAAGGACGCCCCATGCCCCCACCAGCATCACAGAAGCAACGCCCGGCTCGGAGGCGTCCACCGTGGACGCTCGACGCGATCGAACGGCTGGGTAACAAGCTGCCGGAACCACTGATCATCTTCCTCTGGTTGATCGGCCTGATCCTGGTGCTCTCGGCGGTGCTGGCGCAGATCGGCGTCACGGTCACCCACCCCGATTCCGGCGAGGTCGTGCCGGTTCAGAGCCTCCTCAGCGCGGCCGGACTGCAGTTCATCCTCGAGGACACAGTCGGCAACTTCGTCGGCTTCTCGCCGGTGGGCGTCGTGCTGACCCTGATGATCGGCATCGGGCTGGCGGACCGGACCGGGCTGCTGAAAGCACTCGTCCGCGCGACCCTGCTCCGCACCCCGGCCTGGCTGCTGCCGTTCGCCGTGTTCCTCGTGGCCAACAACTCGATGATCGCGACGGACGCCGGTTACCTCCTCGTGCCGCCGCTCGCGGCGATCGTCTACCGGACGCTCGGGCGCAACCCGCTCGTCGGCATCGTCTCCGCCTTCGCCGGCTGCGCCAGCGGCTACGCCTCAGGGCTCATGATCACCGGAGCCGACCCCCTGCTCGCCGGCATCTCCACCGAGGCGGCCGCGATCCTCGGCCCGGGCCTGGAGGTCACACCCGCGGACAACTACTACTTCTACGTCGTCTCGATGGTGGGCTGCGTCCTCGTCGGCGGTGCCGTCACCCGGTGGATCGTCGAACCGCGGATGGGTCCGTACGACGGTGACCACGTGGCGTCGGCCGAGCCCCTCGCGACAGTCGAGAAGCGTGGTCTGCTCGTCGCGGGCCTGGTGGCGCTCGCCTATGCCGGCGTCATCGTCGTCGCGGCCGTGGTTCCCGGCTCACCGGTGCAGAACGACGACGGCGGACTGGTGCCGTCCCCGCTCCTGTCCGGGATCGTGCCGCTTCTCTTCGGCTTCTTCGCCCTCGTCGGGTTGGCCTATGGTCTGGTCACCCGGGAGATCCGTTCGGGCCGCGACATCACCACGAAGTTCACCGAGGCGGTCCGCAGCATGAGCGGATTCATCGTCGTCGTCTTCTTCATCGCCCAGTTCAGCGCCTACTTCAAGTGGACGAACATCGGGCTCTGGATCTCGGTCAACGGAGCAGAGCTCCTGCTGAGCATCGACGCCACCGGATTCGGTGTCCTGCTCGGCGTCGTCATCGTCTCCGCGGTGCTCACGCTGCTCATCACCAGCGGATCCGGGCTCTGGGCCATTCTCGCGCCGATCTTCGTTCCCATGCTGATGCAGGTCGGCTTGCACCCGGCCGCGGTGCAGATGGCCTACCGCATCGGCGACAGCGCGACCTCCATGGTGACCCCGTTGATGCCCTACATGATCGTCATTCTCGGATTCATGCGGGAATGGGACAAGGACAAGAAGCTGGGTCACCTGCTCTCCAACACGCTGCCCTACGCGATCGGCCTGCTCATCGTGCAGACCCTGCTGTTGGCCGTGTTCTACGCCTTCGACCTCCCGCTGGGACCCGGTGCGGGATTCCGCATCGACTGACCCCCCGGCGCACCCGGCCAGAAAACGATCAAGGAGACATCATTTCCGCACGTCACACAGCGATCGACGCTGCGTACGCCTACGTCGACTCGGGCCGGCTCCTCGACGACGTGACGGCCGCGGTCCGTTACCGGACGGTCAGCGTCCACCCGGCCGAGGCCGGAGAGATCAGACGCTATCTCGACGACCACCTCGTTCCGCGGCTCGAGCGGCTCGGTTTCCGCACCCGGGTGGAACCGAATCCGGTCTCTCCGGAGCACCCGTTCCTGCTGGCGGTGCGGGAGGAGGAGCACGCCGCATTCACCGCGCTCACCTACGGCCACGCCGACGTGCAGCCACCGCAGGAGGGCCAGTGGCGCGAGGGCCTGGACCCGTGGGAGCTGGTCGTCGACGGCGACCACTGGTACGGCCGGGGCACCGCCGACAACAAGGGCCAGCACACCATCAACCTCGCCGCGCTGGAACAGGTGATCGCGCAGCGAGGGGGCACCCTCGGATACACGGTCAAGGCCGTGTTCGAGACCGGGGAGGAAGCCGGCTCGCCCGGAATGATGGAGTTCTGCCGGCACCACGCGGCCGAGCTGTCCGCCGACGTGTTCCTCGCCTCGGACGGACCGAGGCTGTCCACCGGGACCCCCACTCTCTGGCTGGGGAACCGGGGCATGTTCATGTTCCGGCTCGAGGCGTCGTTGCGCGAGCGCTCCTACCACTCGGGGAACTGGGGCGGGGTACTGGCGAACGCCGGCACGGTCCTGGCAGGTGCGATCGCCGCCCTCGTCGACGCCCGCGGGCGGCTCCTCGTCGACGCGCTCACGCCCCGCGACGGGATCCCGGACTCCGTCCGCGAGCTCGTCCGTGATCTCCCGATCGGGGGCGGGGACGACGATCCGGTACTCAGCGAGGACTGGGGCGAGCCCGGCCTGTCCCCCGGCGAACGGCTCTTCGCCTGGAACACGCTCGAGGTGCTGGACGTCGTCACCGGCCAGCCGGAGCGCACCGTCGGGGCGATCCCCGGGTACGCCCGGGCCACGCTGCAACTGCGCTTCGTGGTGGGGACGGACGAGGACCGTCTCGTCGAGGGAGTCCGTGCACACCTGGACCGGTCGGGATTCGGGAACGTCACCGTGGCGCAGGTGGGCCCGGTCATGTCCGCGACCCGCCTCGACCCCGGCGATCCGTGGGCGCAGCTCGCGGCGCGCTCGGTCCGTCGCACGACGGGCCAGGACGTCACGATCCTGCCCAGCGTGGGGGCCAGCATCCAGAACCGCGCCTTCGCCGACGTCCTGGGGCTGCCCACGATCTGGATCCCCCACTCGTACCCGGCCTGCGCCCAGCACGCGCCGAACGAGCACCTGCTCGCCTCCCTGAGCCGCGAGGCCATCGGCATCATGGCCGGGCTCTTCTGGGACCTGGGCGACGTGCAGACCGACAACCCCGTCCGGAGGAACTCATGACCGCCCGAGCCGCCCACGACGTCGTCGCCTACGACCCGTCATCGTTCGAGGGGCTGCAGTTCCATCGGGCGGTCGACGCCTTCCGGAGCGGCACCGACACCCCCCGCGACTACCTGGAGCGGTGCCTGGCGACGATCGCCGAGCGGGAGCCGGTCGTGCGGGCGTGGGCGTTCCTCGACGAGGAGGGCGCCCGCCGGCAGGCGGACAGCAGCACCGGACGATGGCGCGACGGCCGGGCGCTGTCCCCCGTCGACGGCATGCCGATCGGCGTCAAGGACGTCGTGGAGACCAAGGACATGCCGACCGAGTACGGGTGTGCGGCGTTCTCGGGCAACTTCCCGCGACGGGACAACGCCGCGGTGGCCGCACTGCGCCAGGCCGGAGCCGTGATCGTCGGCAAGACGACGACGGCGGAGCTCGGTGGTCCCCAGCCCCCGGCCACGACCAACCCGTTCCACTCCGGACACACGCCCGGAGGCTCGTCGTCCGGATCGGGCGCCGCCGTCGGTGCGCAGATGGTCCCGGCGTGTTTCGCCACCCAGTCGGCCAGCTCCCTGCTGCGGCCGGCAAGCTTCAACGGCAACTGGGGCCTGAAGCCCTCCCAGGGAGCAGTCAACCGCGGCGAACGCCAGGCGGGCAGCACCGCCGCGCACGGCGCGGTGGCCGCGTGCCCCGAGGACATGTGGCACGTCGCGATCGCCATGGCCGGTCGTGCGGGCGGGGACCCCGGGTGGCCTGCGCTGCGCGGTCCGGGCGACCTCCCACCGGCGCATCGACCGTTCACCGTCGCCGTCATGGAGACCGAGGGATGGCCGGACCTCGATCCGGCGAGCCACGAGGCGTTCGAGCAGGTCGTCGAGCAGGTCCGGGCGCACGGGGTGACGGTGCTCCGCCGCGAGGACGCGCCGGTGGAGCGCTTCGAGCGCGCCCTCGTCGGCGCGACCGCGCTCACCACCTCCCTGCTGGCCTGGGAGTACTCGTGGGCGTTCCGACCCGTCTACGAGGCGAACCCCCAGGGGGTCAGCGAGCGGGGCCGGCAGTTCTTCCTGGACCGGGCCGACGAGATGGGACCGGCCGGGTACGAGGCGGCGCTGCAGGAACAGAACGTCGTCAAGCAGGCGTACGTCGCCGTGTCCGGCCGGGTCGACGCGGTCCTCTCCCCCGCGTCGGCCGGCCCGGCTCCGGCCTGGGATCCCGACGTGCCCGCCGCCGCCGGGGTCACGTGGCCGACCGGGAACCCCGCGTTCGGGACGGTGTCGTCGCTGCTCGGCGCACCTGCGGTCAACGCACCGCTGATGTCCGTGCGCGGTCTGCCCTACGGAGTCCAGGTGATGGGCCGACACGGGGACGACGCACGGGTGACCGCCATCGCGCACTGGCTGCGCGAGATCGTCACACCGGTCGTGCTCTGATCCCGACGGAACGCGGCCGTCTCCGCCGGTGCGGAGACGGCCGCATCACCCGTCCGACGCCTCCGTCGTCGCGGAGGCGCTCTCGTCCTCGGCGGACAGCACCGCACTCATGATCTCGAGGAAATCCAGCTGGGCGCGGCTGAGCTGCCGCCAGGGCGAGGTCTGGATCTGCATGCTGCGTTGCGACAGCTCCGGGACGTCCAGCCGCACGAGCGCGATCCCCTCGGCACGTGCGTCCGGCACGCCCAGGGCCAGCGCGAACGACACACCCGCGCCGAGCCGCACGAACTCGATCAGAGCCTCGTGCTGGTCGCACTCCAGCACGGGGCGCAGCTCCCGCCCGACCTTGCGCGCAGCGTTCTCGAGGAGCTCACGTGCGGATCCCTGGCCGCGCAGCAGCGCGTACGGCTCGTCGAGCATCTCGCCGATGGTGACCTGGTCCCGGCCGGCGAGGGGGTGGTCGGCACCGACCACGCCGTAAGTGGGCAGCACCGCCGAGAACTCGATGCGGACGTCCTCGGTCGGCCTCGTCACCGCCGTCACGGCGACATCGACCCGTTCCTCGGCGACGAGCCGCGTCGCCTCCTCGGCCTTGGCGGAGATGACGGTCAGCCGCAGCCGCGGGTGCCGCATGCGGAGCTCGCGGACCACGCCGGCCATCACCGTGGTGGCGAACACCGTCGGGCAGGCCACCCGCAGCTGCTCGTCCTCCCGGGCCCCACCGGCGAGGTCATCCCGGAGGGCGGCGCTCTCGACCTCCATCCGGCGGACGTGGGTCAGCAGGCGCTGCCCCTGGTCGGTGAGCTCCACCCCCCGGCCGTGCCGGACGAGAAGGACGGCGTCGAGCGACCGTTCCAGCTTGCGGATCTGGCGACTGACCGCCGAACCGGCGATCCTGAGCCGCGCCGCAGCGCCGTTGATCGAGCCGCAGAGGGCGGCTTCGCGGAAGTAGACGAGCTCGATCGGTAGCAGGTTCGCCATGTCGGGCACGTGCTCCCACCTCCGACGCCGTCCGGTCTCCGGCCAACATGATCCCCCGTGGATGTCGTGCGCTCGACCAGGAGTCAGGCGAACACGTCCGCGACGTAGCGGGCGTGGTCGTGCTGCATCGCGTCCAACCAGGACACGGCCTCCTCGGCCGTCGCCCCGGTGGCCCCCCGGTAGATCCGTGCACAGGTGTCGTACACGGCGGGCGCCATCCGCCGGCCGTCCCCGCAGACGTAGAACACCGCCCCGTCGCGGACGAGCTCGACCACCCGGGCCCGCTCCGCCCACAGCCGGTCCTGCACGTACCGGACGTCGTCGACGGGGTCGGCCGAGAAGGCCGGGTACACCTCGACGATCCCGGCGTCCGCCCAGGCGGCCTGCTCGTCGCGGTAGAGGAAGTCGGCCTCGGGGTCGTCGCAGCCTAAGAACAGCAGCGCCGGGGCCGGCGCGACGCCGTCGTCCTGCGCGCGCAGCGCCCGCTCCTGCAGGAACCCGCGGAACGGCGCGATCCCGGTGCCGGCACAGACCATCACCATCGGCGTCGACACCGAGCGCGGCGGATGGAAGTCCACGTTGGACGGTCGGACGCTGACGGCCACCTTCGTGCCCGGCCGGGCCTGCGCGAGGTAGGTCGACGCCACGCCCTCGTGCAGACCCTGGCCGGACAGCGCAGGACCGCTCACGATGGCGATGCTGAGCGTGACGTGGTCGGTGCTCCACCGCGGCGACGACGAGATCGAGTACTGACGCGGGGTGAGCGGTCCGAGCAGCTGCAGGAAGCTCGCGAACGCGAGCCGGCAGGCCGGGTGGCGCTCGAGGAGGTCCAGGACGCTGACGCGCGTGTCGAGCACGTCGGCGGTGTAGGCCTCACCGGCCAGGGCGTCGAGAGCCTTCTTGTCCGGCGGGCAGACCGTCGCGCCGGCGAGCTGTTCGATCTGCTTGCGGGTGGCCGGCGCGGTCAGCTCGACGTAGCCGGCGAGCAGCTCCCCCGCGGTGACCGGTGTGTCGGCGGGCAGAAAGCTGTCCCCGCCGCCGGTGCGGATCACGATGGTGCTGTCGTAGCCGAGGCCGAAACGACCCAGTGCGCGGTCGACGACGGCGGCGGGGTTGCGCGGCAGGACGACCAGATAGTCCCCGGCCCGGTACTCGGCGCCGTCGGGCAGCGCGATCTCGATGTGCCGCTTGGACCGTGCTCCGGGCGCCGACATGTCGACGAGCTCGCGGTTGGCGACGACGGTGCCGAGCTCGAGCTGGTTGCGGCGGATGATCGGGTCGCGTACGGCGCCGACGAACTCGACCTCGAGCTGCGGTGATGGTGCGGGCTCCCCCGTCGCCTGGCCGAACTCGGCGTCGACCGGCGCCCAGAAGCCGTCGTACCAGTCCTCGAAGTCGCCGAAGAAATCGCCACGAGCGTTGGCCTCGCCGCGGTCGACCAGGCGTCGTGCCCCGGCCCGGGAGAGCTGCTCGTCGACGGCCTTCGGGATCGCCTGGTAGGTGCGGGCCCAGTCCGTGCTGCCCTTGCCGAACACCGCGTACCGGACCCCGTCGAGGGCACCCTCGGGCAGGTCGCGCACCCACGGCACGAACGCGCGGGCGTTGTCCGGCGGCTGCCCCTCGTATGACGACGTCACGACGACGACGACGGCGCCCTCGGTCGGCAGGTGCCGCGCGGCGCTGTCGAGGGTGTCGACGGACGCGGTGTAGCCGCGCAGCCGGGCATCGTTCGCGATCCGCTGGGCGAACGCCTCGGACGTGCCGGCGTTGGAGCCGTAGAGCACGCGGATCGGGATCCCGTTCTCCGCCGCCGCGATCCGCGGGCTCTCCGCGCGGCTCGCAGCGGGTACGGCGGGGACGATCGTGGTCTCCCGGCGGCGGGTGTGCACGAGCAGCCCGTCGGGCTTGATCGTCAGGGTCTGAACGACGCTCAGCTCGTAGTCGGGATCGGCGGCGGTGATGTCGAAGCGCTGCAACAGCATGGCCAGGAACAGCGTCGCCTTCTGCAGGGCGAAGCCGCGTCCGATGCAGGAGCGCCGGCCGTTGCCGAACGGCTTCCACGCGTTCGGGGGCAGCGCCTCGGCGCGCTCGAAGGAGAAGCGGTCCGGGTCGAACGTCGTCGCCGTCTCGCCCCAGACCGCGGGGTCGCGGTGCAGCTGCGGGATGACGACCAGCAGCGTGTCGTCGGTCCGGACCGGGTAGCGCCCGCCGATGATCGTGTCCTCGTAGGGCCGCACGGCGAAGGCCGGCGCGGTCGGCCACAGCCGCAGGCTCTCCTTGAGGATCTGGTCGAGGTAGCCCAGCTTCGCCAGATCGTCGTAGCCGGGCGCGCGGTCGCCGAGCACCTCGTCGAAGTGCGCTCGGGCCCGCTCCATGATCTGCGGGTTCCGCAGCAGCTCGTGGATGGTGAAGGTCAGCAGGCCGCTGGTGGTCTCGTGACCGGCGATCAGGAACGTGACGAGCTGGTAGCGCACGTTCTCGTCGGAGAGCCGCTCACCGGTCTGCGGGTCGGTCGCGGTGATCATCGTGTCGAGGATGTCGCGCTGCCCGGCCGGCAGCGGGTGGCGCTTGCGGTCGGTGATGAGCTGGTCGGCGACCTCGTACATGAGCCGGCGGTCCTCGTCGTACTGGTGGCGGGCCCGCAGCATCAGCCGGTTCTGCAGCGGCAGCCGACGGCCCCGCTCCCCCGACTCGACCAGCGACCGCACCATGGCCCCGACGAACGGGTGCATCGCCGCCATCAGGATGCGGTGCGCCGCACCCCAGTTCGGCTCGTCGGTCTCGGCGGTGAACAGCCCGTCCCCGGCGAAGTCGCGCACGTGGCGCAGCGGGGTGTGCACCTTCTTGTCGAACCGCGACTCGTCGCACAGCTCGTCGACCAGCTCCTGGGAGCTGACCACCACCAGTCGCCCGCCCGGGACGTCCAGGCGGTAGATCGGCCCGTAGGTGTCGGCGAGCTCCATCAGGCCGAAGATGCCCTTCTCGGCGTCCAGGTCCGGCAGGTTGCCGACGACGGGACGCGGACGGGGCTGCGGGATCTGCTGCGTGGCCATGCACTCCAGTGTTCGTTCCGTCCCGCACTCCCGGCTTACCTTCGGGCGACGATGATTTACCTTCAGATGCCATGGGGTCCGTCCTCCGTGCCGCCGCGCTGCGCGGCCTTCCCGAGCTCGTCGCCGACCTGGGCGGGGATGCGGCGGAGCTCTTCGCGCGCGCGACCGTGCCTCTGGGGGCCCTCGACAACGACGAGGCGCTGATCGACGGCCGGGCCGCGGCCCGGCTGCTCTCGGCTGTCGCCGCCGACCTGGCCTGCCCGGACCTCGGGCTGCGCCTGTCCACCCGGCAGGACATCGGCGTGCTCGGTCCACTGTCGATCGCCGTCCAGAACTCGGCGACGTTCGGGGATGGCCTCGACATCGCCGTCCGGTTCCTGTTCGCGCACAGCTCCGGCTCAAGCGTCGCGCAGGTGCCCGACGCCGAAGCGGGTGTCACAGCTCTGCGCTACGCGAACCGGGAGATCGATCCGCTTCCTCCGCAGGTCGTCGACTATGCGCTGAGCCTGTTCCACCGTGTGCTCGTGCGGCTGAGCGGTGGCTCCTACGGTCTGCGGTCCGTGCATCTGCCGCATCCGCCGCTGACCTCTGTGGACGTCTACACCGACCACTTCGGTGCGCAGGTGCGCTTCGCGCAGCCCTCGGCACTACTCCGGGTTCCGACGCCGCTGCTCGGGACGTCCGTGCCGGGTGCCGATCCGGTGCTGAGGGAGGTCGCCATGGGGTACGTCGGTGACCGGTTCACCGAGCCCCGGAGGACGACCAGCGGGCAGGTGCGGACGGTGCTGGCGCGGTCCCTCGGGTCCGCTCCCCTGGATCTCGACGCGGTCGCCCGGCGGCTCACGGTCAATCCGCGCACGTTGCAGCGTCGGTTGGCGGCGGAGTCGACGACGTTCGATGCGCTGCTCGACGAGGCTCGGCGGGACGTCGCACAGCGGTTGCTGACCGAGACCGATCTGCCGTTGTCGCAGGTCAGTCAGATGGTGGGTTCACGGCGCAGTCGGCGCTGACGCGGGCGGCCCGGCGATGGTTCGGGCTCACGCCGACGGAGCTGCGCCGGGGACGGCACTGACGTAGCGGTCCCGAGGCGCGCCGACGTCCGGTCCCTCTCCCGGACGTTCCGGTCACCGGACCACGGTCCTCTCCGACACCCCGGACGGGATGACACGGTTCCTCGGCTCGTCGGAGGTCGCGGCGGCGCCTGATTCAGCGGCAGACGACGCGCTGACGGACCAGAGGGGTCGGAGTGAACACCATCGATCTTGATTCCACCATCGAGCGGAGCCGGTTCGGCCGCCTCCATCTGAAGGTCGTTCTCCTCTGCGGACTCGTGATCCTGTTCGACGGTTACGACCTGACGATCTACGGAGCGACGGTGCCCGCGATGATCGCGGAGTTCGGGTTCGGCCCGACGACGGCCGGTCTGATCGGGAGCAGCGCCCTGCTCGGGATGATGCTGGGCGCCATGATCTTCGGATCGATCGCCGAGCGGCTCGGCCGCCGGCGGTCGATCGTGGTGTGCGTCGCGCTCTACAGCCTGTTCACCGGCATCGTCGCCATCGCCACGAACCCCTGGGAGCTCGCCGCGTACCGGTTCGTCGCGGGTATCGGCCTGGGCGGAGTGATGCCCAACGCCGTCGCGCTGGTCGCCGAGTACGCGCCGGCCCGGCTCCGCAACACGCTGGTCAGCCTCATGTTCAGCGGGTACATGTTCGGCGGCATCGCCGCCGCGCTGATCGGCGTCGGCCTGATCCCCGCCTTCGGCTGGCGCTCGCTCTACCTCGTGGGCGCGCTACCGCTGCTCCTCGTCCCGATCCTCGCGGTGATGCTGCCCGAGGCCCCACGCACCCTGCTGCGCCGCGGGCGGGTGGACGAGCTACGCGCGACGCTGCGCCGGATCGACCCGGCCGTCCCGGCGGTCGGGGACATCGTCGCGGCGGTCCCGGATCGTGCGTCCTCCCCGGTCTCGGGCCTGTTCCAGGACGGTCGCGCCCGCACCACCCTGCTGTTGTGGACGGCCTTCTTCATGGTGCTGCTGATGATCTACGGGTTGCTCACCTGGCTCCCGCAGCTGATGATCCGGGCCGGGTACCCGCTGTCGTCGAGCCTGTCGTTCCTGATGACGCTGTTCGTGTCGGCGATCGCGATCACCTGGTGTGGCGGCTATCTCGCAGACCGCTTCGGGGCACGCCGGGTGCTGATCGTGAGCTACCTCGTCGCGGCGCTGTTCGTGGCGCTCCTCGGCGCGCTGAGCGAGAGCTCGATCCTCTGGGTCTACCTCGCCGTCGCCCTGGGCGGTGGGACCACGTTCGCAGCTCAGATCTTCGCCAACGCGCTCGCCGCGCAGTCCTATCCTCCGCATGCCCGCTCGACGGGCATCGGATGGGCGCTGGGCGTGGGCCGGGTCGGCGCCATCGTCGGGCCGTTGCTCGGCGGTGTGCTGCTGACCGCGGACGTCCCGCTCGAGGTCAACTTCGTGGCGTTCGCGGTCCCCGGGGTGATCGCCGCGATCGCCGTCGCCCTCCTGCGGAACCCGCAGGTCGTCGAGCCCGGCCGGGAGGTCTCTCCCGGCCGTCGTCCCACCGCGTCGTGAGCCGGGCGTGCACGTCGACGTCGACGCGTTCCGCTGACGGAGACGATCCGGTTCCGCCGGCGCCGGCCGCGGTGTGAGTGTCGGGCCATGCACCGAACAGGGGTGGTCGCGGGAACCGGCAACGGGTCGACGTTCGGACACGTCGTCGACGGTGAGGAACGGGGTTCGCTCGACGGCTCGACGTTCTCGACCGTCGACCCGTGGACGCGCTCGCCGTGGGCCGAGGTCGCGCTCGGCGGCAGCGCGGAGGCCGACCTGGCCGTGGCCGCCGCGCGCCGCGCATTCGACGACGGGCCGTGGCCCCGGATGGGCCACGGTGCCCGCGGCGCCCTGCTGCACCGCTTCGCCGACCTCGTCGAGGAGCACTCCGCCGAGCTCGCGCTGGCGGACTCGAGGGACATGGGCAAGCCGGTCGCGGCGGCGGCGGCGATGGACGTCCCGCGGACCGCGCTCAACATCCGCTTCTTCGCCGACCACGCGCGGCTCTCGACCGCCGAGGCCTACCCGATGGACTCGGGCCACCACGCGTACTCCCGCTTCGAGCCCGCCGGGGTGGTCGCGGCCATCGCGCCGTGGAACTTCCCGATGATGCTCGAGTCCTGGAAGTTCGCACCCGCCCTGGCCTGGGGGAACACCGTGGTGCTCAAGCCGGCAGAGGACACCCCGGCGTCGGCGACGATCCTGGCCCGGCTCGCGCTGGAGGCGGGGATCCCAGCGGGAGTCCTCAACGTCGTGCACGGCTACGGCCCGGGTTCCGCGGGCGAGGCGCTCACCACGGATCCGCGGGTGGACCGGATCACCTTCACCGGTGAGTCCGGGACCGGCCGGGCCATCGCTGCCGCCGCCGCGAGGAATCTGACCCCGGTGAGCCTGGAGATGGGCGGCAAGGGAGCCAATCTGGTCTTCGACGACGCCGACCTCGACAACGCGGTGGCCTGGTCGATCAAGGCGATCTTCAGCAACGCCGGCCAGGTCTGTCTGGCGGGATCTCGGCTCTACGTCCAGCGCGGCGCGCTCGAGGAGTTCACCGCCCGGTTCGTCGCCGCCGCCGAGGAGATGGTGATCGGCGACCCGACCGATCCCGCCACCGAGATCGGCCCGCTGGCGTCGGAGGAGCACTGGACGAAGGTCCGTGGCTTCCTGGAGCAGCCGGGCGGGAAGGTCCTGACCGGCGGGACGGGCGACGGCTGGGTGGTGCGCCCGACCGTGCTCGTCGACGTGGCGCCCGACGCCCGGATCCAGTGCGAGGAGGTCTTCGGCCCGGTCGTGACCATCACCCCGTTCGACACCGAGGACGAAGGCGTGCGGCTGGCCAACGACACACCCTTCGGACTCAACGCGATGGTCTTCACCGAGAACCTCTCGCGGGCCCATCGGGTCTCCGCCGCCCTGCGGGCGGGGACCGTGTGGACCAACTGCTTCTTCGTCCGCGACCTGCGTGCCCCGTTCGGCGGCGTCGGCGACTCGGGGTGGGGGCGCGAGGGCGGCACCTTCAGCCGCGAGTTCTTCACCGAACCCAAGGCGGTCGTCATGGCCATCGGGGACCGGACATGATCGACGTCCAGGAGCTGGCGACGCGGTTGGAGCGGGCCGCGGCCGGCCGCACCGCCATCGGCAAGCTGTCCGACGAGTTCCCCGATCTGGATCTGCCCACCGCCTACCGGGTGCAGGAGGAGCTGTGCGCCGCCGCGGGCGCACTCGCCGGCTGGAAGCTCGGCGTCACCTCGCGCGCGAAACAGGCCCAGGTCGGCGTCACCGAGCCCGTCTACGGGTTCCTGGCCGCGGCGCACGCCCTCGAACCGGGACGGCCGCTGGACACGTCCCGGCACATCCAGCCCCGGTGCGAACCCGAGATCGTCTTCCTGCTGGGCCGAGATCTCAGCGGACCACAGGTCACGGCGTCGGACGTGCTCACCGCCTCCTCCGGTGTCGCGGCGGGGATCGAGGTCCTCGACTCCCGGTACGTCGACTACGACTTCACGATGGCGGACGTGGTGGCGGACAACACCTCCGCCGCCCGCTACGTGGTCGGCGACCCCGTGTCCCCGGCGGGGGTCGACCTGCGGCTGGTCGGCGTAGTGCTGGAGAAGAACGGCGCGGTCGCGGCCACCGCGTCCGGTGCGGCCGTGCTCGGCCACCCGGCCGCCGCCGTCGCATGGCTGGTCCGGCGCCTCGCCGAACGGGACGCGGGACTGCGTGCCGGGGACGTCGTGCTCTCCGGCGGGCTGACGGCGGCGGTCCCCGTGGCACCCGGCGACGTGGTCACCGTCTCGATCGACCGGCTGGGCTCGATCGAGCTCGGCTGCACCTGACCCATCGTGCGGAAGGCGAACCCGTGCCCCTGATACAGGTCACCCTCGCAGCAGGCCGTTCCCCGGAGCAGCTCCGAGCGCTCGGCGCGGCCCTCACCGCGGCCGCCCAGGACGCCGTCGGGGCGAGCCGGGAGACGATCCGCGTCGTGATCTCCGAGTGCGACCCGGAGCTGTGGTTCGCCGGGGGTGAGTCGCTGGCGGACCTGCGGTCCCGTGGCGACAGATGACCCCGCGGGCCGCTCTCCGGGGTGCGGCCGCCGACGCGGTCAGCTCCCCGGCAGCAGCAGGTTGAGCGCCGCGCGTGTCGCGGTCGCGTCGCGGTGCGGCGCGATGTCGGCGATCGCGGTGGACGCCGTGCGCGCGAGGTGCTGGGCGATGGTCTGTACGGCGAGGTCGTGGTCCCGATCGCGGAACGCCTCGACGAGGGTCTCGTGATCGGCGTCCCAGCGTGACCAGGACCGGGGGTGGCCGAGCTGGGCCAGCCGCAGGAAGCGCTCGGATCGATCGCCCAGGCTGCAGATCGTGTCGTGCAGCGTGGGCGCCTGCTCGTAGGTCAGCTGGTGGAACGTGCGGTGGGTCCGCGTCCAGCGGTCGATGTCGTCGTTCTCGAGGCAGCGGCGCATCTCCGCCAGCGCCTCCCCCAGCTGCGCCACGAGATCCGGGGTGGCCACCCGCACCGAGATACTGACCGCCACCGCCTCGAGCATCACCCGCGACGCGTACACCGCGTCGATCTCGCCGGGATCGACCGAGCGGACGACCGCGCGCTGATCCGGCTTGTTCTCGATCAGGCCTTCCTCCTGCAGCAGGCGGAAGGCCTCCCGCATGGGAGTGCGGCTGACCTTGAGCCGGCGGGCGAGCTCGGCCTGCAGGATCGGCGAGCCGGGGGGCAGCTGCCCGTCGAGGATCATCGCCCGGACCGCGGCGTGGACATCGAGCGCCAGACGCCGGCCCGGGCGGGCGGGCGCGATCGCGGCGACATCTGCGAGCTCCTCCGACATGAGTGGAGTGTATCCAGATCTGCCGGCTCCCGCTCGAGGCCGCACCTACTTCCCGACCGGCAACGGGATGGCGACCAGGCCGGCGGCGCTCGATCGCCGGCAACCTCCGAGCACTCCCCTCTTCCTCCAGACACACAAAGTGGGTACAGTTTGCGCCAGCTCAGCCGGGAAAGCGTCCCGTTGGGTCGCGAAAGACCAGTACGGAGCCGGGTCGGCTGCTCGTCACACCGTCAAGGAGGACACAGATGTCCCAGTCGCTCGACCAGTGCACCCACTCCTGGCCCGTCACCACGGAGACGTCGAACGGCCTGCCCTCCCGGATGAAGGTGATGTCGTTCGACCGCTTCGGGGACCCGGATGTCCTACAGGTCGACGAGGTGGACACACCTGTCCCGGGCCCGGGCGAGGTCGCGGTCCGGGTGGCGGCGGTCAGCGTCGGCCGGCTGCTCGATCTCGCCGCGCGCGCCGGCACCCACCCCTACGCGAGGATCGCGCTGCCGCACGTTCCCGGTGCGGAGCACGCGGGCACCGTGGCCGCGGTCGGCCCGGACGTCGGCTCCGTGCGGCCCGGCGACCGGGTCGCGGTCTTCCCGCTGCTCACCTGCGGAATGTGCGCGGCGTGCACCAGCGGCCACCAGGAAGGCTGCCCGACGGCACGGATCATGGGGGTGCACACCTGGGGCGCCTACGCCGAGTACACCGTCGTTCCCGAGGCGAACGTCGCCGCCGTCCCCGCCGGGGTCGCCCCCGGGGACGCCGCGGCGCTCGCCCTGTCCGGCGCGGTCGCGCAGAACCAGTTCGACGAGGCCGGACTCGAGGTCGGCGAGTGGGTCCTGGTGCACGGGGCGTCGTCCGCGCTGGGGTCGCTGACCGCCGCGCTCGCGATCCATCGCGGGGCGCGTGTCATCGCCGCGTCACGGTCGCCGGAGAAGCGCCGGCGACTCGAGGAGCTGGCTCCCGAGGCGGTGCTGGACCCGGTCGACCCCGGCTTCGCGGACCGGGTGCGGGAGCTGACCGGCCCCGCGGGCGTGTCCCTGGCGGTCGACGACCTCGGCGACCCCGCGATCTGGGCGACGACGATGGACGTGCTCGGCTGGCGCGGCCGGGTGGTGACCTCCGGCGCGTTCCTCGGGGGCCGGGTCGAGCTGGATCTGTTGCGGCTCTACACCCACTCGCAGCGGATCATCGGGGTTCGCAGCGGCAACCCGCGCAGCGCGACCCGGCTGTGGGAGGCCGTCGCCGAGGGCTTCCGGCCGGTGATCGACCGCTCCTTCCCGGTCGCCCGGGCCGCCGAGGCCCACCGCTACCTCGAGAACTCCGCGAACACCGGCCGGGTCGTGCTCACGACCGGCGACGACGACTGGGCTGCGGCCCCCGACGCCTGATGGACTCCGACATGAGCTGGTCACTGGTGACCTACCGCACCGACGGGACCGATACCGCCGTCGGCGTGCGGGAGGTCGACGGAACCGTACGCGCACTGCCCTTCTGCGCCGGTCGCACCCTGCGAGAGGTCCTCGAGGACTGGCCGGCGGTCGCCGAGGACCTCCGCACCCTCGACGTCACGACGCTCGAGGTACTCGGCGACGTCCACCTCGAAGCCCCGATCCGTTTCCCGCACAAGGTCGTGTGCGCGGGCGCCAACTACTTCGCGCACCTCACCGAGATGAACGTCCCCCGTCCGGATCCGGTCGGCGCGCCGTACTTCTTCCTCAAGCCACCGACGACGACCGTGATCGGCCCGTCGGACACGATCGTGCTCCCGGACCGCCCGGACCGGAGGATCGACTGGGAGGCCGAGCTCGGCGTCGTCATCGGACGGCGGGCGCACGACGTCGACGAGGACGACGCCCCGGCCTGCATCGCCGGTTACCTCGTCCTGAACGACGTCTCGGCGCGGGACCGGCTCGGCCGCACGGACGCCGTCGCACCGCCCTTCGGGTTCGACTGGACCTCGGCCAAGGGCGAGGACACCTTCTGCCCGACGGGTCCCGGCGTCACCCCGGCGTGGTTCGTGCAGGACCCGCAGGACCTGCGCATCACGCTGAGCGTGAACGGCGTGCCCAAACAGGACTCCAGCACCTCGGACATGATGAACGGCGTCGCCGCGCTGGTCGCGGCGGCGAGCCGGATCATGACCCTGGAACCGGGCGACATCGTCGCCACGGGCAGCCCGGCGGGTGTCGGTGCGCCCCGCGGCGAATTCCTGCAGGACGGCGACGTGGTCGCGGTCGAGATCAGCGGGCTCGGACGGATCGTCAACCCGGTCGTCGACGCGGCGACACTCCTCGCCCCGGTCCTCGACGACGGCTACCGCGCGTCCTGATCCGTCGGCCCCACCCGAGAGGAACGGTGCACATGCCCAGCAACTCCACTCCGCCGCAGGCCGCGGCGGCCCCGGTCTCGAAGCTCGGCTACGTCGAGTTCTCGACCCCCGATCCGGACCGGTTGATCGAGTACTACCAGTCGGTCCTGGGCTTCCACGTCGAGGAGCGCTCGACGGCGGAGGCCTTCCTCACCACCGATTTCGACCATCACAGCGTGGTGGTCCGCAAAGGGTCCGGCGGGGCACGCACGACCGTCGGCTACCAGATCGCGGGCTCGCTCGACGACGCGGCGAAGGACCTGGGCGACGCCGGCGTCGAGGTCTCCCGGCGCAGCGACATCGCGCCCGGCACCCCGGACGTCCTCGTGCTCGCCGAACCGGGGACCGGGGTGCCGCTGCACCTCTACGCCGCGCAGTCGGCGAGCGGGACCGGCGCCGGCCCGGCCCACCGGCCGACCAAGCTCGGGCACGTCGCCGCGTTCACCCCGAGCCTCGACACGATCCAGGGCTTCTACGAGGGGCTCCTCGGGTTCCGCTGGTCGGACACCATCGGTGACTTCTTCGTGTTCCTGCGCTGCAACGCCGACCACCACGCGGCGAACTTCCTGCAGAGCACGACGCTGACCGGCATGCACCACGTCGCCTACGAGATGCGGGACCTGAACCACCTGCAGACGACGCTCGACCACCTCGCGAGCAACGACTACCGGCTGCACTGGGGCCCGGGGCGACACGGCCCCGGCCACAACATCTTCACTTACCACCGGGACCCCGACGGCAACACGATCGAGCTGTTCACCCAGCTCGACATGATGATCGACGAGGCGCACGGCTACTTCGAGCCCCGCCCCTGGCACCAGGACTCCCCCCAGGTCCCGAAGACCTGGGAGGTCGACGCCGTCACCGCCAACGCGTGGGGCCCCGTCCTGCCCGAGATGCTGGACCACTGAATGACCCACACCGACATCGCCGTGATCGGCGCCGGGATCGGCGGCCTGACCCTCGGACTGGCGCTGCGCCGACGCGGGACCGACGTGCAGATCTTCGAACAGGCCCCCGAGCTGGGTGAGGTGGGGGCCGCCGTGGCCCTCGCGGCGAACGGCACCCGGGTCCTGCTCGAGTTGGGGCTCGGGGATCTCGCCGCCGTCTCGGTCGTCCCCTCCGAGCTCGTGTACCGGGGCTGGAACAGCACGGACCGGGTCGTCAGCCATCCGATCGCCGACTGGTACACGCAGCAGTTCGGGGCACCGTTCTGGGGCATCCACCGGGCGAACCTGCAGCGCGCGCTCGTCGCGGCCTGGGGCGCCGACGACCTGCACCTGGGCCGGGAACTGGTCGGCCTGCGGACGCAGGGCGAGCGGACCGAGCTGACCTTCGCCGACGGCTCGACCGTCAGCGCCGGTCTCGTCGTGGGGGCCGACGGGATCCGCTCCCGGGTGCGGCGGTGGATCACCGGCGTCGGACCCGTGTACTCGGGCACCAGCGGGTTCCGCGGGCTGGTACCGCGGTCGGCGGTCCCGGACCTGCCCGATCCCGACGCCCTCCAGTTCTGGATGGGCCCGAACGCCCACGTCCTGCACTACGCGGTCGGGGACACCATCAACTTCCTGGCCGTGGTCGAGGGTCCGCCGTCGTGGGACTCCGCGGGATCGGTCCGGCCGGCCGCCGACGGGGAGCTCGCCGCCGTGCTCCGCGACTGGCACCCCGCCGTCCGGCAGCTGGTCGAGGCCGTCCCGCAGAGCCCCCGCTGGGGCCTGTTCGGGCTGCCCCCGCTGAACCGGTGGTCGGAGCGCGGCGTCGTGCTGCTCGGGGACGCCGCGCACGCGATGCTGCCGCACCACGGTCAGGGAGCGAACCAGACCCTGGAGGACGCCGCCGTCCTCGCCGGCTGCCTGGCCGAGAGCACCGACCGCACGGTCGCGATCACCCGGTACGAGCGGTTGCGCCGGGTCCGCACCCGCCAGGTCCAGCGCAGCTCCTGGGTGACGTCACCACTGCTGCACCTGCCCGACGGGGCGGACGCCCGCTCCCGCGACGTGCGCCTGCACGACCTCGTCGAGGACTTCAGCTGGATCCACGCCTACGACCACCGCGCCCTCACACCGACCGGAAAGGCCTCCGCATGAGTACCGCTCGCACGAGTACCGCACGGACCTCCGACGCCCGCTTCGAACTGGCCCACATGGCCTACGCCGAGCTCTACACCCCGGACCTCGAGGGCAGCCTCTGGTTCTTCACCCGGCTGCTGGGCATGCGCGAGACCGGTCGCCACCAGGGCTCGGTCTACCTGCGCTGCTACGAGGACCCCTACCGGCACTCCCTCAAGCTCACCCCACGCGACACCCCCGGCCTGGGCAACATCGGCTGGCGCACGACCTCCGCCGAGGCCCTCGAACGGCGGGCCACCGCTCTGGACCAGGCCGGCCTCGGCAAGGGCTGGACCACGGGAGACGTCGGCGTCGGGCGCACCTTTGCGTTCGAGTCCCCCGACGGCCACCCCATGGAGCTGGTCTGGGACATCGAGAAGTACACCGCGCCGGCCGATCTGCGCTCCCGCATCCTCACCCGGCGGTCCAAGCGCCCCCTCCAGGGCCTGCCGCCGCGCCGCCTGGACCACGTCAACCTGATGGCCTCCGACGTCACCGTCCAGAAGGACGTGTTCGAGCAGGCCCTCGGGTTCGGCACTCGGGAACGTGTCGTGGACGGCGCGAACGGTGGCACCGAGATCGGCGCCTGGATGAGCGTCAACGTCCTCGGCCACGAGATCGCCGTCATGAAGGACCAGACCGGCAGCAAGGGCCGCCTGCACCATCTCGCCTTCTGGTACGGCGTCCCCCAGCACAACACCGACGCCGCCGAGCTCTGCCGCGAGTACGGCATCCAGATCGAGGCCGGGCCCGACGTCCACGGGATCACCCAGGGCGCCTTCCTCTACGTCTTCGAGCCCGGGGGCAACCGCATCGAGCTGTTCGGGAACTCCGGGATCCTGCAGTTCGAGCCCGACTACGAGACCGTCACCTGGGACCTCTCCGACTTCGACACCGGCCTCGCCATCGGCGGCGGCACCCTGCCCGCCGAGACCTACTTCGTCTACGGCACCCCGGGCACCGACGGCCAGGACAAGCTGCTCACCGGCTGGACCGACCGGCACCACCTCTGATCGCCCAGCCGTCCGACGCCGGCGATGACGCCACGCAGGAGAGGAGCGGACCGTGCGTGTCGCGCCCACCCCCGTCCCGGACGAGGGCACCGTTCTCGGCCGCAGCGTCCGGCTGCTCGGTGCCTTCCGTGCCGGTGACGACTCCCTGACCCTCGCCGAGATCCACCGGCGTACCGGTGTGCCGAAACCGACCGCCCATCGGCTGCTCCTGCAGCTCGCCGGGTGGGGGGTCGTGGAACGCGGGCCGGCGGGATACCGGCTCGGCCTGCGGCTCTTCGAGCTCGGTCAGCTGGCCTCCGGGCCGCGGGACCTGCGAGACGCGGCGTCCCCGATCCTCACCCGTCTGCACGACGTCACCGGTATGACCGTGCACCTCGCGGTGCTCGACGCCATTGAGGTGATCTACCTCCACAAGATCGACGCATCGGGGGCGCCCCCGCTGGCGTCGTCGATCGGGGGCCGGATGCCCGCCCACTGCACCGCGGTCGGGAAGGCCCTGCTCGCGCACGCTCCCGTCGTCGCGACGCACGCGGTGCTGGACGCCGGGTTGCGCCGGGTGACACCCCGCACCATCGAGGCACCCTCGTTGTTCCTCGATCAGCTCCGCGCGGCACGACGCCGGGGTTACGCCACCGACCAGGAGGAGTCCGCCGTGGGCGTCGGCTGCCTCGCCGCCCCGGTGTTCGACCCCGACCGTCGCGTCGTCGCAGCGGTCTCGGTGACCGGGCGCGCCCACGCCATCAGGTCCGTCGGCGTCGGAGCCGTCCGTGCCGCCGCGGCGGAGGTCTCCCGGGTGCTCGACCGGCCGGCCCTGCCCGACACCGCCTGACCACGTCCCATCGAGCACGACCCGGCACGACGGGTGCGACCTCCGTCAGCCGGTCCCTCCGCATGCCGTCATCACGCCCCCGTGCCGAACTGTCCGAGGAGAGACGATGAAGTCCTCACGCAATGCATCCGCTCCGGCGGCTCGACCCAGGCGGGCGGGACTGCTCGTCCTGCTGGCGTGCTGGGCCGCGATCGTCGCCGACGGCTACGACGTCGTCGTGTACGGCGCCATCCTCCCGTCCCTGTTGCAGGAACCGTCCTGGGGCCTCACCCCCGGGCTCGCGGGACTGCTCGGGTCGGCGCCGCTGGTCGGCATGTTCTTCGGGTCGCTGATCGGTGGAACGATCGCCGACCGTGTCGGGCGCCGCCGGCTGCTCGTCGCCTGCGTCGTCTGGTTCTCGCTGCTCACGGCCGCCTGTGCCCTGGTCGACAGCCCCCTGACCTTCGCGCTGCTCCGGTTCCTGGCCGGTCTGGGGCTGGGTGGCGTGCTCCCCGTCGCGAGCGCGATCACGGCCGAGTTCCTCCCGGCCCGCTACCGCAACCTCGTCTACGCGGTCATGTTCAGCGGTTTCCCGATCGGCGGCATCGCGGCCGCGCTCCTCGGGATCGCCGTCATCCCGACGTTCGGCTGGCGGGCCATGTTCGTCCTGGCCCTCGTTCCGGCGCTCGTGGTCGTCCCGCTGGTGCTGCGCCACGTCCCCGAGTCGGTCGGCGTCCTGCGACGCCGGGGAGACGACGCCCAGGCCGACGCCGTGGCCCTGCGGTTCGGCCTGGCGGTGCAGCCGGTCGCGACGGCCTCTGCCGGGAGCGCCGCGGAACCGGCGAGCGCGCTGTCCCTGTTCACCGGGCGGCGGGCCGTGGCGACGGCGTGTTTCCTCGTCACCAGCTTCCTGTGCCTGTTCATGATCTACGGCGTCAACACCTGGCTCCCGCAGATCATGCGGCAGGCGGGATTCTCCCTCGGTGGCGCCCTCAGCTTCCTCTTCGCGTTCAACATCGGTGCCGTCGTGGGCACCATTCTCGTCGCGCTGATCGCGGACAGGCTCGGGTCGAGGGGTGTGCTCATCGGGACGTTCACCCTGGGGGCACTCTGCGTCCTGGGGATGAGCCTGAACCCGCCCTCGGCCGTGATGTATGTACTGATCGGCTTGACCGGGATCGGGACGATCGGCAGTCAGGCGTTCATCCTCGCCCTGGTCTCCAAGACCTATCCCGCCACCATCGCCGCGCCCGCCATGGGCTGGACCCTGGGGGTCGGCCGGCTGGGGTCGGTCGCGGCACCGATCGCCCTCGGGTTGCTCATCGGCGCCGGCGCCGGGATCGGGAACAGCTTCCTCGCGCTCGCCGGGGCGGGTCTGGCCGCGGCCGTGCTGACCCTGCTGATCCCGCGACGGATCACCGCCGACGACCGGCGTCCGGCCCTCGACCAGACCGGCCAGGCGAACAAGCCTGTCACGTAGCGCGCGTGCCCGGGCTCGTCCGCCCCGTCCTGACCCGCCCGCGCCGCCGACGGGTCAGGACAGGGAGGACGACGGGCGCCGGTCGTGGGCTCTGCTCCTCGAACGTCGCCTGCATCGCTCCGCACGAGCGGATCGAACAACGGCCCGTCATCACCCACACCCGATCACCGGAGGACGACACGCCGGTCGGCCGGCGGAGGTCCCGAGCGGCCCGAATCTGTCGGGCCTCCACGGCATGCTGCACCCGATCGTGATCGACAAAGGACGGGGACGCGTGTCCGAACCACTGCGCGCCGGGGCGCACGAACGCCTGCGCACCGCTCGACTCGACGCCGCTCTCGCCGAGGTCAGCGACATGACCCCGCGGTGGGACGCGGTCGAGAGCGCTGTCCAGCCGCGGGTGCTCTCCCGGCATGTCGCCACCGTCGTCGAGCAGGCGCTGTCCGATCGCTCCCCCGAGCAGCGCGTCGAGCTGGTCAACCGGCTGCTGGGTCTCGTCGAGCACGACGAGCGCCTGCACGACGACCTACAGCAGCTCATCGCGCTCACCCGCGAGGTCGCGATGGGCATGCACGAGGTCCGCGCACCGATTACCCCGCTATCCGACGCGGCGCTGTTCACCAACGCCGCCGGCGAGCCGAAGCTGCACACCGCCCTGCAGTCCGAGCTGGCCAGCGCCGACCGCGTCGACCTGCTGTGCGCCTTCATCCGCTGGCACGGCATCCGGCTGCTGGAACGCGAGCTCGACATCCTGCACGAGCGCGGCGTCCCGTTCCGGGTCATCACGACGACGTACATGGGCGCGACCGAGCAGCGCGCCATCGACGAGCTGGTGCGCCGGCACGGCGCCAGCCTCAAGATTAGCTACGCGAGTGCGACGACACGGTTGCACGCCAAGGCGTGGCTGTTCCGCCGCGACTCGGGATTCGACACCGCCTTCGTCGGCAGCTCGAACCTGTCCCGATCCGCGCTCGTCGACGGTCTGGAGTGGAACGTCCGGCTCTCCTCGGTCGCCACCCCCGACCTGATCCGCAAGTTCACGTCCACGTTCGACACCTACTGGGCCTCCCCCGACTTCGTGTCCTACGACCCGGCGCTCCCCGCGGACTCGCAGCGCCTCGCCGACGCGCTCGGCAGCAACCGTCGCGACGAGGTCACGCCGCTCACCGGGCTCGAGGTGCGCCCCTACCCGCACCAGGAGCAGATCCTCGAGGCGCTGGCCACCGAGCGGGAGGTGCACGACCGGCACCGCAACCTCGTCGTCGCTGCCACCGGTACCGGCAAGACCGTCGTCGCCGCGCTCGATTATCAGCGGCTGCGGGCCGAGCATCCGCGCCTGCTGTTCGTCGCGCACCGCAAGGAGATCCTGGACCAGACCCGGCGCACCTACCGTGCCGTGCTCGCGGATGGCGCGTTCGGTGAGACCTACGTCGGGGGCGAGCGCCCGCAGCGGTGGAACCACGTGTTCGCCTCGGTCCAGTCGCTGTCGTCGTACGGCGTGGAGAACATCCCGCCCGACCACTTCGACGTCGTCGTCATCGACGAGTTCCATCATGCCGAGGCCGCCACGTACCGGCGCATCCTCGACCACTTGCGCCCCTCCGAGCTGCTGGGGCTCACCGCGACACCCGAACGCTCCGACGGCGTGGACGTCCGCGACCGGTTCTTCGACGGTCGCACGGCCGCCGAGCTGCGGCTGTGGGACGCGCTGTCGGCCGACCTGCTCGTGCCGTTCCACTACTTCGGTGTCGCCGACGACGTCGACCTGACCGGGATCGAGTGGAAGCGCGGCAGCTACGACGTCGCCTCGCTCGACGGTCTCTACACCGGCAACGACGCCCGCGCCGCGAAGGTCATCCGCGAGACCCGGGCCAAGGTCACCGACGTGACCGCGATGCGAGCGCTCGGCTTCTGCGTGTCGGTCGCGCACGCCGAGTACATGGCGCGGGTGTTCACCACGGCCGGCATCCCCAGCGAAGCGGTCACCGGGCAGACCGCACGCGACGACCGCGACGGCGCGCTTCGGCGGCTGCGCGACCGCGACGTGAACTGCCTGTTCGCTGTCGACGTGTTCAACGAAGGCCTCGACATCCCGCAGGTCGACACCGTGCTCCTGCTCCGCCCCACCCAGAGCGCGACGGTCTTCCTGCAGCAACTCGGGCGCGGTCTGCGCCGGGCGCCGGACAAGGCCGTGCTGACGGTGCTCGACTTCATCGGCCAGCACCGTCGAGAATTCCGGTTCGACCTGCGCTTCCGCGCGCTGACCGGAAGCAGCCGGACTGGAGTCGTGCGCGACGTCGAGGAAGGCTTCCCGTTCCTGCCGTCGGGCTCGGCGATGGTGCTCGACCCAGTCGCCCGCGACATCGTGCTCGACAACGTGCGGAGCCGGCTGCGGCTGTCCCGCAAGGACCTGATCGCCGACGTCCGGTCGCACGGTGAGTCCGCGCTGGCGCGCTACCTGCGCGAGTCCGGCGGCGAGCTGTCCGATGTGTACCGAAGCAAGGGGTCCTGGACGGCGCTGCGACGAGACGCCGGGTTCCCGGTCCCGCCAGCGGGCCCCGACGAGACCGCCCTGCTGCGCCGGCTGGCGAACCTCAGTCACGTCGACGACCCCGAGCGGGCCGAGGTGTACGCCCGCGTCGCCGACCCCGGTGGGCCCGGCTACGACGAGCTCACCGAGCGCGACCGGCGGCTCGCACGGATGCTCCTGTTTCAGATCTGGCCGGACCGGGGCGGGTTCGACGGCTACCAGGCCGCGATCGACCACCTCCGGCACCATCCGGCGGTCTGCGCTGAGATCGCCGAGCTGACCGCGTACACCCTGGACCAGGCCCGGCACCTGCCGCGCTCTCTCGGTGAGGGACTGCAACACGTGCCGCTGCGCAGCCACGCCCACTACCGGCGCGAGGAAAATCCTCGCCGCGCTGGACTGGGCGTCGCTGTCGCGCAAGGCAGCCGGGCACGCAACCGGCGTCGTCTGGGCGGACGTCCCGCGGGTCGACGCGCTGCTGGTCAACCTGCACAAGACCGAGCGAGACTTCTCCCCCACCACGATGTACCGCGACTTCGCGCTGCAGCCGGATCTCTTCCACTGGGAGTCGCAGAACGCCGCGTCACCGGAGACCGGGATGGGTCGGCGTTACCTCACGCACCGGGAGCAGGGCAGCCACATCGTGCTGTTCGTGCGTGATGGACCGGCCGACGACACCGGGCCGGGCGCGCCGTTCCTGTGCCTCGGCGCTTGCGAGTACGTGAGCCATGAGGGCAGCAAGCCGATCGCGATCACGTGGAAGTTGCAGCGGGCGATGCCGGGTGAGACGTTCCGCGCGGCGAGCGTGGTCGCCTCATAGTGCCCGCTGTCGCTGACGAGGGCGGACGCCTCGCCCGCCGTCGAGGGCGGCGGTTCGTCCGGCTGGCGACAAAGCAGCCTGGCCGCGCTCGACGCGCCGGCTCAGGTCCGCTCGGCCGAGGGCCGCACCCGCACCCGCACGCTGGACGAGTTCTACCGACTCCCCGGTGACGAGCCGCAGCACGAGGTCACGGGTGCCGCCGGTGACCTGATCACCGCTGTCGACCTCCCCTCACTACCCCGGGGCGGATGCGGTACCGGACTCGACGGCGATCGGTCTCCTCAGCGATCTCGCCCGCGGTACCGGCGACTCAGCCCCACGGGTTGATCACCGTCACCCCGGTGCACTCGAAATCCGCGATGTTGCGCGTCGCGAGTGTCGCTTCCCTGGAGGCACAGATCGCAGCGATCTGGGCGTCAGCCGCCGCGATCGGACGGCCCGACTTTTCGCGCCGAGCGGCGATCGACGCGTAGCTGTGGGCAGCGGAGGCATCGAAGGAAAGGATCACGTCCCGGAAGTCGTCGAAGAGTCCCTCCGCAATCTCTGCGAGTCGATCCTTGCGGTGGCCGACCGGCAGCCGGGCAATGCCGTACTCGACCTCCGCCAGGGTGACCGCGGTGGTGTGGAGTCGCCCCGCAGTGTTCACCCAGGCCAGCACCCCCGGGTCCGGTCGGCCACGCATCATCTCCGAAACGACGTTCGTGTCGATGATGATCACTGTTGATCCGGCAGATCCGCTGGACGAGGCAGCTCCGCACGGTCCGGTATTGGCAGGTCGATCTCGTCGACTGCTGCGAAGCGCTCTCGGATCGCCTGGGCCAGATTGAGATTTTCGGCGGCACGAGGAGTGACCGCCTCGGTCAGGATCGCTCGCACCTCGGCCTCCATCGAGCGCCCGTGACGAGCCGCACGCACCTTCAACAGAGTCGCCACCTGCTCGTCCAGGTCTCGCACACTGATCGCCGCCATGGAACACCCCCTGCTAGCAATGCTAGCAGCGGAGCGCCTCGCCAGGCCACTTCGACGGTCGCGACCACTCCACCAGAAACGGAACCGCGGCCAGATCGCACGGCACCATCCGCCAGACGTAGAGGCCGGCCGAGCGCATGGCTGATCGTGCGATGACCGGCCGCGCCGACGCCGGCGTCCACCCAGCCTCGTGTCCGAGCGCGCACCGGATGTCGGACGGGCGGGTCAACGGGGTGCCCGGTCAGAGGGTGGCGTTCGGCGGACACCGATCTACCGCTGTTGCGGCATCAGGTCGCCGAGTCGGACGTGGAATCACAGACGGGATCGGCCAGAATCAATGTCCTGCTCCCACACCGGAGACGATTCGCGACACGCTGATGGCTTCTCGCCGCCACCCGCTACTGTCGGCTCGCATGGGTGACCGCACGACTCCGTTCGGTGTCGAGGCCTACCGCGCTCTCGTGGCGGCCGTCCAGGGGGCGCCAGCAAGTATGGATCGAACTTGGGGGCCGCCATCTGTTCGCCGGTCAACTCGCTCCGATCACCTGAAACCAAGAGGATGCGCACGACACCAGTGCGCTGGCCGTGAGTATGGCGGCGACCACCGACAACGAACCGACGGACGGTGCAGCTTCATCTACGGATGTACACCCGCTGCGTGGTCGCGCCGACGCCGAGGGTCTCCAGGCCCTGGTCGAGCAGTTGGTTCAAGGTCACGCCCGCCCTGGCCGGGACCGCCTCGCGCAGGCGGTGCCGTCGCCCGGGGATCGGGTCCTTCCCGACGTCGACGGAGCCCCGGAGAGCACTGCTCGGCGGCTCGATCGTCGGGCGTGTTCGTCCGCGCGATCTCCCGGCTGCCGCTACGTGAATCAGGATACGAGGGCTTCGCACCACGAAAAACTCCGCGAGCGACACCGTGCGACTACGAAGTCAGAGAATGTCCTGGTCAGAACGGTGGGCGCGGCAGGGTTCGAACCTGCGACCGCTCGGGTGTAAACCGAGTGCTCTCCCGCTGAGCTACGCGCCCGAAGGGTCCCGGGCGAGACGCCCGGGACCGGTCAGAGTTCTACACGGCCGCCAGAGCCCGCCGCCACCCGTCCTGGTCCCGCGGCTCCCCGGGTTCGTTCACCTCGGCGAACGAGACGATCCCGTCGGGCTGCACCAGGAACGTCCCCCGCAGCGCCATCCCCTTGTCGGGGTTGAACACCCCGTACGAGGACGCGACCGCACCATGCGGCCAGAAGTCCGACAGGAGCGGGAACCCGTACCCCGACGAGGAGGCCCACGCGGCCAACGAGAAGGTCGGGTCGCACGAGATCGCAACCACCTGCGTCCGGTCGTTCTGGAACGACGACAGCGACTCCTGCACCGCAGTGAGCTCGCCACTGCAGATCCCGGAGAACGCGAACGGGTAGAAGACGATCAACGCAGACCGGCCCGACCCGAGCACCGCGTCCAAGGAGACAGGCCGGCGATCGGAGTCGGGCAGCGAAAAACCAGGCGCTAGCGCGCCGACGACGACGCTCAGCGCTTGCCCTTCTTCGGCGGCACCAGCTTCGACCCCACCCAGTCGTCGCCGATCGTGGCGTTCGACGTCTGCGACAGCCCGGCGGTCGGAGCCGCCTCGGCGATCTCGGAGGGCTGGAGGTGGCCGTCACGTCCGGTCTTCGGCGTCAGCACCCAGACCACACCCTCGTCGGAGAGTGGGGTGCGGGCGTCGACGAGGGTGTCGACCAGATCGCCGTCGCCGTCACGGAACCACAGGATGACGAGGTCGATGACCTCCTGGGCGTCCTCGTCCAGCATCTCCTCACCGGTCGTGTCCTCGACGGCCTCTCTGACCTGGTCGTCGACGTCGGTGTCGTAGCCGAGCTCCTGGACGATCATGCCCGGCTCAATGCCGAGCTTCCCCGCGATGTCGGACGGACCGGCATCTGCCGCGGTCACCACTCGTTCCCCTTTCACGCTGCTCACGCAGACCATCGTCAACGGTTCCGCGCTCGGGCGCCACCCCGTACGCCGAATCGGATGCGGCATCCGAACACGGGCACGCGACCGTGCGCAACACCCGAGGTGGGTGCGCACCCCCATCATCAGGTGCCACACAGGTCACCTCACCCTCCGTTCAGTTACGTCCGGGTAATACCTATCCTCCCCGGGAGACCCCGGACCGTGATGAGGCGAGTGTCGGCGGGGCGCCGGACAAGGCACGATGGTGGGAGAACGCCCGCGTCGGACCAGCGGCGACACGCCGTCCACGGCCCTGCGGGGGCGGTCGCGCACGTGAACACGACGCGCGCGGGCGTGAGGAACGACAGGCCGGGACCCCGGCCACCGACGGAGTAGGCAGGGAGAACCCTTGACCGCGCAGAGCAACAAGGCCGGCGACGACAAGCGCCGGGTCAACGTCATCCGGGGCGGGCTGGCCTCGCACCTGCCGGATATCGACCCGGAGGAGACGAGCGAGTGGCTCGAGTCCTTCGACGCCGTCCTGGACAACGCCGGTCAGCAGCGCGCCCGCTACCTGATGCTGACGATGCTGCAGCGCGCCCGCGAGAAGCACGTCGGCGTCCCCTCGCTGACCACCACCGACTACGTCAACACGATCCCGACCGACCAGGAGCCCTGGTTCCCGGGTGACGAGGACGTGGAGCGCACCTACCGCCGCTGGATCCGGTGGAACGCGGCCATGACCGTGCACCGCGCGCAGCGGCCGGGCATCGGCGTCGGCGGGCACATCTCGTCCTACGCTTCGTCGGCGACGCTCTACGAGGTCGGCTTCAACCACTTCTTCCGCGGCAAGCAGCACCCCGGCGGCGGCGACCAGATCTACATCCAGGGGCACGCCTCCCCCGGTGTCTACGCCCGCGCGTTCCTCGAGGGCCGGCTCGACGAGTCCCGGCTCGACGGGTTCCGCCAGGAGCTCTCGCACGCCGGCCCGGGCGGCGGCCTGCCGTCGTACCCGCACCCGCGCCTGATGCCGGACTTCTGGGAGTTCCCCACGGTCTCGATGGGCATCGGCCCGATGAACGCGATCATGCAGGCGCGGTTCAACCGCTACCTGGGCGACCGCGGCTTCTCCGACACCTCCGACCAGCACGTGTGGGCGTTCCTCGGCGACGGCGAGATGGACGAGCCCGAGTCCCGCGGCATGATCCACGTCGCGGCGAACGAGGGCCTGGACAACCTGACTTTCGTCGTCAACTGCAACCTGCAGCGGCTCGACGGCCCGGTGCGCGGCAACGGCAAGATCGTCCAGGAGCTGGAGGCGTTCTTCCGGGGCGCCGGCTGGAACGTCATCAAGGTCGTGTGGGGCCGCGAGTGGGACTCGCTGCTGCACTCCGACCGGGACGGCGCGCTCATCAACCTGATGAACACCACCCCGGACGGCGACTACCAGACCTACAAGGCCAACGACGGCGCCTACGTCCGCGACCACTTCTTCGGCCGCGACCCGCGCACCAAGGCCATGGTCGACCCGATGTCGGACGCCGAGATCTGGAAGCTCAAGCGCGGCGGGCACGACTACCGCAAGGTGCACGCCGCCTACGCCGCGGCGACCGCGCAGCACGGCCAGCCGACCGTGATCCTGGCCAAGACCATCAAGGGCTACGGCCTCGGCTCGCACTTCGCCGGGCGCAACGCCACGCACCAGATGAAGAAGCTCTCGCTCGACGACCTCAAGCAGTTCCGCGACGAGCAGCGCATCCCGATCACCGACAAGCAGCTCGAGGCCGACCCGTACCTGCCGCCGTACTACCACCCCGGCGAGGACGACGAGGCGATCCAGTACCTGCGCGAGCGCCGCCGTCAGCTGGGTGGCCCGCTGCCGTCGCGCCGCACGAAGTCGAAGGCCCTCACCCTGCCCGGGGACAAGGTCTACGACTTCATCAAGAAGGGCTCGGGCAAGCAGGAGGTCGCCACGACGATGGCGTTCGTCCGGCTGCTCCGTGAGCTGATCAAGGACAAGGAGATCGGCGGCCGGTTCGTGCCGATCATCCCGGACGAGGCCCGTACCTTCGGTATGGACTCGATGTTCCCGACCCAGAAGATCTACAACCCGAACGGCCAGAACTACACCTCGGTCGACGCCGAGCTGATGCTGGCCTACAAGGAGTCCGAGCAGGGCCAGATCCTGCACGAGGGCATCAACGAGGCCGGGTCGGTCGGGTCGTTCACCGCGGCCGGCACGTCGTACGCCACGCACGGCGAGCCGATGATCCCGGTCTACGTCTTCTACTCGATGTTCGGCTTCCAGCGGACCGGCGACTCGATCTGGGCCGCCGCGGACCAGATGGCCCGCGGGTTCCTGGTCGGCGCCACCGCCGGCCGCACGACGCTGACCGGTGAGGGCCTGCAGCACAACGACGGCCACTCGCTGCTGCTCGCCGCGACCAACCCGGCCGTCGTCGCCTACGACCCGGCCTTCTCGTTCGAGGTCGCGCACATCGTCAAGGACGGGCTGCGCCGGATGGTCGGCGAGGAGCCCGAGAACGTCATCTACTACCTGACGGTCTACAACGAGCCCTACGTCCAGCCGGCCCAGCCGGAGAACCTGGACACCGACGGTGTGCTGCGCGGCATGTACCGCTACGCCGAGGCCCCGTCCGGGAACGGCCCGGTGGTGCGGCTGCTCGCGTCCGGCGTCTCGGTGCCGTGGGCGCTCAACGCCCAGAAGATGCTGGCCGACGAGTGGGACGTCCGGGCCGAGGTCTGGTCCGTCACCTCCTGGGGCGAGCTGCGCCGCGACGGCGTCGACGCCGAGCACACGAACCTGCTCTCCCCCGGCGACGAGCCGGTCTTGCCGTACGTGACCACCAAGCTGGGCGAGGGTGACCACGCCGACGCCCCGGTCGTCGCGGTCTCGGACTGGATGCGGGCGGTGCCCGACCAGATCCGTCAGTGGTCCCCGGCGCCGTTCCTGTCGCTGGGCACCGACGGGTTCGGCCTGTCCGACACCCGCCCGGCCGTGCGCCGGCACTTCGCGGTGGACGCCGAGTCCATCGTGGTCGGTGCGCTGTCCGCGCTGGCGAAGCAGGGTCTGGTCAAGGCCGAGACCGCGGCGGAGGCCGCGGCCGGCTACAAGATCGACGACCCGCAGGCGGCCGGTCCGCAGACGAGCGACTCCGGCGTCGCCTGACCCGCTGCGCTCCGACGGCCCGTCGCACCCTTTTCGAGGGGTGCGGCGGGCCGTCGCACGTCAGGGGGTGGTCCGGTTCGGTCCGATTCGGAGATTTCGCCCCTCCCCGGGCGGCGCAGATCACGATAGGCTCCGCCCGACGGTGAGTTGGTGATCACCACTCGCCGTCCGACCGGGGCGTGGACCGTGTGCGTCGCCGGCCGGTCGGTGCGGGGCGGGGTGCCGCGCACCGGAGAACGAGGGAGCAGGAATGGCAGAGGGCACCGTCAAGTGGTTCAACAGCGAGAAGGGCTACGGCTTCCTCGCCCCCGACGGTGGTGGTGCGGACGTGTTCGTGCACTACTCGGCGATCCAGTCGAACGGGTACAAGACGCTCGACGAGGGCCAGCGCGTGGCGTTCGACATCGAGCAGGGGCAGAAGGGACCGCAGGCCAGCGCGGTCACTCCGCTCGGCTGACGCACGGGGCGTGAGCACGCCCCTTCCGGTCCGGGCACGAGCGCACGGACCGCGATGCACGACGGCCGCGGGACTCCTCAGTCCCCGAGGACGCCGTGCATCTCCCACACCAGGATCTCGGTCCCGTCCGGGCCGGCGGTGACCTGCCGCCCGCCCCCGTCGTCGACGATCCTGGCCGCGTCGCCGGTGTCGAGAACCCCGGCGTCCTCCAGTTCTGCGCTGCCTCGTGCCGTGAACACGTGTGCGAACCGGGCCGCGGACAGTTCCGTGCTGCTTCCCGCGCTCAGCCGCACGACGGTGAGCGCGGCGTTCCGCTGCCGCAGCGGCAGAACGGTCAGTCCTGCATGCCGTCGCAGGCCCGACGCCAGCACCACCTGCTCCCCCGCGTCCAGACCCGCGGACACATCGCGCACCGCGTACTCCGGGACGCCGCCGGGATCGTCGGGCACCACCCACATCTGCACGAACCGCACGCCGTCGTCCGGGGTGGCGTGCTCGGAGTGCCGCACCCCGGAACCCGCGCCGAGCCGCTGCACCTCGCCCGGCCGCACCCGCGCGGTCCGCCCGCTACCGGTGTCGCGGTGCTCCAGCTCGCCGTCGAGCACCCAGGTGAGGATCTCGGTGTCGCGGTGCGGGTGCTCGTCGTACCCGGTGCCGGGCGCGACCCGGTCCTCGTTGTGCAGCAGCAACAACCCGAAGTGCGTGTTCGACGGGTCGTAGTGCGACCCGGCCGAGAAGCTGTGCCGGGAGTCCAGCCAGCCGGTCGCGGTCCGGAACCGGTCCCCCGCGCGGTACAGGGTGATGCCGGAGTGGGATTCGTCTTCTTCAGGGCGCCTCATCGTCGTGTCATGCTGCCTGACGTGCACCGACCACCGGTCGCGGCCGCGACGTTGCGCCGCCTCGAGCTCGCCTCCGGCGGGCTCGCCGCGGCCTGCCTGGCGGAGATGGAACGGCGCCGCCCGTGGTTCGCCCGGCTGCCCGCCGGCCAGCGGGCCGGCGTCGCACTGGTGACCCAGACCGGGGTGACCAACTTCGTGTCCTGGCTGCAGGAGCCGGAGCGCACCACCCCGCTGACGGCCGAGGCGTTCCGGATCGCCCCGCGCGACCTGGCCCGGCGGATCAGCCTGCGCCAGACCGTCGAGCTGGTCCGGATCGCCGCCGACGTCTTCGAGGAGCACCTGCCCCCGCTGGCCGCCGACGCCGCAGAACGCCACGAGCTGACGTCCGCGGTGCTGCGCTTCGGCCGGGAGATCGCGTTCGCCGCGGCGACCGTCTACGCCGGGGCCGCCGAGTCCCGGGGCGCCTGGGACGCCCGGCTGGAGGCCCTCGTCGTGGACGCCGTCCTGCGCGGCGACGACGACGGCGCGCTGCTGTCCCGGGCCGCGGCACTCGGGTGGGACCCGGGCGCGCCGGTGCGCTGCCTGGTCGGCAGCGTGCCCGACCCGGACCAGGGATCCCCGCAGCTGATCACCGAGCTGCGCCGGCAGGCCGCCGGGCTGAGCCACGAGGTGCTGGTCGGGGTCCAGGGACGGCGGCTGGTCGTGCTGCTGCACGCCACCCCCGGCGCGCCGTCCGTCCGCGGGGGTGAGGACCTCGTGCTCGCCGAGATCGCCGACCGGTTCGGCCCCGGCCCGGTCGTCGCGGGCCCGCCCAGTGCGGACCTCGCCGGGGCCGGGGCGGCCGTGGCCGAGGCGATCGCCGGTCTCGCGGCCGCACCCGGACACCCGGACGCGGACCGGCCGGTCGCCAGCGGCGACCTGCTCCCGGAGCGCGCGCTCACCGGTGACCCGGCCGCCCGGCGCCGGCTCGGCGAGGAGGTGCTCGCCCCGCTGCACGACGCCGGCGGCGAGCTGCTGCGCACGCTGGCCGCCTACCTGGAGGGCGGGTCCAGCCTGGAGGGGTGCGCCCGCGCGCTCTACGTGCACCCGAACACCGTCCGGTACCGGCTGCGCCGGGTCGGCGAGCTCGTCGGATGGGCGCCGACCACGCCGCGGGGGGCGTTCGTGCTGCGCACGGCGCTGGTGGCGGACCGGATCGCGCGGGCCGGGGACGGCCGGGGCGCCGACGGCCCGGCGGGTACCGCGACCGCCGTGCCCACGGCCCGAGCAGCGGGTCGGCGCGACACACGCCCCGAACGGGCACCGGGCGGGCGCGACGAGCCGCTCCCGCAGACCGTCCCCGACCCCGCCGTGTCCGCCGGACCCCGGCGGTGATGACGTGACGGATGTCGCGAACCCTACAAAGATCGTCCCGTACGGACCGGTAACGAGGGTTCGGTCACATCCCCGACTTGGAGGATTCCTCCAAACCCGACCGGCCGAGTTTCGTCGTAACCACCATCCCGTCGTCGACCCGTGAGGTGTGTGATTACCCGGTGATCGCCCTGCTCGCCCCCGGCCAGGGGGCCCAGACCCCCGGCATGCTCACTCCGTGGCTGACCGACCCGGCGGCCGAGAAGGTCGTCGCCGGCTGGTCCGACGCCGTCGGGCTGGACCTGGTCCGCCTGGGCACCACCGCCGACGCCGACGAGATCACCGACACCGCGGTCACCCAGCCGCTGATCGTCGCCCTCGGGCTGCTGGCCGCCCGGCAGTTGCGGGAGCGGGTGGAGCTGCCGGCCGGCACCGTCGTCGCCGGGCACTCGATCGGCGAGCTCACCGCCGCCGCCGTCGCCGGGGTGCTGTCCGACGACGCCGCCGTCGCGCTGGCCGGGGTCCGCGGCCGGGAGATGGCCGCCGCCTGCGCGGTCACCCCGACCTCGATGGCCGCGGTGCTCGGCGGTGACGAGGAGATCGTGCTCGCCCGGCTCGGCGAGCTGGGCCTCGACCCCGCGAACCGCAACGGCGCCGGCCAGATCGTCGCCGCCGGCACGCAGGACGCGATCGACGAGCTCGTCGCCGGCCCGCCGGAGGGTGCGCGGGTGCGGGCCCTCGCCGTCGCCGGCGCGTTCCACACCGCGCACATGGAGCCGGCCCGGGCGGCGATGGAGACGCACGCGTCGTCGGTCACCGTCGGCGAGCCGCAGCTGACCCTGCTGTCCAATGCCGACGGCGCGGCCGTCGGCTCCGGCGCGGAGGCGCTGACCCGGCTGGTCGCCCAGGTGACCCGGCCGGTCCGCTGGGACTCCTGCATGGCCGCGCTCGGCGAGCGCGGGGCGGCCGCCGCCGTCGAGCTGCCCCCGGGTGCGACGCTGACCGGCATGGTCAAGCGCGCCCTGAAGGGCACCCCGACGCTGGCGGTCAAGACCCCCGAGCAGCTCGACGCCGCCGTCGCACTGATCTCCGAGCACGGGGCGTGAGCGGCATGCGGCTCGCGACCTCCGTCCCCGGCGCGCGGATCCTGGGGCTGGGCAGCGCCCAGCCCGAGCACGTCGTCACCAACCACGACCTCGCCCAGCGGGTGGAGACCGACGACGCCTGGATCCGGTCCCGGGTCGGCATCGTCGAGCGCCGGGTCGCCGACGAGAAGACCTCGCTGCCGGACATGGCTGTCGAGGCGGGCAACGCCGCGCTGGCCGACGCCGGGCTCGCACCGTCCGAGCTCGACGCCGTGATCGTCGCCACCTGCACGATGCCCAACCCGATCCCGAACGCCGCCGCCCAGGTCGCCACCGCGCTCGGCGCGAACGGCGTCGCCGCGTTCGATCTCAACGCGGCGTGCGCCGGGTTCAGCTACGCCCTGGCCGTCGCCGCCGACATGGTCCGCGCGGGCAGCGCACGGCACGTCATGGTCATCGGCGCCGAGAAGCTCTCGGACTGGATCGACTGGGACGACCGCTCGACGAGCATCATCTTCGCCGACGGGGCCGGTGCGGCCGTCCTCGGTCCGGCGGCCGAGGCCGAGCAGGTCGGGGTCGGCCCGGTCAGCTGGGGCAGCGACGGCGAGGCCGCGCACGCCATCCGGATCCTCGGCGACACCACGAACAAGCTCCACCAGGAGGGCCAGACGGTCTTCCGCTGGGCGACCAGCGCGGTCGCCCCGGTCGCGCTCGACGCGATCGAGCGGGCCGGGCTCACCCCGGCCGACATCGACGTGCTGATCCCGCACCAGGCCAACCTGCGGATCGTCGAGGCGATCGCGAAGAGGCTGCGCGCCAAGGGCGCGCGGGAGGACATGGTCGTCGCGGACGACATCACGCACTCGGGCAACACCTCGTCGGCGTCGATCCCGCTGGCACTGGATCACATGCGCACGGCGGGCCGGGTACGGTCCGGCGACGTGTTGCTGCTCGTAGGCTTCGGCGCAGGGCTGTCCTACGCCGGGCAGGTCGTCGTCTGTCCGTGACGGCGCCTGTGACGCAACCACCACCGAACCGACATGAGGAGAACCATCGTGGCTGACAACGCCGAGATCCTGTCCGGGCTCGCCGAGATCGTCGAGGAGGTCGCCGGGATCGACACCGCCGAGGTGACCCCGGAGAAGTCCTTCGTGGACGACCTGGACATCGACTCGCTGTCCATGGTGGAGATCGCCGTGCAGGCCGAGGACAAGTTCGGCGCCAAGATCCCGGACGACCAGCTCGCCGAGCTGAAGACCGTCGGCGACGCCGTCGACTTCATTTCCAAGCACCAGTGATCCACACCGGCGGGAAGCGTCTCGCCGGGGAGAAGGAGACGTCATGACCGACGGAGTGGTCGTCACCGGTTTCGGGGCCACCACCCCGCTCGGCGGGGACGCCGCCTCGACCTGGGAGGCGCTGCTCGCCGGCCGGTCCGGTGTCGGCCCCGTCCAGGCGGAGTGGACCGAGCGGTTCGACCTGCCGGTGAAGATCGCGGCGCAGCTCGCGGTCGACCCGACCGAGGTCATCCCGCGGGTGCAGGCCCGCCGGATGGACCGGTGCGAGCAGGTCGCCGTCGTCGCGGCCCGCGAGGCCTGGGCGCACGCTGGGCTCGGCGCGGTCCCGGGTTCCGACGGCGCGGTCGTCGAGGGCGAGCGGCTCGGCGTCGTGCTGGGCGCGGGCATCGGCGGTGCGCCGACCCTGCTCGCCCAGGACGACCTGCTCGAGGAGCACGGGCTGCGCAAGGTCTCCCCGCTGACCGTCCCGATGCTGATGCCCAACGGGCCGGCCGCGATGGTCAGCCTGGAGTACAAGGCCAAGGGCGGGGTGCACTCCCCCGCGTCGGCCTGCGCCACCGGTGCCGAGTCGCTCGCCTGGGCCTACCGGCTGCTGCAGGCCGGTGAGGTCGACGTCGTGCTGGCCGGCGGCGCCGAGTCCTGCATCGTGCCGATCACCGTGGCCGGGTTCGTCCAGGCCCGCACGCTGTCCCAGCGCAACGACGACCCGGAGCGCGCCTCCCGGCCGTTCGACACCGGCCGGGACGGGTTCGTGCTCGGCGAGGGCGCCGGCGTGCTGGTGCTCGAGCGCGAGGAGTTCGCGAAGGCCCGCGGCGCGACCGTGCACGGCCGGCTGGCCGGCGTCGGCATGACCTCGGACGCCTACCACATCACCGGGCCCGACCCGGAGGGCGAGGGCCAGGTGCGGGCGATGGAGAAGGCCGTCCGGTCCGCCGGGCTGCAGGCCTCCGACATCACCCACGTCAACTGCCACGCCACCTCGACGGTGGTCGGCGACGTCGGCGAGACGGTGGCCGTGCGCAAGGCGCTCGGCGACCACCCGGTGCTCACCGCGCCCAAGTCGGCGCTGGGCCACCTGGTCGGCGGGGCCGGCGCGGTCGAGGGGATCATCTCGCTGCTGTCGGTGCGCGACGATGTCATCCCGGCCACGCTCAACCTGGAGAACCTCGACCCGAAGGTCGAGCTCGACGTGGTCGCGGGGGAGCCGCGCAAGGTCACCGTGGACGCCGCGCTGAACAACTCGTTCGGCTTCGGCGGGCACAACGCCTCGCTGCTGTTCACCAAGGCCTGACCGCCGACCCTGCGCCTGCGCCTGACCCGACTCATGACGCTTTAGTCCGGTGATACCGGACTAAAGCGTCATGAGTCACCGTGGGGTGCGGCCGCGCTCAGCCCACCCGGTGGGTGAGCAGGGTGACGGCGGCGCCGTCACCGGCGAAGCGGAAGGACTCGAGCTCGTCGTCCCACGCGGTGCCGAGGAGCTGGTCGAGCCGCCGGGACAGCGCGGAGCCGCCGCTGTCGGCCATCACCGCCCGCACCTGGTCCTCGGGCAGCACCACGTCGCCGTTGGCGCTGGTCCGCCCGGACCACATGCCGAGGCCGGGGACGTGCATGAACCGCTCGCCGTCGCACCCGGGGCTCGGGTCCTCGGTCACCTCGAACCGCAGCATCGACCACGCGCGCAATGCGCCCGCGAGGGCACCACCGCTGCCCACCGGACCGCTCCACGAGCACTCGGCCCGCATCTGGCCGGACGCCACCGGCTGCGCGGACCACTCGAGGGAGACCCGCGTACCGAGTACGCCGGAAAGCGCCCACTCGACGTGCGGACAGACCGCAGTCGGCGACGAGTGGACGAACACCACTCCGCGTGTGCTCACTGCCAACCTCCGCTGTCGTCGACGAGGATCGTCTTCCCCTACGTCCTCGACATCGACGCGGCGTCCGCTGGAGACCCGGGTGGTCATGATGGGCGTGATGGATGGGAGTGGTGTGACCTCCGTGAAGGGTGGGGAGCTCGGTTGTGTCCACTCTGCCGTATCCGGCCAGGGGCGGCCACCCCGACCCGTCCATCGGGCGACGGCCGTACGGCGTGTCGCGGACCGGCGCGCGGGTCAGGCGGTGTAGACCGCGACCGCCACCCCGGTGTCCGGATCGGCGTCCTCGGTCCGGTTCAGCTCCCCGCGGTCGACGAGGACGTCCAGGTGCGCGCCGGTCTCGAGCACCGCGAGCATGCGGTTGAACAGGTCCATCTCGTCGAGCCGGTGCAGCCGGCGGGTCCAGCGCAGCGCCTCCGCGACGTCCTGCGCGGTGTGTCCCCCGGCGACGACGGCGTCCCGGCACTGGGCCAGCCGGACGTCGTGGTGGCCGAGCAGCTCGTCCACCCGGGCGTGCACCCGTCCGCCGATCGCGCCATGCGCGGGCAGCAGGTCGGCGTCCGGCAGTCCACGCACCAGGCGTAGCGAATCCAGGAACTGGCCGAGCGGGCTGGCCACCGGTGCCGGCTGCAGGCCGATCGACGGGGTGATGCGCGGCAGGACGTGGTCGCCGGCGAAGAGCAGGCCGTGCGCGTCGTCGGCGAACACGAGATGCCCGCGGGTGTGCCCGGGCGTCTCGACGGCGGTCAGTGAGCGGGTCCCGGCGGGGTCGTCGATCCCGATGACGGCGCGGTCGACGACCCACTCGTCGGGCGCCTCCCACTCCTCGGGGACCGGCTTCGGCCACGGGTGCGCCCCGATCTCGGCGACCAGCCCGGCCGCGCCGCAGCGCAGCAGGCGGGAGCCCTCGGACCGCTGCCGGGCGAGGACGGCGTCGAGGTTGGCCTTCTCCCCGGCGCCCAGCAGCACCCGCGTGCCGTACTCGCGGCGCAGGATCGAGGCCAGGGTGTAGTGGTCCCGGTGGGCGTGGGTGACCAGGAACCGCCGGACGTCACCGAAGCCGGAGCCGAGAGCCGCGAGCGCCTTCTCCAGCAGCTCCCGGGCCTCCTCGATCGCCCAGCCGGAGTCGATCAGCGTCCAGCCGTCGCGGTCGGCGATCGCGTAGACGTTCACCGCGCGCAGGCCGTCGGACGGCAGCGGCAGCGGGATCCGGTGGACGCCGGGGGCGCAGCGGAACACCCCGGGCGCGGTCCAGTCACCGTCCGGGTCGTCGTCGGTCACCGTCGGGGCACTCACCTGCGGCACCCTAGTTCCCCCGCGGGGGTCCCGGTGTCGCCGGGTGACCGGGTCCATCCCTCCCCGCGGTGGCGACACCCGACGGCCCTCGACGACGACAGCACCTCCGACCATCCGGATGTCACCTACCGTGGCCGTCCGGCGACGCCCGGTAGATCGTCTTGATCGACTCCACCCGAGGGTGGGACATGATCGACCCGGGAGGGTGGCGCGATCCGCGCTACCGTCCTGCCGTCGGTGATCACGATGGTTTCCCCGCCGCGGCGGAGGGGCCCGAGGAGGGGCGCAGAGCATGGGGGCAGGGATCCCGGAACCACGGTCCGGGCAGGACGCGCCGTTCCTCACCGTCGCCGAGGTGGCCGAGCGGATGCGGGTGTCGCGGATGACGGTGTACCGCCTGGTGCACTCCGGTGAGCTGCCGGCGGTGCGGTTCGGCCGCTCGTTCCGGGTGCCACCGGAGTCGGTCGAGACACTCATCGAGTCGGCCCGCTACACGGGGAGCTGAGCCGGACTGGAATCGGTTCCGATGCTGCCGATCGACCGGGAGAGCGCGCGCCGGGTGGCCGACACCTACGCCACCGCGGAGGCGGCCGGCGAGCGGGCGCGGACCCTGGAGCTGCTGGCCGCACGGCCCCGCGAGCAGGTGCTCGTCGTCGGCTGCGGGCCGGGGCACCTGGTGGACGCGCTGGCCCACTCGGGTTCGCTCGTCGCCGCGATCGATCCGGACCCCTACATGGTGGCGCTCGCCCGGGAGCGGTGCGGCGACCGGGCGACGATCTCCCAGCGCGGGCTCGCCGGACCCGGCTCGGCGCCGGACGGGCCGTTCGACGCCGTCGCCTGCCTGCAGGTCCTGGAGTTCGTCGACGACGTCGGCGCATCGCTGCGCGAGCTGCACCGGGTGCTGCGCCCGGGCGGGCGGCTGCTGGTGCTCGACACCGACTGGGCCTCGCTGCACTGGCCGGGGTACGGGCAGGACCGGCACCGCCTCGTCCGCGACGCATGGTGCACCTGCATCCCGCGCCCGCGGCTGCCGCACGAGCTCGGTCCGCTGCTGCGCGCGGCCGGGTTCACCGGGGAGCGGGCGGAGCGGGTGCCGATGCGCGGGCCCGCGTCGACCGGCTACGGCGCGATGCTCCGGGAGATGGTCGCGCGGTCGGTCCCGGGCCGATGCGGACTGACCCGGGACGACGCCGACGCCTGGGCGTCCGGGGTCGCCGCCTGCGGGGACGAGCCGTTCTCGCTGGACCGCTGGTTCCTGACGGCCCAGCGGGGCTGAGTGGCCCCCGCCGCCGTCCGGACTCCTGCTGGCGGGGCCGGTCGCCGTCCGGCACGATCACCGCTCGTGAGCACGCCGCCGTCGTCCCGGCCGATCCCCGCGCGGGTCCGGATCGGACTGCAGCCCGACCACGTCCGGTGGTTCCACGTGCTCCCGCGGACCGGGGAGTGGGTCAACTTCGCGCCGCCGGGCGGGCGGCGCGACGACTACCAGGTCGAGTGGGTCCTGCACTGGGCGACCGACCCGGACCGCCCGGGCGACGACCCGGACGTCACCGTCGAGATCCAGCTGATCGACCCGGACTGACCGGCCGGCTGTTCCCGCCCAGTGGGTGCACCGGTGGGGAGGACGAAGCCCGGGGTCGGCCGGACCGCCGCCGAGGGACTATCCGAAGCCGTGGCTGCGGACCGCGTCCACCGTGCCGGTCCGCAGCGCGTCCAGCACCGCCCGCTCGTGCGGGACGGTGTGCTCGGGCAGGGACGCGAGCCCGAACCAGTCCACCCCGGCCGTGCGGCCCGGCTCGGCGCCACGCGGCTCGCCGGACCAGCGCCGGCAGGTGAAGAAGAAGTCGACCCGCTCGTCGATCTCCTCGCCGGTGCCACCGGTGCGGTGCACCGCGGTCAGCGGCCGCAGATCGGCCGGGTCGATCTCGATGCCGAGCTCCTCGCGGGCCTCCCGCACGGCGGCGGCGAGCACGTCCTCCCCCGCCTCGACGTGGCCGGCCGCCGCGGCCGCCCAGTGGTCGTCCATGTATCCGGTGTTCCTGCGCAGCTGCAGGAGCACCTCGGTGGTCTCGCCGGATCCGCGCAGCAGCAGGACGTAGGACGCGGGGACGACCCGGTACCGATCGGTCACCGGGACGACAGTAGGACACCGCCGCGGCACCCGACCGGCGGACGTGCGACCGGACGCAACACCGGGGTAACGGCGAGGGCCTACCGTCGGGCGATGGCGGTCCGCGACTCCCGACGCGCCCGCGTCGACGACCGGCTCGGCGTGGTTCCCCCGCGCGGCTCCGAGCTGCGCTACCGGACGGTGCACGGTTACCGGCGGGCGTTCCGGGTCGCCGGGTCCGGGTCCGCGGTGGTGCTGGTGCACGGGATCGGGGACAGCTCCGCGACGTGGGAGGGCGTGCTGCCCGCGCTCGCCCGGCGTCATCTGGTCATCGCTCCCGACCTGCTCGGGCACGGGCACTCGGACAAGCCGCGGGCCGACTACTCGGTCGCCGGTTACGCGAACGGCATCCGGGACCTGCTCGGCGTGCTGGGGGTGCAGCGGGCCACCCTCGTCGGGCACTCGCTCGGCGGTGGCGTGGCGATGCAGTTCGCCTACCAGTTCCCGGAACGCACCGAACGCCTCGTGCTCGTCGGCACCGGCGGCGCCGGGCCGGACGTCACCCCGCTGCTGCGCGCGGTCAGCCTGCCCGGCGCGCAGACGCTGCTCGCGGCGCTGCAGCTGCCGACGGTGCGCTGGCAGGCCGGGCTCGTCATCGACACCCTCCGGATGCTCGGCACCGACCTCGGCCGGGACGCGACCGACCTGGTGCGGCTGGTGGACGCGCTGCCGGACGCGACCGCACGCTCGGCCTTCATCCGGACCCTGCGCGCGGTCGTCGACTGGCGCGGCCAGGTCGTCACCATGCTCGACCGCTGCTACCTGACCCGCGGGATGCCGACGCTGCTGGTCTGGGGCGGGCGGGACGGCGTCGTCCCGGTCGAGCACGCGCACACCGTGCACCGGGCGATGCCGGGGAGCCGGCTGGAGATCTTCGACGACGCCGGGCACTTCCCGTTCCACACCGACCCGCCCCGCTTCGTGCGGCTGCTGGAGGAGTTCGTGGACTCCACCGAGCCGGCGCGCTGGAGCCCGGAGCAGTGGCGGCAGCTACTGCGGTGCCCGCCGCCCGCGCAGCTCGACCGCCCGGGTCCGGTCTCGGCGACCTGAGCCTCGGGCGACGATCACCGGTTGTGGAGCGCAGCGTGCGCCTCACGCGATCGTCGCGCTCCGGAACCGTCGATCATCACATCATCGGCGGATACGACACGGCCCCCAGCCCGCCGCCGAGCCGCATCATCGCCAGCACCGTGACCAGAGCGCCGCGGGACGGAGTCCTGGTCACGATTCCGCCGATCATGCGGCCGTCCGACAGGTCTCAGTAGACGATGCCGAGCCACCTGCCGGCGCACCCGTGACAGGCGCCGTGCGTGGTGTTCGAGCGGTGCACCTGTCGCAGGCAGACCGGACAGTGCACGAGGCGGCGCCGGGCCCGGCGGAGCAGCCCGTCCCGTAGTTCACGCACGGCCAGAGCGGCCGGCGCCTCCGGGTCGGTGCACCCGGCCAGTCCGGGCAGGTCCTCGACATCGACGGGCTCGACGCCCGGGATGTGCCCGTCCCACCGAGGCTCGGCACGGGCGAGCCTCGGGGCCCCGTGCGGGCGGAGCCCGAGCATGAGCTGGGCCGGCTCCCCCGCCACGAACCACTCGACCCCGTCCCGGCCGGTTCCCTCGGCGCCGGGCACGGGTATCCCGGCCGAGCGCAGATCGGCATCGGTCCAGCCGCCGGCCCGCAGGTCCGCGGGGGTCAGGCCGAAGTGCCGCAGCCCGTCGGCGGGGAGGTCCAGTTCGCGGAGCTCCGACGGCGACGGGACGCCGACGAACACCCGCCCGTGCACGGGCCGCTCCCCGGCCGGATCGACGGCGGCGGACCCTGCGGCCCCGGCGGGCTCGGAGTCGACCCCGGACGCCCGGCGCCAGGGTGCGCCGACGACCAGGGCGAGCACCCGAGGATCGACGTCCAGCCGCCGGGCGATCTCGTCGGTCCGGTCCTGCACGGTCGCGTCCTCCTCCCGGGCGGCTGGGTCGCCCGTGATCCGTTCTCGATGGGGCTCGGGTGCCGCGGGAACACGCGCTCCGCTCCGACGAGACGGAAGACGCGGCGGCGGCCCTCACTCGCTCCGAGTGAGTCAGCCGCCGGCCGCACCCGGTCCATGATCCGTCTCTGTGGAGTCCGGGTGCCGCTGGACCGCCCGCGCCGCTCCACAGCGAGGGATCATGCCCGGGGGCGGCGGCGTGCGGTCGCCGGCCGCGGCCAGTCTCGTCGCGGCCTGGAGGTGATCCCGGTGCACGGCCCGGCCGAACCCGACACCGCGGGCGGCGTCGTCCGGACACGCCGCGCGGGGCGGCACCGGTGACCCGGTACCGCCCCGCGGGTGGTGCGTGTGACGTCAGCTGCAGCCGCTGGTCGAGCCGCAGCCCTCGCAGAGGTAGCAGGAGCCGGCGGGCCGCATCTTCGTCCCGCAGGTCATGCACAGCGGGGCGTCGGCGGCCTTGCCCAGCCGCAGCTCGAGCAGCTCGGTGGAGCTGCCGACCTCGACCGGGGCCGGCTCGACCCCCGGGTCGTCCTTCCTCTCCGCCGTCGGCACCGAGGAGCGGATCTCGTCGAGGTCCAGCTTGTCGGAGCCCGAGCCGTAGTCGTTCTCGACCTGGGCCGACCGCTCGTCCGAGGAGAAGATGCCCAGCTGGACGCGCTTCTCGTAGGGCAGGTGATCGAGCGCGAGCCGGCGGAACAGGTAGTCCAGCACCGAGGTGGCGATCCGGACGTCCGGGTCGTCGGTCATGCCGGCCGGCTCGAACCGCAGGTTGGAGAACTTCGAGACGTAGAACTCCAGCGGGATGCCGTACTGCAGGCCGACCGAGATCGACATGGAGAAGGCGTCCATCACACCGGCCAGGGTCGAGCCCTGCTTGCCGAGCTTGACGAAGATCTCGCCGAGGCCGTCGTCCGGGTAGCTGCCGGCGGTGAGGTAGCCCTCGGCGCCGCCGACGGTGAACGACACCGTCTCGCTCGGGCGCTTCTTCGGCAGCCGCTTGCGGATCGGGCGCTGCTCGACGACCACCGTCGGCGCCTCGGCCTCGGCCTTCTTCTCGCCCGACCCGCCCTTACCGGCGGACAGCGGCTGACCGACCTTGCAGTTGTCCCGGTAGATCGCCAGGGCCTTGAGCCCGAGCCGCCAGCCCTCGAGGTAGATCCGCTCGACGTCGGAGACGGTGGCCCGCTCGGGCATGTTCACCGTCTTGGAGATCGCGCCGGACAGGAACGGCTGCGCGGCCGCCATCATCCGGACGTGCCCCATCGGGGCGATCGACCGGTCGCCCATGGCGCAGTCGAACACCTCGTAGTGCTCGGGCTTCATGCCGGGGGCGTCGATCACGTGGCCGTGCTCGGAGACGTACTCGACGATCGCCTCGGCCTGCTCGACCTGGTAGCCGAGGTTGTCCAGCGCGCGGCGCACCGACTGGTTGACGATCTGCATGGAGCCGCCGCCGACCAGCTTCTTGAACTTGACCAGCGCCAGGTCCGGCTCGATGCCGGTCGTGTCGCAGTCCATCATCAGGCCGATCGTGCCGGTCGGGGCGAGCACGGACGCCTGCGCGTTCCGCCAGCCGTTGACCTCGCCGATCTCCTGGCACTGCTTCCAGGTCTGCGTCGCGAGCGTCTGGATCGCGTTGCTGGCCGGGTAGCTGCGGATCTGGTCGTTCGCTGCGGCGTGCTTGCGGATGACCCGCTGGTGCGCCTCGGCGTTGCGGGCGTAGCCGTCGTAGGCCCCGACGACGCCGGCGAGCTCGGCGGAGCGCTTGTACGCGGCACCGGTCATCAGCGAGGTGATGGCCCCGGCCAGCGCCCGGCCGCCCTCGGAGTCGTAGGCGTGCCCGGTCGCCATCAGCAGCGCGCCCAGGTTCGCGTAGCCGATCCCGAGCTGGCGGAACCGCCGGGTGGTGTCGGCGATCGGCTCGGTCGGGAAGTCCGCGAAGCAGATGGAGATGTCCATCGCGGTGATGATCAGCTCGACGGCCTTGGCGAAGGTCTCGGCGTCGAACCGGTCGTCGGCGTCGAGGAACTTCAGCAGGTTCAGCGACGCCAGGTTGCAGCTGGAGTTGTCCAGGTGCATGTACTCCGAGCACGGGTTGGACGCGGTGATCCGGCCCGACTCGGGGGTGGTGTGCCAGTCGTTGATCGTGCTGTCGTACTGGATGCCGGGGTCGGCGCAGTTCCACGCGGCCTCGGCGATGCCGCGGAAGAGCTTCCGGGCGTCGGTCCGATCGATGATCTCGCCGGTCATCCGGGCACGGAGACCGAAGTCGGTGCCCTCCTCGACGGCGCGCATGAACTCGTCGTTGACGCGGACCGAGTTGTTCGCGTTCTGGTACTGCACCGAGGTGATGTCGGAGCCGCCGAGGTCCATGTCGAACCCGGCGTCGCGCAGCACGCGGACCTTGGCCTCCTCCTTGGCCTTGGTCTCGACGAACTCCTCGATGTCGGGGTGGTCGACGTCGAGGACGACCATCTTCGCGGCCCGGCGGGTGGCACCGCCGGACTTGATGGTGCCCGCGGAGGCGTCGGCGCCGCGCATGAAGGAGACCGGGCCCGACGCGGTGCCGCCGGAGGAGAGCAGCTCCTTCGACGACCGGATGCGGGAGAGGTTCAGGCCGGCGCCGGAGCCGCCCTTGAAGATCAGACCCTCCTCCCGGTACCAGTTCAGGATCGACTCCATGGTGTCGTCGACCGAGAGGATGAAGCAGGCGCTGACCTGCTGCGGGCTGGGCGTACCGACGTTGAACCAGACCGGCGAGTTGAAGCTGAACACCTGGTGCAGCAGCATCCAGGTCAGCTCGTGGTCGAAGATCTCGGCGTCCGCCTCGGTGGCGAAGTAGCCGTGCTCGACACCGGCCCGGCGGTAGGTGCCGACCACGCGGTCGATCAGCTGCCGCAGGCTGGACTCCCGGGTCGCGCTGCCCACGGCGCCGCGGAAGTACTTGCTGGTGACGATGTTGGTGGCGTTGACCGACCAGGACGAGGGGAACTCCACCCCGCGCTGCTCGAAGTTGACCGTGCCGTCCCGCCAGTTCGTCATGACGACGTCCCGGCGCTCCCACTCGACCTGCTCGTACGGGTGGACGCCCTCGGTCGTGAAGACGCGCTGGACGGCGAGCCCGGCGCGACGCCGCGCGCCGCCCTTGCCCCGTCCCCGCGCGGACTTGCCGGCCGCGTCCGCGCCGCCGTCCGTGCTGCTGCCCGCGGCGCCTGTCGTCGGGCCCCCGACGGTCTCGGTCATGTGAACTGCCTCCCGCATCCGACTTTTCTCGTCCGCGCGCTGGGGTGCGCGGACCCTCCCCCGGCTGGGCCGGCGGGGCCCGGCGGACCGCTCCACCTCGAGCCGATCCACCCACTCCGACCGGTAGCGGTGCGACGACGAGCCTCGTGAGCCCGCCGCCGCGCCGGTACCGGCGCGAGCCCCGCTCAGCCGTCCCGGTTGCCGGCCCCGTCGTCGGCTGCTTCCCCGGCAGCCGTCGACCGCAGGTCGGCGATCTCCTTCTCGAAGTCCTCGATGGAGGAGAAGGATCGATAGACGCTCGCGAACCGCAGGTACGCGACCTCGTCGAGCTCGCGCAGCGGACCGAGGATCGCCAGCCCCACCTCGTGGCTGGGGATCTCCGCCGCCCCGCGACCGCGCACCGTCTCCTCGACCCTGTGGGCGAGCTGCTGCAGGTCGTCCTCGTCGACCGGCCGCCCCTGACACGCCCTCCGCACCCCGCCGACGACCTTCTGCCGGCTGAAGGGTTCGGTCACCCCGCTGCGCTTCAGGACGGCGACGACGGCCTCCTCGACCGTCGTGAACCGCTTCCCGCACGAGGTGCAGGACCGGCGGCGGCGGGTACAGGTCCCGTCGTCGGCGGTCCGGGAGTCGATCACCCGCGAGTCCGGGTGACGACAGAAGGGGCAGCGCACGAGGACTTCCACCCTTCTCCCGTCACGAACCGGAGACTCTCGGCAACCAGTCGTTCCCCCAACCACTGGGAGAACGACACCAATGTAACCCCCACATCTAGGGGTTGGCCAACCCGGACCCGGCGCGTCGCAACAGTTCGCCCGATCGGGAACCGAAGCCTCGCACACCGCTCCGCGGGACCCTCGCGGAGCGCTCGATCACGGTCGCCGGGATCCCCCCTGCTCAGGCCGCACGGCCGGGCCGGACGCACCGTCCGCCGCGCGGCACGGACCGCGGCGGACGTCGTCGCGATGCGACAACACGCCACCCGGGCGCGCCGGACGGCGCGGCCGGGAACACCCCGCTACGTGACCGCGACACGCCCGGCGCCACACACGACGGACCGGCCGGTGCCGCCCCGTGGCGTCGGCCGGCGCCGTGTCGCCGACGCTCACGCCGATGCGCGGACACCGACCGGGCTCCGATCTCCCCACGGTGTCTCAGCACATCGGTGGCACCGCCAGGGAGACCCGGCGCGCCACCGCGGATCCGGGGAGCCCTACCGGACACCCGTGTCGCCGACCGCCGGGACCGCCGGGGGCGCCACCGCGTCCGGGCCCGCGTTCCAGCCGGCGGCGGCGTCACCGAGCAGGCCCAGCAGCACCACGACCGCGGCGCTGCAGAACACGGTCGCGACGCCGGCCAGCAGACGGTCCGCCCGGCCCCGCCCACCGCGGACCGACGACCGCGGCCGCGCCGGCGCCACGCAGCGCCGCCCGGCCGGACGAACACTCCGCGGCGGGACCGGCGCGGAACTCGGCGGCGCCACCCCCCGCCGCGCGAACCCCGGCAGCGCAGACCCCGGCAGCGCGCGTCGCGGCTGTGCAGACCCCGGCAGTGACAACCCCGGCGGGGTGCGCAACGCGGACCCGACACCACATCCGGCCGGCTCCGCGAGAACCGGGCCGGCGCCCCGGCGCGACGGCCCTCCGTCGAGGACGGCCCGTGGCAGGACCTCCGGTACCGCCCCGGACACGACGCCCGGCACCCGACGCCGCACGCGCCGACGCCCGGCCCTACCGGCGTGCACCTCCCGGCGCCGCCGGACCTGCTCCGTCTCCCGCACATCGAGCTCTGGCATTGACTCCTCCTGCCGTCGCCGGGTCCACGGCACCCGGCCACACCCGACCGCGTGCCCCGTGCGCCCGCTCCGGCCCTTCCCCGAGGCCGGTCGAACGCACGTGCGACCTGTGTAGCACCGTGCACCGACAAGAACGGCGTCCGCGCAGGTCACGGCGGCGCACCACGCCCCTCAGCGGACGGCGACCACCGGTACGCCGGCCCCGTCGGGAGTCGCGTTCGCCAGGGCGGCGTTCTCGGCGAGCAGCCCCAGGCCGACGACCGCGGCCGCGGAGGCCAGCACCACCCCGACGGCCCGGACGACCCGCTCCGCGCCACCGGACACCCCGTGACCACCCAGCGACCGACGCGCGCGCGGCATCCCGCCGCACCACGTGGCACCCGGCGCACGGGGCGCCACGAGCGGTCGCCGGGTGCCACGACCGGGACCCGGCCGCCGCGACGGGGTCGCACCGTCCGCGACATCACGCGGCCGCCCCGCACGCTGCGGCGGCGCGGGGACCACGCCGTCCACGGCACGCCGCGGCCGCCTCGGTCGGTCCGGCGACGCGGGGAGGGGTGCGCGCTCGCGGGCTCCGGTCGTACCGCCCGGCCGGGCCTGCACCGTCGTCGTCGCCATGACGCCACCTCCCTGAATCACGGAGCCGGCCCCGGTGGCCGGTCCACCGCGTTCGATCGAATTCATGTTCGATCGAACGCCTGTGCGATGTTGTACCACCACCGGCCGGGGGAATCCACGACACGCCAGGGGGCGACATCGAACGCATGTTTGGCGGACGGCGTCGCGGCGGCTAGGGTGCGTATCGGTAGACCCCGAGGAGGCGAATGCGATGGCAGCGGACGAGTCCGGAGGCGGCACGCCCGCCGGGCCGGGTTCCGCGAAGGTTCGGGAGTTCCCCGACCCCGCGGCCGACACGCGGGGCCTGACCCCGCGGCAGCGGAAGGTACTGGCGGTGATCCGGGAATGGGTGGACCGCTACGGGTACCCGCCGAGTGTGCGCGAGATCGGCGACGCCGTCGGTCTGACGTCCACCTCGTCGGTGCACCACCAGCTGCGGACCCTGGAGCGCAAGGGCCTGCTGCGGCGGGACCCGAACCGGACCCGCGCGGTGGACGTGCGCAGCCCGGAACAGGTCGCGGGCACCGACGGCGCCGACACCGACGCGACGGGCGGCCCGGACCGCCCGGCACCGGCGTTCGTGCCACTGATCGGCGACATCGCCGCCGGTGGACCGATTCTCGCCGAGCAGGCCGTGCAGGACGTGTTCCCGCTGCCGCGCGAGATCGTCGGCGAGGGCACGTTGTTCCTGCTCAACGTCAAGGGCGACTCGATGGTCGACGCCGCGATCACCGACGGGGACTGGGTCGTCGTCCGCCAGCAGCCGGTCGCGGAGCAGGGTGAGGTGGTCGCCGCGATGATCGACGGCGAGGCCACCGTGAAGACGTTCCGCCGCAAGGACGGGCACATCTGGCTGATGCCGGCCAACGACGCCTACGACCCGATCCCGGGCGACGAGGCGTCGATCCTCGGCCGGGTCGTGGCGGTCATGCGCCGGCTCTGAGCCGTTCCGGACCGGGCCCGCCGAGAACGATCCCGGCGGGCGCGGCCCGGAGCGTGGTCCGGCGACGGGGCGGCCGTCGCCGGCTCAGCTCCGCCGCCTCCCGTGCACGATCATCGCGCCGATCCCGGCCAGCAGTGCCACACCGAGGACACCGGCGCCGGCGACCGCCGGCAGCCACGACGGGTAGGCGCGTGGCACGTCCGGGACCTCGGCGGGTTGCGCGACGACCGGCGCCGCCGGTGCGGTCGCCGCGGTCACCGCACCGGGGACCGCGCGCACGCCGGCCGGAGACATCCCGCGGGCCTCGGTGCCCGAGTGCAGCGTTCCGGCGCCGTCGAGGGCGACCGCCTCCCCTTGCGGCTCGTCCGGCAACGGCACCGGCATCGGCGCCCCGCGCAGGGCCTCGACCAGCACGTCGCCGGTGAGCGGCCGGTCGGCGGGCAGCGGGAACAGCCAGGCATCGGTGTAGGTGCGCAACGCGGCGGCCCGCGCGGTCGCCCCGGGCGGTGCGACGGCGCCACCGGTGATCGTGCGCGCGCCGGCGGGACCCAGCGGCCCGCCGCGGGTCGCGGAGTACGGCAGCACGACCTCGGCGACCCGTTCGAGCGGGACCGGCCCGTCGGCCTCGAGCGGGCGGGCCGGCCGGTACACGCCGGCCGCACCGGCGGTCTTGTCCACCAGCAGCGGGGTCCCGTCGTCGGCGACCAGCAGGGCCTCGGCGTCCCGGGGCCCGTCCGGGTAGGTCAGGTCGTGCACCCGGGCCGGTCCGTCCGGGGGCAGCACCACCAGCCGGACCGCGTCGCGGCGGGCGGTGTTGTCGCCGACGTCGGCCAGCCACAGCGCGCCGTCCGGCGACATCCCGAGGTCCTCCACGTCGACGACGTCGACCGGCGCGCTCCGTTCCCCGGTGACGGCGCAGGTCGCCGGGTCCAGGGCGAAGGCGCGCGCGGTGTCCCCGCCGCCGTCGTCGATCGCGTGGTAGCGCGTCGGCGAGGCGCCGGGCGGGCCCTCGGTGACCAGGCCGGACAGTTCGGCGAGGCGCGGGTCGTCGACGGTGCACACCGGTTGCGGCTCGGCGAGGGTCTCGCCGCCGGCGGGGGTTGGGCCGGCCGACGCGGTCCGGGATGCGCCGGCCGTCGACAGGACCACCGCACCCACCACCGCGGCGATCACCGCGGCCCGCGCGAGCCGACGACCGGCAGGTCCGGGCGCACCCTCTGACCAGGCGTCGCGTCCTGACGGTCCGCCCGGACGTGCAGGACTCAGCGACCCGCCGCCGTCGCCGGGAGTTCCGGATCAGCCGCGGACCCCCCGGTCCGTGCCGCGTCCCCGGCGACGGCGTAGGACAGCACCGCGGATCCGAGGTCCGGCCCGACCCGGGCGCGCAGCCGGGTGCCCTCGGGCGTGTGCTCCTCGGCCAGGACGTCGCCCTCGTCGTGCAACCGCGCCACGAGCGCGCCCTCGGTGTAGGGCAGCAGCAGGTCGACCTCGTACTCGGGCCGCGGCAGCCGCTCGGCGATGCGCTCGCGGAGCTTCTCGATGCCGTCCCCGCGGTGCGCGGACACGAACACCGCCTCGGGTTGGGCGTGCCGCAGCCGGGCGAGCGCGAGGTCCCCGGCCGCATCCGTCTTGTTGATCACGAGCAGCTCGGGCGGCATGGTGTCGCCGCGCTCCTCGCCGATCTCGACGAGCACCTGCCGGACGGCGGCCACCTGGTCGGCGGGCAGCGGGTCGGACCCGTCCACGACGTGCACGAGCAGGTCCGCGTCCGCGGCCTCCTCCAGGGTCGACCGGAACGCCTCCACCAGCTGGTGCGGCAGGTGCCGCACGAAACCGACGGTGTCGGTGAGGGTGTAGGCCCGCCCGTCCGGGGTCTCCGCCTTGCGGGTCGTCGGGTCGAGGGTGGCGAACAGCGCGTCCTCGACCAGCACACCGGCGTCGGTCAGGGCGTTGAGCAGGCTGGACTTGCCCGCGTTGGTGTAGCCGACGATGGCGACCGAGGGCACCTCGTATCGCTTGCGGTTGCCGCGCTGGGTCTCCCGGACCTGGCGCATCGCGCCGATCTCGCGGCGCAGCTTCGACATCCGGGTCCGGATCCGGCGACGGTCCAGCTCGATCTTCGTCTCACCGGGACCACGACCACCGATACCGACGCCGCCGGCGGCCCGGCCGCCGACCTGCCGGGACAGCGCCTCGCCCCAGCCGCGCAGCCGCGGCAGCAGGTAGGACAGCTGGGCCAGCTCGACCTGGGCCTTGCCGTCCCGGGAGCGGGCGTGCTGGGCGAAGATGTCGAGGATCAGCGCGGTCCGGTCGATGACCTTGACCTTGAGCCGCTCCTCCAGCTGCCGGAGCTGGCCGGGCGAGAGCTCGCCGTCGCAGATCACGGTGTCCGCGCCGGTGCCCTGCACCACGCCCTTGAGCTCCTCGACCTTGCCGGAGCCGATGAAGGTCGCCGGGTCGGGGTTCTGGCGGCGCTGCACGAGCCCGTCCATCACCTCGGAGCCGGCGGTCTCGGCGAGCCGGGCGAGCTCGGTGAGCGAGGCGTCGGCCTGCTCGGCGGTGCCGGTGGTCCAGACCCCGACGAGCACGACCCGCTCCAGCTGGAGCTTCCGGTACTCGACCTCGGTGATGTCGGTGAGCTCGGTGGACAGGCCGTGGATGCGGCGGAGCGACGAGCGCTCCTCGAGTTCGAGTTCACCGGTGGACGGCGTGCGGGGTTCAGTCATCGTGGGACCGAGTGTCCCACGACGTCCGGTCGCGTGTCGCGGAGATTCGTGCCGGTCAGGACGGCGCGTCCCACCAGGCGCGGTCGATCTCCCCGGTGGCGAGCAGGACGGCGGGCCCGTGCAGCACGGTCGCGCCGGTCGCGGCGCCCTCCCCGGCCTCGACGGTCACCCGCAGCTCGCCACCCGGGGTGCTCACCCGCACGTCACCGGCGTCGTGACCGGCCGCGCGCAGCGCCGCGACGACCGCGGCGACCGTGCCGGTGCCGCAGGCCCGGGTCTCCCCCACGCCGCGCTCGTGCACCCGCATCCGCACACGGTCCCCGTCGAGCGGGGTCACGAACTCGACGTTCACGCCGTGCGGGAACAGCCCGGGGTCGACGGCCGGTGCGCGGGTCAGGTCGACGGCGTCCGGGTCGACGGCGATCACGCAGGCCAGGTGCGGGTTCCCGACGTCGAGCGCGATCCCGTCGAAGCGGGCGCCGCCGGTGGTGGCGACCGAGGCCGGTCCGATCCGGACCGGGCCCATGTCGACCGAGACGAGCCCGCCGTCGACCCGCGCCGCGCGGACCCCGGCCCGGGTGCCGACCGGGCCGCCGCCGGGGGCCCAGCCGCGCTCGTGCAGGTAGCGGGCGAACACCCGCACCCCGTTGCCGCACATCTCGGCGACCGAACCGTCGCCGTTGCGGTAGTCCATGAACCACTCGACGCCGGGCTCCGGGTCCCCCACGCCGTCGGCCCCGGCGAGCTTCTCCCAGCGGACGACGCGCAGCACGCCGTCGGCGCCGAGGCCGCGGTGCCGGTCGCACAGCGCCGCGACCCGCTCCGGGGTCAGGTCCAGGGCGGCGTCCGGGTCGGGCAGCACGACGAAGTCGTTCTGCGTCCCGTGCCCCTTGGTGAACTCCACGCCGCCGGTCATTCGACCAGCGTACGAGCGAGGACCTCGCGGGCGCGGGCGGGCAGCTCCGCCGCGCCCGGTCCGGTGGCGTCGAGCCAGTGGATCCGGGCGTCGCGGCGGAACCAGGACCGCTGCCGCCGGACGAACCGGCGGGTCGCGCGGACGGTCTCCTCCCGGATCGTGGCGAGGTCCGGGCGCTCCGGGTCCCGTTCGAGGGCCTCGAGGACCTGCCGGTAGCCCAGCGCCCGCGACGCGGTGCGGCCCTCGGCGAGGCCCTCGGGCAGCAGCGAGCGGGTCTCGGCGACCAGGCCGTCGTCGAGCATCCGGTCCACCCGCAGCGCCACCCGGGCGTCGAGCTCGTCGACGGCGCGGTCCACACCGAGCAGGACGGCGTCGTAGCGGGGGGTGCCGGTGGTCGGCATCGTCGCGCGGAACGGCTTCCCGGTCAGCGCGATCACCTCGAGCGCGCGGACGATCCGCCGCCCGTTCGACGGCAGCACCTCCGCCGCGGCGGCCGGGTCCCGTTCGGCGAGACGGCGGTGCAACGCTTCCGGGCCGAGGCGGGCCAGCTCGGCCTCCAGCTCGGCGCGCAGCTCGGGGTCGGTGCCGGGGAACTCCAGCTCGTCGAGCACGGCCTGGACGTAGAGGCCCGACCCGCCGACCAGGACGGGCGTCCGGCCGGCGGCCCGCAGCTGCTCGATCACCGCGCGGGTCTCGCGCTGGTAGGCCGCGACCGAGGCGGTCTCGCGGACCCCGAGCACGTCGAGCAGGTGGTGCGGCACGCCGCGGCGCTCGTCGGGACGGACCTTCGCGGTGCCGACGTCGAGCCCCCGGTAGAGCTGCATCGCGTCCGCGTTCACCACCTCGCCGCCGAGCGCGAGGGCGAGCTCGATGCCGAGGTCGGACTTGCCGGTGGCGGTGGGGCCGACGACCGCGACGAGCGGCGGCGCGGTCACGGGACCGGCTCCCACAGCGCGACGTGGTAGGCGACGCCGTAGGGCATCGAGCTGTGCCGGTGGGTCGCGGTCCAGCCGTGCCCGGCGGCGCGCGCCGCGCCGGCCAGTACCTGCCACGGGGCGCGGCCGGCGGCCCACAGCGCGGCCGCGCCCGCGGGGTCCAGCTCGGCGAACGCGGCGGGGTCGGCCTCGTCGAGCGCGGCGGCGACGACGGCGTCGAACGCCTCCGCGGCCTCGTCGAACCCGCCGGGTGCGGCCGGAGTGTGCATCGCGGCACCGTCGCCGACGACGAGCAGCCCGGCCTCCCCGGCGAGCTCGGCGCCCAGGGCGAGGCAGTCGGCGGGGGACGCGTCCGGGGCGACCAGCTCGCCGCGCGCCGACCGGGCACCGGAGCCCGTCGCGACCCAGGCGGCGATCAGCAGCGGGAGCGGGAGCTCCGGCCCCTCGTCGGCGGTGCCGTCCCCGGGCAGTGCCACGGGAACGTCCCGCCCGTACCCGGCGAACGTGCCGGCCGTCCCTGGGGCGACGGTGCGGCGCCCACCCGGGTCCGCGCCGACCACGACCCAGTCGCTCGCCAGCGCCGCGAGCCGGGACACCACCGTGCGGCACGACGCCCGCAGCGCCTCGGTCTCGACCGCGGCGCTACCGCACAGCTCGGGCACCAGCAGCGGGGGCTGCGGCAGGACGGCGATCGCGGCGGGCACGGCCGCCGAGCCTAGTGCCCGTCGCCGGCCGGTCGTCCGGCCCGGCCGGTCCCGCACGGGTGCTCGCGGTTCCCCCGGGCCCGGTCGACCTGCTTGAATCGCCTCTCCGGTCTCTCGCCCCGCGAGGGGGCCGGAGCGCGCACGGCCCCCTCCGGTCCCCCGGGCGGGGCGCCCGCCGGTGATCCGGTGGGCCGAACGAGGAGGACACACCGGTGCCCGAGACCAACGCCGCCCGCCCCGCACCGCCGCCCGGGTCCGGAGGCACACCCACGCCCGGCTCGATCCCCAAGCCCGGCCCGCCGCCCGGTGCGAAGCCCGGCCCGCCGCCCGGCCCCCGGCCCGCGCCGCCCTCGTCGGGGGCGCAGCCCACCCCCGCACCGCCGCCGGCACCACCGGCCGCGCACCCCTCGCCGGTCCCGAGCGCCGAGGCCGACCCGGGACGCTGGGGCCGCGCCGACGACGACGGCACCATCACCCTCGTCACCGACGAGGGCGAGCGGGTGGTCGGCTCCTACCAGGCCGGTCCCCCGGCCGAGGGGCTGGAGCACTACGCGCGCCGGTTCGACGCGCTGGTCACCGAGGCCGAGGTGCTCGCCGCGCGGATCGCCGGCGGCGGGGACGCGAAGGCGTCCCAGACCGCGGCCCTCGCGCTGCGCGACGGGCTCGACGAGGCCGCCGTCGTCGGCGACGTCCCGGCGCTGCGGTCCCGGCTCGACGAGCTCGTCGGGCTGGCCGAGCAGGGGGTGGCCGCCGCCCGCGAGGAGCGCGACCGGGCCCGCACCGACGCCGTCGCCCGCAAGGAGGCGCTCGCGGTCGAGGCGGAGAAGCTGGCCGAGGAGTCCACTCAGTGGAAGCAGGCCGGGGACCGGTTCAAGGCCGTCCTCGACGAGTGGCGCTCGATCAAGGGCGTGGACCGCAAGACCGACGAGGCGCTGTGGAAGCGCTACTCGAAGGCGCGTGAGGTGTTCAACCGGCGGCGCGGCTCGCACTTCGCCGATCTCGACCGCCAGCGGGTCACCGCCCGCGAGCGCAAGGAGGAGCTGGCCGCGCAGGCCGAGGCGATCGCGGACTCCGACGAGTGGGCGTCGACCGCGGCGGCCTACCGGGACCTGATGACCGAGTGGAAGGCCGCCGGACGCGCGCACCGGGACGCCGACGACGCGCTGTGGGCCCGGTTCCGCGGCGCCCAGGACCGGTTCTTCGCGCGCCGTAACGAGCACTTCGCCGCGCGGGACGCCGAGTTCGCCGACAACGCCGAGGCCAAGAAGGCGCTGCTCACCGAGGCCGAGCAGCGGATCGACCTGTCCGACCCGGACGCCGCCCGCGCCGCGTTGCGCGCGGTGCAGGAGCGCTGGGAGGACATCGGCAAGGTGCCGCGCGACGAGATCCGGACCCTGGAGGGCCGGCTGCGCGGGATCGAGGAGCGGGTCGCCGAGGCCGCCGACAAGCAGTGGCGCCGCACCGACCCGGAGGCCCAGGCCCGGGTCGAGCAGTTCCGGGCCAAGGTCGAGCAGTTCGAGGCGCAGGCGGAGAAGGCCGAGGCGTCCGGTGACCAGCGCCGCGCCGAGCAGGCGCACGCCCAGGCCGCGCAGTGGCGGACCTGGCTGGAGGCCGCCGAGCAGGCCGTCGACGACCGGTAGCCGCGTCGGGCGGGCGGTGCCCGGGCACGAGCACCGCCCGCCCGTCGTCAGCTCGCCCTCGCCACCTTCCGCCGCGCCTGCTCGTAGATCGGGTAGTCCACGAAGACGCCGTCGAACTGGATGGACGCCGAGCCCTCGCCGAGGGCCTTCTCGAACGCGTCCACCAGCCGGCGGGCGTGGTCGAGGTCGGCGTCGTCGGCGTACACGCCCTGCGCGACGGCCACCTGTGCCGGGTAGACGCACACCCGCCCGGTCAGGCCGTGCGCGAGGCTGTCCTCGCAGTCCCGGCGCAGCCCGTCGGCGTCGTGGATGTCCAGGTAGGGCCCGTCGAACGGCGGTGGCAGCCCGGCCGCGCGGGAGTGCAGCACGACCAGGTCCCGGGCGGTCACGGTCGCCGGGCTCATCGGCCGCCAGGTGACGCCCAGCTCGGCGGTGAAGTCACCGGAGCCGAACACCAGCCGTGCGACGCGGGCGGGCAGGTCCGCACAGATCCCCGGCAGCCCGGTGATGCCGCGTGCGGTCTCGACGAGGCAGATCAGCCCGACCGCGCCGGGCTCGAGTCCCGCCTCCCGCTCGGCGCCCGCCAGCGCCCGGTCGATCTCCACCAGCTCCGCGGCCGTCTCCACCTTCGGCACGACGACGGCGTCGAGCAGCGCGACCGGGAGCCCGCGCAGGTCCACCGGACCGAGGCCCGAGGACCAGGAGTTGATCCGGACGCACCGGACGGCGGCCGCGTCGCGGTACGCGGGCGTGGCCAGCGCGGAGGCCACCCCCGCCCGGGCCGCCTCGGCCTCGGAGTCCGCCACCGCGTCCTCGAGGTCGAGCACCACCGCGTCGGCCCCGAAGTCCGGGAGCCGGCGTACCTTGCGGGCCTCGTTGGCCGGCGCGAACAGCAGCGCGCGGGCCGCGCCGATCCGGGCCCGGCGCTCCGGGATCGTCGACATCAGATCACCCCCGCGGCGCGGGCGTCGTCGTAGGCGGCCCGGTCGAGCCCGACGTCGCCGAGCCAGACCTCCTCGTTGTGCTCGCCCTTCTCGGGGCCGAGGAACCGGATCGACCCCGGCGACTCGGAGAAGGTGGGGAACGCCCGCTGGACGGTCAGCGACCCCAGCTCCGGGTCGGGCACGTCGGTGAACACCCCGGTGGCGGTGAAGTGCGGGTCGGCCAGCGCCTCGGTGCTGTCGTAGATCGGCGCGACCGGCGCGTCGGCGTCCCGGAGCACCTTCAGCGCGTCGGCCTGGGTCTGCGAGCTCATCCAGGTCCCGATCGCGGCGTCGATGACGTCGGCGTGCGCGACCCGTCCCTGGTTGTCCTGCAGGTGCTCGGCGTTGGCCAGGTCGGCCCGGCCCACCGCGGTGAGGATCCGGCGGGCGGTGGCGGAGCTGGACCCGGACAGCGCGATCCACTTCCCGGGCTCGGCGGTGCGGTAGGCCCCGCGGGGCGCGGTGTCCTTGAGCCGGGTGCCGGTACGCATCCGGCTCACCCCGGTCTGCGCCGCCTCCACCGACGCGATCTCCATGAGCCGCATGAGCGGCTCGCACAGGTTGTTGTCGATCCACTGCCCGTGCCCGCCGTTGACCGAGCGGGCGTGCAGCGCCGAGACCACACCGAACGCCCCGTTCATCGCGGCGACGCCGTCGGCGAGCGGGAACTGCGGGAGCTGCGGCGGGCCGTCGGGCTCGCCGGTGATGTGCGCGAAGCCCGACATCGACTCGGCGAGCGTGCCGAACCCGGGCATATGGCTGTACGGGCCGGTCTGGCCGAACCCGCTGGTCCGCAGCAGGACCAGGCCCGGGTTGACCTCCCGCAGGACGTCCCAGCCCAGCCCCCACCGCTCGAAGGTGCCGCCGCGGAAGTTCTCGACCACCACGTCGGAGCGCTCCACGAGCCGCAGGAACAGCTCCCGTCCCTGCTCCTTCCCGAGATTCAGCGTGACGCACCGCTTGTTGCGCGACAGCGTCTTCCAGAACATCCCGACGCCGTCGACCTGCGGGCCGTAGGCACGGGCGGGGTCGTCCCGGACCGGGTGCTCCAGCTTGATGACGTCGGCGCCCATGTCGCCGAGCAGCGTCGCCGTGAACGGCCCGGCGGCGAGCGTCCCGGCGTCGATCACCCGGAGCCCGGCCAGCGGGCCGGCGGGTGCCGGTGCCGCGGTGTTCCCGTCCGGCGCGGTCATCCGGTGTACCCGTAGATGCGGTTCCACTCGGACACCCACTCGTCGCGCAGCCCCACCCAGTCCTGCTCGTCGGCGACGATCAGGTCCAGGTCGGTGATCGGCGGCTGCTGCTCGTCGAGCACCGTGGGCGGCACGGCGTCGACGTTCGGGTGGTACTCGCCGGAGGCCGTGTCGAGGGCGCGCGCACCGGCGGTGGACATCGTCCAGTTCTGCAGCACGTCGGCCGCGGCCGGGCTCGAGCTCCCCTCGGTCTGGACCGTGTAGAACGGGAACACGGTCACGCCGTCGTCGGGGTAGATGCTCGCGACCGGGGCGCCCTCCTCCTGACGCTGGTTGACCGTGCCGATGTGGTTGACCGCGATCGACACCTCGCCGCGCACGAGCTCCTCGGTGATCGCCGCGGTGGACGGGTACAGCGCCGGCCGCTGGGCGGCGAGCTGCTGCCAGTACTCCTCGCCGAAGGCCTGACGCTGGAAGAGCGCCCACGACCAGGACGAGCCGCCCGCGCCCGCGTGGTGCATCGCGATCTCGTTGGTCCACTTCGGATCCAGCAGGTCCGCCCAGGTGCGGGGGGCCTCCTCCGCCGGCACCAGCTCGGTGTTGTAGGCGAAGCCCATCATCCCGATGATCATCGCGTAGTAGTGGCCCTCGTCCTGCCGGTACTGCTCGGGGATCTTGTCCCAGGCGGCGACCTCGTAGGGCCGGCTGATCCCGGACTCCCGGAAGTCCTCGACGAAGCTGAGGTCGCTGACGTGCACGACGTCGGCCTCGAGGACGCCCGAGCCGTGCTCGGTCAGGATCCGCTCGTACAGCTGGCCCGAGGGCAGCCGGACGTTGACCACGTCGATGCCGGTGGCCGCGGTGAACTCCTCCTGCATCGTGGCCTCGATGCTCTCCGGGACCCCCGAGTAGACCGTCACCGAGCCCTCGGCGAGTGCCGCCTCCATCAGCGCGGCGTCGGCGACGAGCTCGCCGTCGATCACCAGCTCGCCGGCCTCGTTCACCGAGTCGCCCGCCCCGCCACCCGTCCCGCAGGCGAGCGGGACGAGCAGGACCGCGGCCGCCGTCAGCGACAGGGCGACGCGGCGCACTCCGTTGTGCCTGCCCATGGTCATCCTTCCGTCTTGAACCATTTACGACTGATCACGGTGAGCACCATCAGCAGGGAGCTGTAGATGATGCTGATGGCGGCGGCGCGGGGCCATCGCCCGCTCTCCCACTGCTCGAAGATGACCACCGAGAGGATCCGGGTCTCCGCGGAGAACAGGAAGATCGACGTGCTGAGCTCGCGCATCGAGAGGATGAACAGCAGCAACATCGTCGACACGACGCCGACCCGGATGAGCGGCAGCGTGATCCGCCAGACCGCCCGGATGCGGTTCGCCCCGGAGACGATCGCGCTGTCCTCCAGGTCCGGGTGCACCTGGGTGATGGACGACGCCACGCCGCGGAAGCCCTGCGGCATGAACCGCGCGATGTAGGCCAGCGCGAGGATGACCAGCGTCCCGTAGATGGGGAGCAGGTCCAGCGTCGTCCAGCCCCACAGGAAGCCCATCCCGATGACCAGCGCCGGGATGCCGACCGGGGCCATCGCGAGGTACTCGAGCAGGCCGCGCCCGGGCGAGCGGGTGCGCAGCACGGTGTAGGCGAGAACGAAGTGCAGCAGGCCGCCGATGACCGCGGTGAGCACGCCGAGGATCAGCGTGTTGCGCAGCCCGAGCTGGAACGGCCCGTAGGTCAGCATCGAGGTGAACGCGTCCGGCGACAGGTCGGACAGCACGAACAGGTCGGCGAACGAGCCGATGTACTGGTGGCTGCGCAGCGAGCTCTGCAGCAGCGCGAAGGCCGGCAGGACGACGGCGAGGAACAGGTAGGCCAGGCCGGCGCCCAGTCCCACCCACTTCCAGCGCCCGATGTCGTTGACCCGGGGCTTGAAGCCCTTGCCGCTGACCGTCGTGTACTCGCGGGCGGCCAGGACCCGGCGCTGGATGTAGACCAGCGTCACCATGATCGCCATGAGGATCATGCCGAGGGACGCGGCCCGGTTGGCGTCCGGCGGGGCACTCACGATCAGCCGGTAGATCTGCGACGGGATGGTGTCGACCCGTTCCCGGGCGCCGAGGATCGTCGGGATCGGGAAGTTCTCGAAGATCAGGACGAACACCAGGATCGCGGCGCCCATCACCGCCGGCTTGATCAGCGGGAAGCTGACCCGCCGGGCCACCCGCACCTTGGTCGCGCCGTGTGCCTCCCCGGCCTCCTCCAGCTCGGGGTTCATCAGCGACAGTGCGCTCTGGACGAACATGAAGGCGTACGGCGCGTAGTACAGGCCGAACACCAGGATCATCCCGGTCAGGCTGTAGACGTTGAAGGTGAACGGGATCCCCAGCGCCACCAGCGCCTGGTTGAGGTAGCCGGTCCGGGGCGAGCTCAGCAGCGCCCAGGCCAGCGCACCGATCATCGAGGAGATGAACAGCGGCGCGATCCCGGCGACCTGCAGCAGCCGCTTGCACGGCACGTTGGTGCGGGTGACCAGCCAGGCCAGCCCGCCGCCCATGACCAGCGCGGCGACGGTCCCGCCGAGCGACACCAGCACCGAGTTCAGCAGCGCGCTCCCGACGCCGGGGGTGAGCAGCCCCCGGTAGTTGTCCAGGGTGAACGACGGCTCGGCCCCCGGCCGCGGCGCGACGTCGGAGAACGAGGCGTAGACCAGCATGCCCACCGGCAGCACGACCAGGAACGACAGCAGCACGACCAGCACGGTGACCGGCAGCCACCGCACGAGGCGCGTGGTGCCGCCGCCCCGGTCGGGCCGGCGTCCCTGCTCCGGTTCGGGCTGGACCAGCGGTGGTTCCGGGGGCAGCGTCGGCGCGCTCACCGGGTGTCCCCGGCGGGCGCGGCATCCTCGGCGAGCACCTGGACCCGTGCCGGGTCGATCCGGATCCAGACCGCTTCCCGCTCGCGGAGCATGGCGTCGTCCTCGGCGGGGCAGGCCGCGTGCACCACGAGGTCGTCGCCCAGGTCGATCTCGTAACGCATCTGGCTGCCCAGGAAGCTCGCGACCCGCACCCGGCCTGCGGCGACGTTCTCGCCGCCCGGCGCGGCGGAGAAGACCCGCACGTGCTCGGGACGGATGCAGGCGTGCAGCCCGGAACCGGCGGGCACCTCCTGCCCGGTCCGCAGCACCAGCCCGTGGCCGGTGAGCCGGACGCCGGGCGCACCGTCGTCGTCGGTGACCCGCTCCACCGGGAACAGGTTGTCCACCCCGAGGAAGTCGGCGACGAAGGTGTTGCACGGGTTGCGGTACAGCTCCAGCGGGGGCGCGAGCTGGACGATCTCGCCGTCGCGCATGACCGCGACCCGGTCGGCCAGGGCCAGCGCCTCGGACTGGTCGTGCGTCACGTAGATCGCGGTGATCCCGACCCGCTGCTGCAGGTCGCGGAGCTCGAACCGCAGCCGGTCCCGCAGCTTCGCGTCCAGATTGGACAGCGGCTCGTCGAGCAGCAGGACTCCGGGGCGCATGGCGACGCTGCGGGCCAGCGCGACGCGCTGCATCTGGCCGCCGCTGAGCTTGCTCGCCGGCCGTTCGCCGAACGCCTCCATCCCGACGAGCTCCAGGGTCCGCTCGACCTCGGCGGCGATCTCGCGCCGGCCCAGGCCCTTCATCTGCAGCGGGAAGGCGACGTTCTCGGCGACGGTCATGTGCGGCCAGATCGCGTACGACTGGAAGACCATCCCGACGTTGCGCTTGTGCACCGGCACCGACATGTGGGTCCGGGCGTCGAACACCGCGTCGCCGCCGATCTCGATCCGGCCCTCGGTCGGCTCCTCGAGGCCGACGACGCAGCGCATCGTCGTGGTCTTCCCGCACCCCGACGGCCCGAGCAGGACCAGCATCTCGCCGGCCCCGATGTCGAGGTCCAGCGACTTGACCGCGACCGCGCTGCCGAAGGTCTTGCGCAGGCCGCGCATCCGGACGGAACGGCCGTGGCCGCCGTCGGCCGGGCCCGCCGCGGCCGGAGGCGCCGCGTGAGCGGGGGTGGTTCGAGTGGGCACCGAGGCCTCCAGTCGTCGTTGACTGCTGTATACACTTATGAGTAACGTCGATCACACGACCTAGTCAAGACTTCGCCGGAATTCACGGAAAATTCCAGCTCAGAGCGATATACGGTCGCGATGCCGCTGAGACGGTCAGAACGATCTTGAGATCATCCGACATACAGGAGATGGGATGAGACTGCCCGAACGCGTCTCGGTCACCGAGGTCGCGCCCCGCGACGGACTGCAGAGTCTCGGGACGTGGGTGTCCACCGAGGACAAGGTCCGGATCGTCGAGCGGATGCTCGACGCGGGCGTCACCTCGATCGAGGTGACCGCCTTCTCGCACCCGCGGATGGTTCCCGACCTCGCGGACGCGGACGCGCTGCTGCGGGCCCTGCCCCGCCGGCGCGGCGTCGACTACCGCGCGCTGGTGCCGAACCTGCGCGGCGCCGAGCGGGCCCTCGACGCGGGGGTCACCACAGCCGTCGCGCTGATGACGGCGACCTCGGTGTACAGCCTGAAGAACCAGGGGAAGACGCATCCGGAGCTGCTCGACCAGCTCGTCGACGTCGCGACGTGGTGCCGCGCGCGGGAGCTGCCCTGCGAGGCCGCGATCGGGCTGGCCTTCTTCGACCCGTACGAGGCCGAGACACCCCCGGAGCGGATCATGGCGATCCTGGAACGGCTGACCGACAACGGCGTCAGCTCGGTGTACCTGGCGTGCAGCACCGGGCTGGACAGTCCCCGGCGGGTGCACGACCTGTGCGCGCGCGTCCTGGACACCCATCCCGATCTCGACCTCGGCCTGCACATCCACACCACCAACGGCTTCTCCTCGGCGACCGTGCTGGCGGGCCTGCTGGCCGGGGTCCGGCGCTTCGAGAGCGCGGTCTGCGGGATCGGCGGCGGCATCGCCATGCCCCCGGGGATGGCCGACTTCGGCAACCTCGCGACGGAGGACCTCGTGCACCTGCTGACCCTGCTCGACATCGACTGCGGGCTCGACCTGCCCGCCGTGCTGCGCGCCTCCGACGACGTCGCCGGGATCCTGGGGGTCCGCAGCGTCAGCCCGGCGGCCCGGGGCGCGACCCAGGAGAGCGTCCTCGCGCTCTCGGCAGCCGGCTCGAACGGGGCGGCCGCCCGATGACCGCGCCCGACGGGTCGCTCGCCGGGATCCGGGTGCTGGAGGTCGCCAACTTCCTCGCCGCGCCGATCGCCGGCATGTTCCTCGCCGACCACGGCGCCGAGGTCATCAAGGTCGAACGCCCCGGCACCGGCGACGAGATCCGGAGCTGGGGCTACGCCAAGGACGGCGTCGGGCTGTTCCACAAGGTCGTCAACCGGAACAAGAAGTCGATCACACTCGACCTGCACGAGCCCACCGCCCAGCAGGCGGTCCGGGACCTGGCCCGGACCGCCGACGTCGTGCTGGAGAACTTCCGGCCGGGCACGCTGGAGGGCTGGGGGCTCGGCTACTCCGACCTGGCGGCGGTCAACGAGCGGATCGTCTACACCAGCATCTCCGGCTTCGGGCGCACCGGGCCGTACGCGCACCGCCGCGGTTTCGGCACGCTCGCCGAGGGATTCTCCGGCTTCGCGCAGGTGACCGGCGACGCCGACGGCGCCCCGCTGCTCCCCGGCTTCGGCCTGGCCGACTCCACGACCGGGCTGACCGCGGCCTACCTCACGATGGTCGCGCTCCGGTCCCGGGACGCCCACGGGCACGGCCAGCACGTCGACCTCGGCCTGTACGAGTCGCTGTTCACCCTGATCGGGTCGCACGTGATCGACCACGACCAGCTCGGCGTCGTCCAGCACCGGGACGGCAGCCGGCTGCCGTTCGCCTCCCCGCGCAACACGTTCCGGACCAGCGACGGCCAGTACCTGGTGCTGGCGGGCAGCAGCCAGGGGGCGTTCGAGCGGATCTGCCGGGCGCTCGGGTGCCCGGCGCTGATCGGGGATCCGCGGTTCGCCACCAACCGGGACCGGCTCGCGAACGTCGTCGCGCTGGAGTCCGCGCTGCAGGAGGCGGTCGGGCGGTTCACCCTCGACGAGGCCCTGCGGGTCTGCCACGAGGGGCACGCCACGGCCGAGGCCGTCTACGACGTCGAGCGGATCATGGACGATCCGCACTACCGCGAGCGGGGCAACGTCGTGACGGTCGCGGACCACGAGCTGGGACCGGTGCGCATGCAGAACGTCGTCGGTGTCCTCTCCCGGACGCCGGGGCGGATCACGCACAGCGCGCCACCGCTGGGCGCGCACAACGAGGAGATCCTCTCCGGCGAGCTCGGCCTCGACCCGGAAGGGCTGTGACCGCAGATGGACAGTACCCACCTGAAGATCGGCTTCCAGGTCGCCGGGCAGTTCCCGGACGGGATGCCCGCCGGCACCGAGCTGCTCGCCACGGCCCGCGCCGCCGAGGAGGCCGGCTTCGACTCGGTCTGGGCCGGTGAGCACCTGTCGTTCCACAACCCGATCCACGACGCGTTCGTCATGCTCGCCTACCTGGCGGCCGGTACCGAACACATCCGGCTGGGCACCGGGATCATCCTGCTGCCGCTGCGCCAGCCGGTCTGGATGGCCAAGACCGCGGCGAGCCTCGACCAGCTCAGCGGCGGGCGCCTCGAGCTCGGCATCGGGGTCGGCGGCGAGGGTATGAAGGACTTCGAGGGGGCGGGGGTACCGCCGGCGGCGCGGGGTGCGCGCACCGACGAGTACCTCGACGTCGCCCGGGCGCTGTGGAGCGGCACGGAGATCAGCCACCACGGCCGGTTCGTCTCGTTCGACGGCATCACGATCCAGCCGGGGCCGGTGCAGCCGGGCGGGCCGCCGCTGTGGGTCGGCGGGAAGTCGGAGCGGGCCGCCCTCCGGTCCGTCGACCAGGGAGCGGGGTGGCTGCCGGCGTACGTCTCCCCGCGGCAGTTCGAGGAGAAGGCGCGGCTCATGCGCGCGCGGGCGGCCGCGACCGGCCGGCCGATGCCGCCGCTGGGCGCCTACCTGCACACCCTGGTGGACGAGAACGACGACCGGGCCCGCGAGGCGGCCCGGGCTCACTTCGCGGAGCGCTACCAGCAGCCCGTCGGGGACCACGTGCTGGACAAGCTGTGCCTGGTCGGCAGTCCGGACCGGGTCCGCGAGCGGGTCGAGGAGTACCGGGCCCTCGGGCTGACCGACATGGTGTTCATCCCGCTGGCGCCCTGGGACCACCACCGCGACCAGGCGGCCCTGCTGGCCGAACGCGTGATGCGGTCCTGAGGCCGGACGGTCACGCCGGGCCGGCGGCCACCTCGACGTCCGCCGGCCCGGTGCCCGCCGGCTCCGTGCCCGCCGCGCCGGCCCGGCGCCCGTGCACCGAGTAGGAGCGGGAGCTCAGGATGTGCGCGCGCATGAGTGCGCCCGCCCAGGCGCCGTCGCCGTCCTCCAGCGCGGTGACGATGACGTCGTGCTGCTGGAAGCTGGTGCGCAGCCCGTCCGTGCCGTAGATCCGCATCACCCGCTGGTGCAGCGGGTAGTGCAGCATCCGGTGGAAGTGGTCGTGCAGGATCCGGCTGCCGGTGATGGTCACGATCAGCTCGTGGAACTCGATGTTGACGCGGACGAGCCCGCTGACGACCTCCGGGTCCTCCCGGCCGTCGGCGGCGGCCAGGTCGCGCAGCTGCTGGTTGAGCTCCCGGAGCCGGGCGACGTGCTCCGGCGTCGCGTGCTCGGCGGCCACCGACGCCGCGTAGCCCTCCAGCCGGGAGCGCAGGTGGGTGAGGTGGGTGACCTCCTCATCGCCCCACTCCGCGACGACCGCGACCGACCGCGGCCGGTAGTCGATCATCCCGTCCGCACTCAGCAGCCGCAGCGCCTCCCGGACCGGGGTCCGGGACACCCCGAAGGCCTCGGCCAGGTCGACCTCGCTCAACCGCTGGCCCGGCAGGTACTCGCCGTGCGTGATCCCGGCCCGCAGCCCGTCGTAGACCAGCCTGCTCGCCGTGCCCCGTGGTCCGGAGCCGCTCACGTGTCCTCCCCCTGTCCGCCGGTGCCGGGCGCAGTGCCGCTGCTTCGGCCCTCGACCGCCGGGCCTCAGTGCCGCTGGAAGGCCCCGCCGGCCCAGGTGAACGTCAGCACGACGGCGGCGATCACCGCGATCACCAGCCCCGGTCCCGGGGCGCCGACCCCACCGGTCTGCATCGACCAGATCGCCCAGACCCCGTTGACCGTGGCGATCCCGCAGCCCAGGGCCGCGAGCCAGGCCAGCACCCACAGCCGGGTGAGCAGCGTGGCGGCGGAGACGACGATCGCGAACACGGTCAGCGTCCAGGCGAACAGCGTCGGGAAGAACCCGGCGGTGACGGTGCCGGCCAGCACCTGCCAGCCCGGCGCGCCCTGCACCCAGGGCAGCAGCACGCCCGCGACGGCGGCGACCGCGCCCAGCGCGACCACCATCGCCCGGGCACCGGGATCGATCCGGCGCAGGACGGCGTGCTCGGCGCCGGTGATCTCGGCGCGGGTCTCGGGCGAGACGTCGTGGTCGTTCATCGGGTGCTACCTCTCGGACGGCACGGCGCAGGCCGGCTCGGGCTGCGGCGGAGCGGGCGGCGGGGTGCCGAAACCGGGCAACCCGAGTGTCGTCGGCGCACCGGCCGGGCGGGTACCGGCCTCGGCGGCGTCCCCGGCCCGCGTGCGGCGGTGGGTGCGCACGCCGCCGTCGGCGACGAGGTGGTGCGGCGCGGCGTGGTCGATCTCGACGGTGACGACGTCACCGGGCCGGATCCCGGCGGCCCCGTCCGGCGCGAAGTGCACCAGCCGGCCGTCGCGGGCGCGTCCGGTGAGCCGCCGGGTCGCGCCGTCCTTGCGGCCCTCCCCCGTCGAGACCAGCAGCTCGACCTCGCGGCCGATCTGGGCACGGTTCTCGGACCAGGAGATCTCCTCCTGCAGCGCGACGAGCCGCTCGTAGCGTTCCTGCACGACTTGCTTCGGCAGCTGGTCGGGCAGGTCCGCGGCGGGCGTCCCGGGGCGCTTCGAGTACTGGAAGGTGAAGGCCTGGGAGAACCGGGACTCGGCGACGACGTCGAGGGTGGCCCGGAAGTCCTCCTCGGTCTCCCCGGGGAACCCGACGATGATGTCGGTGGAGATCGCCGCGTGCGGGATCGACGCCCGCACGTCGGAGAGGATCTTCAGGAACCGCTCCGAGCGGTAGGAGCGCCGCATCCGGCGCAGCACGTCGTCGGAGCCGGACTGCAGCGGCATGTGCAGCTGCGGGCACACGTTCGGCGTCTCGGCCATCGCGGCGATGACGTCGGCGGTGAAGTCCCGGGGGTGCGGGCTGGTGAAGCGCACGCGTTCCAGGCCCTCGACGCCGCCGCAGGCCCGCAGCAGCTTCGAGAAAGCGGACTTGTCGGCGGTGTCGTCGCTGAAGTCGGAGCCGTAGGCGTTCACGTTCTGCCCGAGCAGGGTCACCTCGAGCACGCCGTCGGCGGCGAGGGCCTGGACCTCGGCGAGCACGTCGCCGGGGCGCCGGTCGCGCTCCTTGCCGCGCAGCGCCGGCACGATGCAGAACGTGCAGGTGTTGTTGCACCCCACCGAGATCGACACCCAGCCGGCGTAGGCGGACTCGCGGCGGGCGGGCAGCGTCGAGGGGAACACCTCGAGCGCCTCGGCGATCTCGACCTGCGCGGTCTCGTTGTGCCGGGCCCGTTCCAGCAGGGTCGGCAGCGCGTGCACGTTGTGGGTGCCGAACACGACGTCGACCCACGGCGCCCGGCGGGTGATCGTGTCGCGGTCCTTCTGCGCGAGACACCCGCCGACGGCGATCTGCATGTCCGGGTTCGCGTCCTTGCGCGGGCGCAGGTGACCGAGGTTGCCGTAGAGCTTGTTGTCGGCGTTCTCGCGGACCGCGCAGGTGTTGAACACGACGACGTCGGCGGTGTCCGGGTCCTGCGCGCGGGCGTACCCGGCGTCCTCCAGCAGGCCGGCCATCCGCTCCGAGTCGTGCACGTTCATCTGGCACCCGTAGGTGCGCACGGTGTAGCTGCGGGTCACGCCCCCGAGGGTAGGCGCCACCAGCGCCGACCTGCTGTGCGGGGCGGGCCCGCCGGTGCGGACGGCCGGGGGCCGGTCGGGGAGGATGAGCACGTGTCCGGTCCGCGAAGCACGCTGGGGCTGTCCCGGCGCGCACTGCTGCGCGCCGCGCTCGCCGGTGGCGCCGCGCTCGGTGCCACGGCGTGCACGCCGTCGGCCCCGGCGACCCCGCTGGTGATCGCCGGCGGGGTGCGGCCCGGTGTCTACATCTCGCTCGCCGGGACCCTGGCCGACATCTGGCGCGAACGGCTCGGCCTGGACGGGGCGCCGCAGGTGCTGACGACCGCCGGCAGCACCGAGAACATGCAGCTGCTCACCGGCGGGGCCGCCACGGTCGCGATCAGCCAGGTCGACGTCGCCGCCGACGTCGCCACCGGGATCACCGGGCCCGGCGAGCCGATGGCGCTGGCCCGGCTCTACGACGACGTCACGCACGTCGTCGTCCGGCGGGACTCCGACTTCCGCACCCTCGACGACCTGCGCGGCGCCCGGGTCTCGATCGGCCCGGCCGGCAGCGGCTACCAGCCGATCGCGCTGCGCCTGCTGGATGCGGCCGGGATCGGCGCCGACGGGCTCGGCGAGCGTGCCGAGCTGGGCCTGCCCGAGGCGGACGCGGCGTTGCGCGCGGACCGCATCGACGCCTTCTTCTGGTCCGGCGGGGTCCCGACCGGCGGCATCCGGGACCTGGCCGACGAGCTGCCGATCCGGCTGCTGGACCTCGGTGACGTGCTCGACCGGGTGCGCCAGCGGTTCCCGGTCTACTCGGTCGGCACGGTCCCGGCGAACACCTACGGCCTGCCCGGGCCGGTCGCGTGCCTGTCGGTGCGCAACGTCCTGCTGGTGACGGCGGCGATGGACGACGGCACCGCCCGCGCGCTGATCGACGCCGCGTTCCTCGACCAGCCACGGCTGGCACAGGCCAGCCCGGCGGCGGTGACGATCGACTCGCGCTCGGCGATCGGGACCCAGCCGGTGCCGCTGCACCCCGGCGCGTTGCAGTTCTACCGGTCGGCGAAGGACTACTGACCGTTCTCCGACGGGGCCGGCAGGTCGCCCGCCGGAGCCGGTGCCGGGTCGAGCCAGAGGGTGACCCGCAGTCCCCCGCCGGGCGCGTCGTCCAGTGCCAGGGTGCCGCCGGCGCCGGCCGCGGTCCGCGCGGCGATCGCCAGCCCGAGCCCGCTGCCCTCCACGTTGGTCTGACCGGGGGCCCGCCAGAACCGGTCGGTGGCCCGGGCCCGGTCGTGGGCGTCCATCCCCGGGCCGCCGTCGACCACGCTGACCCCGACCCGGTCGGCCAGCCGCAGCGTCGCCACCCGGACCCGGCCGCCGTCCGGGGTGTACTTCAGCGCGTTGTCCAGGACCGCGTCGAGCACCGTCTCCAGCCCGGCCGGGTCGATCCGGGCCCGCAACCCGCGGGGACCGCCGGCCCGCAGCTCGACCCCGGTGTGCTCGGCCAGCGGCCGCCAGTTCTCCACCCGGTCGGCGACGACGTCGTCGAGCTCGGTGGCGCCGGTGCCGTCCGGGCCCGACTCGGCCGCCCGCTCGGCCCGGGCGAGCGCCAGCAGCCCGTCCAGCACCCGGGACAGGCGCTCGGCCTCCTCCATCGCGGCCAGGTGGTCGTCGGTCGCGCCGACATCCAGCCGACCGTCCAGGTTGGACAGCCGCAGGCGCAGCGCGGTCAGCGGGTTGCGCAGCTGGTGCGAGGCGTCGGCGACGAACGCCCGTTGCGCGACCAGCACCTCGCGCACGGTGCCGGTCATCCGGTCGAACGACTCGGAGAGCCGGCGCAGCTCCGGCGGGCCGCTCCGGCGGGTCGCCGGGCCGGCCGGTCCGCCGGCGAGCACCGAGGTGCCGACCCGGTCCATCGCCTCGTCGAGCCGGCGTACCGGGCGCAGGATCCACGCGGTCAGCGGCAGCGCCACCAGCGTCCCGGCCAGCAGCGCGACGACCGCCGCCCCCGCGACCACCGACCAGGTCCGGATCTGGCCGGCCCGCAGCGCGTCGGTGGGTGACACGGTCATCGCGGCGCCGACCACCTCGCCGTCGACCAGCACCGGTTCGGCCAGCACGAGCGCGGTCGAGTCCCACGGCATGAGCAGCGGGTAGGTCTGCGAGCGGCGTCCGGCCAGCGCCACCTCGAGCCGGTCGGTGGCGTCGTCGGACAGTGCGGGGAGCCGGTCGGACGGCCGGGAGGCGACGATCAGCGAGCCGGTCCGGTCGAAGATCAGGACCGAGACGCCGTAGACCTCGTCGTAGCGGACGATCTCGTCCGCGAACACGGTCGTCGCCGCCCGGCCCGACGGCGCCTCGAGCAGCGGGCGCTGCGACGAGGCGGCGAAGGAGATCGTGTCGGTGAGCCGGTCGGTGAACAGCTCCTCCTGGCCGCGCTGGGAGTCGGTCAGCGCGAGCGGCACCCCGAGCCCGACGGCGAGCAGGCCGACGAGCACGAGGACGACCAGCAGCAACCGGCTGCGCACTCCGCGGAGTCCTAGTCCTCGGTCGCGGCGAAGCGGTAGCCGACCCCGCGGACGGTGCGGATCAGCTCGGAGCGGCCGAGCTTGGTGCGCAGCGTCGCGACGTGCACGTCCAGGGTCCGGTTCGCGCCCGCCCAGCCCCGGCCCCACACCTCGGCGACGATCTGGGCCCGGGTGCACACCGCGCCGTCGGCCCGGGCCAGCAGGGCGAGTACCTGGAACTCCTTGCGGGTGAGCACGACCTGCTCGCCGGCGACGGTGACCTCGTGCCGCTCCGGGTCGACCCGCACGTCGCCGACGGTCACCGGCGCCACCCCGGCCGGCACCGGGACGCCGTCCTCACCGACCTTCCGGCGGCGCTGCACCGCGTGCACCCGGGCGACCAGCTCGCCGATGTCGTAGGGCTTGACCAGGTAGTCGTCGGCACCGGTGTGCAGGCCGGCGATCCGGTCGGAGACCTCGCCGCGGGCGGTCACCATCAGGACCGGCACCTGGCTGACCTCGCGGATCTGCCGGCACACGTCGAGCCCGTCGGCGTCGGGCAGCCCCAGGTCGAGCAGGACGACGTCGACGCCGTCGAGGTGGTCGACCACCCCGCGGCCGTGGTCGAGCCGGGTGGTGGTCATCCCGTTGCGGTGCAGCGCCGGGCGCAGCGCGGCCGCGACCCGGTCGTCGTCCTCGATCAGCAGGATGTGCACCAGCTGCCGTCCCTTCCGTTACGTGGACGAGACCCTAAAGGTTCCTCAAGGTGGTGGACTGGCTTGTCCGTTCCGTCCAGGCTCTCGCCATGTCCGGAGGCCCCATGAGCAGCACGTCCTCGACCCGTACCCCGATGGTCCGGATGACCGGGGTGCAGAAGCACTTCGGGGATCTGCACGTGTTGCGTGACATCGAACTCGAGGTCGCGCGCGGTGAGGTCGTCGTCGTGCTCGGCCCGTCCGGGTCCGGCAAGTCGACACTCTGCCGGACGATCAACCGCCTCGAGCCGATCGACACCGGCGAGATCGCGGTCGACGGCACCCCGCTGCCCGCGGAGGGCAAGGCCCTGGCCGGGCTGCGCGCCGACGTCGGCATGGTGTTCCAGTCGTTCAACCTGTTCGCGCACAAGACCATCCTCGAGAACGTCATGCTGGCCCCGCTGAAGGTCCGCGGCCTCGCGAAGTCCGAGTGCCAGACCGAGGCGATGCGGCTGCTGGAGCGGGTCGGCATCGCGAACCAGAAGGACAAGTACCCGGCCCAGCTCTCCGGCGGCCAGCAGCAGCGCGCGGCCATCGCCCGCGCCCTGGCGATGAAGCCGAAGGTGATGCTCTTCGACGAGCCTACCTCCGCGCTGGACCCGGAGATGGTCAACGAGGTGCTGGACACGATGACCTCGCTGGCCAAGGAGGGCATGACGATGGTCGTGGTGACCCACGAGATGGGCTTCGCCCGCCGGGCGGCCCACCGGGTGGTGTTCATGAGCGACGGCGAGATCGTCGAGGACTCGAGCCCGGACGACTTCTTCTCGAATCCGCGCACCGATCGTGCCAAGGACTTCCTCGGCAAGATCCTCTCGCACTAGGTCCGACGACCACTCCCCCGGCGGCTGCTCCCCGGCCGCCGGTGGGGTGACCGACTTCCCCGCCGCGACGTGCGGCACCCCTCTCCCCCACCCGCCTCTGGAGGCGATCATGAAGAGAACCCGAGTCCTGGTGGCGGCCGCGCTGGCCTCCGCCCTGGTGCTGGCCGGCTGCGGTCAGGAGGGCGCGCCGGGCGGCGGCGAGGCCTCCGGCTACGAGCCGGTCGTCGCCGAGAACGTGACCGTCGAGGGTTCGCCGACCTTCCAGGCGATGCAGGACCGTGGCCGCGTGGTCATCGGTGTCCGCGACGACCAGCCGGGCCTGGGCTTCCAGGACGCGACCACCGGCGAGTTCACCGGCTTCGACGTCGACATGGCGCGGATGGTCGCCGGCGGTCTCGGCTTCGGGCCGGACCAGATCGACTACCGCGTCGTGCCGTCCGCGGCGCGCGAGGACGTCATCGAGCGTGGCGAGATCGACTACATGGTCGGCACCTACACGATCAACGACAACCGCAAGGAGCGCGTCGGGTTCGCCGGCCCGTACTACGTCGCCGGCCAGGGCCTGCTGGTCCGCGCGGACGACGAGGAGATCACCGGCCCGGACACCCTGCAGGGCAAGATCGTCTGCTCGGTGACCGGCTCCACCCCGATCCAGCGGGTGCGTGACGAGGGTCTGACCGACCAGATCGTCGAGTTCCAGACCTACTCGCAGTGCGTGGACCAGCTGCTGAACAACCAGGTCGACGCCGTCACCACCGACGACGCGATCCTGCTCGGCTACGCCTCGCAGAACTCCGAGCAGCTCAAGCTCGCCGGCGACACCTTCTCCGAGGAGCCCTACGGCATCGGCGTCCCGCGCGACGACACCGCGTTCCGCAACAAGGTCAACGACCTGCTGCAGGCCGCCGACGACGACGGCACCTGGCAGACGATCTACGACGGCACCCTCGGCGAGTCCGGCACGCCGGGCACCCCGCCGGCGATCGACCGCTACTGAGGCACCCCGTACGGCCCGGCCACGGCGCTCCCACGCGCCGGGCCGGGCCGTCGGCCGAGTGAAGGAAGGAGAACATCCCGGTGAACGTCCTGCTGGACAACCTGGGTGTGTTCGTCGACGGCTTCACGGGCACGCTCTCGCTGTTCGTGGTGGCCGCGATCGGGTCGCTGATCCTGGGCACGGTGATCGCCGGCATGCGGGTCAGCCCGGTCCCGGTGCTGCGCGTCTTCGGCTCCGCGTACGTCACGATCCTGCGGAACACGCCGCTCACCCTGGTGCTGTTCTTCTTCGCCTTCGCCTACCCGCGCCTCGAGCTGGTGGACCTGTCGTTCTTCACCCTCGCCAGCATCGGGCTGACGGTCTACACCGCGGCGTTCGTCTGCGAGGTCGTCCGGTCGGGCATCAACACGGTGCCGGTCGGGCAGGCCGAGGCCTCCCGCGCGCTGGGCTTCACCTTCACCCAGACCCTGGGCCAGGTCGTGCTCCCGCAGGCCATGCGGGCCACCGTCCCGCCGATGACGAACGTCCAGATCGCGCTGCTGAAGAACACCACGATCGCGTCCGGGTTCGCCGTGGTCAACGCCGGCGGCATCTACGCCACGCTGTCCGAGCTCGGCTACAACGTGCTGGTCGGGCTGCTCTGGGTGGCCCTGATCTTCGTGCTGCTGGTGATGCCGCTGACGTACCTGCAGCGCCGGCTCGACGCCCGCTGGAGCCCGTCGCGATGAGCAGCCGCCCCGCCCCGACCCTCGCCTCGTTCCCGGAGGTGGCCCGATGAGCTCGGTCCTCTACGACGTCCCCGGCCCGGCCGCGCGGGCACGCAACCGCACCTTCGGCATCGTCGGCGTCGCGGCACTCGTCGCGCTGCTGGGCTTCATCGTCTGGCGGTTCGCCGAGGCGGGTGCCTTCTCCGCGCGGATGTGGGAGTGGATCACCTACATCAACATCCAGTACCTGCTGCTGGACGCGTTGTGGAACACCGTGCGGGCCTTCCTGGTCGCCGCGGTGCTCTCGCTGCTGTTCGGCGCGGTGTTCGCCGCCGGGCGGCTCTCGGACCACAAGTGGATCAGCGGTCCGTCGACGGTGATCGTGGAGCTGTTCCGCGCCGTCCCGCTGCTGATCCTGATCTTCATCCTGTACTACGGCCTCTCCCAGGGCGCGGGCATCGACATCTCGGCGTTCTGGGCCGTGGTGCTGGGCCTGATGCTCTACAACGGCTCGGTGCTGGCCGAGGTGTTCCGGGCCGGGATCAACGCGGTGCCCCGCGGGCAACGTGAGGCCGCGTACGCGCTGGGCCTGCGCAAGACCGGCGTGATGACCAACGTTCTGCTGCCGCAGGCGGTGCGCTCGATGCTGCCGACGATCCTGTCCCAGCTGGTCGTGGTCCTGAAGGACACCGCGCTCGGGTTCATCATCCTGTACCCGGAGCTGCTCTACCAGGCGCGCTTCCTGGGCAGCCAGAACCAGCTCGGGGCGCCGATCCTGCAGGTCGCGATCGTCATCGCGATCATCTACATCGGACTGTGTCTGATCCTGACCGGGATCTCGAACCTGGTCGAGAAGCGGCTCACCCGTGGGCCGAAGGCGACGAAGCCGGCCGACCCCGCCGACGACCTCAAGGTCGACGTCCCGGTCCGCTGACGCGTCCTCCGCGGCGCCTCCGGAACGCCCCACTCATGGAGCTTCAGTTCGGTCATACCGAACTGAAGCTCCATGAGTCGGTCCTAGAGGTGGCGCAGGAACGCGGTGGGGTCGTTCAGGAAACCCCGGGTGAGGACGACGGGCCCGGCGTCGTCGTAGCCGGTCCGGCGGATGCCGCCGTCGTCGGTGATCTCGTAGATGGTGGCGCCGGGCAGCGCCAGCAGGATCGGCGAGTGGGTGGCGACGACGAACTGGCTCCCGCGCGCGGTCAGGTCGGCCATCCGCTGCAGCACGGCCAGCGCGCCGGTCACCGACATCGCCGCCTCCGGCTCGTCGAGCAGGTAGAGCCCGCGCGGGCCGAAGCGGTGGTTGAGCAGGGCGAGGAACGACTCGCCGTGTGAGCGTTCGTGGCCGGAGCCGCCGTACGCCCCGAGCAGTGGCTGGATCCTGTCCAGCCGCTCCACCTCGGAGGCCACGTTGTAGTACGACTCGGCGCGCAGGAAGAAGCTGTTCCGCTCCCGCCCCGGGCGCCGGGTGACCCGCAGGTGCGCCCCGAGGTCGGACTCGCTGGCCCTGGTCGCGAAGTTGAAGGACTTCGAGCCGCCCTCCGGGTTCAGGCCCAGCGCGACGGCGAGGCCCTCGACCAGCGTCGACTTGCCGGAGCCGTTCTCGCCGACCAGGAACGTCACGCCGGGGCGGAGCGTCAGGCCGCCGTGCTCGCGCAGCCACCGGACCGCCGGGAGCTCGAACGGGTAGCCCTCGACCGGAGCGTCCGGCACCAGGCCCACCCGGGCGACGAAATGACCGGCGGCGCTGGAGGAGGGCACCCGCCCACGCTAGGTGATCAGCCGCCGGCACGGCCGGCGTCCACCCTGCGTGCCCGTCGTGGGCTTGCCACATAAACGAACGATCATTTATAAACAAGCCATGCGCGAGACACCCACCGAGATCGACGACCTCCAGCAGCTCCTCGACCGCTCCCTGGGCCGGTCGGGCGCCCACCTCCGGAACATCGTCACCCCCGGGGAGCGGACGCTCACCGCGGAGCAGCTCGTGCGGGTCGCCACCGGCATGTGCACGCTCGCGCTGTCCACCACGACCAGGGCCGGTGAACCCCGGATCAGCGGCGTGGACGGCCACTTCCTGCACGGGCACTGGGTCGTCGGCACCGATCCCGGCGCGGTCAAGGCACGCCACCTCGCCGCCCGCCCGGCGGTGAGCGTCGCGCACCTGCGCGGCGACGACCTCGGCCTGTTCACCCACGGCCACGCCGTGCCGCTGAACCCGGCCGGCAGCCCCGAGGACCCGCGCTGGCCGGAGACCCGCGAGCACCTGGAGGGGCACTACGGAGCGGACGGCTTCGTCTGGACCGAGGTCATCTACTACCGGATCGAGCCGACCTGGATGGTCGCCTACAGCCCGGACCCGGCGAAGCTCGTCCCCTGAGTCAGAGGTTCTCGATCTCCACCGGCGCGATGCCCTCGTCGGCCGGGAGCTCGAAGCCGAACACCCGGCCGTAGAAGGCCAGCTCGGCATCCAGCGCCCGGCGGATGTTCTCCGCCTTCCGGAAGCCGTGCTGCTCCCCTTCGAACAGCAGGTAGGCGACCGGGACCCCGCGCGAGCGCAGCGCGTCGACGATCATCTCGGACTGGTTCGGCGGGACGATCGCGTCCTCGTCGCCCTGCAGCACGATCAGCGGGGTGGAGAACGTCCCGACGTGGGTGATCGGGGACCGCTCGACGTAGACGTCGCGCTCGGCCGGGTACGGGCCGACCAGCCCGTCGAGGTAGCGGGACTCGAACTTGTGCGTGTCGCGGGCCAGCGCCTCCAGGTCGGCGACGCCGAAGTGGTCGGCCCCCGCGGAGAACGGCGTGTCCTCCCGGGCCAGCGCGGCGAGGGTGGTGAACCCGCCGGCCGAGCCGCCGCGGATCGCGAGGCGGGCCGGGTCGACCCGGCCGGTGTCGGCCAGCGTGCGGGCCGCGGCCAGGCAGTCGGCGACGTCGACGATCCCCCACGCACCCTTCAGCTGGTCGCGGTAGGCGCGCCCGTAGCCGGTGGAGCCGCCGTAGTCGACGTCGACGACGCCGAACCCGCGGCTGGTCCAGTACTGCACGCCGACGCTGAGCACCGGCGTCGCGGACCCGGTCGGGCCGCCGTGGATGACCACCAGCAGCGGCGGGAGCTCGCCGGCGGGCGGGTCGTAGACACCCGTCGGCGGGTAGTAGAGCGCGTAGCCCGTGCGCGGGCTGCCCGCGGCGTCGGAGGAGAGGAACTGGATGGGCTCGGGCACCGCGATCGTCTCCGGGTGCAGGCCCAGGTCGCGCGGGGCGCGCAGGGTCTGCACCCCGGCCGCCCCCGGCTCCCCCGCGGTCGCCGGGGCGGGGACCACGCGGTGCACCCCGGGCTCGGCGGTGGGGCTGCCGGCGACGCAGACGACGGCGTGCGGCCCGTCGGCCCGCACCGAGCCGATCGTCGTGAACGGGGTGTCCAGCTTGGTGATCGACCCGTTCAGCTCCCGGACGGCCAGCGCGTCGAACCCGTGCGACGACCGCGCGAACACCACCCGGCCGTCGTCGAGGAGGGCGTAGCGGGAACCGCCGAGCGCCCAGCCGGGGACGCCGATCTCGGCGTCGAGCAGGACCAGCCCCTCGATGTCCGCACCGGGCATCCAGCGGTAGAGGTTCCACCAGCCGGTGCGGTCGGAGACGAAGGTGAGCGAGCCGTCGGGGTGCCACTGCGGCTCGGTGACCGACTCCCCCGGACCACCGGCGACATGGGTGTCCACACCGGACTCCAGGTCGCGGACGGTCAGCTCGACGTCGTCCCACGGCATCGACGGGTGGTTCCAGGACAGCCAGGCCAGGGTGGTCCCGTCCGGGGAGATCCGCGGCGCGGCGACGAAGTCCGGGCCGGTGACCAGCACCTCCGGCGTGGACGGCGCGCGCGCGTCCAGCCGGACGATCTCGTTGACGACGTCGGCGGCGGGGGTGTGCTCGCTCGCGTGGTGCTCGCGGACGGCGACCAGCCAGCTCCCGTCCGGGGCGACGTCGCCGTCGGCGTAGCGGTCGCCGCGCGGCGCCTCCGGTTCCGGGGTGAGCGCGACCGGATCCGCCCCCGACTCGAGGCGGTACAGCCGCTGGTCGGCCCACTCGACGTACCAGACGACGCCGGGGCTTCCCGGGTGCAGCCACCAGGCGCCGCCGCCGTACTCGTGCACCGCGGTCCGGGCGTTCGCGCCCTCGGGCAGCAGATCGGCACGGGTGCCGCCGGAGTCCGCGCGGCGGACCAGCTGGATCCGCCCGCCCTCGGCGGCGCGGCCCTCGGCCCAGATCACCCCGGTGCCCTCGGTACCGGGTGCCCCGTCCGGCCGGACGTCGCCGAGCCGCACCGCGGCCGTCACCACCAGCTCGGACGTGACCGGTGTCGGCCACGATCCGTACCCCGAGATCGTCACGGTTCCCCACGCTAGTCACCGGATGGGGCGGCGCGCGCGGCCCGTCCCGGCCGGGCGCACGCGCACCGTGGTCCGCGACCGCGGGGCCCGGCAGGTCAGCCCGTGACGCCGGCCCGGCGCAGGACCTCGCGGGCGTACGCCACCACCGGCGCGTCGATCATCTGCCCGCGCAGCCGGAACACCCCGGGCCGGGCGGCCGCCTCGTCGACGACCTCACGGGCCCAGGCGACCGCGCGGTCGTCCGGGCGGAACGCGTGGCGCACCGTCTCGGCCTGGGACGGATGGATGCACGCCTTCGCGACGTACCCGTCCGCCGCCGCGTCCGCGCTGTCTGCGGCGAGGGTGTCGAGGTCGTCGATGTCGACGAGCACGGTGTCGACCGGGGCCCGGCCGGCCGCGCGCGCGGCGTAGAGGATCCGGGTCCGTGCCTCCTGCAGGGCGGGCCGGTAGCCGCCGCCGGGCAGCCGGACCGGCCGGGCGCCGAGGTCGGCGAGCAGGTCCTCGCTGCCCCACATCAGGCCGGCGCAGTTCTCCGCGGTCGCGATCGAGGGCGCGGCCAGGACGCCACGAGCGGTCTCGCAGAGCGCGATCACCGGGCGGGGCGCCAGTGCGGCGACGTCCTCGGGGGCGGCGACCATCGGCAGCAGGACCGTGACCTCGGGGAACGGGGCGAGCGCCCGGACGTCCGCGTCGTGCCACGGGGTGCCGGGTGCGTTCACCCGCACCAGGACCCGCGCGAGGTCCAGGCCGGGGAGCGCGGCGACGACGGCGTCGCGCGCGGCGTCCTTCGCGTCCGGGCCGACCGCGTCCTCCAGGTCGAGGATCACCGAGTCGGCGGCGGCGAGCGCCTTGCCGAAGCGGTCCGGCCGGTCGCCCGGACAGAACAGCAGCGCCGGACCGTGCAGAACGGCTCCCCCGGTGTCGCGACCTCGCACACGTGCCTCCCCGTCGTCGTCGATCATGAAGCCGGTTGATTTTATCAAACTTGTGATACAAGTTTGCGCCTGATCGTCTCCCGGCTCCGGCCGGGTGGCGCGGCCCACGCGAGGAGTCGACGATGACGCACGAGGCACCGGCACGACACGGCACGACCGCACGGATCGAGGAACCCGACGACCGGTACCGGATCCTGGGGCTGCCGCTGCCCTGGTTCGCCGTGCTGCTGGTGATCGTGCTCGCGGCGACCGTCACCGGCGCCGCCGAGCCGGGCATGCTCGTCGGGTTCACCACCCTCGTCCTGATCGGCGGCCTCCTGCACTGGTGCGGCGAGCGCGTCCCCGTCCTGCGGGACTTCGGCCTGCCCACCCTGCTCTGCATCCTGCTGCCGCCGATCCTGCTGGTGGTCGGACTCGTCCCGGCCGGCATCGCCGAGATCACCACCACGTTCACCGTCGACAGCGGGTTCCTCGACTTCTACGTCGGCTCGCTGATCGCCGGCAGCATCCTGGGGATGCCCCGGGCCCTGCTGGTGAAGGCCGGCGTCCGGTACGCGTTCCCGCTCGTCGGCACGATCGTCATCGTGTTCACCCTGGTCGCGCTGCTCGGCGCCGCGCTGGGGTTCGGGCTCCGTGAGGCGCTGTTCTTCGTCGCCGCACCGGTGATCGGCGGGGGGCTCGGGGCCGGCGCGGTGCCGATGTCGGAGATGTACGCGGCGTCGATGGGCGGCACGGCGGGCGACTACATGACCCTGCTGGTGCCCGCGGTCGTCGTCGCCAACACGTTCGCGATCGTCCTGGCCGGGGTCCTCGGCGGACTCACCCGCGGCGGGCGCCAGCTGTTCCGCGGGTTCAACGGCAACGGCAACCTGGTCCGTGCCGGTGCCGCCGACATGACCCGGCTGCAGGTCCCGCCCCGTCCGACCGAGGCCGGGTTCCGCATCCTGGCCGTGGGCCTGGTCGTCGCCGGGACGCTGTTCGTCGCCGGCCAGCTGATCAACTCCTTCGTCCCTGCCGTGCACGGCTACGCCTGGACGATCCTGCTCGCGGCGCTGCTGAAGATCTTCGACGTGCTCCCCGAGCAGGTGACCGACGCGGTCGCCGGGTGGTACGGGTTCGTCGCCGCCTGCCTCACCCCGGCGCTGCTGGTCGGGGTCGGCGTGGCGCACGTCGACCTGGCTCAGCTCGGCACCCTGCTGACCGATCCGGTCTACCTCGGCCTCACCCTGATGACGGTGCTCGTCGCCGCGCTGGCCGCCGGTGCCATCGGCTGGCTGGCCCGGCTGCACTTCGCCGAGACGACGGTCTCGGTGGGGCTGGGCATGTCCGACATGGGTGGCACCGGGGACGTCGCCGTCGTCAGCGCGGCGAACCGGCTGGAGCTCATGCCGTTCCTGCAGATCTCCAGCCGGCTCGGTGGAGCACTGGTGCTCCTCGTGCTGTCGTTCCTGCTCCCGATCCTCTGATCCTGCTCCGTCACCGAGAGGCCCCGATGTCCGACACCTCCGCACCCACCGGCCCGCTCACCGGCGTCCGGGTGGTGGACGCCGCCACCATCTACGCCGCACCGGTGCTCGCCACCCTGCTCGCCGACTTCGGCGCCGACGTGCTCAAGGTCGAGCACCCGCGCGGCGACGGGCTGCGCAAGTGGGAGTGGAACCGCGACGGCGAGTCGCTGTGGTGGGCGTTCGCGAACCGCAACAAGGACGCGGTGTCGCTGTCGCTGTCCGACCCGCGCGGCGCCGACCTGGTCCGCCGGCTGCTCGCCGACGCGCACGTGTTCGTCGAGAACTTCCGCCCCGGCACCCTGGAGAAGTGGGGCCTGTCCCCCGAGGAACTGTGGGAGATCAACCCCGCGCTCGTCGTCGTGCGGGTGTCCGGGTTCGGGCAGACCGGCCCGTACCGGGACCGCCCCGGGTTCGGGACGCTCGCCGAGGCGTTCTCCGGGTTCGCCGACACCAACGGCACCCCGGACGGCGGACCGCTGCTCCCGCAGTGGCCGCTCGCCGACGGCGTCACCGCCCTGGCGGGCGCGTTCGCGACGACGGCGGCGCTGCGGCACGCCGAGCGGACCGGCGAGGGGCAGGTCGTCGACCTGTCGATCTACGAGCCGCTGTTCTGGGTCCTCGGGGCCCAGACCACCGCCTACGACCAGCTCGGCCTGGTCCCCGAGCGGCAGGGCAACCGGACGGCGTTCACCGTCCCGCGCGGCTGCTACCGCACCCGCGACGACCGCTGGGTGGTGCTGTCCGGCGCGACGACGGTGACCGGGCAGCGGATCATGCGGGTGGTCGGGCGCGACGACATCGCCGACGCCGACTGGTTCGACGACATCTCGGCCAAGCTGGCGCACCGCGAGGAGATCGACGCCGCCATCGCGGACTGGATCTCCGAGCGCGACCACGACGACGTGCTGGCCACGTTCGGTGCGGCGGGCGCGACGGTCGGGCCGGTCCACTCGATCGCCGACATCGTCGCCGACCCGCACGTGATCGAGCGGGGCAGCGTCACCACCGTCGAGCACCCGACTCTGGGGCCGGTGAAGATGCAGGGCCCGGTGGCCCGGCTGTCCCGCACGCCCGCCGGGGTGCACCGGCCCGGGCCCGCCCCGAACGCCGACGCCGCCCGGGTGCTGCGCGAGCAGCTCGGGCTCGACGAGGAGACGATCGCGGCGCTGGCCGCCGACGGCGTGCTCGTCGCGCCCGCGGAGTCGCCGGAGATCACCGCGGAGCCGGTCGACCCGCCGCGCTGAGCATCCCGGGCTGTAGCGTCGCCACCGATCACACGGCGAGTCACGAGGCGAGGGGGACCACGGTGGGCGGGAGGTCCGGCGCCGCGCACGTGACGAAGGCCGAGGAGGCGTTCACCGCGATCCGCCGGCAGATCGAGCGGGGCACGCTGCCGGGCGGGGCGAAGCTGACGCTGCAGAGCCTGTCCGACGAGCTGCAGATGAGCCTCACCCCGATCCGCGAGGCCCTGCGGATGCTGCAGGCGCACGGCCTGGTCGAGTACAAGGCGCACCACGGCCACGTCGTGACCCGGTACTCGCTGAACCGCGCCGAGGAGGTGTACCTGCTCCGCGAGACCCTGGAACCGATGGCGACCCGGCTCGCCGCCCAGCGGGCCCGGCCCGAGGAGCTCGACGAGATCCGGGGACTGCACGAGGAGTTCCGGCGCGTCTCGCACGACCCGGACGGCGCGCACGGCGACGTCGTGGACCTCAACGCCCGCTGGCACCGCGCGGTCTACGCCGCGGCGCACTCGGTGTACCTCGACGACTTCATCGACCGGCTCTGGACCGGGGTGCCCTACCAGGCGATCTGGTTCGTGCACCGCCGGCGCCGCTCGGTCTCCGACCACGGGGCCGTGCTGGCGGCGATCGCCGGGCACGACCCGGACACCGCGGGGCGGGTCATGCTCGACCACATCCGGCGGGGGCGGGCGGACACCGTCGAGCACCTGACGGCGATCGGCGCGCCCGCCGAGTGAGCCCGGTTCACCGGGCGCCGGCCTCGCGCAGCAGCCGCACCGCCGTGGGCAGGGCGCCCGGTCGCAGCACCGGGACGATCCCGATGACGCCCCGCATGCCGGTCCACCAGCGGACCTGCCCGTCGGTGCGCAGCACCCCGACCGCGGGCGTGCCGCACTCCGCGACGGTGGCGGGCAGGTTCGGGTAGATCTCGGCGAGCCGCGGTTCCCGGCAGGAACGCGACCGCACCCGGACCCGTACGCAGCCCGGCAGGTCCCGGGCGATCCGCGAGCAGGGGGCGCAGGCGGCGTCGTGCACCACCACGAGCTCCCGGATCCGCGTGCGCGCCACGGGGCTCAGCCTGACACGAACGCCGATGCGCTCAGCGCGGTCCGGTCCGTTCAGCGCGGCACCGCCGCGGTGTCCAGCAGCGCGCCGGCCATCCGGGCGGGGTGCGACAGCATCGGGTGGTGCCCGCCCGGGATCGCCTCCGGGACGACACCGCGCAACCGGCTCGCCAGCATCGGCCGGACGAACGACGGCGCGAACAGCCGGTCGTCGCGGCACATCAGGAACCGGGTCGGGACGTCCGGCCACCGCTGCCCCGGCCACGGCTGGGAGAACGCCGTCGCCGACTGCTCGCGCTCGTGGCGCAGCGCCTCGTTCGCGATCGACTCGGGTACGTCGTGGTAGAAGAGCGCGACGACGTCGTCGGGGTCCCGGCCGTCCCGGGCGTCCTGCGCGGCCAGCGCGTCGGCGTGTCCGGTCGCGGTGAACCAGTCCCCGCCGGACTCGCCCGGCACCGGGACCATCGCCGTCACCAGGACCAGGGCCCGGACCGCCATCCGGTCGCACACCAGCGGCGCGGTGAACCCGCCGAACGAGTGCGCGACGACGACCAGGCCGCCGTCCCCGTCGCCGTCCTGCCGGTCGCCGGCGCCGGCATCGGACTTCACCGCCTCGACGACGGCGTCGGCGTAGTCCTCGAGGCCCGCGCCGTCGTCGTCGCAGGGCAGGTCGACCGGCACCGCACGGTGCCCGCGGCCGGTCAGCTCCCACGCCAGCGGTCCCCAGTACCAGCTGTCGGTCCCGGCTCCGGGGACCAGCGCGAACGTCGCCATACGGGATGGACCGCCCACGCCGCGTGAACTCATCGGTGGTTCGGACGATGGTGTCGAGAGCTGTAGCGTCGGGATCTCCCGGACGAGGAGGTTCACCTGATGAGCGAGCAGCGCGACCAGCACGACCGGACGAGCCTGCCGGCGCCGGTCGAGCCGGCGACCGGCGCGCCGGCAGTGTCCGAGCCTGGGGTGCCCGAGCCTGGGGTGCCCGAGCCGGTGGTGCCCGCCACCGACTACACCGACGACGGCGTCCCGACCTTCGACTACGTGCGCGACAAGATCGAGAAGCGCAGCGCCACCGCGGCCGTCTCCGAGGAGCTCGCCGGCGGCGACACGACGGCGCAGCAGGCCGAGGACGCCTTCGCCGACCGCGAGCGCAAGGCCGCCGACAAGCTGGCGGAGATCCGCCGATCGATGGGCCGCTGACCCCGGCCCCGTCGCCGTGCGCCGCGGCCCTCAGGCCCCGTTCCGGCGGAAGATCTTGTCGCCCAGCCACACCAGCGGGTCGTACTTGCGGTCGACGGCGCGCTCCTTGAGCGGGATCAGCGCGTTGTCGGTGATCTTGATGTGCTCCGGGCAGACCTCGGTGCAGCACTTGGTGATGTTGCAGTAGCCCAGACCGTGGTCCTCCTGGGTCTCCGCGGCCCGGTTGCCGTGCTCGTCGAGCGGGTGCATGTCGAGCTCCGCGGACCGCATCAGGTAGCGCGGCCCGGCGAACGCCCGCTTGTTCTCCTCGTGGTCGCGGACCACGTGGCAGGTGTTCTGGCACAGGAAGCACTCGATGCACTTCCGGAACTCCTGGCTCCGCTCGACGTCGACCTGCTGCATCCGGTACTCCCCCGGCGCGACGCCCTCGGGCGGGACGAAGCTGGGGATCTCGCGGGCCTTGGTGTAGTTGAACGACACGTCGGTGACCAGGTCCCGGATCACCGGGAACGCCCGGACCGGGGTGACCGTGACGACCTCGTCGTCGTCGAAGGTGTTCATCCGGGTCATGCACATCAGCCGCGGCCGCCCGTTGATCTCGGCCGAGCACGAGCCGCACTTGCCGGCCTTGCAGTTCCAGCGGACCGCGAGGTCGTTCGCCTCGGTGGCCTGCAGCCGGTGGATGATGTCGAGGACGACCTCGCCCTCGTTCACCTCCACCTCGTAGTGGACGAGCTCGCCGGAGGCGTCGTCGCCGCGCCACACGCGGAAGTCGTGCGTGTGCGACTTCTTCTCGGTCGAGGTCATGCCCGTCCTCCCGCGGAGCCCGAGTCGGCGCGGTGCCCGCCGAGCTCGTCACCGGTGTAGTACTTCTTCAGCTCGTCCATCTCGAACAGGTCGAACAGGTCCGGCCGCATCGCGACCTGCTCCTGGCGGGTCAGCTCGACGTTGTCCTCACCGAGCGCCGTGCAGACCAGCAGCAGATGCCGCCAGTCCGAGTCCATCACCGGGAAGTCGTCGCGGGTGTGCCCGCCGCGGGACTCCTGCCGCTCGAGTGCGGCCTTCCCGGTGCAGAGCGCGACGAGCAGCATGTTCCGCAGGTCCAGGGCCAGGTGCCAGCCCGGGTTGAACCGGCGGTGCCCCTGCACGCTGACGGTCCGGGTGCGGGTGGCGATGTCGGAGAGCTTCTTGAGGGCCATCTCCATCTCGTCGCCCTTGCGGATGATGCCGACCAGCTCGTGCATCGTCTTCTGGAGCTCCTGCTGCACGACGAACGGGTTCTCACCGCCGTCGGTGGCCGTGGAGAACGGCAGCAGCGCCCGGTCCAGCGCGGCGTCCACATCGGATTCGACGACGGCCGGTCGGGTGCCCTCGGAGTGCTGCGCCGCGTGCAGGCCGGCCCGCCTGCCGAACACCAGCAGGTCCGACAGCGAGTTGCCGCCGAGCCGGTTCGACCCGTGCATGCCGCCGGCGACCTCGCCGGCCGCGAACAGCCCGGGCACCCGCGACATCGCGGTGTCCGGCGCCACCTCGACCCCGCCCATCACGTAGTGGCAGGTCGGGCCGACCTCCATCGGCTCCTTCGTGATGTCGACGTCGGCCAGCTCCTTGAACTGGTGGTGCATCGACGGCAGCCGCTTGAGGATCTCCTCGGGCTTCATCCGGGTGGAGACGTCGAGGTAGACGCCGCCGTGCTCGGTCCCGCGACCGGCCTTGACCTCGGAGTTGATCGCCCGGGCCACCTCGTCCCGGGGCAGCAGCTCCGGGGGACGACGGTTGTTGTCCGGGTCGGTGTACCAGCGGTCGCCCTCCTCCTCGGAGGTCGCGTACTGCTCCTTGAACACGTCCGGGACGTAGTCGAACATGAACCGCTCGCCGTCGGTGTTGCGCAGCACGCCGCCGTCGCCGCGTACCGACTCGGTGACCAGCAGGCCGCGGACCGACGGCGGCCAGACCATCCCGGTCGGGTGGAACTGCAGGAACTCCATGTTGATCAGGGAGGCGCCCGCGCGCAGGGCGAGCGCGTGGCCGTCGCCGGTGTACTCCCACGAGTTCGACGTGACCGAGTAGCTCTTCCCGACCCCGCCGGTGGCGAGCACGATCGCCGGGGCGTCGAACCGGACGAACCGGCCGTCGTCCCGGAAGTACCCGAAGCACCCGGAGATCGCGCCACCGGTGGTGAACAGCTCGGTGATCGTGCACTCGTGGAAGACCCGGATGCGGGACTCGTAGTCGCCGGTCTCGGCGAAGTCCTCCTGCTGCAGCGAGACGACCTTCTGCTGCAGGGTGCGGATCATCTCCAGCCCGGTGCGGTCGCCGACGTGCGCGAGCCGCGGGTAGGTGTGCCCGCCGAAGTTGCGCTGGCTGATCTTCCCGTCCGGGGTGCGGTCGAACAGCGCGCCGTAGGTCTCCAGCTCCCAGACCCGCTCGGGGGCCTCCACCGCGTGCAGCTCGGCCATCCGCCAGTTGTTGAGGAACTTCCCGCCGCGCATGGTGTCGCGGAAGTGCACCTGCCAGTTGTCGTTCGGGTTGGCGTTGCCCATCGACGCGGCGCAGCCGCCCTCGGCCATCACGGTGTGCGCCTTGCCGAACAGCGACTTCGAGATGATCGCCGTCCGCTTGCCCTGCAGGCGCGCCTCGATCGCCGCGCGGAGCCCCGCGCCACCCGCTCCGATCACGACGACGTCGTACTCGTGCTTCTCGATCTGCTCGTTCATCTTCCGATTCACCCCACGATCCGCAGGTCGGTGATCCAGCCGGCCGAGACGGCCATGACGTAGAAGTCGGTGACGGCGAGGCTGACCAGGGTCGCCCACGCGAACTGCGCGTGCCGCGCGTTGAGCTTCGAGACCGCGGTCCACATCCTGTAGCGGACCGGGTGCTTCGAGAAGTGGTTGAGCCGGCCACCGACCGAGCTGCGGCAGGAGTGGCAGGAGAGCGTGTAGCCCCAGAGCAGCACCACGTTCGCGACCAGGATCAGGTTGCCCAGCCCGAGCCCGAAGCCGCCGTCGGGCTTGCCGAACGCGATGATCGCGTCCCAGGTGTTGATCAGCGTGATGATCGCCGCGATGTAGAAGAAGTAGCGGTGCGCGTTCTGCAGGACCAGCGGGAAGCGCGTCTCGCCGGTGTAGCGGGCGTGCGGCTCGGCGACCCCGCAGGCCGGCGGCGACAGCCAGAACGACCGGTAGTAGGCCTTGCGGTAGTAGTAGCAGGTCAGCCGGAACAGCAGCAGGAACGGCAGCGAGATCGCCGCGTAGGGCAGCCACCAGACGTCCGGGGTGAACTGGCCGAAGTGCGACGCCTCCGGGACGCAGCCGACCGAGACGCACGGCGAGTAGAACGGCGTCAGGTAGCCGTAGTCCGCGACGTAGTACCACTGCTGCATGAAGGCCCGGACAGTCGCGTAGACGACCCAGGCCAGCAGGGCGACGAAGGTGGCCAGCGGCGGCAGCCACCATCGGTCGGTGCGCAACGTGCGCGCGGCGATCGTGGCCCGGCCGTTGGCCGCGCCGCTGGTGTCAGTGGTGGATGACACGCGCGGGAGCTCCTGTCGTCTCACCGGCGCCGGAGCCTCCTGCGGCCTCCAGGGACGGACACGGCGCCGTGTCCCGATCTCGGTTGCCGCGCACGAACACGCGGCGTTGGCCAGAGCCTACGACGGACATCACATGTGACCTACGCCGGGACGCGATTGCGAGCCCTGATCGAGACACGGCTCACAGGGGGCTCGTGTCACCGGACGCTGTCCTTGCGTGTGCAATCAGATCGTCGGCGTCCGGCGCAACCCCTGAATGGCGTGAATCACCCTTTCGATGACGATCGGGCACGAACAGGTGCACATGCCGCAGCAAGAGCTCACGAACAGCACGACAACGTGAACGACAGGCGAACGATCACCCGATAGGGGTTCGCAACACTGTGAGTCTCGTAGCGCAACCATTACGTTCTGCATCGCCGAAGGGCGCCACGGGCTGAGAGTCGGGGGGCCTCGGTCCCTTCCGGATCCTCCATCACCCGTCGTCGCGGGCGTGTTGACGCCTGCCCGAAAGGATTCGTCATGCCCTCTCGTCGTCAGTTCCTGGTGGGCACCTCCGGTGCCGTGGCCGGCGCGGCGGTGCTCCCGGCACTCGCCGGGACCGCGTTCGCGCAGGACCCGGTGCCGCCGGCACCGGCCCCGGCCGAGCGCCGGCAGTCCAGCACGGCCTATGCCGCCGAGCGCCTGGACCGGCAGAGCCCGATCAACATCGCGACCTCACAGGTCCCGTCGGCTCCGATCGCCACGGTGCTGCAGCTGGAGTACCCCACGTCGGTGTCCTGCCACGTGGAGTACATCAGCAAGGACACCGCTCCCGCGGGCTGCTCGGTCCGCCGCGACGACGAGACCGTCGAGGCGCTCGACTTCTCCCGTCCGGCGTTCGCACAGTTCGGGCCGGACCGCTACCGGTTGATCTAGTTCCACTTCCACACCCGGTCCGAGCACACCGTCAACGGGCGCTTCTACGAGATGGAGCAGCACTTCGTCCACCAGCACGTCGACGGCGACAGCCTGCTCGTCCTCGGCGTCTTCCTGTCCCGCGGCGGCTCCGCGGCGCAGGACCGGGTGCTGGCCACGCTGCCCCAGGAGTGCGGCCCGTCGCGCACGGTGACCGGCGTCAACCTCCGGGGCATGCTGCCCGCCGACCTGACCCACTTCAACTACGCCGGGTCGCTGACCACCCCCGGGTACGCCGAAGGCGTCGACTGGCACGTGTGCCGCAACGACGTGAAGGTCCAGGCCGCGACCGTGAACCGGTTCCAGGCACTGTTCCCGTCCGGCAACCGCCGGCCGGTGCAGCCGGTCAACGGCCGCCGGATCCGGCTGGCCCGGGGCCGCACCGCCTGAGCCACGTCCCTCGTGGGCTCCCGACCGTGGAGCCGTGGTCTCCGGTGCCCCGGACCGCGGCTCCACGGGTCGTCTCATATCGGGACGAGCGGGACCGGCGGACGCCGCTACGGTCCGGCTCACCCGGCAACTCCCCCGGGCCGACGCCGACCGAGGGGGCACCCATGCCCGACACGGACCGCACGATCCGGCTGATCTACCGCAGTCACAGCACGATCCCCGACGACCAGCGGGACCGTGCGCTCGCCGACATCTTCGCCGTCGCCCGCTCGCACAACGCCGATCTCGGGGTCACCGGGGCGCTGCTGATCACCGACAACTGGTTCGTCCAGACCCTCGAGGGCGAGGAGTCGGTGGTGACCGGGCTGTTCGAGAAGATCCGTGCCGACGGCCGGCACTCGGGCGTCACGGTGGTCGAGTCCACCCCGGTCGACGACCGGGTGTTCGGCCGGTGGGCGATGGCCAAGGTGTCCCGGGTCGGGCACTCGGACATCCCGCTGCACGACGTCGACGGGCACATCGCCCCGGCGGAGCGGGACGCCACCGACCGCGCCCAGGACGCCCTGCTGACCAGGATGCGCAACACCATCGGCGCCGACACCGTCTGACGCGCCCCGCCACCCCACCCCTGCCGTGAAGCGACTCATGACGCTGTAGTCCGGCCATGCCGGACTACAGCGCCATGAGTGGAGAGGGGTAAGGGGGGCTCAGCCCTTCTTCTTGCCGCCCACCGTGGCCGCGAGGTAGTCGCGGTTCAGCTGGGAGATCACGTCGAGCGGGATCTCCTTCGGGCAGGCCACCGCGCAGGCGCCGGTGTTGGTGCAGCCACCGAAACCGGCGTCGTCGTGGGTCTGCACCATGTTGACGACGCGGTCGTAGCGCTCCGGCTGACCCTGCGGCATCTCGCCGAGGTGGGTCAGCTTCGCGCCGAGGAACAGCGACGCCGAGCCGTTCGGGCAGGCCGCGACGCAGGCACCGCAGCCGATGCAGTTCGCCGCGGCGAACGAGCGGTCGGCGGCGGCCTTCGGCACGGGGGTCGAGTGCGCCTCGGGCGCCGAGCCGGTGTTCGCCGAGACGTAACCACCGGCCTGGATCATCTTGTCGAACGCGCCGCGGTCGACGACCAGGTCCTTGATCACCGGGAACGCACCGGAGCGGAACGGCTCGACGACGATGGTGTCGCCGTCGTTGTAGTGCCGCATGTGCAGCTGGCAGGTGGTCGTCGCCCGCTGCGGGCCGTGCGGCTGGCCGTCGATGACCATGCTGCAGGCACCGCAGATGCCCTCACGGCAGTCGTGGTCGAACGCCACCGGCTCCTCGCCCGAGAGGATCAGCTTCTCGTTGAGGACGTCGAGCATCTCGAGGAACGACATGTCCTCGTCGGCCTCGATGTCGTAGGTCGCGAGACGGCCGGAGTCGACCGCGTCGCGCTGCCGCCAGACCTTCAGGGTCAGCTTCATGTCCGCTCGCCTTACTTGTAGCTGCGCTGGGTCGGGTGCACGTGCTCGAAGACGAGCTCCTCCTTGTGCAGGACCGGAGCCTGCCCGCGGCCGGTGTACTCCCAGGCCGACACGAAGGAGAAGTTCTCGTCGTCGCGCTGCGCCTCACCGTCCTCGGTCTGGCTCTCGCCACGGAAGTGGCCACCGCAGGACTCGCGACGCACCAGCGCGTCCAGGCACATGAGCTCGCCGAGCTCGAGGAAGTCGGCCACCCGGCCGGCCTTCTCCAGGCTCTGGTTGAGCTCCGCGCCGGTGCCGGGCACCTTGACGTTGTTCCAGAACTCGCGGCGGAGCTCGGGGATCCGGTCGAGCGCCTTGCGCAGGCCCTCCTCGGTCCGCTCCATACCGCAGTAGTCCCACATGATCTGGCCGAGCTCCCGGTGGAACGAGTCCACCGTGCGCGAGCCGTTGATCGACAGCAGCTGGTCGATCCGGTCGGTGACCGACGTGCGGGCCTCGACGACCTCGGGCGCGTCCTCGGCGACGTCGTCGAGGTTGTGCTTGGCGATGTAGTCGCCGATGGTCACCGGCAGGACGAAGTAGCCGTCGGCCAGCCCCTGCATCAGCGCCGAGGCGCCGAGCCGGTTCGCGCCGTGGTCGGAGAAGTTCGCCTCGCCGGCCACGTAGAGACCCGGGACGGTCGACTGCAGGTCGTAGTCGACCCAGAGGCCACCCATCGTGTAGTGCACGGCGGGGTAGATCCGCATCGGCGTCTCGTACGGGTTCTCCCCCGTGATCCGCTCGTACATCTCGAACAGGTTGCCGTATTTGGCCTCGACGGCCTTGCGGCCGAGACGCTGGATCGCGTCGTCGAAGTCCAGGTAGACACCCAGGCCCGACGGGCCGACGCCGCGCTTCTCGTCGCAGACCTCCTTGGCGGCCCGGGACGCGATGTCGCGCGGCACCAGGTTGCCGAACGCCGGGTACTTGCGCTCCAGGAAGTAGTCCCGCTCCTCGTGCGGGATCTGCTTCGGCGCGCGGTCGTCGCCGAGCCGCTTCGGGACCCACACCCGGCCGTCGTTGCGCAGCGACTCCGACATCAGGGTCAGCTTCGACTGGTGGTCACCGGAGACCGGGATGCAGGTCGGGTGGATCTGGGTGAAGCACGGGTTCCCGAACAGCGCGCCCTTGCGGTGCGCCCGCCACCCGGCGGTGACGTTGCAGCCCTTGGCGTTGGTCGAGAGGTAGAAGACGTTGCCGTAGCCGCCGGTGGCGAGCACGACCGCGTCGGCGGTGTGCGTCTGGATCTCACCGGTGATCATGTCGCGGGCGACGATGCCGCGCGCCCGCCCGTCGACGATGATCAGCTCGAGCATCTCGTGCCGCGCGAACATCTCGACCGTGCCGGCCTGGATCTGACGCTCGAGGGCCTGGTAGGCGCCGAGCAGCAGCTGCTGACCGGTCTGGCCACGGGCGTAGAAGGTCCGCGAGACCTGCACACCGCCGAACGAGCGGGTGTCGAGCAGACCGCCGTACTCGCGGGCGAACGGGACGCCCTGCGCGACGCACTGGTCGATGATCTGGCGGCTGACCTCGGCGAGCCGGTGGACGTTCGACTCCCGGGCGCGGAAGTCGCCACCCTTCACGGTGTCGTAGAACAGCCGGTAGACGCTGTCGCCGTCGTTCCGGTAGTTCTTCGCGGCGTTGATCCCGCCCTGCGCGGCGATCGAGTGCGCGCGGCGCGGGCTGTCCTGGTAGCAGAAGTTCTTGACCTGGTACCCGGCTTCGCCCAGCGTCGCACTGGCCGCACCGCCGGCGAGGCCGGAGCCCACGACGATGATCTTCTTCGAGCGCTTGTTGGCCGGGTTGACCAGCTTCACGCCGAACTTGCGGCGCTCCCAGCGGGTCTCGATCGGGCCGGTCGGAACGGCCTTGTCGACCACCGGCTCGCCGGTGGTGAAGTCGGCGTAGGAGACGTGGTGGGAGGAGGCGTCAGTGCTCATGGGTCAGACCAATCCGAACGCGACTGCGAGGGGCACCGAGACGAAGCCCAGGGTCAGCACGACGGCGAACGCCGTGGACACCGCCTTGATGGTCTTCTCCCGGCTGTTGTTCGACCAGCCGAGGGTCTGGATGCCGGACCAGATGCCGTGGCGGACGTGGAAGCCCAGGGCGACGACGGCCACGACGTAGAAGATCGTGATGTACCAGCGGTCGGGGGCGAAACCGGCGGTGAGGTTGTCGTAGACGGCCAGGTGGACGCCGTTCGGGTTGGCGACGCCGACCGTCAGGTCCAGGATGTGGTACACGACGAACAGGGCGATGATGACGCCGCCCCACCGCATCGTCCGGGCCGCGTAGCTGCCCTTGACCTTGTGCGAGCCGCCCGCGTACTTGACCGGACGGGCCTTGCGCGCACGCAGGGTCAGCAGGGTCGCCGACCAGATGTGTGCGATCACCGAGACCAGCAGCACGACGCGGACGATCCACAGCATGCCGTCGTAGGGCAGCGCGGGCTCGAGCAGCGTGCGCAGCCAGGCGGCGTACTGGTCGATCGACTCCGGGCCGAAGAAGACCTTGAGATTGCCGATCATGTGCAGGACGACGTAGAGCAGCAGGAACACGCCGCTCACCGCCATCACGAACTTCAGGAACGCGCTCGGTGTGCGCGGACGCCGGGGTGCGGCAGCCGCGCCGCCGCCCCGGGACTTCTCGGACATGGTGACCACGTCCGTATTGCACATACCAACGCGCGGGGCCGTCCAATGCATCGGGCGACGCACTGTCATAGCCGTAGGCTATGCCAGTGACACTTGTGCAGCTCCTGTACTTCGTCGCCGTCGCGGACGTGCGCAGCTTCACTCGGGCGGCCGACCAGGTGGGTGTCGCCCAGCCCACACTCAGCCGGTCGCTGCGGGCACTGGAGGGCGAGCTGGGTGCGCCGCTGCTGAACCGCAGCTCGGTGGTGACCCTGACCCCGGCGGGCGAGGCGGTGCTCCCGCTGGCCCGCCGGATGCTGGCGGACTCGGACATGGTCCGGACGACGGTGGCCGAGCTCGTCGGGCTCCGCAGTGGCCGGGTGCGGGTCGGGGCGACGCCGTCGCTGTGCATCGGGGTGCTGTCCGACGTCCTGCGGGTGTTCCACGCCCGGCACCCGGAGATCCACGTCGAGCTGGCCGAGGACGGGTCGCAGCCGCTGGAGACCGGCCTGGTGCGCAACGAGCTGGACGTGGCACTGGTGATCGTCCCGCCGGACGGGGTGGATCCCTCCCTGCACTCGGCCCCGCTGCTGCGCGAACGGTTGTCGGTGGCCTCCCCCCGCGCCCGGCGGCCGCTGTCCACCCGGGGTGCGGTCACCGTCGGCGAGCTGGCGAAACACGATCTCGTCATGGTGCGCAGGGGCTACGACCTGCGCGACGTGACCCTGCGGGCCTACGCGGACGCCGGGGTGACCCCGCGGATCGCGGTCGAGGGCGGGCAGATGGACGCGGTCCTGCGGATGGTCGAGGCGGGGACCGGGGTGGCGGTGGTGCCGGACCTGGTGTTCCTCGGCCGGCCGCGGCTGCGCCGCACCGCGCTGACCCCGGCGCTGCACCGGACCGTGGCGCTCGCCCGGCGGGCCGACATCGCGCCGACGCCGGCGGTGATCGCATTCGCGGACACCCTGCTGGAGCACATGTCCGACACCTCGGCGTCGCTGCGGGAGGGGGCCACCGACGTGCAGGTGCTGCACCGCTACCGCAGCGGCCGGGAACTGCTCGGCTGAGCGCACTCACGCCACGTCGCGCGGCGGAATCTCCCGAGGCAACTTGTCCCTGTTGGCCGCGAACCGCCGGATGATCTCCAGCCAGCCCAGGAACTCGGCGACGACGTAGCGGGTCGAGGTCGCGAAGTAGTCGGAGTTGCGCGTTCCGCGGAACCCGCGCTCGATGATGTCGTAGATCCGGCGCTGCAGGTCGTACGCCGCGACGCGCCGCCCCATCATCGGATCCGCCCCCGAAGACGCTCACCCGTTTAGGCGACGCTCACGCAATTGCGTGAGCATGTACCGGTCTCGTGAGCAGCTGCGTGGTCGGCGGGTCGCGGTTCAGTCCTCCGGTGGGGCCTCGCCGAGCTCCTCGGCGTCCGCGCCGGCGGCGGCGATCTCCTCCTTGACCACGCCGTAGGCGACCCCGGGGCCGTAGCCCTTGCGGGCCAGCATCCCGACCAGCTTGCGCGCGGTGGACTGGCGTTCCTCGCGGGAACCGACCGGCAGGCTCCGCAGCCGGCGCGCCACCAGCTCGCGGGCGCGCTCGCGCTCGGAGTCGTCGTCGATCTCGGTGAGCGCCTCCTCGGCGGTCTCGGAGTCGACGCCCTTGCGGCGCAGCTCGACGGCGATCGCCCGCTTGCCGAGTCCGCGGAAGCGGTGCCGGGAGCGGACCCACTGGTCGGCGAAGGCCTTGTCGTCGACCAGGCCGACCTCGTCGAACCGTTCCAGCACGCGGTGCGCGATGTCGTCTGGGATCTCCTTGCGGCGCAGCGCGTCGCCGAGTTCCTTGACGGTGCGGGCGCGGTCGGTGAGCAGGCGCAGGCAGATCTCCTTGGCCCGCGACTCCTGCTCGGCCGGGGTGGCGGGCGGGGTGTCCGCGGCAGCGCCCCGGCGCGCGCCGTCCCGGCTGCGCCCACGTCCTCCCCGGGGTGCACGACGTCCGCCGCGAGGCTCGGAGGGGACGTCGTCCGGGTCGTGGACCTCGCCCGGGGCAACGACGGTCTCCGGCGCCCTGGCGTCCTGCGTCCGGGCGTCCTGCGGCCGGTCACGGCCGGTGCGGCGACGCGACCTCCCCGCGGTGTCGCGGGACCGGGTCCGGAGCGGTCCGTCGAACGAGGCGACTCGCGATGCGTCCTCCGTGCCGGGGGACCCGGCCGCACCGTCCGGCTCGGTCGGCTCGTCGGACCGGTCGACCGGCCGCGCGCCGGTCCCTGCGGGAGCGCCGATTCCGGTGTCCGCGAGCATGTCGAGGCCACCGGCTCCGGCACCCGGGCCACGTCCGTCGTCCCGCCGGGTGCCGCCACCCCGGGCCTGGTCACCGGCCGCGTCGGTGTCGGCGTCGGGGCCGGTGTCCTGGGTGGGGTCGGCGACCCGCACCTCGGGGAGACCACGCGGCCCGGCCTCCGGGGCCTGCTCGGCGTCGTCGGCGTCGGCGGTCAGGTCGGCGACGGTGGGACCGTCGATGCCGAGCACCCGCCGAGTCTTGTCCGTCCCGTCGAACGACCGGCCAGCCCGTCGGGAGCGCCGGACCTCCGGCCCGTCGTCACCCGCGACCGGGCCGCTCCCGTCGTCGGACCCGTCGGACGGACCGCCGTCGAAGAGATCGTCGAACGAGGCGACGCGGAGGGACGGGAGGGCCCCCGTGTCCCTCGCACCGTCCGGCCCGGTCTCGCCCGAGCCGGACGGCTCGGGGTCCGCCGGGCCGGCCGGTTCGGCCGGGTCGACGATCCGGAGGTGATCGCGGCCGGACACGCTCAGAAGTCGACCGGGGCCGGCAGCGGCTCGACCGGCGCGGTGTCCTCGGCGTCGACGACGGCGCCGACCCCGAGCTTCTCCTTGATCCGCTTCTCGACCTCGGCGGCGACGTCCGGGTTCTCCTTGAGGAACTTGCGGGCGTTCTCCTTGCCCTGCCCCATCTGGTCGCCCTCGTAGGTGTACCAGGCACCGGACTTGCGGATGATCCCCTGCTCGACGCCCACGTCGATCAGCGAACCCTCCTTGCTGATCCCGATGCCGTAGAGCACGTCGAACTCGGCCTGCTTGAAGGGCGGGGCCACCTTGTTCTTCACGACCTTGACCCGGGTCCGGCTGCCGACCATGTCGGTGCCGTCCTTCAGGGTCTCGATCCGGCGGATGTCCATCCGCACCGAGGCGTAGAACTTCAGCGCCTTGCCACCGGTCGTGGTCTCCGGCGACCCGAACATCACGCCGATCTTCTCGCGCAGCTGGTTGATGAAGATCGCCGTGGTGCCGGACGTGCTCAGCGCACCGGTGATCTTCCGCAGGGCCTGGCTCATCAGCCGGGCCTGCAGGCCGACGTGGCTGTCGCCCATCTCGCCCTCGATCTCGGCGCGCGGCACGAGCGCCGCCACCGAGTCGATGACGATGATGTCGATCGCGCCGGAGCGGATCAGCATGTCCGCGATCTCGAGCGCCTGCTCACCGGTGTCGGGCTGGGAGACCAGCAGCTCGTCGGTGTCGACCCCGAGCTTCTTGGCGTACTCCGGGTCGAGCGCGTGCTCGGCGTCGATGAACGCGGCCACGCCGCCGGAGGCCTGCGCGTTCGCCACGGCGTGCAGCGCGACGGTGGTCTTACCGCTGGACTCGGGGCCGTAGATCTCGATGACCCGGCCGCGCGGGATGCCACCGACGCCGAGCGCGACGTCGAGCGCGATCGAGCCGGTGGAGATGGCACTGACGGGTGCGCGCGTCTGGGCACCCAGCCGCATCACCGAGCCCTTGCCGTGGTTCTTCTCGATCTGGGCGAGGGCGAGTTCGAGCGCCTTGCCGCGGTCCGGAGCGGACATCTCTTGACTCCTCGCTGGTGTGCGATCGGATCCTGCTGCTGTCTTTCGGGGAGGCACACCGCAACGGTATGGGGTACCCCCGACAGTTTCGGCGGCCGGATCGGCACCTGTGGACAACTCGCCGGGGAAGACGGCCTGCGTCCCACTCCGAACGGTAGACGAACACGCGTTCGATCTCACACGCGACACGCCGACCGGGCGTCCCGGGGAGCCGAACGGTCAGCGACGCGCGGGAGGAACCTCGTAGGCCTCGCAGACCGCCCGCCACACCCGGCGCGGATCGAGCCCGGCCTCGATCGCCTGCTCGACCGTCCGCCCGCCCAGCTCGGCGAACACGTGGTCGCGGGACAGCGACGCGGCGCGCACCGGGCCGAACTCGCCCTCCATCAGCTCACGGAAGTGGCTCAATCGCATCAGGGCGAGGGTAGACGGCCGCCCGTGAGGCGCGGCGCACGCCCGTGATCGTCCGGTCCCCGGTACGCTGGGGCATATGTCCGAACTCCTCGCCGGCGCCCCCGTCGACGTCGCCGACGATGTCCTGGCGACGACCGGGATCGGGTCCCCGCTCGCCTGGCAGATCGTGTCGCTGCTGGCACTGCTGTCCGCGCTCGTCGTGCTCGTGCGCTGGTGGATCCAGCAGCGCAAGCGCTGACTCAGCCCGCCGCCGGCGAGGGCGCGCGTGCGCCGCGCGCCAGCACCGCGACCAGGAACGGCACGGTGACCACCACCGCGACCACGCCGAGCACGGCGTAGGACGCCAGCGTCACCAGCACCCCGGCGCCGATCCCGGCCCCCGCGCCCGCGAGGTTCATCGCGACGTCGACCGAGCCCTGCACCCGCGGCCGCTCGGGCACCGGGACCGACGAGGTGAGCAGGGCCGAACCGCCGATGAGCGCGGCCGACCAGCCCAGCCCCAGCAGCACCAGGCCCGCGGTGAGCAGACCGGTCTCGGTGGGGCCCGCGAGCGCACACAGCACCCCGGCGGCGATCAGCAGCATCGCGGCCCCGGCCAGGACGGCACCGGAACCCGTCCGGTCGACCAGCCAGCCGACGACCGGGCTCAGCGCGTACATACCCGCGATGTGCAGGCTGATGACCAGGCCGACCAGGGTCAGGGCGGCACCACCGTGGTCCATGTGCACCGGCGTCATCGACATCAGGCCGACCATCACGGCGTGCCCGAGCACCACGCCGGTCGCGCCGATCAGGGCCGGCCGGGACGCGGCCAGCAGCGACCGCACGGGAACGAGCGGCCCGGCGGCGCCCGCGGCCGCGCCCGTCTCCGCGGCGCGTTCCCGGGCCCGCACCAGCGGATCGGGACGCAGCCCGGCCCAGCTCACCAGCGCCGCGGTCGCGAACGCCGCCGTGCACAGCAGGTAGGGACCCGTCGCGGGATCCAGGCCGACGCCGGTCGCCACCCCCTGCAGCGGTCCCAGCAGGTTCGGTCCCGCGACCGCACCCACCGTCGTCGCCCAGACCACGAGCGCGAGGGCGCGTCCCGCCCGGTCCGGCGCGGCCAGGTCGGTCGCCGCGTAGCGGGCGGCCAGCCCGACGGCCGTCCCGGAGCCCATGAGCAGCAGCGACAGCAGCAGGAGCGGGGCGTTGCGCGCCTCGGTCGCGAGCACCGCGCCGAGCCCCCCGGCGGTCGCCACCACGTACCCGCCGGCCAGTGCCGGCCGACGCCCGCGGCGCCGGGCGATCCGGGCCACCAGCGCCGCGGCCCCGGCGGCGCCGAGCACGATCGCGGTCGACGCGCCGCCACCCACCGCGGGCGAGCCGGACAGCCGCGCGGCCACCAGCGAGCTGACCGCGATCGACACGGCCATCCCGGTCCCGCCGAGCACCTGGCCGGTGGCCAGGACGGCGAGCAGGCGGGGCTGGGCCGGGTCGGCGGAGATCGACGTCGGGGGCACGCCCGGATGCTGCCCCGCCCGGCGGCGGGACGCCAGCGCGTTAGGCTCGCCGCCGTTCACGACCGGGCAGGAGGACACAGCGTGGCGGACAGGTCCGAGGTGGAGAAGGCGTACCGGCTGGTGTCGGACGTCCTGGCGGGCGCGGTGCGCGAGACGCTCGCCGCACCCGGTCCGGAACCGGCCCGGTTCGCCCTCCGGCAGCTCACCGCGGGCGACCGCGACGTCCCGGACGAGGCGACCCCGCCCGGCTGGTCGATGTCCTTCCTGGTGCTCGCCGACTGGTTCGACGCCGCCCGGACCGCGCTGGAGGACACCGACGACCGGGCCGACCGGGCACTCGGCTGGGTCGGGCGGGAGCTCGGCCGCCGGTACGCCGCGCGCGCCCGCTACACCGTCGCGCCGCTGGTGGACCGCGCCGACGCGCGCGAGACGTCGCACTACGTCGACGCCCTCGGCGAGGACTTCCTCGCGAGCATGGTCTGGACGGTCGCCGGTCTGGTGGCCGAGTTCCCGGCCCCCTCCGGCGCCGGGGACGACGGCCCCGAGGTCTGGCCGCGCACCGCCGCCGACCGGGCCCGCACCGAGGGCTGAGAACCCGCCGACGGGAAACTGTCGGTGCCCGGCCGCATGATGGTCGGCGTGAGCGCACTCGAGGGCTTCTCCCCCGCCACCCGCCAGTGGTTCGAGGGGGCGTTCGCCGCGCCCACCGCGGCCCAGGAGGGCGCGTGGACCGCGGCCCAGCAGGGGCGCAACGCCCTGGTCGTCGCGCCCACCGGTTCCGGCAAGACCCTCGCGGCGTTCCTGTGGGCGCTGGACCGGCTGTCCGCCGAACCGGCCCCGGAGGAGCCGAAGCACCGCTGCCGGGTGCTCTACGTCTCGCCGCTCAAGGCCCTCGCGGTCGACGTGCAGCGCAACCTGCGCTCGCCGCTGACCGGGATCCGGCAGGCGGCGCAGCGGCTCGGCGCCCCGGTCCCGGACATCACCGTCGGCACCCGCACCGGGGACACGCCCGCCGACGAGCGGCGCCAGTTCGCCCGCACCCCTCCGGACGTGCTGGTGACCACGCCCGAGTCGCTGTTCCTGCTGCTCACCTCGGCCGCCCGGGAGTCGCTGCGCGGGGTCCGCACGATCATCCTCGACGAGGTGCACGCGGTCGCCGGCACCAAGCGCGGCGCCCACCTCGCGGTGTCCCTGGAACGGCTGGAGGAGATCACCGAGACCTCGCCGCAGCGGATCGGGCTGTCGGCGACGGTCCGGCCGGTCGACGAGGTGTCGACGTTCCTGTCCGGCACCCGGCCGGTCGAGGTCGTCCAGCCGGCGACGCCGAAGACGATCCGGGTCGAGGTCCAGGTCCCGGTCCCCGACCTGGCCGCGCTCGACGAGCGGCCGGCGCCGGGCGGCACCGACGAGGAGGTCGTCGGCTCGGCGGCGGGGACGGCGCAGAAGCCCTCGATCTGGCCGGCGGTCGAGGAGCGGCTGCTCGGGCTGGTCCGCGAGCACCGCTCGACCATCGTGTTCTCCAACTCGCGCCGCCTCGCCGAGCGGCTGACCTCGCGGCTCAACGAGCTGGCGGCCGAGCAGGAGGCGGCGGAATCCGAGACCGCCGACGACGACACCCACCCGGACACGGCGTTCCCGGCCGAGGCGGTGGGGCAGTCCGGTGTCGGCGGCGGCGCCGCGCCCACCGTGGCGAAGGCCCACCACGGTTCGATGTCCCGCGACCAGCGGACCCTGGTCGAGGAGGAGCTCAAGTCCGGCGTGCTGCCCTGCGTCGTCGCCACCTCCAGCCTGGAGCTGGGCATCGACATGGGGGCGGTCGACCTGGTGGTTCAGGTCGAGGCGCCGCCGTCGGTCGCCTCGGGGCTGCAGCGGGTGGGTCGCGCCGGCCACCAGGTGGGCGCGGTGTCCGAGGGCGTGGTCTTCCCGAAGTACCGCGGTGACCTGGTGTCCTGCGCGGTGGTCGCCGAGCGGATGGCGAGCGCGCAGATCGAGTCGACCCGCTACCCGCGCAACCCGCTCGACGTGCTGGCCCAGCAGATCGTCGCGATGGTCGCGATGGAGCCGTGGACGCTGTCCGACCTGGCGGCGACGCTGCGCCGCGCGGCCCCGTTCGCCGCGCTGCCGGACTCGGCGCTGCACTCGGTGCTCGACATGCTCGCCGGGCGCTACCCCTCGGAGGAGTTCGGCGAGCTGCGGGCCCGGATCACCTGGGACCGGGTCACCGACGAGCTGCGCGGCCGGCCCGGCGCGCAACGGCTGGCGGTCACCTCCGGCGGCACCATCCCGGACCGCGGGCTGTTCACCGTGATGACCCCGGGCGGCGCGGACGGCGCCGGGTCCCGGGTCGGGGAGCTCGACGAGGAGATGGTCTACGAGTCCCGGGTCGGGGACACGTTCCTGCTCGGGACGTCGTCGTGGCGGGTCGAGGACATCACCCACGACCGGGTCGTCGTCACCCCGGCGCCGGGGGTGCCGGCCCGGATGCCGTTCTGGAAGGGCGAGTCCATCGGGCGGCCGCTGGAGCTGGGCCGGGCCGTCGGGGCGTTCGTCCGCGAGATGTCCGGTCTGGCCGACGCCGCGGCGCACGAGCGGGCCGCCGCGGCCGGGCTCGACGAGTGGGCCCGCGACAACCTGCTGTCCTACCTGCGCGAGCAGCGCGAGTCGACCCGGCACGTGCCCAGCGACCGCACGATCCTGGTCGAGCGGTTCCGCGACGAGCTGGGCGACTGGCGGCTCGTGGTGCACTCGCCGTTCGGCGCGCAGGTCAACGGGCCGTGGGCGCTGGCGATCGCGGCCCGGATGCGGGAGCGGCGCGGGGTGGAGGTCAGCGCGTCCGGCGCGGACGACGGCATCGTGCTGCGGCTGCCCGACGCCGTCGACGACTCCGGCTCCGAGGTCGTCCCGAGCGCCGAGGACGTGCTGCTCGACCCCGGCGAGATCGAGCAGATCGTGGTCGCCGAGCTCGGCAACTCGGCGCTCTACGCCTCCCGGTTCCGGGAGTGCGCGGCGCGTGCCCTGCTGCTCCCCCGCCGGGACCCACGCCGGCGCAGCCCGCTCTGGCAGCAACGTCAGAAGTCCGCACAGCTGCTCTCGGTGGCCGGGAAGTTCGAGCAGTTCCCGATCACCCTCGAAGCGATGCGCGAGTGCGTGCAGGACGTCTACGACCTGCCCGGCCTGCGCGAGCTGATGAGCGACGTCGGCTCGCGCAAGGTCAAGGTCGTCGAGGTCGAGTCCGGCCAGCCCTCACCGTTCGCCCGCAGCCTGCTGTTCGGCTACGTCGGGATGTTCCTCTACGAAGCCGACGCCCCGCTGGCCGAACGGCGCGCGGCCGCGCTGTCGCTCGACTCGACCCTGCTCTCCGAGCTGCTCGGCTCGGAGGCCATCCGCGAGCTGCTCGACCCGGAGGTGCTCGCCGAGGTCGAGGGGGCGCTGCAGCGCACCGCGCCGGACCGGCACGCCCGGGACGCCGAGGGCGCCGCAGACCTGCTGCGGTTCGTCGGCGACCTGTCCGAGGCCGACGGCCGGGCCCGCGGGGTGGACCCGGCCTGGCTGGCCGGGCTGGAACGGGACCGGCGCGCGCTGCGGGTGCGGATCGCCGGCGAGGAACGGTTCGTCGCGATCGAGGACGCCGGCCGGATCCGGGACGCGCTCGGCGCCGCGCTGCCGGTCGGGGTACCCGAGGCGTTCACCGAGCCGGTGCCCGACCCGCTGGGCGACCTGGTGCTGCGCTACGCCCGCACGCACGGCCCGTTCACCGCGGCCGAGTGCGCGGCCCGGTTCGGGCTGGGCGTCGCGGTCGTCGCCGGGGTGCTGGAGCGGCTGACCGGCACCGGGCGGCTGGTCAAGGGCGAGCTGCGCCCGCAGGCCGCGGTACCGGCCGGCTCGCACAACGAGATCGAGTACTGCGACGCCGAGGTGCTGCGCCGGCTGCGGCGCGCGTCGCTGGCGAGGCTGCGTCAGGAGGTCGAGCCGGTCGAGCAGCGGGCGCTGGGCCGGTTCCTGCCCGCCTGGCAGGGGGTGCAGGTGCGCTCCGGCGGCGAGCGGCGCGGCCGGGTGCGGCGGGCGCCGGGCGCCGAGGACGTGCTCGGCGTGGTCGAGCAGCTCGCCGGGGCCCCGCTGCCCGCGAGCGCGGTCGAGTCGCTGGTCCTGCCCGCCCGGCTGCCCGGCTACACCCCGGCGCTGCTCGACGAGCTGACCGCGGCCGGGGAGGTGACCTGGGTCGGCTGCGGGGCGCTGGCCGGGCAGGACGGCTGGCTGGCGCTGGCGCCCACCGACGTCGCCGACCTGCTGCTGCCCGCGCCGGACCTCGACACCGCCGGCACGCCGCTGCACGGTGCCGTGCTGGCCGCGCTCGGGCTGAGCGATCCGGCCGCGCTGACCGACCCCGAGTCCGCCGACCCGGACGTGCTCTCCGGCAGCGGCGCGCTGTTCTTCCGCGAGCTCGCCACCCGGGCCGGGGTGCTGCTCAAGGAACGCGACGAGCCCGCCCCCGGCGACGACGACGTCGTGGCTGCGATGTGGGACCTGGTGTGGGCAGGCGCTCTGACCAACGACACCCTCGGCCCGCTGCGAGCCCGGCTCGGGGGTGGCGGGAACAGGCGCGGGGCCGCCGGGCGGCAGGCCGGCGCGCACCGGTCCGGGCGGCGGGCACCGCGCGGGCGCTACGCCCAGCTGCGCGCCGGGCGCCCGTCGATTCCGTCGCGGTCCGGGCCGCCGTCGGTGGGCGGGCGCTGGTCGGTGGCCGTGCCCCGCGAGCCGGATCCGACCCGGCGGGCGCACGCGACCGCCGAGGCGTTCCTGGAACGGCACGGCGTGCTGACCCGGGGCGCGCTCGGCACCGAGCGGGTGACCGGCGGGTTCGCCGCGGTCTACAAGGTGCTGCGGGCGATGGAGGAGTCCGGCCGGTGCCGGCGGGGGTACGTCGTCGAGGGGCTGGGGGCGGCGCAGTTCGCGGTGCCCGGGGCGATCGACCGGGTGCGGGCGATGGCCGGTCCGGACGGCCCCGGGCCGCGCGGCGCGACCGGCGGCGGCCCGCCGGAGAACGCCGCGCCCGGGAACACCGGAGCGGCCGGCGACACGGCACCGGACGCCGGCACCGCGGACAGCGGCCCGGCGGCCGGTGGGTACGGCGGCGACGGCTACGACCCCGATGACGTCCCCGAGGACCTGCGTCGGCCCGGGATGTTCCCCGGGGCCGGCGCCGGCCGGCACGACGAGTTCGACGGCGGCGCCGGGTACGGCCCCCGGACCGGGCACCAGGACGCGTGGCGGTCGCTGTCCCGCGTCGTGCTCGCCGCGGCCGACCCGGCACAGCCCTACGGTGCCGCACTGCCGTGGCCGGGCACCGTCGGCGAGACGAAGCACCGGCCCGGACGGAAGGCCGGCGCGCTCGTCACGCTCGTCGACGGCGCCCCGGCGCTCTACGTCGAGCGGGGCGGGAAGTCGCTGCTGTCGTTCACCACCGACCGCGACGAGCTCCGCGCGGGCGCCGAGGCCCTCGCCGGCGCGGTGCACGAGGGCTGGCTCGGGGCGCTGGCCGTCGAGCGCACGGACGGGCAGGACTCGCTGGCGGGCGAGCTGTCCGAGGTACTGACCGAGGCCGGATTCCGGGTGACCCCGAAGGGCCTGCGACTACGCGCCTGAGGGCAGTCCCGTTCGGCGGGCACACCAGGGCTGTCCGATCTTCGCGCCACCACCCTGCTGTGCCCCTCGACAGGTCGGACGCGGCGGTTGCTGCAACGATCACCGGCGTGAAGCGCCGAGCACCGGACCGCGCCGCGTACGCCCTCGCCGGGCTGCTCGGTACCGCCGCCGTCCTGCACGTCGTGCGGCCCGAGCCGTTCGACACGATCGTGCCGCGCAGCCTGCCCGGATCTCCGCGTACCTGGACCTACCTGTCCGGGGCGGCCGAGGGCGCGGTGGCTGCGGCGGTCGCGCACCCGCGCACCCGCCGGGCCGGCGGCTGGGCCGCGGCCGCGCTGTTCGCGGCGGTGTTCCCGGCGAACGTGTCGATGGCGCTGCGCTGGAACCGCAAGGCGACCGTGTACCGCGCGATCGCCTGGGGACGGCTCCCGCTGCAGGTCCCGCTGATCTGGTGGGCGCTGCGCGTCGCGCGCCCGGACCGCACGCGCTGACGCCCCGGTCGCGTAGCGCTCCCCCGGCGACGACGACGAGGACGACGGCGTCGTCGCGGTCGTCCGGGTCGCCGTGCGAGATGCCCGGCGCGTACCGCCACCGTCCGGACAGGACGTAGCCGCGACCGGGACGACGCCATGCACCGGACCGCGACCGGGAGTCGACGAAAGTCGACCCGTCGGACCTCTTCCGCGGACTGCGGTGCCGCAGCGGATCGGGGTGGAATGATCGCCGTCCGCGCCGCCCGGCGGGGCATCGACGACCCGAGGGGCTCCCATGATCCCGGTCCGTGCACCGGCCCACGACCGGACCGCCGTGCCCCCGCTCGCCCGGTGGCCGGTCGGCCTGGTCACGGCCGTCGTCGCGGTGGTGCACCTGGTGGCGGGGGCGCTGGCGCGTGGCTACTGGTTCGACGAGGCGCTGATGCTCGCCCTCGGGCGCAACCACCTCGACTGGGGCTCGGCCGACCAGCCTCCACTGGCCCCGGCGACGGCCTGGCTGGCCGACACGCTCGTCCCGGGCTCGCTCCCGGTGCTCCGGATCGTGCCGTCCCTGGCCACCGCCGCGGCGGTGCTGGTCGCCGCGCTGATCGCCCGCGAGCTGGCCGGCGACCGTCGCGCGCAGACGCTCACCGCGCTGGCGGCCGCCACCGGCATCTGGTCGACCCTCACCGGGCACTGGCTCACCCCCTACACCCTCGAACCGGTGGGCTGGCTGCTGATCGTCTGGCTGCTGGTGCGGTGGATCCGGCTGCGCGACGACCGGCTCCTGCTCGCGGTCGGGCCGGTGCTCGGCATCGCGGCCCTGACCAAGTTCCAGGTGATCGGGTTCGCGGCCGTCCTGCTGCTCGCGATCGCCGTCACGGGCCCGCGGGAGATCCTGCGCCGTCCGGCGTTCTGGTGGGCCACGCTGATCGGGGCCCTGATCGCCGCGCCGACGCTGGCCTGGCAGGCCACCCGCGACTGGCCGCAGCTGCAGATGGGTGCGATCGCCGCGTCCGAGGCGGACGCGCTCGCCGGCGGCCGCCCGGGCGTGGCGGTCGGGCTGGTCGTGCTGAGCGGCGTGCTGGGGACGGTGCTGCTCCTCGCCGGTCTGGTGTGGACGGTGACCGACCAGCGGCTGCGGCCCTACCGCTTCCTCGCGCTGACCTTCGTCGTGATGTGGGGGCTGGTGGTGGTGAGCGCCGGGCGCTTCTACTACCTCGACGGGATGCACGGCGCCCTGGCCGCGCTCGGCGCGGTCGGCTTCCAGCACCGGCGCGAGGCGGGCCGGCGGCGGCTGTCGTGGGCGGCCTGGCCCGGCGCCGTGCTGTCGGTCGTCGTCGCCGCCGCGTTCGTCCCGTTCTCCGCGACGATCTCGTCGCCGGAGGTGCAGGACCGGACGGCCGCTGCCGTCGCACGGGTGCTGCGGGAGCTGCCGCCCGAGGAGCGGGCCCGGGCCGTGGTCTATGGCCAGTCCTAGATCTGGGCCGCCTTCCTCGACACCGCCGATTCCGCGCTCGGGCTGCCCCCCGCGTACAGCGGCAACCGCAGCTACGGCTACCTCGACCCGCCGCCGGACGACCACGACGTCGTCGTCTTCGTCGGTGAGGACCCGTCGGCACTGGCGCCGGTGATCTCCGGGCTGCGCCCGGCCGGCCCGGACGACGCCCCCGTCTGGGTCGGCGAGGGCCTCGACCGGCCGTGGTCGCAGGCCTGGCCGGAGCTGCGCGGACTGTCGGTCGGCTGACCCGGGGGTAGGTTCGACGGCGTGCCCGAGGGAGACACCGTGTACCTGGCCGGCAAGCGGCTCGACGCCGCGCTGGCCGGGCACGCGCTCGTCCGCGGCGAGCTGCGCCACCCCCGGCTCGTCGAGCACGACCTGGCAGGGCTGACCGTCACCGGCGTCGCTCCGGTCGGCAAGCACCTGTTCACCCGCTTCGACGACGGCCGCAGCCTGCACAGCCACTTCCGGATGGACGGCGCCTGGCACCTCTACCGGCCGGGCATGCGGTGGCGCCGGGTCGCACACGAGGCTCGCGCGGTGCTGGAGACCGAGGACCGCGTCGCCGTCGGGTTCGCGCTGCACGACCTGGAGCTGCTGCCCACCGCCGACGAGCACACCCTTGTCGGGCACCTCGGGCCGGACCTGCTCGACCCGGCGTGGGGCGCGGACCACGACGCCGAGGCGTTGCGCCGGTTCACCGCGCGCCGCGAGCACGAGCTGGGCCTGGTGCTGCTCGAACAGCGGGTGATGGCCGGCCTGGGCAACCTGTACCGCAACGACATCTGCTTCCTGCTCGGCCTCACTCCGTGGGTGCCGGTGCGCGACCTCACCGACGTTCCGGGCGTGATCGCGCTGTCCCGGCGGTTGCTGTCGTCGAACAAGGACCGGCCCGAGCAGACGACGACCGGGTCGCTCGCCCCGGGCGAGGCGCACTGGGTGTTCGAGCGCGCCGGACGGCCCTGCCGGCGCTGCGGGACCCGGATCCGGACCGCCGAGCAGGGCGAGGCGCCACGGGCCCGGGTCACCTACTGGTGCCCGCGCTGCCAGCAGGGCCCCGCCCCGCGTCCGCAGCGTCGCAACACCGGTCCGCGCCGCGGCGCGCCCGGACGCCCGCCCGCCGGGACCGGCCGGGCCTGATCACCGGGCCGGGGGCGCCGTGTGTCCGCCGGCCCGCACCGCCCGGAGTGTCCTCACACCGACCGCAGCCGGGCCGCAGCCGGTGCGGGATCCTCGTCGGGGTGCGACTCGCCGGTCCCGCACCCCGGCGCCGTCCCCGCACCGGCTGTGGCCGGTGTGACCTCGGTAGTCAGGGTGCGGGAAACCCGCAGGGGTGCGACGTCGGCGCCGCGGGGCCGGGCCGGGCCCGGCCCGGACACACGAACGCCGCCGCACCCACGAGGGGTGCGACGGCGTCGGTGGCGGAAAGCGCTCAGGCGGTGCCGGGCTGCTGCTGGTTCTGCTGCGGCGCCTGCTGCTGGGCCGGGGCCGGGTTCGACGGCAGCTGCTGCGTGCTCGGCTCCCCCTGCCCGACCTGCGGCGCCTGCTGCCCCCCGGCGATCGGCGCGCCGGACATCGACGCCCGGATCTGGTCGAGCCGGGACGCGCCCGCCATGTCGGTGGTCGACTGCTGGACCTCCAGCATCCGGCCCTGCACCGAGTTCTGCGCCAGCTCGGCCGAACCCAGGGCGTTCGCGTACCGCTTCTCGATCTTGTCGCGGACCTCGTCCAGCGACGGCGCGTTGCGCGGCGCGGACAGCTCGCTCATCTGCTGCAGCGACTTCGCGGCCTGCTCCTGCATCTTGGCCTGCTCGAGCTGGCTGAGCAGCTTCGTCCGCTCGGCGATCTTCTGCTGGAGCACCATCGAGTTCCGCTCCACGGCCTTCTTGGCCTGCTCGGCGGCGCCGATCGACTGGTCGTGCAGCGTCTTGAGGTCCTCGACGCCCTGCTCGGCCGTCACGAGCTGGGTGGCGAACGACTGCGCCGACTGCTCGTACTGCTGGGCCTTCTGCTCGTCGCCCTGCGCGCGCGCCTGGTCCGCGAGGACCAGTGCCTGCTTCGCCGACGACTGCAGCTTCTCGATCTCGCCCAGCTGCCGGTTCAGCTTCATCTCCAGCTGACGCTGGTTGCCGATCACGGCCGCGGCCTGCTGGGACAGCTGCTGGTGCTGCCGCTGGGCGTCCTCGATGGCCTGCTGGATCTGTACCTTCGGGTCCGCGTACTCGTCGACCTTCGACGAGAACAGGGCCATCAGGTAGCTCCAGGCCTTGGTGAATCCGTTGGCCATCTTCTCCGCCTACCTCCGCCTGCGCTCGCTCACGATGGGGCCCGCGACCGCGGGCGCACCGGGTCCGGCCGACCCCGTGTACCCCCCGTGGTCAGCGCCCGGCGCCCACTCCATCGTGACACCGTCCCCGGTATGCGCGCACCCTACCGTGACGAACCTGGGCGGGCGGCGCGGATCACCGACATCGTCACGCAGCGGAGGCGACCGGCCCGCCGGACGTCGCGGGGGCGGCCAGCAGAGCGCCGGGGCGCCCGGCGAGCCGCAGCTCGGCGTGCCGCTGCCCCAGCGGGACGAGCACGTCGTCCCGGGTCCGCAGCGCACCCGCCGTCTCGCCCCCGGCCAGGTCGACGACGACGGCCGAGAGCAGGTCGGCGACGGTGATCCCGAGGGCCTCGCAGATCGCGGCCAGCAGCTCGCTGGAGGGCTCCTTGCGGCCGCGCTCGACCTCGGAGAGGTACCCCAGGCTGACCCGGGCACCGCGCGAGATGTCGCGCAGCGTGCGGCGGCGCGCGGTCCGCGCCCGTCGCAGCGCGCTGCCGATCGCTTCCCGCAGCAGCATGTGCCCTCCTCAGGTCGTCCCGGGCAGTGCCGGTCCGATCACCGTACCGACTCCCGGTGCGGATCGGCGCTTCCGATGGCGGTGTCGGTGTCCGCTGACGGCGAACACCACCCGCACGCGTCAACGCTCGACGGCCCCGGATCCATCCGGCGCCGGGTTCGCGCCCGCCCGGACCGCCTTGACCACGTAGTCGATGCCGGTGACGACGGTGAGGACCAGTGCGATCACCAGCGCGGTCCACTGCAGCACGACGACGGCGCCGAGCCAGCCGGGGAGCAGCAACGGGAGCGGGAACAGGATCAGCGCGATCGCCACGGTCTGCGCGACCGTCTTGGCCTTGCCGCCGCGGCTGGCCGCGATCACCCCGCGCCGGATCACCACGAAGCGCAGGACGGTGATGCCGAGCTCGCGGCCGAGGATCACCACGGTCACCCACCACGGCACCAGTCCGAGCATCGACAGCCCGACCAGCGCCGCGCCGGTCAGCGCCTTGTCCGCGATCGGGTCGGCGAGCGCGCCGAACCAGGTGACCAGGCCCCGGCTGCGGGCCAGCTGCCCGTCGAGGCGGTCGGTGAGGGCGGCGAGGACGAACACCAGGAACGCCGTCGTGCGCCAGAAGACGTCCTGCCCGTCCCCGGCGAACAGCGCGGCCACGAACACCGGCACCATGACCAGCCGCAGCACGGTCAGCACGTTCGCGATGTTCAGCAGCGGCACCTCGCCGCCGCCGACCGGCACGGTGCCGCCGGCCGGCTGGGACGAACTCATCCGACCGGCACCGACGCGACGTCGGCCGGCGACCCTGCCGGGAGTCGTTCGAGGGTCTCGACCAGCAGGTCGACACCCTCGGAGTCGAGCACCCGGGCGCGCACGAGGTCGCCCGGGACGAGCGATCCGGGCTCCGGCCCACCGTCGGCGGCGGCGGTGAGGTAGCACTCGCCGTCGGCGTCCGGGCCCTGGTGGGCGGCCCGGCCGACCACCTCGACGTCGCCGTCGGAGTCGTCGTTGCGTTCCACCAGCACGACGACCTCGGTGCCGATCCGTTCCTCGGCCCGCTGGGTCATGAGCTCGTCGGCCAGCTCGGAGATCCGGGCGACCCGGGCCGCGACCTCGGCCGGGTCGAGCTTGCCGTCGTAGCCCTCGGCCTCGGTGCCGTCCTCGTCGGAGTAGCCGAACACCCCGACGGCGTCGAGCCGGGCGCCGACCAGGAACGCCTCCAGCTCGGCGAGGTCGTCCTCGGTCTCGCCGGGGAACCCGACGATCACGTTCGACCGGATCCCGGCCTCCGGGGCCAGCGCCCGGATCCGCTCGCACAGGTCCAGGAAGTCGGTGCGCGAGCCGAAGCGGCGCATCCGGCGCAGCACGGATGCGCTGGCGTGCTGGAAGGACAGGTCGAAGTAGGGCGCGATGCCCGGCGTCGTCGCGATCGCGCGCAGCAGGTCCGGGCGCATCTCCGCCGGCTGCAGGTAGGACACCCGGACCCGGGAGACGCCGTCGATCGCGCCGAGCCGGGGCAGCAGGTCGACCAGCGCGCGGGTCCCACCGGGCAGGTCCTTGCCGTACGACGTCGAGTTCTCGCTGACCAGCACCAGCTCGCGCACCCCGTCGGTGACCAGCCAGGCGGCCTCACCGAGCACGTCGGCGGGCGGGCGGGACACGAAGCTGCCGCGGAACGACGGGATCGCGCAGAACGCGCAGCGCCGGTCGCAGCCCGAGGCCAGCTTCAGCGACGCGACCGGGCCCTTCGCGAGCCGGGTGCGGGCGATGCCCGCCAGGTCCGGCACCCAGTCGTGGCCGGGCACCGACACGTCCGCGGTGGCGGCGGGCCGCTCGACCGGGGAGATCGGCAGCAGCAGCCGCCGGTCGGTGGGGGTGTGCGGGGCGGGCGCGTGCCCGCCGAGGACGTCGCCGAGGCGTTCGGCGAGTTCGGGGTAGGCGTCGAAACCGAGCACCGCGTCGGCCTCGGGCAGGTCGGCGGCGAGCTCGGCGCCGTAGCGCTCGGCGAGGCAGCCGACCGCGACGACCTTCGCGCCGGCCGGGCGCGCGACGTCCGAGGCCGCCAGGACGGTGTCGATCGAGTCCTTCTTCGCCTGCTCGACGAACCCGCAGGTGTTGACGACGATCACGTCCGGCGCGCCGTCCTCGGCGTCGACGAGCTCCCAGCCCGACCCGGCCAGCCGGCCGGCGAGCTCCTCGGAGTCGACCTCGTTGCGCGCGCAACCCAGCGTGAGCAGCGCGGCCCGCCTGGGGGCTCCGTCGGGGGATGACACGCTCCCAGGGTAGACGGCGTGCACCGGCCGACCGGCGCGGCCGTCTAAGCTCGCCCGTCGTGGCCGATCTCGCCCATGACACGCAGGCGGCGTCCGAGGTGCGCGTCCGCCGGGCCCGCACCCCCGACGTCCGGGTGATCCGCGAGCTGGTCGACGAGTACGCGGGCCGGGTGCTGCTCGCCAAGGAGACGGTCACCCTCTACGAGGCGGTCCCCGAGTTCCTCGTCGCCGAGCTCGACGGGCGGGTCGTCGGCTGCGGTGCGCTGCACGTGCTCTGGGAGGACCTCGGCGAGATCCGCACGGTCGCGGTGTCCCCCTCCGTCCTCGGCCGGGGGGTGGGCCACCGGATCGTCGGCGCGCTGATCGACGGCGCCCGCGAGCTCGGGCTGTCCCGGCTGTTCGTGCTGACCTTCGAGAAGCAGTTCTTCGCCCGGCACGGGTTCGCCGAGATCGACGGCACCCCGGTCTCGTCCGAGGTGTTCGCGGCGATGCTGCGGTCCTACGACGCCGGGGTGGCCGAGTTCCTCGACCTCGCGCACGTCAAGCCGAACACCCTGGGCAACGTCCGGATGCTGCTCACGCTGTAGCTCCCTACCCTGGGCCGATGGCGGGATTCGGAGCCTGGCGGTGGCGACCGTCGGCCGCCCTGCGCCCGCTGGTCAGCGAGATCTGGTGCTGGCGGACGCCGGCGACCACCCCGGGCACGCACCAGGGCGTGTCGAGCGGACACCTGACCGTCGTGCTGTGCCTGGACGGCGACGTCGAGCTGGTCCGCAAGCCGGACCCGGCCCGCGGGTCCGGCAGGTTCGTGGCATCCGCGGCCGGCCTGCACGACGCCCCGGCCGTGCTCACCACCGGCGCGGCGCAGGCCGGGATGCAGCTGGCACTGACCTGGCGGGGCGCCCGGGCGCTGTTCGGTGCGCCTGCCGCCGAGCTTGCCGGCGACGTCGTCGACCTCGGTGAGCTGCTGCCCGGGGTCGGGACGCTGCTCGACCGGCTGCACGCCGCGCCGACCTGGCGGGAGCGGTGCGCGCTGCTCGACGCCGAGCTGTGCCGGGCCGCGGCCGCCCGGGAACCGGACGGCGCACCGCCGCCGGAGGTGGGCCGGGCGTGGGACGAGCTGGTGCGCACCGGCGGCACCGTGCGGGTCGCCGAGCTGGCCGGCGACGTCGGCTGGTCGGCCCGGCACCTGGGCGAGCGGATGCGCCGGGAGACCGGGCTGTCCACCAAGGGCGCGGCACGGGTGATCCGGTTCGAGCGGGCCTGTGCGGTGCTGCGCTCCCCGCGCCGGGCCTCGATCGCCGAGGTCGCTGCGCTGTGCGGCTACGCCGACCAGCAGCATCTGGCCCGGGACTTCCGCGACCTCGCCGGGACGACGGCCGGTGGCTGGCTGGCCGAGCGTCCGGGCTGACCGCCCGACAACCCGGTCAGTCGGTCGCCGCCCGGATCGCGGCGATGATCGCCCAGACCAGCAGCGCCACGACCAGCACCACCAGGGCCACGACCAGCAGCACCGGCGAGAGCGCCAGCACCACGACGACCAGGGCCTTCGCCAGGTCACCCAGGGCCGAGAAGCCGCCCTTGAGCGCCCCCCACAGCGGGCTCTTCCCGGCGGCCATCGCCTTGCCCGCGCCCAGGGCGGCGCTGAGCCCGACCCCGCCGTTGGCCGCGACCTCCTCCAGCGAGGAGGCGAGGTCGTCGACCTTCTCCAGCGCGAGCTCGGCCATCTTGTTCACCAGCGCGACCAGAACCCGCTCGCCCGCGGCCTTCAGCCGGTCGAGTGGCTCGCCTGCGTCGCCCTGCGTGGCCGGAGCACCCGCGGCGCCTCCCGAGGGCCGGTCGCCGGAGTTCCGCGGGGCCGGGGCCTCGGAGGCGTCACGCCGGGACCGGGCCGATGCGGTGGGACGGCTGCGGCGGTGGGCGTGGTCGTCGGGTGCGGTGGCTGTGGTCATCGTCGCTCCTCCCGGTCGTGGCGGATCCGGTGCCCGCCGCACGCCCTCGCGGCGCGTCCCGGCCGCGAATCCCCGCCGAGATACGTCTCAGCGGGCTGTGTCGATCTCTGTGGCCCGCTGGGACGTATCTCGGCGGGAGTCGTTCCGGCACGGCCCCGGTACGGGACACCCCGTCGCGGGTACTCCCGCCGGACGCCCCCGACGAGGGAGGAGGCGCCCGCCATGCGTGTACGCGACCGGTCGATGCTGGACCTGCTGTTGCTCGGGGCCGTGCGGGACGAGCCGGGGGACGGCGCCGCGGTGATGCACGCGGTCAACGACCGCGCCGGGCGGCAGGTCATCTCCACCGGCTCGCTGTACCCGGCCCTGCACCGGCTGGAGCGCAACCGGCTGGTGCGCCGGTCCGGACGGCGGGTGTACCAGCTCACCGACTCCGGCGAGCGGGTGCTGCGCTCGCGGGTACGGGAGTTCGCCGCGCAGGCCCGGCTGGTGCGCGCGGTGCTCGGCGACGACGTCCCGGTCATGGACGGTGCCGCGGGAGCAACGGGCCGAGCGGGCCGAGCTCGAGGTTCAGGTCGTCGGGGGTCAGGCCGAACTGCTCGGTGAGCTCGTCCATCGCCTCCTCCAGCTGCATCAGTGCCGTGCCGAGGTCCTCGACCTGGTCGTCGTCGAGGTCACCCTGGTCGACCCGGCGCAGCACCTGCCGTTCCATCAGCTGGCGGAGCAGCTCGACGATCGTGAGGACCAGCTTCATCAGGTCCCGCCGCACCGCGTCCTTGTCGATCTCGACGCGGCCCGCGTCCCTGTTCAGGCCGCCGAAGTCGGCGCCCGTCCCCCGATCGGCGTCCTCGATCACGACGCCCCCTCGTCCTGTCCGGGCAGCGTGACCCGGCCGCTCGCCGGCTCCACCGGCGAGATCGAGGTGATCAGCGCGCGCAGCGAGATCCGGATCAGGTCGACCCCGGCCAGCGACACGGTCACGTCGCCGACCAGCACGACGCCCCCGGCCAGCAACCGGTCGAGCAGGTCGACCAGCGCGATCTCCCGCTGGGCGAGCGCGGGCAACGGGTCCGCACCGCGGTCGGTCTCCCGCACCTCGCTCACGTGACCTCCCCGGCCGGTGGGTCGGGCGAGACGAACGAGTACGGCACCCACGGGCCGGTGATCTCGACCGAGAGCCGGTCGTCGCCGGACGCCTCGGCGAGCGCGGCCCGCCACCGGTCCCGGTCGGCGTCCTCGACCAGATAGGCGCCGTTCAGCACCATGCGTTCCGGACGCCCGGTGAGCGCCGGGGCGTGCAGCCGGTGCCGTCGGGCGGCGACCGCCACACCCGCGGCGGCGCGGTGCAGTTCCTCGGCACCGGCGTGGTCGGCGCTCTCGTCCCGGGACGTCCGGTCCAGCGCGGACCGTCGCCGGCGCAGGTACTCGGTGCCCGAGGCGGCCCGAGCGGGCGGCTTCTCCGGTGCGCGCTCCGCGGCCCAGACCTTCACCCCCCACTCGGCACGCCCCCGGAACCGCCCGAGCAGTTCCACGAAGTCGGCGGCCCGCTCGGCGAGGGTCTGCCGCACCCGCCCGTCGCCGCGGTAGACCGTCGCCAGCGCCAGGGGCGCGACGACGGCGCGGCGCCCCATCTCGTCGACGACGTGGTGGTGGGCACGCGCGGTGGCGGCCAGCCAGGACAGGTCCTCCAGCCGCGTGGCGATCGCGTCCTCGGCGAAGTCGTCCTCCGGCACGCCGCCGACGGCGGCCCAGAGCCCCGCCTCGCGGACGAGGCGGACCGACCCACCGGCGACGCCGGTGAGGTCGTCGGGCACGTCGGGCGGCGGGTCCTCGCCGACGGCATAGACGTAGGTGGTCGTGACGGTGGTCGTGTCGGGCATGTGATCAGCCCTCCTGACGGCGGGATCGGGGCCCGTTGCCGCCGGAGCGGCGGCGGGCCGGGGCGGCACGGGTCCGTTCCCCGGACCGCGGGGTGCCGCCCCCTTCCTGCCTGCCGCGAGCGGTGCGACGAGCGCGGGGGCGCGCGACGGTGTCCTCGTCACCCGGGCCGTCGGGCCCGGTGGCCTCGGGGTCGGGCTCGTCGGGTGGGGTTCCCTCCTCGGCGGCGTCGTCGGCTTCCTCGTCGATGACCTCGTCGACGTCGTCGGCCCCGTCGTCGATCTCCTCCTCGTCGGCGATCTCCTCGTCGAGGTCGTCGGAGTCGTCGGAGTCGTCGAGGTCATCGAGGTCGTCCGCCTGCGCGGCGGCGTCGTCGATCGAAGCCCCGACCGGGTCCGAGACCTGGTCGTCCGGTTCGTCCCCGGCTCCGGCGCCGTCCCCGTCGGCCGGCAGCGCGCCGCGCTCCAGCCGCTCCAGGCGTTCCCGCAGCCGGGCGTTCTCGTCCTCCAGGTCGCGATGACCGGCCGAGAGCGTCGGATCACGCTCCCACCAGTCGATGCCCATCTCCTTCGCCCGGTCGACCGACGCGACCACCAGACGGATCTTGATGGTCAGCAGCTCGATGTCGAGCAGGTTGATCTGGATGTCACCGGCGATGACGATCCCCTTGTCCAGCACCCGCTCGAGAATGTCGGCGAGGTCGGTGCCGGACTGCTGTTCCTGGCGGCCGGAGCGCTGCGGGGCCGACCCGGGGCTGCCCCAGCGGACGGTCTCGCTCATCGGTTCACTTCCGTCCTGCTCGTCGGTGCCGGCCGGTTCCCCGGCCGTCGTGCTCGTGCGTCGCGCGCGGTCAGTCGTCCCCCCGGCCGCGCGGGTAGCGGCGCACCCGGCGGTAGGAGAGGAGCTCGGCGTCGGTGTCCAGCTCCGCCTCGTAGACGGCGAGGACGTCGGAGGAGTCCGGGATCCGCTCGGTCTCGACGACCTCGACCCCGACCAGCCAGCCGTCGTCCTGACGGGTCACGAAGGTGACGCCCTCCGGCGACTTGCCGGTCATCTCCACGACCTGCTCGACCGCCGACCGTGCGACGACGCGGGCGCCCAGCCTGCGGCGGGGCGGCTCGTCGGCCTGCCCGTTCCGCTCCGGGCCGCCACGGTCGCCCGCCGCGGGGCGCTCGTCCTCCGGCTCGTCTGCGTCCGCGGGACCGTCGACGGGCTCGTCGTCGGGCGGGTCCTCGTCGTCGGCCCCTGCCTGATCGTCGGTCTCGCGGACGTCCTCGGATTCGCCGTCGGCCTCGGCCTCGGACTCGTCGATCCCGTCGTGCTCCTCGTCGTCCTCCGGCTCGTCGACATCGTCGATCTGATCGTCGTCCTCGGGCTCGTCCACGTTCTCGGGCTCGTCCAGGTCCTCGGGTTCGTCCAGGTCCTCGGGTTCATCGGTGTCGTCGACCTCGTCGACGTCCTCCGGCACGTCCGCGTCCTCGTCCGCCTCCGCTCCGTCATCCGTGTCCGCGAGCTCCTCGTCCACCTCGCCGTCCACGACGTCGTCCCGCTCCTCGACCTCCTCCGGCTCCTCGGCCGGTGCCGCGCGCTCGTCCGCCGCCGAGTCCTCCCGGCGCGGCCGCCGACGGCGTCCGGGACCGTCCTCCCGGCCCGGCCGCCGGGTCCCGCGCGAGGCGCCCTGGTCCGGCTCCTCGCGCCGGCGCCGCGACGGCGCCGACCCCGCCCGGCCCGCGTCCCGGCGCCGGCGGGCGGGCCCGTCGTCGGCGTCCCCCGCGGGCCGTGCCCGGCGGGCCGGCGCCTCGTCCTCGGCACCTCCCGCCGGTCGCGCCGGGCGCCGGCGGGCGGGCGCCCCGTCCTCGGACTCCCCCGCCGGCCGCGCCCGGCGACGGCGCACGGGTGCCCCGTCCTCGGACTCCCCCGTCCGTGCCCGGCGCCGGCGGACCGGTGCCTCGGCGTCGGCGTCACCGGTCGTCCGGCGCCGGCGGGTGGGTGCCTCGTCGTCGGTGTCCCCCGCCGGCCGGGCCCGGCGACGCGGCGCATCCGCGGAACGCGCCGGACGGCCCTCGCCCGCAGCGCGGGTCCGGCGCGGACGCTCGCCGGCCTGCTCCGGATCGCGCCGGCGCCGTCGCGGACTCTCCGCGCGGTCGTCTCCGTGGTCCGGGTCCGACGGGCGGGAGTCACGGTCCCGGCGACGCGGCGGATCGTCCGTACCGCGGTCACGCCGCTCTCCGGCCCGGCGGCGCCGTGGCCGGTCGCCGGACGACCGGCCGCTGTCCGACGGCTCGGCCGGTTCAGCCACCGCCGCCGGCCCCCGGACCCTCGACCAGCCGTTCCAGCAGGATCTCCTGCTGCTCGTCGCGCTCGGCCTCGGTGATCTCGCCGCGCGTGTAGGCGCGCTCCACCTCGTCGATCTGGCGTCGGACGGCCGCCGGGTCGTACAGGCGCGCGTGCGCCTGGTCCCTCAGCTGCTCGCCCACCCAGACGACGCCCCGCACGGGCGCCAGCGGCAGGCCCAGCAGCCCGGTGATCAGCCCCATCCGTTCAGCCCTCCGCTCCGGTCTCGACGGACTCGGGGTCGACGGGCTCGGGCAGGAAGTCGTACGGCGCGACCGGACCGATCAGGCGCAGGTTCACCCGGTCCGCCCACTCGTCCCCCAGCGCGTCCACGGCCTGCTCGAAGTCGCTCACCCGGTCCCGGTGCACGAGCACGGACACGTTGACCGCGCCGTCCTCCTCCACCACGTCCTTGGTCGCGACGGCCACCGCGAACGGTTCCAGCGCGCGGCGGGCGTGCACCGCGTCGTCGCCCCGGATCCGCTCCACCTGCCCCGAGATCGCCTCGCCCAGCCGGATCCGCTCGTAGTAGGTGGCGTCCGGATCGGCGCCACGGATCGACTCGCTCAGCTCGGACAACCGGGGATCGTCCGCCACGATCTGGCCGACCAGCTCGTCGGCGTCGTAACGGCCCTGCACCACGAACTGCCGGCACCCCTCGAGCTGCCGCAGCGCCCACGCGAAGTAGTCGTGGTTCTCGCCGAGCAGCTCGTCGACGACGGCCTGGTCGTCGGACACGACACCGCCGAACTGCATGGGCAGCACGGTGGTCTCGCGGGCGAGGGTGTTCACGACGCGCTCGTGGCGGAGCAGGTCGTCCCGCTTGCCGAGCGGCCGGTCCAGGCCGATGTCGCTGACGACCGCCCCGAGCTCGCCGTGGTCGATCACGACGAGCTCGGCACCGTCACCGACCGGGTCGAGCCCCTCCGGCAGATCGGTGTCGGCCGCGACGACGGCGTAGACGTAGACCGCACTGCCGTTCTGCCCGCTCACTTGTCCCGTCCCTGCTTCTGCCGGCGTTCGGACTTGAAGTCGTCGTACTTCTCCTTGCCGGCCTCGATCACTCCTTTGGTCGCCCCCTTCGACCCGCCGTGCGTGGCGCCCTCGGTCATGCCGCTGACCACCTGCCCGAGGTCCTTGCCGCCCTTCTGGTGCAGGTCGAGCCGGTTGGTGGCCTCGGCGAACCGCAGGTAGGTGTCGACGCTGGCGACGACGATGCGGGCGTCGATCGTCACGAGCTCGATCCCGACCAGCGAGACCTTCACGAAGACGTCGATGACGAGGCCTTTGTCCAGGATCAGATCGATCACCTGGGCGAGGTCGCCCAGCGGTGCCCGATCGACCCTGCTCCCGCCCTGGCGCTGGCTGACTGTCACCGGGTACCTCCCCCGTCGGCTTCGGTCGCGGTCCGGTCAGGCACTCGATCCCGCCCGGGCCCGTCGCCTCGATCCCCGTCGCGCGGGGCGCTCGTCCGGCTCCTCCTCGACGTCGTCGGCCTCGTCGTCGACGGACTCGTCGGCGGGCTCGTCGTCGTACTCGGCGTCCGGTTCGTCGTCGTAGTCCTCCTCCTCGGCGTCGACGTCGTAGTCCTCGTCCTCGGAGTCGTCGATCTCGTCGTCGGCCTCGTCATCGACGTCCTCGATGTCGTCGGCCTCGTCGTAGTCGTCGTACTCGTCGTCGATCTCGTCCTCGTCGGCCTCGTCGAGGTCGTCCTCGTCGGCGTCCTCGTCCTCGTCGGCGACGTCCTCGTCGTACTCCTCGTACTCGGCGTCGGAGTCGTAGTCGCCGTCCTCGCCCTCCGCGGCGCGACGCTCCTCCTCCATCGCCTCCTCGTGGGTCTTGACGACCTCGCTGTCGCGGATCTCCCCGCGCCAGCCCTCGAGCTCGTCCTGCTCCAGCAGCGTCTGGACCATCACGTGCCGGCGGTAGTGCTTGAACTCCAGCCGCGCCCGCCGGCCGACGGCACGCCAGAGGTTGCCGGTCTTCTCGAACAGCCCGATCGGGTAGTACTCGAGCACCAGCAGCACCCTGGTCAGATTCGGCGCGAGCTCGTGGAACGAGACGATCCCGTTGACGTACCCCTTCGCACCCGATGAGCGCCAGACGATGTGGGTGTCCGGAATCTGTTCCAGGATCGTCGCCGTCCAGGTGCGTTTCGACCAGAAGACCTGGGCGCGCCATTCCGTCTTCTCGTCCGATTCCTGCTCGACGGACGACACTTTCTTCATGAAGGTCGGAAAGTCCGCGAACTGCGTCCACTGGTCGTAGGCGACCCGGATCGGGACGCCGACGTCGACCTCCTCGACGATGTTCATGAACTTGAACTTGCCGCGGCCCCCGCCGCCCGCACCGCCGCCGGAACCGCCGCCGTCGCCGGAACCCTCCTCGGAGTCGCCGCCGCCGAGGCCGACAGCCCCCATCACCTTGTCCTTGACGGCCGACAGGCCACCCTTCAGCGCTCCCGTCACCGGACTGCCTCCTTCCGCCGCTTCGCGTCCCCCGTTGAGGGCGGCCTGTAGTCCGACGCCGCCGTTCTCGGCGACGCCGGTGAGTCGGTCGGCCAGCCCCTCCACCTGGGACAGTGCCGCCTCGACGGCCCGGTCGGCCGCCGTCTTCAGCAGACGCTGCCCGGCCTGCATCAGCTGGTCGGTGGGGAGCTGGTCGAGCAGCGACGATCCGCCTCCGGAACCGCTGTCCTGCTCCCCCTCAGCCATCGCTGCGCGCTCCCGACCCGCTGCTCGACGAGCGGCGTCCGGAACCGGTGGACCGGTTCGAGCGGGCGGTGCCCGAGGACCCGTTGGTCGACTTCGACGCGCTGCTGCGCGTGCTCGCACCCGAGCGGGTGCTCCGCCGGGCGGCGGCCGAGTCACCGGTGCCGTTCGACGACGAGCCCGACGACGACGAGCCCGAGGACTCCGAGGACTCCGAGGCCGCGCTGCGCCGCGAGGTGCCGGACGAGCGGGACGACGTCGTGGAGCTGCGCGATCCGCTGCCACTGCGCGACCCGCCCGAGCTGCGGGACCCGCTGCCCGAGCTCTTCGTCGCCCGGGAGGAGCGGCTCGAACCGGACCCGCCCGACGAGCTCGCGGCCGTACGACGACGACGCGGTGCCTGCTCCTCGGCCGACTCGGCGGTGGTCTCCTCCGTCTCCGCGGCCTCGTCCGCCTCGTACTCCGCCGCGTCCTTCGACCGCGACCGGCGTACCTTGCCGGTCGCTCCGGAGGTGGCCTTCCCGGCACCGCGGACGGCCGACCCGGCGCCGCGGGTCGCACCGCGCACCGCACCACCGGCCGGTCCGGCCGCGTCTCCCGCGGCCTCGCCCACCGCCTCGGTGGCACCGGCCGCGGTGTCGGTGGCCTTCCCGGCCGCTCCGCCGGCGCCCTCGACCACCGCGCCCGCGGTGTCCCCCGCCTTCTCCACCCCGGCACCGGCGGCGTCCCCGGCGGCGCCGGCGACCTGCTCGACCGGTTTGCCGATGTTCTCCACCCGGTGCACCAGTGAGTCGGTCAGCGACTCCAGCCGGTTGCTCGCCGCCGCGACCGCGGCCTGCCTGCCCGCGTCCAGCAGCCGCCCGCGTACCGCGTCCGACAGCCGGGACAGCTCGGGCGAGCCGGCCACGACCTTGGACCCCTGCGCGAGCAGCCCGCCGGGACTCAGATTGAGCTTCCGTCCCGCCAGTGCCCCCCCGAGCATGATCGCGAGTTTTGCTTTCTTGGTTCTCCCCAGGACATAGCCGCCCAGGACGGCCATTCCGATCTTGGAGGCGTTGCTCATCTCGTCGGGTCTCCTCCCCTGCGACCGCCGCGGAGTCCGCGCGAGCGAACGCCGTTGCCCACTGTCTGAAAAGCACTCTGTCACACGGTGAACCGATCCGTCCTGCGCTGCGAACACAGAAGAGGATCAGTGGCGACCGTCGATCTCATGAAGATCGGAACTATTCGGACCATGCCGCATAGGCCGTTCGAGAATTGGAATTCGGCCGTTCAGGGGAGCATAAACCTGAACTGGATCATGTGCCTCAGCGTTACTTCATCGAATGGCCCACCCGACCGGCCCGGGCGGCGGTCCACCTGACGCCGATGGGCGCCCGACGTGCCGGGCCGGACCGCCCGCCCGGACTATCGACACGCCCGTCGGCCGATCGCCGAACGGTCACCGGCCGGCGGGCCGGACGGGCCCCCGCCGTGCGCGCGGCGATACTCGCGGTCGTGTTCCGCCTCGTCCTGCACACCCCGGAGATCCCGCCGAACACCGGCAACGCGATCCGGCTGGCGGCCAACACCGGGGTGGAGCTGCACCTGGTGCGCCCGCTCGGGTTCTCGCTCGGCGAGCGCGCGGTGCGCCGGGCCGGGCTGGACTACCGGGACCTCGCCGAGGTCGTGGTGCACGAGTCGGGGGCGGCCTTCGCGTCCTGGGTGACGGAGCGGGATGCCCGGGTGTACGCCTTCACCCCGGACGGGACCGCGCGGCACACCGACGTCGCCTACCGGGCCGGCGACGTACTCCTGTTCGGCCGGGAGTCGACCGGGCTGCCCGCCGAGGTGGCGCACGCCCCCTGGGTGACCGGCCGGGTCCGGCTACCGATGCGCCCGTCGAACCGGTCGCTGAACCTCGCGAACGCCGCCGCGGTCGCGGTCTACGAGGCCTGGCGCCAGCACGACTTCGGCACTACGTGCTCGTGAGTGCCGGAGGCGCCCTACCCCTGCCGGATCGCCTGCACGTCGAGCTGGATCTCGATCGTCGAGCCGACGACGGGGAGTCCCTTGGCGATCGTCTGCTGCCAGTTCAGCGTGTAGTGCTCGCGGTGCAGCAGGGTGGTCGCGACGGCGCCGATCCGGTCGCCGTTCCACTCCGCGGCTCCGAGGAACGTGGTGTCCAGCGAGACGTCGCTGGTCAGGCCGTGCAGGGAGAGGTCCCCGTCGACGGTCCACCGGTTCCCGCCGTGCTGGACGAAGCGGACGCTGGAGAACCGCAGCTCCGGGTAGCGCTCGACGTCGAGGAAGTCGGCGGAACGCAGGTGGGTGTCCCGGGCCTCGACGTTGGTGTCGACGCTCGCGGCGTCGATCACGACGTCCACCGAGGACTCCTCGAAGGGCTCCGCGATCCGGATCCGGCCGTGGAACCGGTTGAACCGTCCATACACCTTGGACAGTCCGATGTGGCGTGCGACGAAGCGCACCGAGGAGTGGTCGGAGTCGATCACGAACAGGCCCGGCGCGGGCGGGTGGGAGGCCGGGTCCTCGCCGAGCACGAGCATGCCCATGTCGGAGTGGGAGCCCCAGGCGACCTCGACCGAGTCGGACACCTGCTGGTAGCCGCCGGCCTCGGCCCGCACCCGGTAGCGCCCCGGGCTCAGCGAGGCGGTGAACCGGCCGAAGGGGTCGGTCGCGAGATGCACGGCACGCCGGTCCCCGGAGTCGAACACCGAGACCTGGGCGTCCGGGAGCGCGTCGCCGCGGTCGTCGCGGACCTGCCCGGAGAGCACTCCGCCGGTCAGCGGAATCGGGACCAGGGCGTGCCGGTCCGCATGCCGGGCCGGACGACGACGGTCCTTCTTCCTCCAGAACACCGGGGGGTCCTCCTCGTGGGCGCGGCAGGCCACCGTGCGGTCGCCCGTGGATCACTGTGCCACGGCGATGACGATCGCGTTGAGCCCACGCAGACCGACGACGGTCACACTAGGCGTCAGTCACACGCTTTCGAGTGAGGACCGCCGGACCCCGCTACGGAGGGTCACCCGTCGCCGTCGTCGTCGACCTCGCGCCCGTCGGCGGTGCCCCCGCCGCGGATCAGGTGCAGCGCGCCCTCCAGCTCGTCCGGCTTCACCAGGACGTCGCGCGCCTTCGATCCCTCCGAGGGCCCGACGATGTGCCGGGTCTCCAGCAGGTCCATCAGCCGGCCCGCCTTCGCGAACCCGACGCGGAGCTTGCGCTGCAGCATCGACGTCGACCCGAACTGCGAGGTCACGATCAGCTCGGCGGCCTGCAGCAGCAGGTCGAGGTCGTCGCCGATGTCGGCGTCGATCTCCTTCGCCTCGCCGGCCTTCTGCGCGGTGACGCCCTCGGTGTAGCTGGGCTCGGCCTGCTCCTTGGTGAACGCGACGACCTTGGAGATCTCGTCGTCGTCGACGAACGCGCCCTGCATCCGGACCGGCTTGCCCGCGCCCATCGGCAGGTACAGCGAGTCGCCCATGCCGATCAGCTTCTCGGCGCCGGGCTGGTCGAGGATGACGCGGCTGTCGGTCAGCGACGACGTCGCGAACGCCAGTCTGGACGGGACGTTCGTCTTGATCAGACCGGTGACGACGTCCACCGACGGCCGCTGGGTCGCCAGGATCAGGTGGATCCCGGCCGCACGGGCCTTCTGGGTGATCCGGACGATCGCGTCCTCGACGTCACGCGGGGCGGTCATCATGAGGTCGGCGAGCTCGTCGACGATGCACATGATGTACGGGTAGGGCCGGTACACCCGCTCGGAGCCGGGCGGCGCGGTGATCTCGCCGGAGCGGACCTTGCGGTTGAAGTCGTCGACGTGCCGGACCCGGTTGGCCTGCATGTCCTGGTAGCGCTGCTCCATCTCCTCGACCAGCCAGGCCAGCGCCGCGGCGGCCTTCTTCGGCTGGGTGATGATGGGCGTGATCAGGTGCGGGATGCCCTCGTACGGGGTCAGCTCGACCATCTTCGGGTCGATCAGGATCATCCGGACCTCGTCCGGGGTGGCCCGGGTCAGCAGCGAGACCAGCATCGAGTTGACGAAGCTGGACTTACCGGAACCGGTGGAGCCCGCGACCAGCAGGTGCGGCATCTTCGCCAGGTTCGCCACCAGGTAGTGGCCCTCGATGTCCTTGCCCAGCCCGATGCCCATCGGGTGCTGTTCGGTGCGCGCGCTGTTGGACCGCAGCACGTCGCCGAGCCGGACCATCTCCCGGTCGGTGTTGGGCACCTCGATGCCGACCGCGGACTTGCCCGGGATCGGGGCGAGCAGCCGGACGTTGTCGTTGGCGACGGCGTAGGCCAGGTTGCGCTGCAGCTGGGTGATCTTCTCGACCTTCACCGCGGGGCCGAGCTCGATCTCGTAGCGGGTGACGGTGGGGCCGCGGGTGAAGCCGGTGACCTGGGCGTCGATGTTGAACTGGTCGAGGACGCCGGTGATCGCCTCGATCATCGCGTCGTTCGCGGAGCTGCGGGACTTCGGCGGTGGCCCGGACTCGAGGGTGTCGGCCGGGGGCAGGACGTACTCGGACTCGCCGACCGGCTCCCGGATCGCCATCGAGAGCTGCTCGCCCTCGCTCGGCGCGGGCGGCGCCTCCTCCGCGGGAGGGGTCTCGACGACCGGCTTGCGCGGCAACTTCTTCGGCGGCGCCGCGGCGGCCGCGGGCGGCGCGGCGGGGACCCCTTCGACGGACGGGTCCACCGGGGCGGGCGCGTGCTCGCCCTCCTCGACCCGGAACGCGTCGGCCTCGGACGACTGCTGACGACGACGGGAGGGCCGGCGGCGTTTCGGGGCCTCCTCGCCGTTCTCGGCGGCCTCCTTCTCGGCGACCGCGTCGGCGACCGTCCGGGGCTTGTCCTCCTCGGCGTCCTCGTCGTCCTCCGGTGGCAGCTGACCGGTGAGCCGGCGGAACCGGTCCGGCAGCTCGCGGACCGGGATGCCGGTGACCAGCAGCACCGAGTACAGCGTCAGCAGGACGAGGACCGGCACCGCGGTCCACACCGTCAGCCCGGCCTCGAGCGGGGTCCCGGCGAGGTAGCCGATCGCCCCGCCGGCGCCCTGCCAGGCCTCCGGCTCGGTGGGGCCGCCCCGGGCCAGGTGCACCAGGCCGAGCACGCCGAGCGCGAGCAGCAGCGCCCCGGCCACGATCCGCGGCCGGGCCTCCGGGTGCGCCGGCGTCGTGACGAGCACGACGCCGATCCCCAGCAGGATCACCGGCAGCAACAGCCCGGCGACGCCCATCACCGCCTGGATGGCGGAGGTGAAGTAGAAGCCGACCGAGCCGCCGGCCTGCCACCACAGCCCGGCCGCGGCGATCACGGCGAGCACCAGCATGCCGAAGCCGAGCCCGTCGCGGCGGTGCGCGGGGTCGATGTCGCGGGTCCGGCCGACGGCGCGCCCGGAGGCCCGGAACGTCTTCGCGACCCCGCGGCCGACGGCGTCGATCCCGCGGTCGATCAGGTCCGGGCCCTGGCGCTTCGAGGGCCGGCGGGCGGCGGGTCGCTTGCGGGACGACGACGCGCGCGACCCGGACCGCCCCGAGCCGCGGCCCGTGGCCGCTCTCGTGGTGGTCCTACCCGTGCCCGTGCGTCCCGCCATGTCACACACGGTAGCCCGAGATCAAGATCGAACCGGTCAGCGACGCGGCGCGGGCGACGCCACACGCGGCCACCGGCCGCTCCTGCCCGGGGAGCGGTACCCGCTCCCCCTGTGGCGGCCCGGCCCGCCCACCATGATCGCTACGTCGGTACCGATCGGTGCCGGCCCTGGCACCATTCGGCACCCGGAGGGTGATCACCGAGGTCCGTCGCCGGTCCTGGTCGCCGGCCCGCCCGTCATGATCGCCACATCGGTGCCGATCGGTGCCGGCCCTGGCACCGTTCGGCACCGGAAAGGTGATCACCGGCTCCGGTCCGGCCGGCGTCCCGGCCACTGCACCGGACGGTGCCGCTCGTGGCCGGCCGCGCCGGGCGCCGGGCGCCGCACCCGGGCGACCGGCGCCGTGGGATCAGACGGCGATGACCGTCGGGACGATCATCGGGCGGCGCCGGTAGGTCTCCGACACCCAGCGCCCGACGACCCGTCGCACACCCTGGGCGATGCGGTGCGGATCGGACACGCCCTCGTTCTCCAGCCGGGACAGCTCGTCCTCGACCAGCGACTGCGCCGCGTCGAGCGCCTTGGGGTCGTCGGAGAAGCCGCGCCCGGACAGCGTCGGCCGGGACAGCGCCCGCCCCGTCTTGTGGTCGATCGCCACGTTGATCGCGATGAAGCCGCCCTCGCCGAGCGCGATGCGGTCACCGAGGGTGGTCTCGCCGACGTCGCCGACCGACAGGCCGTCGACGTACACCTGACCGACCTCGACCCGCCCGGTGATCGCGGCCCGGCCGTCGACCAGGTCGACGACCACGCCGTTCTCGGCGATGACCACCGACTCCTCGGGCACGCCGGTCTTGCGCGCGAGCGCGGCGTTGGCGCGCAGGTGCCGCCACTCGCCGTGCACCGGCATGACGTTGGACGGCCGCACCGCGTTGTAGAGGAACAGCAGCTCACCGGCCGGGGCGTGCCCGGAGACGTGCACCTTGGCGTTGCCCTGGTGGACCACGGTGGCGCCGAGCCGGGTCAGGCCGTTGATCACCGCGAAGACCGCGGTCTCGTTGCCCGGGATCAGCGAGCTGGCCAGGATGATCGTGTCGTCCGGGCGGATGGTGATGCTGCGGTGGTCGCCGCGGGCCATCCGGGACAGCGCCGCCAGCGGCTCGCCCTGCGAGCCGGTGGAGACGAGCACGAGCTTCTCGTCGGGCAGCCGCATCGCCTCGTCGATGTCGACGAGCAGGCCGTCCGGGATCCTCAGCAGCGAGTGGTCGTCGGCCAGGCCCATGTTGCGGACCATCGACCTGCCGGTCAGGCAGACCTTGCGGCCGTGCGCGTGCGCGGCGTCGAGGACCTGCTGGACGCGGTGCACGTGGCTGGCGAAGCAGGCCAGGATGATCCGCGACGGCGACCGGCGGACCAGGTCGGAGATGACCGGCCCGATGTCGGCCTCCGGGGTGACGAAACCGGGGACCTCGGCGTTCGTGGAGTCGACCAGGAACAGGTCGACGCCCTCCTCGCCGAGCCGGGAGAACCCGGCCAGGTCGGTCAGCCGGCCGTCCAGCGGGAGCTGGTCGAGCTTGATGTCACCGGTGTGCAGCAGCAGCCCGGCCGGCGTGCGGATCGCGACCGCGACCGCGTCCGGGATGGAGTGGTTGACCGCGAAGTACTCGCAGTCCCAGCCACCGTGCGAGACGCGGTCGCCCTCGGAGACCTCCTGCAGGTGCGGGGTCAGGCGGTGCTCCTTGCACTTGGCCGCGACCAGGGCCAGCGTGAACCGGGAACCGACGACCGGCAGGTCGGGGCGCATCCGCAGCAGCCACGGCACGGCACCGATGTGGTCCTCGTGGCCGTGGGTGAGCACGATCGCGTCGATGTCGTCGAGCCGGTCCTCGATGGCCCGGAAGTCGGGCAGGATCAGGTCGACGCCGGGCGAGTCGTCGGACGGGAACAGCACGCCGCAGTCGACGACCAGCAACCGCCCGTCGTACTCGAACACGGTCATGTTCCGGCCGACCTCGCCGATGCCGCCGAGCGCGAAGGTCCGCAGGCCGCCCTTCGCGAGCGCGGGCGGTGGACCCTCGGGCAGCTCCGGGCGGTCGATCTTCTCGGGTGGGGCGCTCAGGGACCGGCCAGGACGGTTGCGGCGGTCGTTGCGCTGGGGGCTCACAGGGGTTCGTGCCTCACAGGGTTCGGAGTGGTTCTCGATCCCGGCTCTCCCGGGGACCGCGCGACGGTGCGCGGTGTATCGCTCACGTTCAGTATCGACCGCAGAGCTCGCTCAGGCGCGGTGTCGATGCGCCATTCGCTGCGCTCATGTGCGGTGGTAGGCCACTTCGGCACCGAAATCCGTGGCCGTGCGGCCGCCGAGGGCGCCGTGTCCGGTGCGCAGTTCGGGACGTCCGGGCCGGGCCTGCGGGTCCAGCGCCACCCCGGCGACGGCCAGGTCCCCGGCGATCGCGGCGACCTGCTGCTCGGTCGCGGGCGGCAGCGGGAGCCGGGTGTCGCCGACGTCGATCCCGCGCAGCCGCAGCGCGGTCTTGGCGAACACCGCCCCGCCGACCCGCCCCATCCCCCGGATCACCGGGAGCATCGCGTAGTGCAGCGCGCGGGCCCGCTGGTGCTCACCGGCGTGGTAGGCGTCGAGCATCGCGCGCAGCCGGTCGGCGACCACGTGCCCGATCACCGACACGAAGCCGACCGCCCCGACCGACAGCCAGGGCAGGTTCACCGGGTCGTCGCCGGAGTAGTACGCCAGCGTCGTCGTGGCCAGCACCTCGGTGCCGACGCGCAGGTCGTTGCGGGCGTCCTTGACCGCGACGATCCGGTTGTGCTGGGCCAGGCGCTGGAACGTCTCGACGTCGATCCCGATCACGCTGCGCGGCGGGATGTCGTAGAGCATCACCGGCAGGTCGGTGGCGTCGGCGACCGCGGTGAAGTGCGCGACCAGGCCCTCCTGCGGCGGCCGCGAGTAGTACGGCGTGACCACCAGCAGGCCGTGCGCGCCGGCCGTCTCGGCGGCGCGGGCCAGCTCGATCGAGTGCGCGGTGTCGTAGGTCCCGGCGCCGCTGACGACGGTCGCCCGGTCCCCGACCGCGGAGACCACCGCGCGGATCAGCTCCTGCTTCTCCCGGTCCGAGGTCGTCGGGCCCTCGCCGGTGGTGCCGTTGACGACGAGACCGTCGTTGCCCAGGTCCACCAGGTGCGTGGCGAGCTCCTCGGCCTTGCCGAGATCGAGCTCACCGTCGGCGTCGAACGGGGTCACCATCGCGGTGAGGACCTCGCCGAACGGGCGGCGCGGCGGGTGCTGCCCCGCCGGTGCGGTCAAGGCGCCGGGTTCCATGGGAGGACGGTACCGCTCCCCCACCTCGGTCCGGCCGCGGAGCGGGTCAGATCCCGAGCGTCGCGGAACGGTAGGACTCGACGTCGGCGGGCAGGCCCTCGATCTCCACCCGGGCGGCGTCCCGGCCGAACGCGTGCAGCACCAGCTCGGACGGCTCACCGACCACCGTGACCAGGCCGTACCCGGTGGCGACGACCTGGGTCGCGCCCTCCGGGCGGCGGAGCACCACACCGACCGGGCTCTTGCGCCACAGCAGGCGCGCCTGCGCCGAGAGCAGCGTCCAGAGCCGGCCGTCGCGCTCCGGGTCGGACGGGCGGGGTTCCCAGCCGGGCTCGCCGCGGCGCAGGTCCTCGTGGTGCACGAAGAACTCGGCGCCGTTGGCGATCTCGTCGACCTTCCCGACCCGGAACGGCGACCAGGCCGGCGGGCCCTTGCGCAGGTCGTCGATCATGTTCGGCCACGCCTCCGAGGCGTACGAGCTCATCGCCTTCTCGGTGACCGAGGACAGCGCCGGCACGACGGCCCCGGCCGCGCTCCACGGCTGGCGCTCCCGCACCAGCAGGTGGGTGAGCAGGTCACGGGCGTTCCAGCCCTCGCACAGGGTCGGGCGGTCCGGACCGGACCGCTCGAACTCGTCGCAGATGGCGGCACGTTCGTCGATGGCGAGGCTCACCGGGCCGAACGTACCCACCGCGGCCCCGGCGCGCTGTCCGACGCACCGCCACCCAGGACGGTCGACAGATCGACCGGCGCCCGACGCCGTCCTGTAGCCGGTGATACAGATCCCCCGGGTCCGGGTCCGCATACTCCGCTCGCCGGAGACGATCTCGACGAGGAGAGTCCTGTGACCCACGCCGCTGCGGAGAAACCACCGAGGTCGATGCGCCGGATCGCGCTCGCGAGCATGACCGGCACGGTGATCGAGTTCTACGACTTCTTCATCTACGGCACCGCCGCCGCGCTGGTGTTCAACGTCGTCTTCTTCCCCGAGCTCGGCGCCGCGGCGGGCACCGCACTGGCGCTGGCGACGTTCGGTGTCGCGTTCGTGGCACGCCCCTTCGGTTCGATCCTCTTCGGACACTTCGGGGACCGTCTCGGCCGCAAGGGGACGCTGGTCACCACGCTGCTGCTGATGGGCTTCTCGACGCTGGCGATCGGCCTGTTGCCGACCACCGGGACGATCGGCGTGCTGGCCCCGGTCCTGCTCGTGGTCCTGCGGATCCTGCAGGGGCTCGCGGTCGGCGGCGAGTGGGCGGGCGCGACCCTGCTCACCGCGGAGAACGCGCCGGTCAAGGCCCGCGGGAAGTACGCGCTCTACCCGCAGCTCGGTCCCTCGGTGGCGTTCGCGCTGGCGTCGGCGACGTTCCTGACCACGGCGCTGACCATGAGCAACGAGGCGTTCGTGGCCTGGGGCTGGCGGGTCCCGTTCATCGCCTCGGTGCTGCTGGTCGGCGTCGGGCTCTACGTGCGGCTCGCGCTGGAGGAGACCTCGTCCTTCACCAGGTCGAAGCCGGCGAAGGGGGCCGGAAAGCTGCCGATCGCCGAGGTGTTCGCGACCCGGTCGCGCGCGGTGCTGCTCGGCGCCGGTTCCACCACCGCGGTGTTCGCCTTCTTCTACATCGGCGTCACCTACCTGACCAGCTACGGGACCCAGCAGATGGGCCTGCCGCGGCCGACCGTGCTGGCGATGGGCATCCTCGGCGGCACCGTGTTCGCGTGTACGACGATCTTCGGCGCGATCTGGTCCGACCGGATCGGCCGTCGGCGGATGGTCGTCCTCGGCAACATCGCCTCGGTGGGCGCCGGGATCGTCGCGTTCCCGATCATCGACATCGGCACCGCCTGGTCGTTCGGCCTCGGGCTGTGCGTCGTGCTCGGCGTGGTCGGGTTCGCCTACGGCCCGATCGGCGCGCAGCTGCCCGAGCTCTTCCCGACCCGGTTCCGCTACACCGGCGCCGGCATCGCCTACAACCTCGCCGGGGTGCTCGGCGGCGGCGTCGTCCCGCTGATCTCGGCGGCCGTCGTCCCGATCTGGGGCAGCCTGGCGATCGGGTTGCTGCTCGCCGGGGTCTCGCTGCTCAGCCTGGTCTGCACGCTGGCCCTGCCGCACACCGACGCGAGCTCCCTGGCCGCCCAGGACGCCGAGCTCGCGACCACCTGATCCCCTCCCGCTCCCGGCGGGTCCGGGGGCCGGTTCCGGTCCGTCGACGACGCCCGGGGCGCGGCCCGGCGGGTCGCGCCCCCGAGCAGGTTCCGGTCCTCCGCCGACCCGGCTACCGTCGCGTCCGAACGGGCGACGACGGCGTCGCCCGCGGTGGAGGCGAGGAACGCGTGACGGCAGGGGCGGCGAGCGGGCCGGAGGCACGCGGGGCCGCCTCCGCCCCCGCCGCCACCTCTGTCCCCGACGCGGCACCCGTGTCGCCGTTCCTGACCGGCCCGGCCGACGACCGCACCGCGGCGCTCCTGGCCGGGCTCGGCACGTCGCGGCGCTACGCCCGCGGCGAGCACGTCTACCGGCAGGGTGAGCGGTCCACCCGCTTCCACCTCGTCGTCTCCGGCCGGGTCCGGATCTACCTGCACCGGCCCGACGGCACCGAGCGCTCGCTGGCCTACGCCGAGCCGGGCTCGAGCATCGGCGAGGCGGCCTGCCTGGACGGCCGGCCCCGGCACCTCGGCGCCGTGACCACCCAGCCCTCGGAGATCGTCGCGATCACCCGCGACGCACTGCTGGGTGCGGACCGCGAGCTGCTGCTGGAGATCACCCGCCGGATCGCCTACAAGCAGCGCGTCATGCAGCTGCACGTCCTCATCGAGGGCCTGCCCGCCCGGGAGCGGGTGATCCTGCTGCTCGGACAGCTCGTCGAGGCCTACGGGGAGGTCGCGCTCGACACGACCACCCGGCTCTCGATCCGGCCCGCCGTCGACGAGCTGGCGCTCCTGGTCGGGCTGACCCGGGTCACCATGAGCCGGGAGCTGTCCCGGCTGGTCGCCGAGGGCCTGGTGCAGAAGGAGGGCCGCAGCATCGTCGTGCGGGACCTGCCGGCGTTGCGGCGCCGGGTGCACGCCGTCCTGGCGTGAGGCCGCGCGGCGCCTCGTCACCGTCCGCAGCCGTGCCGCCACCCGCCCACCCGCCCACCCCCGACTCACAGCGTCATGAGTCGGGGG
>NZ_JBEDNQ010000013.1:0-246552 GCF_040105385.1 Pseudonocardia nematodicida
CCCACCCTCGGCAGAAGGTGAACAATGCATCCCACAACCCCGCACCCGCAACACCTGCCGGCTTGACACGGACACGGTTTAGCCTCTTCCGCTTTCGCTCGCCACTACTCACGGAATCACGGTTGTTTTCTCTTCCTGTGGGTACTGAGATGTTTCACTTCCCCACGTTCCCTCCACGCACCCTATGAATTCAGGTACGGGTAACACCCCATGACGGGTGCTGGGTTTCCCCATTCGGACACCCTCGGATCACAGCTCGGTTGACAGCTCCCCGAGGACTATCGCGGCCTCCCACGTCCTTCATCGGCTCCTGATGCCCAGGCATCCACCATGTGCTCTCAACAACTTGACCACAACAAGATGCTCGCATCCACTATGCAACACTCAACCCACAACCACAGAAGCCCGAGAAGCAACCACCACCCCCACACAGGAGGCGTTAGGACAACCCTCGAACACGCGGCCACAGAGAAACCGAAAAACTCGGTGTCCTCTCAGGACCCAACAGTGTGCCAAGCCACGCCACAACAGGCGTCCATTATGTTCCACCCAGCCACACCCCAGGACACGAACGGCCCTGCCGGATGCGAATCAGTAAAGGAACCACAAACCTTCGAAAAGCCTCGTGGCGCCCCACCACATGGTGAGACTCCTTAGAAAGGAGGTGATCCAGCCGCACCTTCCGGTACGGCTACCTTGTTACGACTTCGTCCCAATCGCCAGTCCCACCTTCGACGACTCCCTCCCACAAGGGGTTGGGCGGCCGGCTTCGGGTGTTACCAACTTTCGTGACGTGACGGGCGGTGTGTACAAGGCCCGGGAACGTATTCACCGCAGCGTTGCTGATCTGCGATTACTAGCGACTCCAACTTCACGGGGTCGAGTTGCAGACCCCGATCCGAACTGAGACTCACTTTAAGGGATTCGCTCCACCTCACGGTCTCGCAGCCCTCTGTATGAGCCATTGTAGCATGTGTGAAGCCCTGGACATAAGGGGCATGATGACTTGACGTCATCCCCACCTTCCTCCGAGTTGACCCCGGCAGTCTCCCATGAGTCCCCACCATTACGTGCTGGCAACATGGAACAAGGGTTGCGCTCGTTGCGGGACTTAACCCAACATCTCACGACACGAGCTGACGACAGCCATGCACCACCTGCACACCAACCACAAGGGAAACCTGATCTCTCAGGCGATCTGGTGCATGTCAAACCCAGGTAAGGTTCTTCGCGTTGCATCGAATTAATCCACATGCTCCGCCGCTTGTGCGGGCCCCCGTCAATTCCTTTGAGTTTTAGCCTTGCGGCCGTACTCCCCAGGCGGGGCGCTTAATGCGTTAGCTGCGGCACAGAAACCGTGGAATGGTCCCCACACCTAGCGCCCAACGTTTACGGCATGGACTACCAGGGTATCTAATCCTGTTCGCTCCCCATGCTTTCGCTCCTCAGCGTCAGTATCGGCCCAGAGACCCGCCTTCGCCACCGGTGTTCCTCCTGATATCTGCGCATTTCACCGCTACACCAGGAATTCCAGTCTCCCCTGCCGAACTCAAGTGATGCCCGTATCGACCGCACGCTCAGAGTTAAGCCCCAAGTTTTCACGATCGACGCGACACACCGCCTACGAGCTCTTTACGCCCAATAATTCCGGACAACGCTCGCACCCTACGTGTTACCGCGGCTGCTGGCACGTAGTTGGCCGGTGCTTCTTCTCCAGGTACCGTCACGTTAGCTTCGTCCCTGGCGAAAGAGGTTTACAACCCGAAGGCCGTCATCCCCCACGCGGCGTCGCTGCGTCAGGCTTCCGCCCATTGCGCAATATTCCCCACTGCTGCCTCCCGTAGGAGTCTGGGCCGTGTCTCAGTCCCAGTGTGGCCGGTCGCCCTCTCAGGCCGGCTACCCGTCACCGCCTTGGTAGGCCATCACCCCACCAACAAGCTGATAGGCCGCGGGCCCATCCCCCACCGAAAAAACTTTCCACCCCCAACCATGCGGTCAGAGGTCCTATCCGGTATTAGACCCAGTTTCCCGGGCTTATCCCAGAGTGGAGGGCAGGTCACCCACGTGTTACTCACCCGTTCGCCGCTCGTGTACCCCCGAAAGGGCCTTACCGCTCGACTTGCATGTGTTAAGCACGCCGCCAGCGTTCGTCCTGAGCCAGGATCAAACTCTCCAACAAAAACCCTGACAAACAAACAACTGCGATCCGCCAACCCGACGGGGCCGGGCAACGAACCGTCAAACAATCTGGCATAAAAACGCCAAACATAGCTCGACACACTGTTGAGTTCTCAAAGGACACCCACACCACATCACCGACCGATAAGCCGGATCCGAAGGTGGATCACCTTGGCCCCACCACGATAACCACGCCGGAAAATCCGGGGCCTACCGGGGGGCGGCCAGCGGGCCTGTTGACCGGGCTCCAGGGCCCGTTCTGTCCGGCTCACTCGCTGACAGGAAATAAGTTACGGCATGCTGTCAGGGCCCGTCAAACCGGGGTCGGAAACACCGGCTGACCTGCGCGAACACGCTCCACAGCCGCGCCGGCCCACGATGGGCACCGACCCCGTCGCGCGACGAACGGTCGTCGCCACGGGCCTCCTCCGCATACTGGTTGACCTGGCCGGATCCCGCAAGAGCTGGTCCACTTCGGTCCTCCTGCGGGCCGACACCGCCGTCGTTCGTCCGAGGTCGGATGTGCGGCAGGCGATCTGAAAATTTTTTCCGGCCGTCCACCGTGTACTGCCGGGCGACGAACGGTCGGCACGGGGCGCACCGGTTCCCGGCGAATCGGTCACGGTGGGTGTGCGGGCGGTCATCGTGACGATCGGACCGCTCGGCGTGTGGCGCAGGCCGGAAGCCGGGGTGGTGGCTCGGAGCCGCTCCCGCCACCTCGGCGAGACTCCCGGGATGCGCAGCGACGGAGATGTCCTCGATCCGGTGCTCCACCGGTTGCGTGCCGACCCGGGCCCGACCGCCGCGGAGTGGTGTCGTGCTCCGGGGGCGAGCAGCCGGGTCCGGGCGACGGTCGCTCCGTCCGGTGTCGTCCTCGAGGCGCGCGGGGGCTCGCCCGCGTACCTGCCGGCGTCGCCGACCGCGCTCCCCGTCCGGCCCCGGTCGGTGGACCGGATCGCGCTCCCCCTGGTGCTTCCGCTCTTACCCGACATGGACGGGCTGTTCGCCGAGATGCGCCGGGTCCTCGCGCCGCACGGACTGCTGTCGCTGATGGTCCCTGCCCCGGTGTCGCTCGGCTGGCGGGAGCGTGGGCTGACCCGGGCGGTCCGCGGGGCGTGGCGGCACCGGTCGGCGGTCGAGCATCCGGAGTGGCTGGCGTCGTCGGCCGATTTCGCGGTCCTGGCCGACGACCGGCTGGGTTTCGTCCTCGACGTTCCGGCCGTGGACGGCGCGGGGCGGGAACGGAGGCACGACATCGACCTGCTGTGCCGGGCGGGGGTCTACCCGCCGGACCTTCCCGACGACGTCCGGGACTCCCTGGCCGCGCACCGCTCGGCCGCGCACAGGGTGCGGCTGCGCCGGATCGTCGCCCGGCGCTGAGCGGACGCCACCCGGCACCGCGCGGAGCGCGCGTCGCCGCCCCGCGGCAAGCGGGCCGGTACCCCGGAGCGGGAGCCGGCACCGAGCCGAGGGCGCACCGTCACCGCGCGGCCCGCGTCGGCCGGCGACGTCGGTCAGTTCGAGGTGGCGATCTCCGCGGCCGCCCCGGCGACGCGCAGGTGCTGCGCCTGTGGCGCATCGGCCGGGACGTCCACGACGTCGGCGACGATCGCGGTGATGTTGTCCGGTCCCCCGCCGTCGTTGGAGAGCTCGATCAGGCGGGCGACGACGTCCTCCGGCTCGGTACCGGAGCCCAGCTCCTGCCGCAGCGCGTCGTCGTCGAGCACGGCCGTCACGCCGTCCGAGCACAGCAGGAAGCGGTCGCCCTCGGCGATGTCGATCCGGTCGAGATCGGGCTCCGGGGCGTGGTCGGTGCTCAGCGCGCGCATCAGCACCGAGCGGCGCGGATGGTGCGCCGCCTCCTCCGGCGTGATCTGCCCCTGGTCGACCAGCTGCTGGACCATGGTGTGGTCGTGGGTGAGCTGGTCGAGCTCGCCCGCACGCAGCCGGTAGATCCGCGAGTCGCCGATGTGCGCCAGTGCCAGCTGCTCACCGGTCAGCAGCAGGGAGACGACCGTCGTCCCCATGCCGCGGGTCTCCGGGTCGTCGCTCGCCCGCTGCCCGAGCCGGTCGGTCGCGTCGGCGAGCACCGAGTTCAGCTCCGCGTCGAGGTCGACGTCCGAGAGATCCTCGGGCAGACGCGCGTCCATCTCGGTGAACGCCGACACCGTCGTCGCACTCGCGATCTCGCCGTGGGCGTGCCCGCCCATGCCGTCGGCGACGATCAGCAGGCGGCCGGTCGTCGCCCCGGAGTCCTGGTTCGACGTCCGGCGGCGACCCACATCCGACCCGATTGCGGATCGCAGTCCCAGAACCATGCCGACAGTATGGACGTCACCGTCCGTCAGCGTTGCAGGCGAGGCCCGTTTCCGTGGCGGCTTCCACCGGACGGATGGCGTTCGGCACGCCGTCCGAGGGGTCGTGGCGGTGTCGGCCGGGTGGTCGGGGACACGTGTTCGCTACCGTGTGCGCTGGAGCTCGCCCTCGTAGCTCAGCTGGATAGAGCAAGAGCCTTCTAATCTCTAGGTCGCAGGTTCGAGTCCTGCCGGGGGCACACGACGCACGTCCGACGCGGCGCGCCACCGCGCCGGTGGCGCCCGTCCCCGGCACGACGGGAGCGCCGGTCTCACTCGAGTCCGCGCGCCGCGAGCCCGTCGAGATGGAGCACCCCGTCGTCGCCGTACTTCGCGGCGGTCGCGTCGACGCCCTTCGTGACGAGCTGCGCGAGGTTCGCGGCGTGCCCGTGGCCGAGTCCGTGCTCGGTCTTGAGCCAGGCGATGACCTCGCCCGCCTTCGCACCCAGCAGCCCGCACTCCTCCGCGAGTTCGAGGAACCGGCGTGGGGTGGTGCCGGTCTGGCGCTCGGCGTTGTCGAGGTAGGTCTGGAATCCGCTCATCGCGCTTCCTCCGGTTCGTCGAGAGATGCGTCGATCATGACGGATCATCGGTCCACAGAGGATCGATTTCCCCAGGCGACCGGTGACCGGCCTCCGCCGTCACCCCCGCACGGCGGTGCGCCACCGGGACCACGGGCGCCGCCGCGCCGGCAGCCGCCCGGCCGCGGCGTCGTCGAGCAGCGACCCGACGGTCTCCGCGGCGCACCGCCGGTTCGCACCGATCCCACCCGATGCCCCCCGCTTGATCCAGCCGACGACGTAGTGGCCGGGCCGGCCGGCGACCCGGCCCGCGTCGTGCGGGATCACGCCGCGGGCGTCGTCGAACGGCAGCCCCGGAACCGGCCGGCCGCGGTGCCCGACGGCCCGTACGACCAGGCCGGCCGGGATGTCGACCCCGACGGTTCGCACGCTCCGCACCCGGCCGACCCCGTCGATCCGGTCGGGGGCGGAGTGGAACCGGAACACCACCCGCGGGCCCGCCGGCGGCGCCGACCAGTCGACGGGCGTGCGCGCCGCATCCCGCAGCAGACCCGCACCGGGGCCGTCGAGCGACGGAGCGATTCGCGGGTCGTGGTCGTCGACGACGACCGGCACCGCGGCCCGGCCGAGCAGCTCGCGCAGCTCCGGTGCGGTCGCCGCCACCGTCTCCGGGCCCCTCCGGCCGAGCAACACGACCTCCCGCGGCACACCGGAGCGTGCGGCGCCGGACCGCAGCGCCACCAGCGCGTGCGGGGCGATCGGCGTGCCGGCCAGGTCGTCGGGGTCGGCGGTGAGGACCCGGGCGATGTCGATCGCGACGTTGCCGGTGCCGACCACCACCACCCGCGACGCCGGCTCGACCGCGTCGGCGGGCACGTCCGGCCGGCCGTTGTACCAGCCGACGACGGTGTCCGCGTCGACGCTGCCCGGCAGCTCCTCCCCCGGCACACCGAGCTCACGGGACGCGGACGCGCCGACCGCCCAGACCACGGCGTCGTGGCGCGCGGACAGCTCGTCGGGACGAGCCTCGACGCCCAGCCGCATCCGCACCCTCGGGTGGGCGTGCATGTGGGCGAACGACTCGGCGATCCGCCGCGTGGCCGGATGGTCCGGGGCGACGCCGTAGCGGACCAGCCCGCCCGGGGTAGCCATCCGGTCGATCAGCGTCACCCGGGACGGGCTGTGCAGCAACAGTTCCCGTGCCGCGTACATGCCGGCCGGACCGGTGCCGACCACCGCGACGTCCAGCGGCTCCGCACCCGCGGGCGTGCCCGGGCCGAACGAGGGCGGACCCCACTCGTGGAACAGCGGCGAGACGGACTCCGCGACCGGCCGGTCGTCGTAGTACGCGGCGTTGACCTCGGCGTAGCCGGCGAGCGGGCCGGTCAGCCGCTCGACCGGGTGCACCGCGTCGACCGGGCAGGCGTCCGCGCAGGCCCCGCAGTCGATGCACGCCCGTGGGTCCACGAACAGCATGTCCGTGCTCGTGAAGTCCGGCTCGTCCGGCGTGGGGTGGATGCAGTTGACCGGGCAGGCGGCGACGCAGGAGGCGTCGGCACAGCAGGACTGGGTGATCGCGAACGCCACGGCGCGCGCTCAGATCAGGTTCGCGCGCCGGTAGAACCACAGCGCGGGCCGGGTGAGCAACCCGCACGAGCCGAGGAACTCCATCAACCCCGCGCACGACGACCGCAGCAGCGCCTTGTGGTGCTCGTTGGCCCGGGCCTCCCGCACCGCCCGCCGGGTGTCCAGGCCGGCGTTCGCGTAGACCTGCGGGCTCCACATACTGGTGACGATCATGTAGGCGGCCGCGGCGACCACCACCGCGTCGACCCCGCGGCGCAGCCGGCCGGCCCCGGCGAGGCGCTCCCGGGTCTCGTCCCGGGCGAACGCCATGTGCCTCGACTCCTCGACCACGTGGATGTTGGTGATCGTCCGGACGAACGGGGCGACGCGCTCGTCGCGCATCCAGTCCCGCTGCATGACGTCGAGCACCTCCTCGGCCACCAGGATCGAGGCGTAGGCGGCCTCGCCGGAGGCGACCGCGGCGAACACCCGGCCCAGCTCCACCGTGGACCGCTTCGGGACGTACGCCGGGGCGCCGAGCTTCGCGGCACCGCGGGCGAACATGATCGAGTGCCGGCACTCGTCGGCGATCTCGGTGAGCGCCCACTGGAACGCCGGGTCGGTCGGGTCCTTGGCGTAGAAGTCCCGCAGCACCATCTGCTGCAGGATCATCTCGAACCAGATGCCGGTCGAGGCGATCGACGCCGACTCGTGGCGGGTCAGCTCGCGGCGCTGCTCCTCGGGCATCCCGTCCCAGTACGCCGTGCCGTACAGCGAGCTCCACTCCGGACTCATGCCGTGGTGTCCCGGGTCCAGCGGCGTCTCCCAGTCCACCTCGCTGACGGGGTCGTAGGACAGCTGGTCCGACGAGCGCAGCAGCCGCTGCGCCGTGCTCTCCCGGTGGACGGTCGTGGTCATCCCGGCTCCTCACGGACGTCGTCGTCGAGTGCTGTAACCGGCGGTAACGTTACCACCGGTTACAGCACCGCGCGACGGTCCGGAAGAAGATCAGCAGAGCGAGTCGGCGGGCTTCGGGTTGGCCATGCCGAACAGCGGCCGCAGCCTCAGCCCGACCCAGGTCCCGCCGAGCGCGACGACCGCCCAGGCCCAGCCGTGCAGGCTGAACGAGGCGATCCCGGAGAAGTAGGCGCCGATGTTGCAGCCCCCGGCCAGGCGGGCGCCGTAGCCCATCGCGATGCCGCCGAGCACCGCGCCGAGCGCCAGCTTCCACGGGACCCGCTTGTGCAGCACGAACGCGCCGCCGGCCGCGGACGCGATCAGCGCGCCGATCATGATGCCGACGTCGAGGTTGGAGATCCGGTCCGCGAGCACCGGGTTCGCCAGCGCCTCGGCGTTCGCCGGGACCTGCCAGTACGCCGTGCCCGCCATGTCGGCACCGAACAGCTCCAGGAACTTCGACCCCCACAGCGCGAACGCCGACGTCACGCCCCACGGGGCGGCCGAGACGAACAGCACCGCGGCGTTGAGGCCCGCCAGCACGAGCGCGCCGACCCACATCGGCCAGGACCCGCGCAGCACCCGGGCGATCCCGCGGGCCGACGGCGGGCGCTCGACCGGCGGCGGCGTCCGGCGCCGCGCGACCACCCAGGTGCCGACGGTGATCGCGGACAGCGCGAGCAGGGTGACGGCCAGCGCGCCGGGGTAGCCCAGCAGCGCCGCCAGGTCGACCGACGCCCCGCGCGGCACGGTCTCGGTCCAGAAGGTGTGCGTGAACACCGCGAACATCGATCCGACGACGAACCCGAACAGGGTCAGCACGATCGCGCTCTGCCCGCTGCCGACCGCGAACAGCGTCCCGGAGGCGCACGACCCGCCGACCTGCATCCCGACGCCGAACAGGAACGCGCCGACGACGAGCGGGATCCCGATCGGGTTGACGTACCCGCTCGGCTCGCCGGCCAGCGCGAACCCGGAGCTCAGGATCACCGCGAACAGCACCGACGCCGTCCCCAGCATGATCATGTGCGCGCGGATCGCGGCGCCCTGCCCGACCGCGACGAGCTGGCGCCATCCCGAGGTGAAGCCGAACCGGGAGTGGAACAGCGTGAAGCCGAGGGCGAGACCGAGCGCGGCGGTGCCGACCATCGTGGCCGGCGCGACCGTGCCCACCCCGATCAGGAACAGCACGGCGAGCACGAGACCGATCGCGACGACCCGCCACTGCGGCGGCTTCGCGGCGCGGTCCTGCGGACCGAACGCGGACCGCTCGCGCGCGGGAATGCCGCGCAGCGCGCGGACCAGGGCCGACGGGCGTCCGGTGGACGGCTCGTCGCTGACGACGGACATGACTCTCCTGACGAAGGACGGTCGGGCCCGGACCGGCGACGGCGGCGGTCACGGGTGGATCGGGGTGGGCCTCGACGAACGCGGGGCTGCCGGGGCGCGGCCGCGCCGGCGGGTGAGGGGCCCGGGCGGCCCCGCGGCGCCCGGCCACCAGTGTGCAGGCACGGCGCCACGCCGCCGCGCCACCCCGCACCGTGAAACGATCGAGTGAGTCACCCCACAGTGGACCCCGTCCGAGTGACCACGCAGAGCAGTCGTTCCGTGACAGGATCTTTGCGACACTCCGGTCGTCGCGGGACGGTTCGCCCCCGGCGCCCGCCCCCGCAGTGCGGGACCGCGCGTCCGGAATACGGCCGACCGTCAGGGACCCGCTCGTGACACAGACCCAACAACCCAGCTTCTCGGTGACCCAGCGACGGCGCGCGGTGCTGTCGAGCTTCCTCGGCAGCGTCATCGAGTTCTACGACTTCATCCTCTACGCCACCGCCGCGGCGGTGGTGTTCAACCAGGTCTTCTTCTCCAGCCTCGATCCGCTGGTCGGCACGGTCGCCGCGTTCGGCACCCTCGCGACCGGCTACGTCGCGCGCCCGATCGGCGCGATCGTGTTCGGGCACTTCGGCGACCGCGTGGGCCGCAAGAACATGCTGATCATCAGCATGACGCTGATGGGCGTGAGCAGCACGCTGATCGGCCTGCTGCCCACCTACGCCCAGGTGGGCGCGCTGGCGCCGGTCCTGCTGGTGTTCCTGCGGGTCATGCAGGGCGTCGCGCTCGGCGGCGAGTGGGGCGGCGCGGTGCTGCTGAGCGCGGAGCACGCGTCGTCGCGGCGCGGGCTGTGGGCCAGCTTCACCAACGCCGGTGCGCCCGTCGGCCTGCTGCTGTCGACCGGGGTGCTGGCCGCGGCGGCCGCGCTGACCAGCGAGGAGGCGTTCCTGGCCTGGGGCTGGCGGATCCCGTTCCTGCTCAGCATCGTCCTGCTCGTGATCGGCCTGTTCGTCCGGCTCAAGGTCACCGAGACCCCGGTCTTCCAGGCCGCTGCCGACGCGACGCCGGCCCGCCCCCCGCTGTTGGAGGTGCTGCGCAAGCACCCGCGCAACCTGGCGCTCGCGGTCGGTATCGGGTTCGGGGCGTTCGTCGTCCAGGGCACCTTCACCACGTTCCTGACGTCGTACGCGGTGCAGAGCGGGTTCGACCGGGTGAGCGTGCTCAACGCGCTCACGCTGTCCGCGGTCGGCGCGCTCGTCGCGATCATCGGGTTCTCGACGCTGACCGACAGGGTCGGACGACGACCGGTCGTCCTCGCCGGGATCGTCGCCACCACGCTGTGGTTCTTCGCGCTCTTCCCGCTGGTCGACACCGGCTCGGTGGCGGCCCTGACCGTCGCCCTGGTCGTGATGCACATCGTCTTCAACGCGTGGATGGGTCCGTCGGCGGCGCTGTACTCGGAGCTGTTCAGCACCGGCACCCGCTACACCGGCGCGTCGCTGGCCTACCAGCTCTCCGGTCTGGGGGCCGGGCTGGCACCGGTGACGTTCGCGTCGATGGTCGCCGCCGGGATGGGGACCATGACGATCAGCATCGTGGTCGCGGTGCTGGCGCTGATCTCCGCCGCGTCGGTCCTGGCGCTGCGCGAGACCTCGCGCGACCGGCTGACCGACACCTGACCGGTCAGCCCGGGGCGGGTTCGGTCCGGCGGCCGGTCAGGAAGGCCACCCCCACCACCGCGAGCGAGATGACCGCCGCGGTCAGGAACGCGGCCCGCAGCCCGCCCTCGGTCACCCCGGCGCCCGCGGACGCCAGCGTCATCACGGTGATGAACAGCGCGGTGCCGGCGGCGCCTGCGACCTGCTGCAGCGTGGTCAGGATGGCGCTGCCGTGCGAGTACAGCTCGCCCGGCAGCGCCCCGAGCGAGTCGGTCATCAGCGGGGTGAACATCAGGGCCAGCGCGGCGGACAGGCAGACGTGCAGGGCGACCACGTGCCAGAGCGGGGTCGCGGCGCCGAGCGTGGTGAAGCCCCACATCGCGACGGCCAGCAGCAGCGAGCCGGGGATCACCAGCCGTCGGACGCCGAACCGGTCGTAGGCGCGGCCGACGACCGGCCCCATCAGGCCCATCACCAGGCCACCGGGCAGCACCACCAGGCCGGCGACGAACGCGCTGTCGCCGACCACCTCCTGGATGTAGAGCGGCAGCAGGATGATCGCGCCGAACAGCGCCATGAACCCGGTCGCCACCAGGATCAGCGCCAGCGTGTAGCGGCGGATCGCGAACGGCCGCAGGTCCAGCAGCGGCGCGCCGGTGGTGCGCTGCAGCCGGATCTGCCGGTGCACGAACACCGCGAGCGCGACCACGCCGACGACCATCGGCAGCCACGGCGGGACGCCGCCGTGCGCCTCGCCGCCGCCGGCCGCCGAACCGGCGGCGGACTCACCGATCGAGGACAGCCCGAAGACCAGTCCGGAGAACGCGACCGCGGAGATCAGCACCGAGGCCACGTCCAGCGGCACCCGGCTCGTCTCGGCGGCGACCTTCAGCCAGGTCGCCCCGGCCGCGAGCGCGAGCAGCGCGATCGGCAGCACCAGCCAGAACATCCAGCGCCAGCCGAGCGCGGAGAGGATCACCCCGGAGATCGTCGGCCCGACCGCCGGAGCGACCGCGATGACGATCGAGATCGTGCCCATCGTCTGGCCGCGGCGGGATGCCGGGACCAGCCGCAGGATCGTCGTCATCAGCAGCGGGATCATGACCGCGGTCCCGGTGGCCTGCACGACCCGGCCGGCCAGCAGCACCGGGAAGACCGGCGCGAGCGCGCACAGCAGGGTGCCGGCGCTGAACAGGGCCATCGACGCCAGGTACACCCGGCGCGGCGGGAAGCGCTGCAGCAGGTAGCCGGTGACCGGGATGACCACGGCCATCGTCAGCATGAACCCGCTGGTCAGCCACTGCGCGGTGGCGGCGGTGACGCCGAGGTCGGCGATCAGCGCCGGCAACGCCACGCTCATGATCGTCTCGTTGAGGATCATGACGAAAGCGGAGCCGACGAGCAGCGAGATGATCAACGGCACGCCCGCCGGGAGCCGCGCGTCCTGCGCGGCGGGTCCGGTGGTCGGCTCGGTCGTCACGGTGGTGACCTCCTGGGGCGCGTGCCGGATCCCCTTCCGCCCGGTCGAGGGCGTGCCGGGGCGCGGCGGGAGTGGCGGGAGTGCCTGCGAGTCAACACGAAACGCTCCCCGAATACGACTCGTTTCCGCCGCGAGCGAACCCCGCTCTCGCGAGAGGATGTCGGAATGGACACCCACGACCTGGTGGTCGTCGGGGCGGGACCGGCCGGCGCGGTCGCCGCGCTGCACGCCCTGGCGCTGCGCCCCGGTGCGTCGGTGCTGCTGCTCGACGCCCGGGACTTCCCGCGGGACAAGACCTGCGGTGACGGCGTCGCCGCCGAGGTGTTCGACCTGCTCGACGACCTGGGCGTCACCGGGGTTCGCGAGCTGGGACTCGAGGTGCCGATGCTGCGGCTGCGCACCCCCGGCGGGCGCGTCGCGCACCGGGCCGCGCCGCGGCCGAACCGGGTGGTCCCCCGCCGGTGGTTCGACGCCGCGCTGGTGGACGCGGCCGTCCACGCAGGGGCCGAGCTGCGCCGGCACCGGGTGCGCGAGCTCACCGACGACGGGGACCGGATCGTGCTCGACGGCACGCTCGCCGGCCGGGCGGTCGTCGGCGCCGACGGCGCGCACTCGGTGGTCCGCCGGGCACTCGGCGGCCCGGCTCCGCGGCCGGCGGACACCGCCGTCGCGATCCGCGGCTACGCCCCCGTGGCGGCCGATGCGGAGACCTTGACCATCGAGTTCGCGGCCGGGCCGCACCCGGCCTACGCCTGGTCGTTCCCGGTGCCCGGCGGCGGGGCGAACGTCGGCTACGGGGTGTTCCACCGGGACGGCGCGGGATCCCGTGCGGAGCTGCTGGCGCGGCTCGCCGCGCTGCTGCCCGGCCAGGTGCCCGATCCGGCGACGCTGCGCGCGCACCACCTGCCGCTGTCGACGAGCCCGCGGGTCCAGCCGGACGGCCGGGTGCTGCTCGCCGGCGACGCCGCGGCCGCGGTCAACCCGCTCACCGGCGAGGGGATCTTCGACGCGGTCGCCTCCGGGCTCCTCGCCGGCCGCAACGCGCTGCGCGGGGCCGGTGCGGGAGCCGCGCAGCGCGCGTCGATGGAGCGGGCGTTCGGACGGCACCAGCGGCACGTCGGCGCGCTGGCCCGGCTCGCCGTCCGGCCGGGGTTCCTGGACGCCGCGATCGGCGCGGCCGCCGCGCACCGGACGGTGTTCGACTGCGCGGTCCGGCTGGGGCTGGGCCGCGGCACCGTCTCCCCCGCCGCGCTCGCCCTGGTGGCGGGGCGGCTGCCGTCCGCTGTGATCCGGGCGCATCGCCGGGCCCGCGGCGGCGCCGTCCGGTAGACAGGGGCGCATGGAACAGGTCGTGCTCCTGGACGACGACGGCAACGCGGTCGGTGTGGCGGACAAGGCGACCGTGCACGGCGCGACGACACCGCGGCACCTCGCGTTCTCCTGCTACGGCGTCGACGACGGCGGCCGGCTGCTGGTCACCCGCCGCTCCCGGAGCAAGGCGGCGTTCCCGCTGGTGTGGACGAACACCTGCTGCGGGCACCCGGGCCCCGGCGAGGACCCGGCCGACGCGGTGCACCGGCGGCTGTCCGACGAGCTGGGGATCACCGCCACCGAGCTGCGGCTGGTCCTGCCCGACTTCAGCTACCGGGCGTCGCAGGACGGGGTCGAGGAGAACGAGCTGTGCCCGGTCTTCCTCGCCCGGATCACCGGCGAGCCCGACCCGCGCCCGGACGAGGTCGAGGACGTCCGGTGGTGGAGCTGGCCGGAGTTCCGCGCCGCCGCCGACGACCCGTCGTCCGGGCTGTCGCCGTGGGCGCGGCTGCAGGCACCGCTGCTCGACGCGCTGGACGACCCGCTGCTGAGCGGCTCCCGTCCGTGAGCGGAGCGTGCGGAGCGAACAGGTCAGAGCCTGCGGAGCGCGCATCAGCACCGTGCTGAGATGTCCGGCGTGAACGCGCTGCCCGACGACCTGGCGACGGCCCTGGACGAGCTCCTCGACCCGATCCCGGCCGGCCGGCTCGCGCCGGTGGTCGACCGGCTGATCCGCGAGTACCGCAGCGGGTCCTCGAGCTCGGGCGGTCCGGGCGGCTCGGGCGGTACCGCGCCGCCGTCGTCGTCGATCCTGCGCACGGCCGACGACGCGGCCGCCTACGCCGCGTACCGGATGCCGGCCACCCACGCGGCGGTGCGGGACGTGCTCGGCCGGGCCGCCGGGCGGGTGCCCGCCCCGGAGACGCACGTCGACGTCGGCGGCGGGACCGGCGCGGCCGTGTGGGCGGCCGCCGAGGTGTGGCCCGCGCTGCGCCGGTGCACCGTGCTGGAGGCCGCGGCCCCGGTGCGGACGCTGGGTACCCGGCTCGCCGCGCGCGCCACGGCCCCTGCGGTCCGGGCGGCGCGCTGGGAGGCCGCGCAGCTGGGCGCGCAGTCCGAGCTGCCCGAGGCCGACCTGCTCACGGCCTGTTACCTGCTCGGGGAGCTGTCCGGGGCCGACCGGGACGGTCTGGTCGACGCGGCCGCCCGCAGTGCCCGGGTGGTGGCGATCGTCGAACCCGGGACGCCGGCCGGGTACGCCCGGGTGCTCGCCGCGCGGACCCGGCTGCTCGCCGCGGGGATGTCGGTGGCCGCGCCCTGCCCGCACGACGGCAGCTGCCCGGTGACCGGCGACGACTGGTGCCACTTCGCCGCCAGGGTGAGCCGTAGCTCCCGGCACCGGACGCTCAAGGCCGCGTCACTGGGTCACGAGGACGAGAAGTTCTCCTACGTCGTCGCGGTGCGCTCCGGCGGCGCGAGCCCGGCTCCCGGACGGGTGGTGCGGCACCCCCGCACCCGGAAAGGTCTTGTGACTCTCCGTGTCTGCGACGCGGACGGCACGCTCGGCGACGCCCTCGTGCCGCGCAGTCGCAAAGAGCTCCACCGGGCCGCCCGTGACGCCGCGTGGGGCGACTCCTGGCCGCCTCCCGGCCTCGCTCCGTGACCACTGAAGACACTGTGGGCGATCCCACACCGACGATCACGGGCACTTTCGTAGCCAAGCTGTAACACCGACCGGCATCGTGTGCGATGTCCGGGCGCGACGGCCATTCGGTGGGCCGCGAGCAGCAGGTTCTCTCCCAGATCGAGCACGACATGAACGACTTCGTCACCGGCGCCCCCACCGAGCGGCTCCCCACCCTCATCCGTACCCGCCGCGGCTACCGCGTGCACGACCCGGCCCTCCTCGCCGACACGTCCTATGTGATCGACGACAAGGGCGACCTCGTCTACACCAAGCTCCCGGCCGGCGCGATGACGGCGACGGCGATCCTCGGCTCCGTCGCCGTCGCCCTCACCGTGGGTGACAACAGCTGGGGCTGGTCGATCGCGGTCCTCGTCCTGACGCTGCCGGTCGCGCTCGCCGCCGTGCTCGGTGTGCTGTCGGCGATCCACGCGGTCACCGACCCGGTGCGGGCCTACCGCCGGCGGTTCGGTCACGACCGGTTCGCCCGCGACGTCACCGACCGGACGTCCGCCGACTGGGCGCTGTGCGCCCGCGCGGAGCGGATCGCGGCGAGCCCGTCCTGGCAGGCCGGCCGGATCGACCCGACCCGCACCCTGGGTGGTCTGCTGTGGACGGCCGTCGCGGGCGCCGAGACCTGGGCCGCCGACGCGTTGCGCGCGATCGACCAGCCGCGCACCGGTCCGGACCTGACCTCGGTCTGAGCGCGCCCGGCCGGGCGGCCCGCGTCCGCCCCCGTGCGACGCGGGGACGCGGTGCGCACGGTCGCGGCGTCGAGCGCCACGTTCCCGCCCCGGGGAGGGCCGGAACGTGGCACCCGGCCGGCGCACTGCCTCCGGCCACCGGGTCGTCGCAGAGCCGGGGTGATCGACGATCGGGCCCGGTTCCCGGCCGGATTCGTCCGCTTTGCGGGCCCGATCGGTGATCAGCCACGGCTGGCGGGACGGAGGCGGGCGGATCCGTCAGACCGCGTAGCGGACGACCGGGAGCAGCGCGTCGGGGTCGCGGCGGTCGTCGTCGGCGGCGACGCAGGCGCGCAGCTGCCGGTGCAGGGCGGTCTCGTCCAGGCCCGTCCCGATCAGCAGCAGGGTGGTGCGCCGCGGCTCACCGGCGTCCCACCGGGTCCGGTGGAACCGCACGTACCGGCCCACGGTGTGCAGGTCCCAGCGGTCCCGGGTCGGCGCGGCCGCGAACCGCACCGAGCCCTTGACCCGGTACAACCCGGACGGGCGGGCGTCGAGCAGGTCCTGCAGCCGGCCGGCGTCCAGTGGCTCGTCGCAGACGAAGCTGACGCTCTGGTACCCGGCGTGCAGGTGTGCGGTGTGGTCGTCGGTCTCGCCGACCTGCTCGCCGAGCATCAGCTGCCGGCCCGGGACGATCTCGATGTCGAACAGCAGCGCGGGGTCCACGGCGCCGTCCTGCACCGGGACGATCGGGGCCCGCGGGTTGGCCTCGCGGCACAGCCGTCGTACCCGCCAGAGCGTGCCCGGACCGACCCGGTCGATCTTGTTGAGCACCACCAGGTCGGCCAGCCCGAGGTGGGTGTCGAGCTGCCGGTGACGCCGCCGCGTGGCCTCGAACTCGGCGGCGTCGACGACCTCGACCAGCCCGCCGAAGCTGAAGTGCCGGCCCAGGCCGTCCAGGACCATCCGCACCAGGGCGCCGGGTTCGGCGATGCCGCTGGCCTCGATGACGATCACGTCGATCTCGTCCCGGCGCCGCGCGAGGTCCTCCAGGACGGCGCCGACACCGTCCTCCCCGACCTCACAGCACAGGCAGCCGTTGCCGAGGCCGACGACCGCGCCGGCCTGGCCGGCCAGCCGCATGGCGTCGATGCCAACCGAGCCGAAGTCGTTGACCACCACGGCGATGCGCGCGTCGCCACCGCTGCGCAGCAGGTGGTTCAGCAGGGTCGTCTTGCCGGCTCCGAGGAACCCGGCCAGCACCACGACCGGGATCCTCCGGGACACCCGACATGAGTACCACGCGCGGTGAACAGCCGGTGACCCGGACGGGTCGGCGAAGATCACGTCAGGACCGGACCTCCCGCGACGTGTCGATACAGTTCCCCCATGCCCGACACAGCTGCCGGATCCGGGGTCATCGCCGTCGCCGGCGAAGCCCTGGTCGACGTCGTCCCCGCCCCCGCCGAGGGATACTGGGAGTTCGCTCCCGGGGGGAGCCCGGCGAACGTGGCGGTGGGGCTGTCCCGGCTCGACGTCGGCGCCCGCATGCTGGCCCGGCTCTCCGACGACCTGCTCGGCCGCAAGCTGCGCGCCCACCTCGCCGACAACGGCGTCGACCTGTCCCACGCGGTGCGGGCCGACGAGCAGTCGTCGCTCGCGATCGTCGAGGTCGCCGACGACGGGCAGGCCTCCTACGACTTCCGGATCTCCGGCACCGCGGACTGGCAGTGGTCGCCCAACGAGCTCGCCGGTGCCCTCGACGAGAAGGTCGTCTGCGTCCACTCCGGATCGCTGGCGCTGACCACGGCGCCCGGCGCCGAGGTGCTGCGCGAGCTGATGGCGTCCGCGGTGGACACCGCGACGATCAGCTACGACCCGAACTTCCGGCCGATGCTGATGGGCTCCCCGGACGAGGTGCTGCCCGGCGTGCACGAACTGCTCGGGCTCGCCGACGTGGTCAAGGTCAGCGACGAGGACCTCGCCTGGCTGCTGCCCGGCCGGGAGCCGGGCGACGTCGTCGGCGAGTGGCTGGAGCTCGGGCCCGCCATGGTCGTCGTCACCCTGGGCGCGGAGGGCGTGCTCGCCGGCACCGCGTCCGGGCTGCACACCGTGCTGCCCGGCCGGAAGATCGAGGTCGTGGACACGGTCGGGGCCGGGGACAGCTTCACCGCCGCGATGCTCGCGGGGCTGCACCGCCGGGGTCTGCTCGGAGCCTCGGCCCGCGAGGATCTCTACCGGATCGACCGCGGCTCGCTCGACGGAGTGCTGTCCGAGGCCGTGACCGCCGCGGCGATCACCTGCTCCCGGCACGGCGCGAACCCGCCGACCCGCGCGGAGCTCGACGCCACGGACTGAGGCTCGGCGGTCGAGAGCCGAAGCAACAGCACCGCGGCCCCGGGATCACCCGTCGGCGGCCTCCGGCGCCGTCACCAGGTCGAAGAACTCCCCCAGCAGCCCCACCATGTCGACGGTGGGGTCCTGCAGCCACTGCAGCTGCAGCCCATCGGAGACCGCCTCGAGGAGCCGGGAGAACGAGTCGGGGTCGATCCCCCGCGGTGCCGTGCCCCGGTCCTGGGAGCCGCGCAGCGCCGCGGCGAAGCCGGCCCGCATGTCCGGCCCCCGGTCCCGGAAGAACGTGTTCGCGGGATGGCCCTGGTCGGCCGCCTCCACCGCCATCCGCGAGAACAGCTCGACCAGTCCCGGGACGCCGGTGTTGTGCCGGGCGAGCGCCTGGAAGCGTTCGCGCAGCTCCGGCAGGTCCGCGGCGCCGGTCACACCCACCCCGCCGTCGATCTGGTCCCGCTTGCGCAGCACGGCGGTGAACAGGTCCTCCTTGCTGTCGAAGTAGTGCAGCAGGCCGGCCTGGCTGAGGTTGACCGCCTCGGCGACCTCCTTGATCGACGCTCCGGCGAAGCCCTCGCGGCCGATCACCTCGAGAGCCTGCTCGAGGATCTCCTCCCGCTTGGCGATGCCCTTGGCGTACGGACCGCGCTCGTTCATGGTTCCGAGCATAAACCGAATGACGCTTGCTTTCTGAAGACCGAGCGCCATAAGGTTTTGGCGCACCCCAACGGAGGGGGCGGGAGAGGACCGATCGATGTCGATTCCGGACCGTGCTGCCGACGCCGTCGCAGCGCTCACTCTCGACCAGAAGGCCGCCCTGACCAGCGGCGCCGACTTCTGGACGACCACACAGGCGGGCGATGTCCCGTCGGTCATGCTCACGGACGGGCCGCACGGACTCCGCAAGCAGCGGCGCTCGGCCGACCACCTGGGACTGCACGACAGCGTGCCGGCGACCTGCTTCCCGCCCGCGGTCGCGCTGGGCGCCTCCTTCGACCCGGAGCTGGTGGAGCGCGTCGGCGTCGCCCTCGGCATCGAGTCGGCGATCGAGGACGTCGCCGTCCTGCTCGGCCCCGGCATCAACATCAAGCGGTCGCCGCTGTGCGGACGCAACTTCGAGTACTTCTCCGAGGACCCCGTCGTCTCGGGTGTCATCGGGGCCGCGTGGGTGCGGGGCGTCCAGTCCCAGGGCGTCGGCACCTCGCTCAAGCACTTCGCCGCGAACAACCAGGAGACCGACCGCCTGCGCGTGTCGAGCGACGTCGACCCCCGGACGCTCCGCGAGATCTACCTGCGGGGGTTCCAGCGGGTGGTCGCCGACGCGCGGCCGTGGACGGTCATGTGCTCCTACAACCGGATCAACGGCGTGCACGCCTCCGAGGACCCGTGGCTGCTCACCTCCGTCCTGCGCGACGAGTGGGGTTTCGACGGGCTGGTCGTGTCCGACTGGGGTGCGGTGCGCGACCGCGTCGCGGCGCTGGCCGCCGGTCTCGACCTCGACATGCCGTCCTCGGACGGGCGGGCCGACGCCGAGGTCGTCGCCGCCGTGAAGGAGGGCCGGATCGACGAGCGCCTGGTGGACCGGTCCGCCGCACGGGTCGCGTCGATGGCGATGCGGGCGGCCGGGCGCGCGCCGGTGACCGCCCCGCTCGACGTGGACGCCCACCACGCGCTCGCCCGTGAGGCCGCCGGCCGGTCGATCGTCCTGCTCAAGAACTCCGACGGCGTGCTGCCGCTGTCCCGGGACGCGCGGATCGCCGTCGTGGGGGCGTTCGCCGAGCACCCGCGGTTCCAGGGCGCGGGGTCGTCGTTGATCAACCCGACACGTCTCGACGACGCCCTGACCCACATCCGGGCGGCCGCCGGCCCGGACGTCGCGTTCGCACCGGGGTTCAGCCTGGAATCCACAGCGGACGAGTCCACGCGGGTACGCCTGCGCGCAGAGGCGGTGGCCGCGGCCGCCGGCGCCGACGTCGCCGTGCTGTTCCTCGGGCTGCCGGCACCGACCGAGTCCGAGGGCTTCGACCGCACCGGCATCGACCTGCCGGCCGACCAGCTGGCCCTGCTCGACGAGGTCCGCGGGGCGAACCCGCGGACCGTCGTCGTGCTGTCGCACGGGGGCGTCGTCGCGCTGCCGTTCGCCGGCGACGTCCCGGGGATCCTCGACGGCTCACTGCTCGGCCAGGCGGGCGGCGCCGCCACCGCGGACGTCCTGTTCGGTGACGTCGACCCGTCGGCGAGGCTCACCGAGACCGTCCCGGTCCGGATCGAGGACACCCCCGCCTTCGGGAACTTCCCCGGCGAGTACGGCCACGTGCGCTACGGCGAGGGGCTGCTGGTCGGGTACCGCTGGTACGACACCCGCGACCTCCCGGTGACGTTCCCGTTCGGACACGGCCTGTCGTACACGACGTTCGACTGGTCCGGCGCCTCGGCGACGGTGGCCGGGAACGGCGACGTCGACGTGCGCGTCACCGTGACCAACACCGGCGACCGGACCGGGCGCGAGGTCGTCCAGGTCTACACCGGACTCGAGGACTCGGCGGTGAGCCGCCCGGTGCGCGAGCTCAAGGCGTTCGGCGTCGTCGAGCTCGCGCCGCGGGAGAGCCGGGAGGTCGCGCTGACCGTCCGCCGGTCCGATCTCGCCTACTGGGACGTGCGGGTCGACGCCTGGATCGTCGAGGGCGGCCGCTACCGGATCGACGTCGCGGCGTCCAGCCGCGATCTCCGGGGCACCGTCGAGGTCGACCTCGACGGGGACGAGGTCGACCTGCCGATCGCCCGCGACTCGTCGCTCGCCGAGGTCTTCGCCCACCCGGTCGCCGCCGATGCGCTGCGTGCCGCCCTGGCCCGGCACGGCGGCGGGGGCATCGCCGGATCCGGCGACGAGGACGTGCGGATGATGCTCGCCTCGTTCCCCCTCGGCCGGATGTCGATGTTCGGCCTGCCCGGCGCCGCGATCGACGAGGTCGTCGTCGCGGCGAACCGCTGACATACCACTCCGGACTCCCACCGTGCGCCGCACGGTGATCACCGCACGAGCTCACCACCGAGGAGACGCCCGATGACGAGCACCCCCGAGATGCTGCTGACCAACCAGGTGTGGCCGGTGATGCTGACCCCGATGCACTCCGACCGCACGATCGACTGGGACGGCGTCGACCGGATCACCGACTGGTACATCGACGCCGGCATCACCGGCCTGTTCACGAACTCCCGTTCCAGTGAGGTCGAGTTCCTGTCCGCCGAGGAGCGCGTCCAGCTGGCCGAGCGGGTCGTGAAGCGCGCGAACGGCCGGGCCGCGGTCGTCGCGACCGGCACCTTCGGCGCCCCGGCCGCCGACGAGATCGAGACGATCAAGCAGATCAGCGACGTCGGCGCCGACGCGGTGGTGATCCTGACCAACCACCTGGGCAACCAGGCGGCGTCGGAGGCCGCGTGGAGCGGCAAGCTCGAGACGATCGTCGAGGGGACCGGCGACATCAAGCTGGGCTTCTACGAGTGCCCGACCCCGTGGAAGCGGGTCGTCCCGGCCCCGGTGTTCGAGTGGGCCGCGCACACCGGCCGGTTCGTGTTCCACAAGGACCTGTCGTTCGACCCGGGCGACATGGCCGCCAAGATCGCCGCCGCGCGCGGCACAGATCTGCGGATCTACAACGGTGAGATCACCTCGACCTATCAGTCGATCATCGCGGGCGCGCACGGGCACTCCGGCTACGCGTCGAGCCTCAACCCGCACCTGATGGTCTGGCTGTGCGCCAACGCGCACCGGGACGACGAGCAGGTCCGCACCGTGCAGCGGCTGATGAGCGTGTTCGAGCGGATGATCGGTCTGGGTTACCCGAGCTCGGCGAAGCAGCTGCTCGCCGCGACCGGCCAGCTCGACATCACCCCGTACAGCCGGATGCCCGGCGCCAACCCGCTCGGCGCCCACGACTTCGACTCGCTGACCGACATGGTCGCGCTGATCGAGTCGCTCGACCTGAAGCTGAACTGACCGCGCGCACACCGTGACGGGCGCACCCATGACAAAGGAGTCATCCCCCATGCGCAGACCCAGCCTCCGGCGGCTCGTCGCCGCGGTCGCCCTCACGGCGGCCACGGCGACGCTGGCCGCCTGCGCCGGCGGCACGAACACCACGGCCGGTGGCGGCGGCGCCGCCGACAAGCTGACCCTGGCCGTCAGCCTCGACAGCGGCGCCTGGGAGCCCGCCCTGCTGCAGAACGGGCACCAGGCGCAGTACTGGAACGCGGTCTACGACACGTTGCTCCACATGGAGCCCGACACCACGGTCGTGCCGGGCATGGCGGAGACGTTCGAGTACAACGACGACAACACCGTGCTGACCCTCGGGCTGCGCGAGGGCATCACGTTCTCCGACGGCACGCCGTTCGACGCCGAGGCGGTCAAGGCCAACATCGAGAACCTCCGGGACGGCGCCGGTCAGAACTCGGTCATGGTCAGCTCCGTCGACGAGGTCGTCGCGGTCGACGAGCTCACCGCCGAGCTGCGCCTGACCCAGCCCGACCCGGCGCTGCTGACCTACCTCACCCTGGCCGGCGGCGTGATGGGCAGCCCCGCAGCCCTGGGCACCGACGAGATCACGACGCAACCGGTGGGATCGGGGCCCTACGTGCTCGACGCGGGCGCCTCGGAGCCCGGCGTGCGGTTCGTGTTCACCCGCAACCCCGACTACTGGGACGCCACGGCGTACCCGTACGAGACCCTCGAGCTCGTCGTGATCAACGAGCTGACCGCCCGGGTCAACGCGCTGCGCTCCGGCCAGGTCCAGGGGATCACCGCCGACGGGACGGCCGTCGCCGAGGCGGAGTCCGCCGGGCTCGGGGTCTCCGAGTGGCCGCTGAACCGGCGCGGACTGTACCTGGCCGACCGCGACGGCACGGTCGTGCCGGCGCTGGCCGACAAGCGCGTCCGGCAGGCGATCAACCACGCGATCGACGCCCAGGGCATCCTCGACGGCATCCAGCTCGGCTACGGCGAGCGGTCCACACAGGTCTTCAACCCGACCTCGGTCAACTACGTCCCGGCGCTGAACGACGCCTACCCGTTCGACCCGGACCGCGCCCGCGCACTGCTGGCCGAGGCGGGCTACGCCGACGGCTTCGACGTGCTCATGCCGGAGAGCGCCGAGGAGAAGTCCAACCCGATCGTCGCCCAGCAGCTCGCCGACGTCGGCATCCGCGTCCAGTACGAGAAGGTCGCCCCGACCAGCTACGTCGAGGAGGTCCAGTCCGGCCGGTACGGGATGTTCTGGTTCTCCAACAGTACGGCCGAGGCGTGGTGGGACATGAGCAAGCAGATCCCCGCGGCCGCGCCGTGGAACCCGTTCAGCACCGCCACACCCGAGCTCGACGCGCTCATCGAGCAGGCCCGGACCGCCCCGGACGAGGACACCTACGCGCAGTCGATGACGGCCATCAACGAGTACGTGGTGGACGAGGCCTGGTTCGACATCTGGTACCTCGAGAACGTCGTCTACCTCTCGGCCCCCGAGGTGGAGGTGACGGTGCACCCGATGAACGTCGTGCCGTTCATCAAGGACTTCGCACCCGCGCCCGCGTCCTGAGTCCCGCGGTGGTGGCGCGTCCCGGCGCGCCACCACCGGTCCCCCGGATCGGAGGTGCCTGTGCTCGTCTTCTTCACGCGCCGCGCGGTCGCGGCCGTCGTGCTCCTGGTGGCGATCACCGCGCTGGCGTTCACCCTGGTCTACTCCAGCAACAACAACATCGCCCGCAACATCCTCGGTGAGCTCGCCACCCAGGAACAGATCGACGCGCTGAGCGCCGAGCTCGGCCTCGACCGTCCGCTCGTCGTCCAGTACCTCGACTGGCTGGTCTCCGCCGTGCAGGGCGACCTCGGGGTGTCGTTCGTGACCGGCACGCCGGTGGTCGACTCGCTCGCCATCCGGCTGCCGGTGACGCTCTCGCTGGTCACGGTCTCCCTCGTCGTCGCCGCGCTGATCGCCATCGTGCTCGGCATCGTCGCGGCTGTCCGGCGCGGATGGGTGGACCGGGGTGTCCAGATCTTCTCGGTCGCCGCGGAGTCGCTGCCCAACTTCTGGGTCGGGCTGGCGCTCGTCTCCACCTTCGCGATCGGCCTCGCGTGGTTCCCGGCGACCGGGTACGTCCCGATCGACCAGTCGGTGACCGGCTGGGTCTCCACGATCACCCTGCCGGTGATCGCGCTCGCGCTCAGCTGCATCGCCTCGACCGCACAGCAGATCCGCAGCGCGGTCATCGACGTCCTCAAGAAGGACTACGTCCGCACGCTGCGGGCGCGCGGGTTGCCCGAGGGGGCGATCCTCGCCCGGAACGTCCTGCGCAACGCCGCACCCCCCGCGGTCACCGTCGTCTCGCTGCAATTCATCGGGATGCTCAGCGGGGCGGTGCTCATCGAGCGGGTCTTCGCGCTGCCCGGACTCGGCAGCCTCGCGGTCAACGCGGCCATCCAGAGCGACATCCCGGTGGTCATGGGCGTGCTCGTGGTGGCCGCGGTGATCGTCGTCGTGGTGAACCTCGCCGTGGACCTCGCCGTCACCTGGATCAACCCGAAAGCGAGGATCCAATGAGCGACCTGCTGCCCGGCGGCGAACCCGCGGCCGGCCCGCCCGCCGCTCGCCGCGGTGTCGTGCACCGGTTCCTGCGCAACCCGCTCGCGGTGACCGCCGCCGCCGTCGTGACCGCGGTCGTGCTCGTCGCCGTGTTCGCCGACGTCGTCGCGCCGGGCAGCCCGGTGGTGTCCAGACTGGACATGGTGAACGCCGCGCCCGGCGGCGAGTACCTGCTCGGCGGCGACGGCGCCGGCCGCGACGTGCTCAGCCGGCTCGTGCACGCCGGCCGGCTGACGCTGCTCGGGGCGTTCCTGACCGTCGTCGTCGCGATGTCGATCGGGGTGGTCACCGGCCTGGTCGCCGCCTACTTCGCCGGCTGGTTCGACACGGTGGCCGGCTGGGCGGCGAACCTGGTCATCGTGCTGCCCGGGACCATCGTGCTGGTCTCGCTGTTCGCGGTGATCGGGCCGAACATCCTGGTGTCGATGGCGGTGCTGGGCATCATGTTCTCTCCCAACTTCTTCCGGCTGGTGCGCAACCAGGTCATCGCCGTGAAGAACGAGCTCTACGTCGACGCCGCGCGCGTGTCGGGGCTCGGCGACGCGCGGATCATCGCGCGGCACATCCTCTACGTCGTCCGCGCCCCGATCATCATCCTGTCCGCGACCATCGCCGCCGCGGCGATCGTCGTCCAGGCGGGGCTGGAGTTCATCGGTCTCGGTGACCCGGCCACCCCCACCTGGGGCGGGATGCTGCAGGACGCCTTCGCGAACCTCTACACCGGACGTCACCTGTTCCTGCCGCCCGGCCTGGCGATCGGGATCACCGTCGCCTGCTTCATCCTGCTGGCCAACGGGGTGCGCGACGCCCTGGAGGGCGACGAGTCCGGGGCACGCCGCCGCCCGCCCAGAGCCCGCACCGCGGCCCCGGCGGTGCCGGACGACCGGGCCACCGAGCACGTCCCCGACGATGCGCTGCTCACGGTGTCCGGTCTGGTCGTCGGCTACCGCACCCGGTCCGACGAGGTCACCGAGGTCGTGCACGGCGTGGACCTGCGCGTCGAACGCGGCCGGATCGTCGGGCTCGTCGGCGAGTCGGGCTCGGGCAAGACGCAGACCGCGCTCAGCGTCCTGGGTCTGCTCCCCGAGGGCGGCGAGATCCGGTCCGGGCACGTCGCGCTGGACGGTGAGGACCTGGCGAGGCTCTCCCCCCGGCAGATGCGCAACGTCCTCGGGCGCCGGATCGGCTACATCCCGCAGGAGCCGATGAGCAACCTCGACCCGTCGTTCAGGATCGGCTGGCAGCTGGTGCAGCCGATGCGGCGGGCGCGGGGACTGTCCGACTCCGCCGCCCGGGCCGAGGCCGAGTCGCTGCTGCGCCGGGTCGGGATCACCGACCCGCCACGGGTCATGAGCTCCTACCCGCACCAGATCTCGGGCGGCATGGCCCAGCGGGTCCTGATCGCGGGCGCCATCTCCTGCAACCCGGCGCTGCTGATCGCGGACGAGCCGACCACCGCCCTGGACGTCACGGTGCAGGCCGAGATCCTCGACCTCATCCGGGACCTGCAGCGCGAGCGGGGCCTCGGGGTGCTGCTGGTGACGCACAACTTCGGCGTCGTCGCCGACGTCTGCGACCGGGTGGCGGTCATGCGCTCGGGGAGGATCGTCGAGGAGCGCGCGACCCGGGACATCTTCGCCGACCCGCACCATCCGTACACGATCACCCTGCTGGGATCGACCATCGAGGGTGCGCCGTTGCGTGCCCCGCTGGACGAGGAGGTCGCCCCGTGACCGGCCGGATCCTCGAGGTCGACGACCTCGTCGTCGAGTACCCGGGGCGCGGGTTCCGCGCCCGCCCGTTCCGCGCCCTGCACGACGTGTCGCTGCACATCCGCCCGGGCGAGACCCTCGGGCTGGTCGGCGAGTCCGGCTCGGGCAAGACCACGCTCGGCCGGGCGGTGCTCGGCCTCGCCCCGGTCACGGCCGGGAGCATCCGCCTCGACGGCCGGGAGATCGGCACCCTGTCCCGGCGGGACCGCCGGCGTCTGTCGCAGGACCTGCAGGTCGTGTTCCAGGATCCCTACACCTCGCTGAACCCCGTCATGTCGGTCGGCGACATCCTCGCCGAGCCGCTGCGCGCGCAGGGCATGTCGCGCGCCGAGGCCGGCGAGCGCATCCGCGGCCTGCTCGACCAGGTGAACCTCCCGGCCGACGCCGGCAACCGGCTCCCACGGGAGTTCTCCGGCGGGCAGCGCCAGCGGGTGGCGATCGCGCGGGCACTGGCGATCGACCCACGGCTGATCGTCTGCGACGAGCCGGTGAGCGCGCTCGACCTGACCACGCAGGCGCGCGTGCTGACCCTGTTCCGGGAGATCCAGGAACGCACCGGCGTGGCCTACCTGTTCATCTCGCACGACCTGGCCGTGGTGCGCGCCATCAGCCACCGGGTGGCGGTGATGCATCGCGGGCGGCTCGTCGAGCAGGGCCCGGCGGCCGTCGTCACCGAGAACCCCAGCGATCCCTACACGCAACGGCTGCTGCTCTCGGCGCCGGTGCCCGACCCCGTCGAACAGGAGCGGCGACGCGAGGAACGCCATCGCCTCGCGCGCGCCCGGCCGGAAAGCGAGCTCGCATCGTGACCTACACCCCCTCACCCGCCCGCTACGAGACGGCGGCCTACCGGCGGCTCGGCCGCAGCGGCCTGTGCGTCCCCCCGATCTCGCTGGGCCTGTGGCAGAACTTCGGCGACGAGCGCACGTTCGACACCCAGCGCGACATCCTGCGCGCCGCGTTCGACCGGGGCGTCACGCACTTCGACCTCGCGAACAACTACGGCACGCCCTACGGGTCGGCGGAGACCAACTTCGGCCGCCACCTCGCGCAGACCTTCGCCGGCCACCGCGACGAGCTCGTCATCTCGACCAAGGCGGGCTACGACATGTGGCCCGGTCCCTACGGCAACCACGGCTCGCGCAAGTACCTGCTGGCGAGCCTCGACCAGTCGCTGCACCGGATGGGCCTGGACCACGTCGACGTCTTCTACAGCCACCGCCCGGACCCCGACACCCCGATCGAGGAGACCGTCGGCGCGCTGCACACCGCCGTGACGTCCGGTCGCGCGCTCTACGTCGGCATCTCCAGCTACTCGGTGGAGCAGACCCGGGCGGCGACGGCCGCGCTCGCCGAGCTCGGCACGCCCCTGCTCGTGCACCAGCCGCGGTACTCGATGCTCGACCGCTGGGTCGAGGACGGCCTGCTCGACCTGCTCGACGACGAGGGGATCGGCAGCATCGTGTTCTCGCCGCTGGCCCAGGGGGTGCTCACCGACCGCTACCTGGACGGGGTGCCCGAGGGCTCCCGTGCGGCGGCGGGGAGGACGCTGCGCGGCGTTCCCGAGGACACGCTGCGTCTGGTCCGCTCGCTCGACGAGCTGGCTCGCGAGAGCGGGCGGAGCCTCGCCCAGCTCGCGCTGGCCTGGGTGCTGCGCGGCGGACGCGTCACCTCCGCGCTGGTCGGCGCGTCGAGCGTCGCCCAGCTGACGGCGAACCTGGACGCGGCCGACCGCCTCGATCTCGACGACGACCTGCTGGACGCCGTCGAGAAAGTGCTGGCCGGATGAGCTAGGGGGCGAGGGCGGCCAGCATCTCGTCCTGCGCCGCCCGCTCCTCGGCCGTCAGCTCACGCGGGGCGCGTTCCGGGTGGTCGCGAGGCTGGCCGGTGGCGTTCGCCCCCGGCGGCAGGCTCAGCTCGGCGGGCTCGCTCTCCTCGATCGCCCACTGGCTCGCCCAGTCCATGTGCATCGCGGTCGCGCCACCGGCCGGCGGGAAGTAGTCCAACTGCATGGTCATGTTCATCGGCCGCGGCGGGAACTTGTCGGTGTCGGTGTTGGAGTACCACTCCTCACCGTCCACATAGGCCGTCATCTTCTCCGGCGTCCACTCCAGCGCGTACGACGACCACTGCGTCGAGTCGTGCTGGGTGGCCCCGTAGTCCTGGTCGTTGTCCGGTCCGTAGTGGAGGAAGAACGACGTCTCCTGACGGTCGTCGGAGAGGATCTCCATCCAGTCGATCTCACCGCCGACCGGGAAGTCCTCGGCGACCGGCCAGAGCAGCAGCAGCGCGTTGAGCCCGCCGGAGGCCTCGTCGGACTTCACGCAGGCCTCCCAGCGGCCGTGCCGCTGACCCGGGTGCCAGGAGACGGCGCCGGTGTTGCCGTCGGCGTCGGCGTCGATGGTCATGACGCCGTCGGCGACGGTCACCGCGTCCGGGGTGCGGGTGCCGTTCTTGGCGTGCCCGGGCTCCGGGCCGTAGGGGTGCCAGTCCGGCGGGAGAGTGTCGCCGTCGAAACTCGAGTGCCGGTCCGGGTCACCCCAGCCGAGGCGCTCGGCCGCGGTGTCCGGGCAGTTCTCCGCCGACGACGACGGCGGCGCCGGCTGATCCGGCGCGGCCGGGTCGCCGGACCCGCCCGCCGGGTCCGGCTGGTCCGACCGGCCCGTGCCGGCCGGGTCGTCGTCCTGCACGACCGCCGCCGGGACGCTCGCGGCGGCCGTCGCCGGGTCGTGCACCGTCGTCGCGGCGGTCATCGCCACCGTCGCGGCCAGCATCGTCACCGTGGCCAGTCCTCGCGCTCGCGTTCTCGCACGCACCGTGGGGTCGCTCCCGTCGCTGTGTTCACTGCTGTCACTACCGTCACCGTCCGGCCCATCTCACGAGCGGACGGTGATCCGGGCCAGCGGAAACACCCGGTCGGGGAACCCCCGATCCGGGTGATCATCAGGAGTGTTCGACGCGCGGTGACCGTCGCCACCGTGGCTCTCACCCAGGGTCACCGGCGATGCTGAACCGATGCGTCCCGATCTCGCCGCCGCGCTCGACCTCGCTCCGCACCCGGAGGGCGGCTGGTACCGGCGGACCTGGACCTCACCGGTGACGGTGGAGACCGATCGGGGACCGCGGCCGTCGGCGACCGCGATCCTCTACCTGCTCGACGGGCCGGCGCGCTGGCACCGGGTGCGTTCGGCGGAGCTGTGGTGCCACCACTCCGGCCCGGACGCCGAGCTCGTCCTCGGCGGGGACGGCGACTCCCCCGGTACGGAGACCGTCCTGCGCCTGGGCACGGCGGGCGCGGACGCGCTGCCCCAGCGCGAGGTCCCGGCGGACGTCTGGCAGCGCGCGGCCCCGCTCGGCGACGGGCCGGTCCTGGTCAGCTGCGTGGTCTCCCCCGGCTTCGACTTCGCCGACTTCGAGCTGAGCTGATCGGACCCGATCCCCGCCCGCGCGGCCCACAGGCCCGTCCCTCGCCCCGCCCGCAGCTCTCGCCCCGGCCTCCCGCGCCGAGATGCAGATGCGGGCAAATAGATGATCTCCGCACGACCCTGGTCTGCATCTCGGCGCGGATCGGTGGGCCGGGGCGGGCGGGATGTGGATCGAGCGGGGCGGTCAGCGCGCGAGCAGGCCGGCTCGGTCGCGGGTGTTGCGGATCCGCTCCGGAGGGACGCCGCACGCCACCGCGCGGGCGCAGCCGTGGTCGAGCCAGTCGAGCTGGCCGGGGGCGTGCGCGTCGGTGTCGATCGTGAACTCGCACCCCGCCTCGACGGCGAGGCGCAGCAGCCGCTTCGGCGGGTCCTGCCGCTCCGGCCGTGAGTTGATCTCGACGGCGACGCCCTGCTCGGCGCACGCCGCGAACACGGCGGCGGCGTCGAACTCGGACTCGGGGCGTTTCCGGCGGCCGGTGACCATCCGCCCGGTGCAGTGCCCGAGCACGTCGACGTGCGGGTTCGCGATCGCGGTCAGCATCCGCTCGGTCATCTCGTCGCGCGGCATCCGCAGCTTCGAGTGCACGCTGGCGACGACCACGTCGAGCTCGGCGAGCAGCTCCGGCTCCTGGTCGAGGGCGCCGTCGTCTCCGATGTCGACCTCGATCCCGGTGAGCACCCGGAAGTCCCGTGTGGACCCGGCGATGCGCTCGTTGAGCGCGGCGACCTGCTCGAGCTGTCGCCGCAGCCGGTCCGCGGACAGTCCATTGGCGACGGTGAGCCGCGGCGAGTGGTCGGTGACGACGAGGTAGTCGTGCCCGAGCCCGATCGCGGTCTCGGCCATCTCGGTCAGCGGGGAGCCGCCGTCGGAGGCGTCGGTGTGGCAGTGGCAGTCACCGCGCAGCGACTCACGCAGCCGCAGCGCGGGCTCGGCCAGGGGGATCCCGTCGGCGTCGGCCCGGGCGACCGCGTCCTCGAGGCGGCGCAGGTAGACCGGCTCCTCACCGGCCACCGACTCGGCGACGCAGCGGGCGGTGACCTCACCGACGCCGCGCAGGTCGGTCAGGCCGCCGGAGCCGGCCAGCCGGGCGAGCTCCGCGGCGTCGCGCCCGCGCAGCGCGGCGGCCGCGGTGCGGAATGCCCGGACCCGGTAGGTGGACTCGCCGGCCCGCTCCAGCAGGAACGCGATCCGGCGCAGGTCGGCCACCGCGTCACGTGGGTCGCTCACAACGCCGACGTTAGCGCCGCAGGGGGCCGCGCGCGCCCGCTCGGACGCTCAGGTGAGCCGGCCGGCACCGTCGGAGGGAATGCCGGGGAACACCACCGGCGGCTCCCAGCCGTGCCCGGCGTAGGCCTTCTCGACGGCGCCGGCCACCGCCGCGGCGGCGCCCGTCTCGCAGAGCGCGATCACGCACCCGCCGAACCCGCCACCGGTCATCCGGGCCCCGACCGCGCCCCCGGCCCGCGCCGACTCCACGGCGACGTCGACGTGCGGGACCGTGATCTCGAAGTCGTCGCGCATCGAGACGTGCGAGGCGTCCAGCAGCGGGCCGATCTCCCGCGGGTCCGCGCCGGATCGCAGCAGCTCCACCACCGCACGGACCCGGTCGTTCTCGGTGACCACGTGCCGGGCCCGGCGGCGGATCCGGTCGTCGGTGAGCGTCTCGACCTCCGGGAGGCCGGCGTCGCGCAGCGCGGGCACGCCGAGCGCGGCGGCCGCGCGCTCGCAGTCGGCACGGCGCGCGCCGTACTCGCCGTCGGCGTGCGAGTGCGGGGCCCGGGTGTCGATCACCAGGAGGTCGAGGCCGTGCGCGGCCAGGTCGAACGGCACGAGCTCGACGGTGTCGTCGCGCGTGTCGAGGAAGACGAGCTGCCCGGCCCGGCCGTGCATCGCCGCCATCTGGTCCATCCCGCCGGTGGGCGCGCCGACGAACTCGTTCTCCGCCCGGCGGGCGATCCGCGCCAGCCCGGTCGGGCCGACGTCCACACCGGACATCCCGGCGAGCGCGACCCCGACCGCGCACTCCACCGCCGCCGACGACGACAGCCCGGCCCCGACCGGCACGTCGGAGTCCAGCTCCAGGTCCAGCTCGGACACCGGGTACCCGGCCTCGCGGAACGCCCAGACGGTCCCGGCGACGTAGGCCGCCCAGCCGGGCACGTCCCCGGGACGCACGGTGGCGGCGGTGAACTCGACGGGTGCGTCCTGCTGCGCGGAGCGCACCCGGCTGCGCGGGCCGGCCGCCGGGCCGGCGGTGACCACCGCCCTCCGGGGCAGCGCGAAGGGGAGCACGAACCCGTCGTTGTAGTCGGTGTGCTCGCCGATGAGATTGACCCGGCCCGGTGCGAACCAGACCCCGGAAGCGCTGCTCTCGGACATCCGGGTCAGCCTCGCATCCAGCGGCGGGACTTCTTCCGCCGGACCCCCTCCCAGGTTCCGGGCAGCCGCTGCTCCAGCTCGACCAGCCGCTCGGTGTCCCGGGCGTGCAGCACGCCGAAGGTGAACCCGTTCCCGTCCTCGATGCCGGCCCGGCCGCCCAGCTGGAGCACGAGGTCCCGGCCGACGACGGCGTCCTGGTGCGCGCCGAGCACGTCCTGCACCTTCTTGAGCTTCCGGGCGAAGTCGCGGGCGGCCTTCCCCGCGGCCGGGCGGGCCACCTCGGTGGCGTACCGGAGCTGCTTGCCGGTCTTGCGGGCGTCGTGCAGCGACTCCGGGGCCTGCTCGCCACGGTCGAGGTCGGCCAGCGCGCGGCCCATCCGCCGGTCGAACCTGCGGGCGGTGCGCCCGACCATCGCCGGCATCGTCCGGGCGGCGGACCGCTCGGCCTTCGCGGACAGCGGCGGGTCGGCCAGCAGCCGTCGCAGGGCGGCGCGCAGCGCGGCGTAGCGCTCGCCGTCGACCACCTCGCTCACCGCGGCCGCGGTCTCGGCGCGGGTTCGCGCGAAGTGCCGGGTGACGGCGGCCTGCACCGGCCCGACCACCAGCTCCGGCTCCAGCCCGGCGATCTGGGTGGTGAGCCGCTCCTCCTGCACCTCGGCGTCGCGTTCCCCGGCGAGCGCGCGACCCAGCCAGCGCAGCTCGGCGACGAGGTGATCCACCCGCGGGCCCTCCAGCAGGCGCCGGTAGGTCCGCAGGGCGCTGCGCGCGCGGCGGGCCGCGACCCGCATCCGGTGGACGGCGTCGGGCCGGTCCGCGCGCAGGTCCCGCTCCCGCTCGGCGAGGGCGTCGGCCTGCCGAGCGAGGTAGTGGAGCAGCAGCGCACCGGCGCTGCCCTCGGTGGCGCGGTACCGCGGCGGCTCGCCGGCCGAGCCGGACAGCAACGCCGCCAGCCGGGCCCCGCCGTCCCGGGAGCCGGGGATCAGCCCGGTGGTGCGCAGCGCGTCGTCGATCCCGTCCAGCAGGGCGCTGCCCGCGCCACCGGGGACCACAGTGGCCTCGGTCCAGTTCTCGATCTCGGTGGCCGCGCCCAGCGTCGCGACCTGGACCTCGTCGCGGAGCACCAGCGCCAGCTCGGCACCGGCGGCGTCGTGCAGCCGGGTCACGTTCCGGACCAGGCGGACCCGCCCGACCGGGCGCAGTCCGGCCTCGCCGCGGATCCGCCGGATCTCGATCTCGATCTCCTCCGGGACCCCGGCCGGGTCGACGCCCTCGACGTCCGTGGCCGGCAGCGCGACCCGCAGCTCGTCGTCGGAGTCGGGCAGCGACAGCACCCACGCCGCGGTCTCCGGGCGGGTCGCGGCCCGGTCGGGCAGGACGCGCTCGACGGCGAGCCCGATGCCGGTGGCGAGCAGCCGCAGGTCGGGGGTGTCGAACCGTTCGTGCTCCCGGACCTCGGCCTCGGTCACCGGCGCGACCCGATCCACACCGGACAGTTCGGCCAGCCGGGGCGCCCCGCTGTGCGCCGGGCCGCGGTAGCTCCTCGTGGTCGTTCCTGCCGGTCCGGGGCGCGCGGGGTCGTTCATGTGGGAGTGTTCCCGGTGATCAGCATCGCCAGTCGCGGCCATCCGGGCTAACGGGTCAGACCGCCTTGCCGGGGTTGAGGATGCCGTCCGGATCCAGCGCGGCCTTGACCGCCCGCTGCATCGCCAGCACGCCCGGACCGAGCTCGCGCTCCATGCCGTCCCGCTTGAGCAGCCCGACGCCGTGCTCCCCGGTGACGGTGCCGCCGTGCTCCAGCGCCGCGGCGATGATCTCGTCGAACGCGGCGCGGGTCCGGTCCCGGGCGGCCGGGTCGTCGTGCGGGGTGAGCATCAGCGGGTGCAGGTTCCCGTCGCCGGCGTGTGCGACCGTCGCGATCCGCACGCCGCGCTCGTGCGAGATCTCCTCGATCCGGGCGAGCATCGACGCCATCCGGGTGCGGGGAACGCAGACGTCCTCGGTGAGCATGCCCATCCCGAGCTGCTCCAGCGCCGGGTAGGCCATCCGGCGGGCGTCGAACAGCGCCTCGGACTCGGTCTCGTCGGTCGAGGCCATCGCCTCGGTGGCCCCGTGCGCGGTGAAGGCGGCCAGGATCGCGTCCGCCTCCGCGCCGGCGGCCGGCTCGGGCAGGTCGGTACGGGCCAGCAGCAACGCGGCCGCGCTCTCCGGCAGCCCGGCGTGGCGCCACGCGTTGACCGCGGCCAGGCACTCGCGGTCGACGAGCTCGAACACCGACGGCTGCAGTCCCTGCTCGGTGACGGCGGCGACCGCGGCCCCGCAGTCGGCGAGCGACTCGAAGAAGCCGACGACGGTGCGCGGCGCATCCGGGCGCGCCGGGCGCAGCTTCACCGTGATCTCGGTGATGACGCCGAGGGTGCCCTCGGAGCCGACCATGAGCCCGGCCAGGTCGTAGCCCGCGACGCCCTTCGCGGTGCGCCGCCCGACCCGCACCACCTCGCCGGCGGCGGTGACCACCTCGAGCGCGAGCACGTAGTCGCGGGTGACGCCGTACTTGACGCAGCACAGCCCGCCGGCGTTGGTGGCGACGTTGCCGCCGATCGTCGACCAGGGTGCCGACGCCGGGTCCGGTGGGTACCAGAGCCCCTGCTCCGCGCAGGCCGCGCGCAGGTCGTCGTTGACCACCCCGGGTTCGACGACGGCGAGCCGCTCCCCCACCGAGACCTCCCGGATCGCGGTCATCCGCTCGGTCGAGAGCAGCACGCACCCGTCGACGGCGTTGGCCCCGCCGGACAGCCCGGTCCCTGCACCGCGCGGGACGACCGGGATCCGGTGCCGCGCGCACGCCGCGACCGTCGCGGCGACCTCGGCGGTGCTGCGGGCGCGGACCACGCACAGCGGGGTGCCGTGGGCCGCCCACTCGGCCTCGTCGTGCACGTAGGGCCGGACGGTGTCGGGATCGGTGAGGATCCGGTCGGGGTCGAGCGCCGCGGCGAGCTCGGCGAGCACCGCGCGCCCGGTGGCGTCCGGGCCGGACGGGTCCAGCTCGGCCGGGGCGGTGGAACCGCCGAAAGGCCGGCCCTCCGGTTCGACGACGGCGGCGCCGCCCTCGCCACCGGCCGGACCTGCTACGACGTCGGACGCACGATCGGCCATGGTGCGACGGTAGGACGCATCCCTCCGGTGGGGCCAGTGCACGCCCCGATCCCGCCTCGCCCTCCCTCGCCCACCGACCACTCCCCGACCGCCGAGATGCAGCCCACGGTCGCGCGGAGATCGACAGCTCGCCCTGTGGAGCATCTCGGCGCGCGGGAACGTGGCGACGCCGATCCACCGGACGGATGCCTCGACGACCCGGTCACCAGCGGTCCGCGGCCGGCGAACCACCGAGATGCAGGTCAGGGCGAATTGTCGATCTTCGGGCGACCCTGGGCTGCATCTCGGCAGGTTGAGGCGGGCACCGGGGCCGCCGAGTGGATCGGCGCAGGGCGGATCGGTACGGGGCGGAACGGTCGGGTCGGGTCAGTGCCCCAGTCGCTCGGCGACGGCTCGGCCGGCGGCACGGCCGGACAGCCAGGCCGTCTGCACCCGGGACCGGCCCCAGGCGTCCCCGGCGAGGCCGATGCCGTCGTCGTCGAGGTGGAAGGGCTCGTCCCGCTGCTGCGCGGGGGCGGCGAACCGCCACCGGTGCACGTGTGTCCACTCCGGACCGTCGGCGATCCCGAGCAGCTCCCGCACCGCGGCGGTCATCTCCGGGACCGCGCCGGACGGGTCGGCGTCGTGGGCGCGGGCGAGCTCGCCGGTCGAGTGCGCGACGAGCACCGGGGCCCGGTCGCCGCGCCGGTCGCCGTCGTCGGCCACCAGCGACAGCACCGGGTGGTCGTTGACGAACGCGGCCGGCAGCTCCGGCCAGTCCCGGCGGGCGAAGCCGAGGGTCAGCGCCAGCACCGGGTTCCAGGCCCGCCCGGCGACGGCGGCCCCGGCCGAGGTGTCCGGGTCGAGCAGCCGGACCGCCTGCGGATCCGGCATCGCGAGGACGACGGCGTCGCACGACTCGCCGTCGACGACCGGGCGGCCGTCCGGGCCCGGCCGGACCCGCTTGACAGTGCGTCCGGTGTGGACCGTCAGGTCGCGGGCGGTGTCGGTGACCAGCGAGCGCAGCCCGCCGGGTGCGGCCCAGCGCACCGGGCCGGGGGCGTCGGCGGACCGGGTCGTGCCGTCGTACACGGCGAGGGTGTCGGTCCACTCGCGGACCAGGCCGGCGGCGCGCCCGCGCTCGACGTGAGCGGCGAACCCGTCGTCGGAGACGGTGAAGTAGGCGGCGCCGATGTCGGCCGGGCGGCCGTCGTGGCGGTGGGTCGCCAGCCGGCCGCCCGCCCCGCGCGCCCGCTCGTACACGGTCACGTCGACCCCGCGGGCGGCCAGCTCCGCCGCGCACGTCACCCCGGCGATGCCGGCCCCGACCACGATCACTCCCACGACGCGAACATACGACGCGGCGGCGACCGCGGCCGGACGGCCGGAACCTCAGACCGTCACCGCCCAGAGCCCCATCAGGAGGCCCAGCGACACCACCGAGGAGATCGAGGGGCCGAGCGTGTAGGTCTTCAGCGCCCCGCGGACCGTCAGCTCGTAGACCGACTTGAACAGCCAGAAGCCGTTGGCGTTCGGCAGGCCGCCGAACAGCGCCCCGGACAGCGCGGCGAGCCCGATGAGCACCGCCCCGGCCGGACCGGCCGCCTCGGCGACCGGCGCGACGATGCCCACCGCCGTCAGCGCGCCGAGCGTGATCGAGCCGACCGCGGCGTGCAGCACCGCGGCGATGATCCAGGTGAGGATCACCGGGGACGCCAGGCCGGCGTCGAACAGCGAGGCGAGGTAGTCGCCGGCGTCGGTCCCGCCGACGAGCTCGGCGAAGCTCCCGCCGACCCCGGTGAGGATCAGGATCGAGCCACTGGTCTTCATCCCGGTGCCGACCGCCGCGTCGAGCTCGGCCCGCCCCAGGACCCGGCGCGCGAGCACGTACGCCAGGCACACCCCGATGAACAGCGCGGTCGCGATGTCGCCGAGGACGTCGACGACGACGCCGGAGACCCCGAGGATCCCGAGCACCGCGCCGGTGATGATGATCGTGACCGTGACGATCAGCGGGCTCGCGAGCACCACCAGCGGGACGCGCCGCTCGGGCCGTTCCGCGCCGGCCGTGTCATCCGCCGTGTCATCCGCCGTGTCATCCGCCGTGTCATCCGCCGTGTCATCCGCTGTGTCGTCGGCCGGCCGCGACGCCGCCCCCGGCCCGTCCGCGCGGCGGGCCGGCGCGGGCCCGGACCCGGCCGCGTCCCCGCTCCCGGGGGCGACGGCGACCGGCGCCAGCTCGTCGTGCCGCTCGGACCACAGCCCCATCCTGATCAGCAATGAGTAGAGGAAGACGCTGATCACGATGCTGGCCGCGCCGACCGGCAGCGCGAAGAGCAGCGCCTGCCCGACCGGGATCCCCAGCACCCCGACCACCGCCATCAGGGCCGTGCCCGGGACGACGAACACGAGCCCGGCCGTGATGCCGATGATCGCGGCGCCGGACAGCAACCCGTGGCCGTCGCGCCCGAGGCGGCTGGACGCGTGCCGGGTGAGCGGCCCCGACAGGACGATGAGCACGTCGGCGAACACCGACGCGAGGACCACACCGAGGGACAGGCCGTGCGCGTAGGGCACCCCCTTGCGCCCGAACCCGCGCAGCATCACCTCGGCGATCCGTTGCGGGACACCGAGTGCCTGCACGAGCGCCCCGAGCAGCACACCGAAGGCGATCAGCAGGCCGATCTCGGCCATGACGGCGCCGAACCCCTCGGCGATCGCGGTCGTGGTGCCCGCGTATCCCTGCCCGGTCGCGAGACCGAGGTAGGCGGCACCGAGTACCAGCGCGATCACCGGCTCGAGCCGGAACACGATGATCGTTCCGACCACGCACGCCACAGACACCGCGATGTGCAGGATCGCCATTGATCCGGTCACTGCAGGCTTCCTCTCGTCAGTGGTCGGCGCCGACGCCGGCGGGGAAGTCCCCCGCCGCGAGCAGCGCGCTGGGCAGCCGGTGGCCGAGCAGCCCGCCGAGCCATTCGGCCGTCGCGCGGAGCTTCTCCAGGTCGTGCCCGGTCTCGATCCCGCTGCGGCGCAGGGCGTAGACCAGGTCCTCGGTCGCGAGGTTCCCGGTGGCCGCCGGCGCGAACGGGCATCCGCCGGCGCCGCCGACGCTGGTGTCGAGCACCTCGACGCCCTCCTCGACCCCGGCCAGCGCATTGGCCGTCGCGGTGTTGCGCGTGTCGTGCAGGTGCAGCCGCAGCCTGCTGCCCGGGACGAGCTCGCGGGCCAGCGCGACCCGGGCCCGCACGTCCCGCGGGACGGCGACCCCGATGGTGTCGGCCAGCGCGATCTCGGTCGGCTCCGCCTCCGCCACGGTCCGGAGGACCTGCGCCAGCCGGTCGGTCGGGACCTCGCCCTCGAACGGGCAGCCGAACGACGCGCCGATCGTGATGGTCGTCGTCAGGCCGGCGGCCCGGGCCCGCGCGGCGAGCTCCACCGCCGACGACGCCGCCTCGGCCGTGCCGGTGTTCTGGTTGCGGCGGCAGAACGTGTCGGTCGCGACCACGACGAGGTCGACCTCGTCGACACCGCTGTCGAGGGCCCTGCGCAATCCGCGTTCGTTCATCACCAGGCCCGCGTAGCTCACCCCCGGCCGGCGCGGCACCCGCTCCATGAGCTCCTCGGCGCCGGCCATGGCCGGGACCCGGGCCGGGTTCGCGAAGCTGACGGCCTCGACCCGGGTCGCGCCCGCGTCGACCAGCCGGGTGATCAGCTCGAGCCGCTGCTCGACGGTCAGGACGACGGCCTCGTTCTGCAGCCCGTCCCGCGGGGCCGTCTCGACGACCTCGATCCGGCCCATCTCAGACCACCCCCTTCTCGCGGAGTTCCTCGACCGCCGCGGCCGACAGGCCGAGCACCGAGGTGAGCACCTCGTCGGTGTGCTCGCCGAGCTCGGGCCCGACCTGCCGGACCCGCCCGGGCGACCCGGACAGCCGGGGCGCGACGTTCTGCATCGGGAAGGACCCGAGCGTGTGGTGGGTGAGCCGGACGATCGCCTCCCGCGCGGCGAAGTGCGGGTCGGCGAGCATGTCCTTCGATGTGTAGGTCCGCCCGGCCGGGACGCCGCCGTGGTGCAGCGCGTCGAGCAGCTCGTCGCTGTCCCGGCCGGCCGTGATCGCCCGGATCTCCTCGTCCAGCTCGGCACCGTGCCGGCCCCGCGCCTGGTGGGTGGCGTAGCGGGGGTCGTCGAGCCAGTCGGCCCGGCCCAGGACGGGACCGAGCCGGGAGAACACGGTGTCCCGGTTCGCCGCGATGAGGATCTCCGCGCCGTCCCGGGTCGGGTAGACGTTGCTGGGCGCGACGCCGGGCAGCGTGCCGCCGCTGCGCTCGCGCTGCGCGCCCGCGAGCTCCCACTCCGGGATCGTCGACTCCATCAGCGCGAGGACGGCCTCGTAGATGGCGGAGTCGACGATCTGTCCCGCGCCGGTGCGCTCCCGGTGCACGACGGCCATCACCGTCCCGAGCGCGGCGAACGTCCCGGCCAGCGAGTCGCCCAGCGAGATCCCGACGCGGCTGGTCGGCCGGTCGGGCTCGCCGGTGACGTACCGGACGCCGCCCATCGCCTCGCCGATGACGCCGAACCCGGCGCGGTCGGCGTAGGGCCCGGTCTGGCCGTACCCGGTGACCCGGGTCATGATCAGCCGCGGGTTGAGCCCACGGAGCTCGTCGAACCCGCAGTTCCAGCGTTCCATCGTGCCGGGCCGGAAGTTCTCGATCAGGACGTCGGCGCCGGCGGCGAGGTCCCGGAGGACCCCCTGCCCCTCCGGCGTCCGGAGATTGCAGGTCACCGACTTCTTGTTGCGGGCGATGATCGGCCAGCTCAGCGAGAAGCCGGACGGACGGTGGTGGCCCCAGGCCCGCATCGGGTCACCGACCCCGGGGTCCTCGAGCTTGATCACCTCGGCGCCGAAGTCGCCGAGGAGCTGGCCACAGAACGGACCCGCGATCAGCGAGCCGACCTCGACGACCCGCAGACCGCTGAGCGGGCCGGGGGCCTCGCGGTCCGTCTCGTCCGTCGTCGATGAGTCCGATGGCGTCATTGCCGGTCACCCCTGTCGCGGTCCGGGCGCCGCATCGGCACCCTGCGTGAGATCACCCACAGCATGCGCAGGTGTACACACTCGCGTCAATCCTCGGCCGATATCGGCCCTCCGGGCAGCAGACTGTGTACATTTCTCACGCCGCTAGGGTCGACACCGACACCACTTCGGACCGCGGGTCCGGACGAGCGGACGGGAGCCGACGCCGTGACCACTGGTGCCGAACGCGCCTACGAGGAACTCCGCGCCGCGATTCTCCGGGGCGAGTTCGAGCCCGGAGCGAAACTGAACGAGACCACCCTGGCGAACCGTTTCGAGGTGAGCCGCACACCGGTTCGCGAAGCATTGCGGAAACTGGGCCGGGACGGGCTGGTGGAGGTCGAGACGAACCGGGGCGCCCGGATCATCCGGTGGACCGACGACGATCTGCGCGAGGTGTTCGCGCTCCGCGCGGTCCTGGAGGGGCACGCGGCGGCCCTGGCCGCCGAGCTGCGCACCGACGCCGAGATGGCGGTGATCGAGCGTGCGCTGTCCGAGCTCGACGAGCTCGGGAACAGGCACGATCCGGAGGCCGCGGAACTGCGTAGCATCCGCAATGCGGCGCTCCATTCCGCCATCGTGACCGCCGCGCACAGCCCGCGGCTGCCCCGGCTGCTCGATCAGCTCATCAGCGTCAATGCGATCGCGCGGAACTTCGACCGGTATTCGGTCGCCTCGATCGAACGCAGCCAGAACCAGCATCACGACATCGTGCGGGCCATCCGCCGCCGCAACCCCGACCTGGCCCGCGCCGCGATCCGCACCCATCTGCTGACCGCCGCCGAGATCCTCACGGACCCGGCCGACGGGGCGGGCGCGCGCGACGACCGGGACGTCCCCTGAGAAGGAAGGGTAGCCTCACCGGCGTGGAGGAGATCACCGACGAGACCCGGCTTCGCGAGATCATCGCCGACGCGGCACCGGCCATCCGGGACAAGGCCCGCGACCACGTCGACCCGGTGACGGCGGAGTTCCTGGCCGCGTCGCCGTTCTTCCTCCTGGCGACGACCGGGCCGGACGGCGTCGACGTCTCGCCGCGTGGGGATCCCGCCGGCTGCATCCTGGTGCTCGACGGGGGCCGGGCGGTCGCGTTCGCCGACCGCAAGGGCAACCGCCGGCTCGACTCGCTGCGCAACATCCTGCACGACCCGCGGGTCGGGATGATCGTCGTCGTGCCGGGGTCGAACGACACCGTGCGGATCAACGGGCGGGCCCGGATCGTGCACCACCCGGACTTCGCCGACCGGCTCACCGTCAAGGGGTCGACCCCGGAACTGGCGGTCGTCGTCGAGATCGACGAGCTGTTCCTGCACTGCGCGAAGGCGTTCCTGCGGTCCTCGCTCTGGGACGCCGGGACGTGGCCGGTGAAGGGCGACGTCCCGAGCGCGGGGGCCCTGGTCAAGAGCCAGTACCGCGTTCCGAACCCGGCCGAGGAGATCGACGCGGCGCTCGAGCAGGACGCCGTGGTGAACAGCTACTGACGGCCTGCGGCGACCCGTTCGAGGCGGGACCGCCACCAGGCGTCCCGGTCCGGGGCCGCGGCCACCTCGGCGTGCCGGGCCGGCTCGGGCGCCCGGCGCGGCACCGGCAGGAACCCGCCGTCGGGCACGAGCCGGTCGTCGTCGGCGACGACGTCGGCGGCCAGCAACGACGCCGTCCCCAGCCCGCAGGCGTGGTGCAGCTCCGGCAGCGCGCCGGCCAGCGCCAGCCCGGCGGCCAGCCCGACGCTCGACTCCAGCGCCGACGACACCACGACCGGGAGACCGACCTCCTGCGCGATCCGCAGCGCCCGGCGCACCCCGCCGAGCGGGGACACCTTCAGGACGACGACGTCCGCGGCCTCGGCCCGCACCACCCGCATCGGGTCGTCGGCGCGCCGGATCGACTCGTCCGCGGCGATCGGGCTGTCGACCTTCCGGCGGACCGCGGCCAGGTCCTCGACCGAGGCGCAGGGCTGCTCGACGTACTCCAGACCGCCCGCCGCCCGCTCGAGACGGGCGATCGCGGCGACGGCGTCGTCGCGGGGCCAGCCGCCGTTCGCGTCGACCCGGATCCTGCCGGCCGGGCCGAGCGCGTCGCGGACGGCGGCGACGCGCTCCTCGTCGTCGGAGGCGGGGGCGCCCGGCTCGGCCACCTTGACCTTCGCGGTGGCGGCCCCGGAGGCGCGGACGATCCGCTGCGCGTGCTCCGGTCCGACCGCCGGGACGGTGCAGTTGACCGGGATCCGGTCGCGGACCGGTTCCGGCCAGCCCTGCTCGGCCGCCTCCCGGGCCGCGGCCAGCCACGCGGCGGCCTCCCGGTCGTCGTACTCGGTGAAGGGGCAGAACTCGCCCCAGCCGGCGGGGCCGGACAGCAGAAGGCCCTCCCGGACGGTGATCCCGCGGAAGCGGGTGGTCATCGGCAGCGCGTAGACGTGCACCTCTCGACGCTACCGCCGGTAGCATCCGCGAGGTGAGCACCGGCCCCGCGACCCCCGCGCCGCCCCGGAGACGGGTGCCCCGGGCCGAGCGGGAGCGCCAGATCGTCGACGCCGCCGTCGCGGTGTTCGGCGAGCGCGGCTACGCCCGCGCGTCGATGGAGGCCGTCGCCGACCGGGTCGGCGTGACCAAGCCGGTGCTCTACACGCACTTCGGGTCCAAGGAGGGGCTGCTGCTCGCCGCGATCGCGCGGGCACGCTCTGAGCTGCACGACGTCACCGCCGCGGCGGCCGCGTCCGCGCGCGACCCGGAGGCGATGCTGCGCGCCGGCACCCGGGCGTTCTTCGAGTACCTGGACCGCCGCGCGCCGGCGTGGGAGCTGTTCTGCTCGGAGGCCGGGGTGACCGCCGACGCGCTGGAGGAGATCCGGGCGCAGCAGACCGACCTGATCGCGGGGATGCTGGCCGCGCAGGTCCCGGACGCCGGCCCGGAACGGCTGACCGGGTGGGCGCAGGTGATCGTCGGTGCCTGCGAGCGGCTCGCGGTGTGGCGCGGGCAGGACGGGTCCGTCACCACCGAGCAGGCCACCGGGTACCTGATGGACCTGGTCTGGACCGGGCTGGCCGGGCTGCGCGGTCGGGACTGACCCGCTCGGGTCGATGCGGAAGACTGCACGGTCATGAGCACGACCGCGCCCCGCCTGCTCCGGGTGGCCCGCACCGAGCGGGTCACCCCGGCCATGATCCGGGTGACGTTGACCGGTGAGGAGCTCTCCGGGTTCCCCGGGCACGGCCCCGACCGCCGGATCAAGATGTTCTTCCCGGTCGAGGGCCAGGAGCGCCCCGCGGTGCCGAGGGCGAGCACCGGCGGCCCGGTCTGGCCGGCCGGTGAGGCACGGCCGGCGATCCGCACCTACACGGTGCGCCGCTTCGACCCGGACGTGAGCGAGCACGGCGAGCTGGACGTCGACTTCGTCGTGCACGCCGGGCACGGACCGGCCGCGGCGTGGGCCGAGACGGCGCGCCCCGGCGCCTGGGTCGGGGTGTCCGAGCCGGGCGGCCGCTGGGAGCCGGACCCGGCCGCGGAGCACCACCTGGTGATCGGCGACGAGTCGGCGCTCCCGGCGGTGGCGACGGTGCTGGAGACCCTCGCCTCCGCGCACCCCGCGGTGCCGGTCCGCGCGGTCCTGGAGGTCGCCGACGCCGGCGAGGAGCAGGACCTGCCCGGACGGGCGACGGTCGAGTGGGTGCACCGCGGCAGCGCGCCGGCGGGGGAACGGCTGGTCACGGCGGTGCGTGCCGCCCGGCTGCCGGACGGGCGCGGGCAGGCCTGGCTCTCCGGGGAGTCGGCGGCGGTGCGCGAACTGCGGACGCACCTGCTGTCCGAACGCGGCTTCGACCGCCGCGCGGTCTACGCGACGGGCTACTGGCGCGCCCGCTGAGCCGGGGCGGAGCTCGCACGCCTCCGACAGCGCGCGCACAGCCGTCCCACAGGTTCGGGGTGTGGGCTGGCAGCATGACCGAGGTGACCGACCGGGCAGCGCGCGCGGACCGGCTCGTCCGCGCCGACGGCGGCCCGATCCGGGTGCTCGTGGTGGACGACGAGGCCACCCTGTCCGACCTGCTCGCGATGGCGCTGCGCTACGAGGGCTGGGAGGTGCGGACCGCCGCCGACGGCGCGACCGCCGTCCGGACCGCCCGGGAGTTCCGCCCGGACGCGATCGTCCTCGACGTGATGCTGCCCGACCTCGACGGGTTCGAGGTGCTGCGCCGGGTGCGCGCCGGCACCCCCGAGGTGCCGGTGCTGTTCCTCACCGCGCGCGACGCCGTCGAGGACCGGGTCGCCGGGCTGACCGCCGGCGGCGACGACTACGTGACCAAGCCGTTCTCGCTGGAGGAGCTCGTCGCGCGGCTCCGCGGGCTGCTGCGCCGGGCCGGGATGACCGCGGCGCAGCGGTCGTCGGAGCTGGTCGTCGGGGACCTGGTGCTCGACGAGGACGCGCACGAGGTCCGGCGCGCCGACCGGCCGATCGAGCTCACCGCGACCGAGTTCGAGCTGCTGCGCTACCTCATGCGGAACCCGCGCCGGGTGCTGTCCAAGGCGCAGATCCTCGACCGCGTCTGGAACTACGACTTCGGCGGCCAGTCCAATGTGGTCGAGCTCTACATCTCCTACCTGCGCAAGAAGATCGACGCCGGCAACCCGCCGATGATCCATACGGTGCGTGGCGCGGGCTACGTGCTCCGTCCGGGGGCGAGCTGAGCCGTGGTCGTCGCCCGGGTCGCGGGCCGTGCGCGCTCGCTGCGGGCGCGGCTCGTGCTCACCGTGCTGCTGCTGTTCGCGGTGGCGTGCGTCGCGATCGGGGTGGCGACGACGGCGTCGCTGGACCGCTCCCTGTCGGTCCGCCAGGACCGGGAGCTGGTCATCGCGCTGGACGGGTTCGTCGCCCGGCAGACCGGCGACCCGCCGGGTCGGCTGACCGGGACGCCGCCCGGCGGTGACCGGGACGCCCCGGACTCCCCGCCGGCGGACCCGCCGGGCTTCCTGCTCGGTCCCGGCCAGGGCCCCGGTTCGGTCGGCGCGATGTTCGCCGACGGCCGGCCGGTGCGCTCCGAGCAGGCCGAACGCGGCGGCGGGAGCACCGCGGTGCCGGCCGCCGACCTGACCGTGCTGCGGGGAGTCCCGGCCGACGCCGTGCCCCGCGACGTCGCGCTGTCCTCGGGGGCCTACCGCTCGGCCGCCTACACCGCGGGGACGACGACCTACGTGGTCGCCCAGCCGGACATCGCCGGCGACACGGTGGCCCGGCTGGTGCTCATCGAGGTCGTCGTGCTCGGGACGGCGCTGCTGCTGGCCGGGGTCGCGGCGGCGGTGCTGGTCCGGCGCGAGCTGCGCCCGCTCGAACGGGTCGCCGGGGTCGCCGCCGGGGTCGGGCTGCTGCCGCTGGACCGCGGCGAGGTGCGCCTCGCGGCGCGGGTGCCCGACCCGGACCCGCGCACCGAGGCCGGCAGCGTCGGCGTGGCGCTGAACCGGATGCTCGACAACGTGGAGGGCGCGCTCGCGGCCCGCCAGGAGTCGGAGACGCGGCTGCGCCGGTTCGTCGCCGACGCCAGCCACGAGCTGCGCACCCCGCTCGCCGCGATCCGCGGCTACGCCGAGCTGTCCCGCCGGGAGTCCGAGCCGGTGCCGCCGGGCACCGCGCACGCGCTGGTGCGGATCTCCACGCAGGCCGAGCGGATGAGCACGCTCGTCGAGGACCTGCTGCTGCTCGCCCGCCTCGACGCGGGCCGGCCGCTGGAGCGGGCCGAGGTCGACCTGACCCGGCTGGTGCTGGACGGCGTCGGCGACGCGCACGTCGCCGGTCCGGAGCACCGCTGGCACCCACGGCTGCCCGACGAACCGGTCACCGTCACCGGGGACACCCACCGGCTCGCCCAGGTGGTCGGCAACCTGCTGACCAACGCGCGCACGCACACGCCGCCCGGGACGTCGGTGACCGTCGCCCTGGACCGGCCGGCTCCGGACCGGGTGCGGCTGTCCGTCACCGACGACGGCCCGGGGGTCCCGCCCGAGGCGCTCCCCCGGGTGTTCGAGCGGTTCTCCCGCGCCGCCGAGGGGCGCGGCCGCCCGCGCGACGACGCCGCCGGTGGGACCGGGCTGGGCCTGGCGATCGTGTCCGCGGTCGTCACCGCACACGGCGGGACGGTCTCGGTCGAGAGCGAGCCGGGGCGGACCACCTTCACCGTCGAGCTACCGGCGTCCTGACCCGCTGTCGGCGGTGGTCCCGGAAGCCGTGGTCCCGGAGCCGGCCTCCGGCGCCAGGTCGCGGGAGAGCTCGCGGATGAAGTCGTCCATCGCCTCCTGCATCGTCTGCCGGAACGCGCCCAGCAACGACTCGGTGGCCACCGGCTGCAGCGCCTCCACGGCGGTGCGGACGTCGGCGACCCCGCTGTGCGGCAGACCGGCCTCGACGTGTGCCCGCCAGATCTGGTCGCGGAAGAGCTCGACGAACACCTCCGCGATCTCCCGGGTCCGGGCGCGCAGCTCCACCCCGACCTCCGCGATCGCCTGCGGCGACAGCCCGAGTGCCACCGCGTGCGCCCCGGCTCGCATCAGGGACGGGTTGAGGATCCGGATCCGGCCGCCGTCGGTCCGTTCGACCAGGGCCGACCGGGTGAGCTGCGTGATCGAGTCGTCGGAGAGGTCCGCACCCGCCCAGGCCGCGAAGCCGCCCTCGTCGATCTCGACAGGTTCCTCGGGCCGCCACGGCGCGAGCATGCCGCGGTAGAGCCGCAGGGCCTCCTCGGCGCTGCCGGACGGGGTCTGGTGGATCAGCACCCCGATCGCGGCGAGCGAGAACCCGCGGCGCTGCAGGCCGGCGATGAGCTCGAGCCGGGACAGGTGTCCCGGCCCGTACCAGGCGGTGCGGCCACGGATCTCCCCCGGCGGGAGCAGCCCCCGGGTCAGGTGCGCCCGGACGTTGCGCACCGTCATCCCGGCCAGCTCGGCCAGCCGGTCGATCGGATACTCGTCCCCAGTGGACGGCGAACCGGACATCATGACGACCCTACCCGCGAGCCGCCCCGCTCCGCCGAACCTGACACCGGGTGGACCTCTCCCGAATTGATGTTTCCGCTGGTCGAGAGCCGATCACGCGAAGACGTTGACATGACCATCGGTGTCGGTTTGTACTATTACGGCACACTCGGGCTGCCGAGACCCGGCCGAATGCCCGCGGCCGGACAGCGCCGGTCCGGCCGGCGGGAACCCCCCTCCCCGCCGGCCGGTCCGGTTCCCCGTGACGGCGGCGCGTCACGCGCCGCCGTCGAGGCCCTCCGGGTCGCGACCCAGGTGGTCGCGCTGCAGGATCGCCATCCGGTGCGCGTCGCGGTAGCGGCCGCTGGCGAAGTACTCCTCGCGCAACGTTCCCTCCACGACGAACCCGGTCCGCTCGTAGGCCCGCACCGCGCGGTGGTTCTCGACGTCCACGACGAGGTACACCTTGTGCAGGTTCAGCACGCCGAACGCGTGGTCCAGCGCCGCCGAGGTCGCTGCGGCGGCCAGCCCGCGGCCCTGGAAGTCCGGGTGGACGATGATCTGGAACTCGGCGTTGCGGTGGATGTAGTCGATCTCCACCAGCTCGACGAGACCCGCCCGCTCACCGTCGAGGTCGATGACGAAGCGCCGCTCGCGGTTGTCGTGGATGTGCCGGTCGTAGATGCCCTGGAGCTCGACGAGCGCCTCGTAGGGCTCCTCGAACCAGTAGGACATGATCCCGGAGTCGTTCGACAACCCGTGCACGAACGCCAGGTCGTCCCGCTCCAGCGCGCGCAGGCGCATCCCGGTCGGCGCCATCAGCGCGCGGCGTGCCCCCGGACCGGGGTCGCGCAGGAGGGGCAGTCCCGCCACGGCAGCGTCCGCGAGTCGGCCGGACGCGCCGCGCCGCAACGACATGCGGCCGCGAGGGCGCCCCAGCCGGGCATGGTCTTGGCCGGACGACCGGCCCGGACCAGGGTGCGGCCGGAAGCGGACGTGCGGGAGGGCAGGTACAGGCGCATCGAGATCCCCGACGGATGTGGTGGAGGCGGCAACCTGTGGGTCACCAGGAGATACTTCGCAGATACTCTGCGAAACATTACCGTCATGGCGGGTGAGCCCGGCCACAGGTCATCTGAACGCGGTCGGCGACGGTGCGGGTAGCCCTGCCAGACTGCCGCGCATGGCCGCTCCTCCCCTGCTCCAGACCGTGACCGGCACCCTGACCGGTTCGGCCCGTACGGCCTACGAGCTGGGCAGCGGCACGGCCCGGGCGACCGTCGCGCTCGCCCGGTCCGGTGTGGTGCGCCCGCTCGGCGCGGGCCGGCTCTACGGGGTCAGCCGCGCCCTGCTGCGCTACGGCTACAGCATCACCGCCGCGTTCGCCGTCGGCGCCGCCCGGCACCCGTACCGGCTCGCCGTCACCGACGACGACGGCGTCACCACCTACGCCGAGCTCGAGGACCGCACCGACCGGCTCGCCCTGGCACTGATCGACTCGGGCGCCGGGCCCGGAGCCCCGGTCGGGGTGCTGTGCCGCAACGCGGCCGCCCCGGTCGAGGTCATGGTCGCGGCCGGGAAGGCCGGCGCCGACGTCGTGCTGCTCAACACCGGGATGTCGGCCGAGCAGCTGCGGACCGTGGCCGGCCGGCAGCAGCTGCACACCGTCGTCGCGGATCCGGAGTTCCTCGAGCTCGTGCCCGCCGGGCCCCGCGTGGTGCTGACCGGCGGCCCCGACGGGCCGCGCGCCGCGGGCGACCGGCGGCTCGACGACCTCGAGGTGATGGTGCACCGGGCCGGTCCGGGCGAGCTGCCGTTCCGGCCCGCCCGGTCCCGCACGATCGTGCTGACCTCGGGCACCACCGGCGCGCCGAAGGGGGCGAAGCGGCCGCACCCGTCCAGCCTCGCCCCGGCGGCGTCGATCCTCTCGACGATCCCGCTGCGTGCCGGGGAGCCGGTGCACATCGCGGCGCCGCTGTTCCACACCTGGGGCAACGCCGGGCTGCTGCTCGCCGCGCTGCACGGCGCGACGATCGTGCTGCGCCGGCGCTTCACCCCGGAGACGTTCCTCGCCGCGGTGCGGGAACGGCACTGCACCACGGTGTTCGCCGTGCCGGTGATGCTGCAGCGCGTGCTCGAGGCCGACGAGGACCGCGGGGCCGCGGCGGACGGCTGGGGCGGGCCGGCACGGCCGCGGGTCGTCGCCGTCAGCGGGTCCGCGCTCCCCGGCGGGCAGGCCACGGCCTTCATGGACCGCTTCGGCGACTGCCTCTACAACCTCTACGGCTCCACCGAGGTCTCCTGGGTGTCGATCGCCGGACCACGGGACCTGCGCGACGCGCCGGGCACCGCGGGCCGGGCCCCGGCCGGGACCACCCTGGTGATCCTCGACGGCCACGACGAACCCGCGCCGACCGGCGTCGACGGGCGGGTGTTCGTCGGCAACGACCTGCCGTTCGAGGGCTACACCGGCGGGGAGCACGAACCCGAGCGCCGGAACGGACTGCTGGGCACGGGCGACGTCGGGCACCTCGACGACCAGGGACGGCTGTTCCTCACCGGCCGGGCCGACGACATGATCGTCTCCGGCGGCGAGAACGTGCACCCCGGACCGGTGGAGGACCTGATCTCCGGTCTCGACGGGGTCCGGGAGGCCTGCGTGCTGGGCGTCGACGACGACGACTACGGGCAACGGCTCGCCGCCTGGGTCGTCACCGAACCCGGCGCGGATCTCACCGCCGAACAGGTCCGCGGGAAGGTGAAGTCCGGCCTCGCGCGCTACGCCGTCCCGCGCGACGTGCACTTCCTGGACGAGCTGCCGCGCAACCAGACCGGCAAGGTGCTGCGCGCCGAGCTGCCGGGCCGGAGCTGACGGCCCGCGGCGACGACATCGGGTGGCCGCCCGATCACCGTCGGGTGAGCAGACCCCTCCCCCCTTGAAGTAAGGCGTGCCTTCCCTACACTGGCCCGATGACGACGGGTGCGACGGTGGACCGCGCGCTCGCGTCCGCGCCCGAGACGGCCGGGTGCGCGGCGTCGAGCGAGCGGGCCGGTGAGCCGCTGGCCGGCACGGCGCCGGCCGCGCGCCGCCTGGTCGCCGTCGAGCACGTCGGGGCGTGGCCGCGGGCGGTCGCCGACCACGCCGACCCGGACGTCGCCCAGCTGTTCGCCCGGCTGCGCGGCGAGGGCGTCGTGCTGCTGCTGATCCGCCGCACCGGCCGCGCCGGTCGGACCACATCGGACACCGGCCGCACGGTGTTCGTCGCCGATCTCGCGCCGGGCGCGTCCCGGGTGGTGCGACGCACCGTGCGCGGCACGTCCGACCTGGCCCGCATCCCGACCTCTGTGGACGGTGGCGAGCCGGTCACCGACCCGGTCCTGCTGGTCTGCGCGCACGGCCGCCGCGACGTCTGCTGCGCGGTGCACGGCCGTGCGCTCGCCGCGGACCTCGCCGACGCCGACGCCGACGTCTGGGAGTGCACCCACCTCGGCGGCCACCGCTTCGCCCCGACCGGGCTGGTGCTGCCCACCGGCTACGCCTACGGCCGGCTGGACACCGGTACCGGGCTGGCCGCGCTGAAGGCGGCCGCGGGCGGCGGGGTCGACCCGTGGTCATGCCGCGGGCACGTCGGGCTCTCCCCGGCCGCCCAGGTCGCCGAGCTCGCGGTGCGCGGACACACCGGGATCGGCGACGCCGGCGCGCTCGTCGTGGACCCGGCCGCCGGTCCCGGCCCGGTCGCCGTCGCGCACCGCGACGGTCGTGTGTGGACGGTCGACGTACGCCCGGACGACGGCGTGGCGCCGCGGCCGCCGTCCTGCGGCGCGCAGCTGGAGCCGGTCGTCCCGCTGGCCGCCGGCCGCGTGACCGGGAGCTAGTACCCCGTCAGGCCTGGAACCAGCGGCGCAGCGCGGTGGCGAGCCCGTCGTCGGCGACCGTGCCGGTGACCTCGTCGGCGTCCGCGCGCACCTCCGGCGGAGCCTGCCCCATCGCGACGCCGTGTCCGGCCCACCGGAGCATGGCGCGGTCGTTGTCGCCGTCGCCGACCGCGAGAACCTCCTCGGCACGGATCCCGAGCCGTGCCGCGACCCGGGCCAGGCCGGACGCCTTGGACACCCCGGCCGGGACCAGAGTCACCCACGGCAGCTCGTGGTCGAGGGTCACCGTGGCGTCGTCGACGACGAGCCCGGCCGCCCGCGCCGCGGTCTCGGCCGGGGTGCGGCCGGGCCAGTAGGCGATCAGTTTCGGGGTGGGCTCGGCGACGATCCCCTCGATGCCGACCTCGGTGACCGTGCCGGCGAGCAGGCCGTCCGGGAACGGGGCGCTGACCCGCTGCCCGACCCCGACGTGCTCGCCGGCGAACACCGCGCCGGGGAAGAGCTCGCGCAGCCGGGACAGCGCCGCGGTGACGTCGAACCGGGCGACGCTGCGCACGACGCGCGAGGCGGTGTCCATCTCGACCGCGCCGTTGGAGGTCAGCGTGACCCCGCCGGTCAGCCCGAGCTCGTCCAGCGCGGTCGCGACCCCGATCACGGTGCGGCCGGTGCAGAGCATCACCTCGGCGTGCCGGGTGGCGGCGGCGATGGCGTCGCGGACGGCGGGGGACGGCGGGTTGCGGCCGTGGACGATCGTCCCGTCGATGTCCAGGGCGACCAGGCGGGGGCGTGGGGGCACGGGCCGACCCTAGATCGACGCCGCGGCCCCGGGCGCGGCCCCGGGCCCGGCGCCGCGACCGGTCACCGGCTTCCGCGACCGTCGCGGAGGTCGCGGCGACGGGTCACGGGTCGCGGCGGTGCTGTGCGCCGCGGTCCCGGACCGTGCGACGGTGATCGGTGTGACCGCGAACCCCACTCCCGCAGACCCGTTCGCACCGGACGCGGGGCTCGCCGCGCACCCGGCCGTCGTCGCCGCGCACGAGGTCGCCGAGGGCGTGCTCGCCCCGCAGGCCGCCGAGGCCGACGACCCGGCCCGCGGGGTCCGCCGCGAGGTCTGCGAGACGGTGGCCGCCGCCGGGCTGCTGTCGGTGACGGTGCCGGTCGCCGAGGGCGGGTCCGGCGGCGACGCCCGCGTCGAGGCCGAGGTCGTCGAGCTCCTGGCGGGAGCGTGCGGGGCGACCTGGTTCGTCGGCACCCAGCACCGCACCCCGCAGCAGCTCGCCCTCGGCGGCCCGCGGGGCGTGCCCGAGGGCACCGTGCGCACCGGTCCCGCGGCGGCCCGCTACCGCGCGGGGCTCGGCACCGCCGCCGAGCGCGCCGGGATCGCGATCGCGCACCTGCGCCGTCCCGGCCCGCCCGCGGTCACCGCCGAGCCGCACGGCTCCGGCTGGCGGCTGCGCGGGCACTCGGACTGGTGCACCGGCTGGGGCCTCACCGACCTCGTCATGATCGGCGCCACCACCCCGGACGACCGCTACCTGTTCGTCCTGGTCCCGGCCCGCGAGACCGCCGGGCTGCGGGCCGGTGACCCGCTGCCGCTGAGCGTGATGGGCGGGACCCGCACCGTCTCCGTCGAGTTCGACGACCTGGTCGTGCCCGGCGACGCGGTGCTCGCCGACGTCGACGGGGCGCCCTACCGGGCACTGGACGCGGCCCGGACCGCCAACGCCCATCCGGCCTCGATCGGACTGCTGCGCCGGGTGCTCACCGAGCTGGGACGCCTCGGCCGGGAACGGGCCCGGCCGGAGGCGAGCGAGCTGGCGGCCACGCTCACCGTCGACGCCGCCCGGTACCGCGACGAGGCGTACGCGCTGCTCACGCAGGTCCCGGTCGGCGAGCGGGTGGCCGAGCGGACCGCGCTGCGCGGCGAGCTCGCCGCGCTGACCGTGCGGGCCGCCCAGGGCCTGGTCGCGGCCCGGTCCGGATCGGCACTGCTCGCGTCGAGCCCGGAACAGCGGTGGGCACGCGAGGCGATGTTCTTCCTGGTCCAGGCGCAGACGGTGCCGGTCCGCGCGGCCCAGCTGGCCGCCCTCGGCCGGAGCTGAGCCCCGCACGGATGCACAGCCGGCCCACAGGTCGGGCACACGATCACGACAGCGCCGGCGACGACCGTTCCGGACATGACAGGAGTCCTGGCCGGCCGCGTGTCCGGCACCCATCCCCCGGAGGCCCGTTCCCGTGCGGACGGTGAGCGGTCCGGCACCGGGACCGGCGGCACCCGGACCGTCCTGGACATCGTCGTCCCGGTGCACGACGAGGAGCGGGTGCTCGAGTCCTCGGTCCGCCGCCTGCACGCGTTCCTGCGCGGCGGTCTCCCCTACCCGTTCCGGATCACGATCGCCGACAACGCCAGCACCGACGCCACCCCGCGGATCGCGGCCCGCCTGGCCGCCGAGCTCGCCGAGGTCCGCACCGTCCGGCTGGAGGAGAAGGGTCGCGGCCGGGCGCTGAACGCCGTGTGGTCCACATCGGACGCGACCGTGCTCGCCTACTGCGACGTCGACCTGTCCACCGACCTGGGTGCCGTCCTGCCGCTGGTGGCGCCACTGGTGTCCGGGCACTCCGACCTCGCGATCGGCACCCGGCTGCGCAGGGGGTCGCGGGTGGTCCGCGGCGCGAAGCGGGAGTTCGTGTCCCGCAGCTACAACCTGATCCTGCGCGGCGCGCTCGCGACGCACTTCTCGGACGCCCAGTGCGGGTTCAAGGCGATCCGCGCCGACGTCGCGCACCGACTGCTGCCGCTGGTCGCCGACACCGGCTGGTTCTTCGACACCGAGCTGCTGGTGCTGGCCGAACGGGCCGGGCTGCGCATCCACGAGGTCCCGGTGGACTGGGTGGACGATCCGGATTCCAGTGTGGACATCGCCGCGACGGCCGTCGCCGACCTGAAGGGGGTCTGGCGGATCGGCCGGGCCCTGACCACCGGCGCGCTGCCGCTGGCAGAGGTCCGAGCCCAGCTCGGCCGGGCCCCGCTCGAGCGGATCACGGAGGTACCCGGGGTGCCACGCGCACTACCGCTCCAGCTCGTCCGGTTCGCGGCGGTCGGCGTCGCCTGCACGGCGGCGAACCTGCTGCTGTTCCTCGCCCTCCGCGGGGCGCTCGGCGCGATCGCCGCCAACCTCGTCGCGATGGGAGTCTGCGCGGTCGTCAACACCGCGGCGAACCGCCGGTTCACCTTCGGCGTCCGCGGCCGTGACCGCGCGGTCACCCACCAGGTCCAGGGGCTGGTCGTGTTCGGCCTCGGGCTCGGGCTGACCACCGCCGCCCTGGCCCTGCTCGGCGTGCTCGCTCCCGCGGCACCTCTGGTCGTCGAGGTGCTGGTGATCGTCGCCGCCAACCTGGCCGCCACGGTGCTGCGCTTCGTGCTCTTCCGCTCCTGGGTGTTCCGCCGCGCGGACCCCGCCCGCCCGACGCCGCAAGGGGCGACCGCCCGATGAGCAGCACCCTCGATCGGGGCCCGACCCGTACCGGCGCCCCGCGGGACGACGTGCCCGCGCCGCGCCGCACCTGGGCCCGGCCGCTCTCGCCGGCGGTGCTGCTCGCCGGGACCGCCGTGCTCTACCTGTGGAACCTGGGCGCGTCCGGCTGGGCCAACTCGTTCTACGCCGCCGCCGTGCAGGCGGGGGCGAACGACTGGACCGCGTTCCTGTTCGGCTCGCTCGACCCGTCGAACGCGATCACGGTCGACAAGCCGCCGGCGTCGCTGTGGCCGATGGAGATCGCGGCCCGGGTCTTCGGGTTCTCGTCCTGGTCGATGCTGGTGCCGCAGGCGCTCATGGGGGTCGCCTCGGTCTGGCTGCTGTATGCGACCGTGCGCCGGGTCTCCGGGCACGGCGCCGGGCTGCTGGCCGGCGCGTTGCTCGCGCTCACCCCGGTCGCGGCACTGATGTTCCGGTTCAACAACCCGGACGCGCTGCTCACCCTGCTCCTGGTCGCCGCGGCCTACCTGGCGGTCCGCGGGGTGGCGGACGGCCGGACCCGCTGGATCGCCGGCGCCGGCCTGGTGATCGGGTTCGCGTTCCTGACCAAGTCGCTGCAGGCCTTCCTGATCCTGCCCGGCCTGACGCTGGCCTACCTGTGGGCCGCGCCGGGACGTCCGTGGCGCCGGGCGTGGCAGGTGCTGGTGGCGGGCGCCGGCGTCGGCGTCGGCGCCGGGTGGTGGCTGTTGACGGTCGCGCTGTGGCCGGCGGACTCCCGGCCCTACATCGGCGGGTCGGGGGACAACACCCCGCTGGGACTGGCGTTCGGATACAACGGCCTCGGGCGGATCTTCGGCGAGTCCGGCGGCGGCATGGGCGGTGGCGGGATGCCCGGCGGTGGGATGCCGGACGGCGGGCAGATGGGCGGTGACGCGGCCGGGACGGCGCCGGACTCCGCCGGCGCGACGGGCGGTATGCCGCCCGGGGGCGGGACGGGTGGCGGCATGAACACCGCCTTCGGTGGCGAGCCCGGCCTCCTTCGGATGTTCGAGTCCGCGTTCGGCACCCAGATCTCCTGGCTGCTCCCGGCCGCGGTGCTGCTGCTCGTCGCCGGGATCGCGCTGCGCGGCCGTGCGTCGCGGACAGACCCGGTGCGGGCGTCACTGCTGCTGTGGGGCGGCTGGACCCTGGTCACCGCGCTGGTGTTCAGCCTGATGAGCGGGATCGTGCACCCCTACTACGCGGTGGCCCTGGCACCCGGGATCGCCGCCCTCGTCGCGATCGGCGGGCGCGAGGTGCTCGCCCACCGGCAGCGGTGGTGGGCCCGGGCGGTGCTCGGGCTCGCGGTCGCCGGGACGGCCGTCTGGGCGTTCGAGCTGCTGGGCCGGTCGCCGGACTTCCTGCCCTGGCTGCGCTGGGTGGTGCTGGTGCTCGGCGTGCTCGCCGGAGCCGCGCTGGTGCTGCCGGCCCGGCGCGGGCGCTGGCTCGCGGTGCTTGTCGGGGCGGCGCTCCTGACCGGGCTCGCGGCGCCGGCGGCGTACGCGGTGCAGACCGCCGCCACCCCGCAGTCGGGGTCCATCCCCACCGCCGGGCCGGAGGTCTCCGGGACCGGCGCCTTCGGTGGGCCCGGGAACGGCGCGCCCGGCGGACCCGGGAACGGCCCGGCCGGCTCCGCCTCCGCCGGCGACGCACCGGCGGGCCCGGCCGGTGACGGCTCCGGGCCTGCCGGTGGCGCGCAGACCGGGTCCCCACGCGACCGCGACGACGGTGCTCCCGGCGGGACGGAGACCTCGGCCGAGCTCGCCGCCCTGCTGCGGACCGCCGGCGACTCCCGGTGGGCCGCGGCCACGATCGGCTCACAGGGTGCGGCGTCGATGATGCTGACCGCCGGCGGCGACACCGCGGTGATGGCGATCGGCGGCTTCTCCGGCGGCGACGAGTACCCGACGCTCGCGCAGTTCCAGTCCTCCGTCGAGCGGGGCGAGATCCGGTACTTCGTCGACGGCGCCGGTCCCGGCGGCGGAGGCCCGGGCGGCGGCCGGGGCACCGCCGCGGAGATCACCGAGTGGGTGCGGGCCCACTACCCGGCCACGACGGTCGGCGGGAGCACGGTCCACGACCTCACGACGCCGACCACCTGATCCGTCGCCGCCCAGGTTCCGGTACCGCCGCACGACCTGCAGCGTGTGCGGGACGACCGGAACCTGTGCGGCGTGCCGGGGAGCGATTCGGTGACGGCGCGGCGCGGCGCATGCCGGGGGCGATCGCGTTCGGCAGAGTGGAGGTCATGACCGCCACCGGCCCCCTCACGACCGGCGACCCCGCGGGCGGCGGCACCGGCTCCGGCCCGCACGCCCTGCCCCTGCCGCTGCGCCCGCCCGAGCACCGCGTGCACCCGCGCGCGATCTGGTGGTGGCGGCTGCGGGCGCTGCCGATGCCGGTCCTGCTCCTGGTCGCCCAGGGCGTCGGGCTGGGGCTGCTCCCGGCCGAACCGTTCCGCCCGCTGCTGATCACGGCGATGGTCCTCACCGTGCTGTGGCTGCTCGTCGCGACGCTGGTCGTGCCCGCACTGCGGTTCCGGCTGCACCGCTGGGAGGTAACCGACGAGGCCGTCTACACCCGGTCGGGGTGGCTGGTGCGGGAGTGGCGGATCGCGCCGATCCCGCGGGTGCAGACCGTCGACACCGAGCACGGCCCGCTGCAGCAGGCGCTGGGACTGGCGACGGTGACGGTCACGACCGCGTCGGCCCGGGGCCCGGTCCGGATCGCCGGGCTGGAGTCCGAGCACGCGCGGGAGCTGGCCCGGCGGCTCACCGAGACCACCGGCCGGCACAGCGGGGACGCCACGTGAGCCGTCCCGGCGACCAGGACGCGGCGGCACACGAGCCCGGCGCCGACGGCCGGTGGGAGTCCACCGTGGACGATCCAGGCGGTGTGGACGCCGACGCCGGACGGTCCGGGCACCGGCCCGGCCCGGCACACCGGCCGCCCTACCCGACCCCGGGTGCGCCCGTCGTACACGGGCTTCCGCAGCCCCGTCCGACCGGCGCCGCCGCGGTGCAGCACAGTCCGACGCCGCACAGCCCGGCGCCGCACAGCGCCGGACAGCACAGCGCCGGACAGCACAGCGCCGGACAGCACAGCGCCGGACAGCACAGTCCGGTGCCGCAGCAGCACCACGCGACCGGGCCGGGCCCGGCACCGCGCGGCGCGGCACGGCACGGTCGGGCCGCGTCCGGTCCGGCGACGGATCCCACGCCCGCCGGTCCCCCGCCGCACTCCTACCCCGGCGCCATCGGCGCCCCGGCCGCGCCGTGGCTCCGCGCCACACAGCCCGGCGGCGTCCCGGAACAGGACCACGCCGGCACCAGCCCGGACGGCCCGGCGGACGGGCACGCCCCGCCGCACGCCACCGGACCCGATGCCGCCGTCGACGACGCCTCTGCCTGGCGACGGCTGCCCGCGTTGATGCTGATCGTCGGCCCGGCCACCGCACTGCTCAAGCTGGCGCCCGCACTCATCGCACTGCTGATCTTCGGCGCCGGCGGCGGCAACTCCACCCAGGTCTGGATCGCCGCCGCGATCGCGGTGATGGCCGTCGTCGCCGGGGTGGTCCGGTGGCGCACCACGCGGTACCGCATCACCCCGGAGCGGGTCGAGCTGCACACCGGGCTGCTGAACCGGCAGCGCCGCTCGGTACCACGCGACCGGATCCGCACGGTCGACCTCACCGCGCCGCTGCTGCACCGGCTGGTCGGGGTGAGCGTGGTCAAGGTCGGCTCCGGGCAGAGCGCGGGCTCGGAGTCCGGTCTGGACCTCGACGCCGTCACCACCGCGGAGGCCGAACGGCTGCGCCGCGAACTGCTCGCCCGCCCGGCCGTCCCGGAGGACTCCGGAAGCCCCGAGCCCGGTCCGGCGGCACCGGGCGAGGAGCTCGACCGGCTCGACTGGTCGTCGCTGCGCTACGCCCCGCTCACGGTCAGCTCGCTCGCCGCGATCGGTGCGCTCGCCGGGGCCGGCTGGAACCTGCTCAACGAGGCCTCGGTCGACCCGCGCACGCTGCCCGGCGCCGACGCCGTCGCCGGCGAGCTGTCCCGCGCACCGCTGTGGTGGTCGGTGCTGGTCGGGGCGTCGCTGCTGCTCACGGTCATGATCGCCGGCTCGGTGGTGCTGTTCGTCGAACGCTGGTGGGACTTCCGGCTGACCCGCGAGCCGGACGGCACGCTGCGGGTGCGGCGGGGCCTGCTGACGAAGCGCTCGCTGTCGGTGTCCGAGCAACGGCTGCGCGGTGTCACCGTCACCGAACCGCTGCTGGTCCGCGGGATCGGACGCGGGGCGCAGGCCGGCGCGCTGACCGTGGGACTGGCCGGTTCCGAGGGCGGGGGCGGGTCGCTCGGGCCACCGGTCCGGCGCCGCCACGCCCATACGGTCGCCGCGACCGCCGCGCGGGCCGGGTACCCGATCACGGCGGGCACGCTCGTCGCGCACCCGCCGGCGGCGCGCACCCGCCGGCTGGTCCGCGCCGTCGTCCCGGTGCTCGTGCTCCCGGTGGCCGCCGGCGTGCTCGCGTGGACCGGCGGGCCGGTCTGGCCGCTCGCGATCGCGCTGGTGCTGCTCGCCGCGGCCGTCCCGCTCGGGCTCGACCGGTACCGCGCGCTCGGGCACCGGCTCGACGAGCGCTACCTGGTGGCCCGGAGCGGCTCGCTGGTCCGGACGACGGCGGCGCTGCGCCGGGACGGCGTCATCGGCTGGCGGATCCGGCAGAGCCTGTTCCAGCGCCGGGCCGGCGTGGTCACCCTCGAGGCGACGACGGCGGCCGGCGACGGATCGGTCCAGGTCCTGGACCTGTCCCCGGACGACGCCGCCGCCCTGATGTCCGAGATCACCCCGGAGGCGGTCAGCGGCTTCCGCTCCTGACCGCCGGCTTCACACCCCCTGGCCTCGCTTCACACCCGTCGCAGCGGGTGTGAAGGCGGGCTGCGGGGTGTGAAGCAGCCGGCGGGGCCAGTGCGGACGCGATCGGGTGCCGCATCGGGTCGCATGGGGCGCCGGGACGGTCAGCGGCGCCGGCGGGTCCCGAACAGGCTGCGGGTGATCTCCCGGGTGACCGTGTTCGTGATCTGCTTGCCGGTCGGCGACTTCAGGAAGTCGCCGAACTTCGCGAACAGTCCGCCCTCCGCGGCCTCCCGGGCCGGCGGGGCGGCGGGTGGCGGGGCCGGAGCCGGCGTGCCGGGGGCCGGGGCGGGCGCCGCCTCGACGCCCGCCGCCTCGGCCATCCGCCGGGCCAGCTGCTCGTAGGCCGAGTCCCGGTCGACCATCTCGCCGTACTTCGCGTGCAGCGGCGACTGCCGCGCGGCCTCGGTGACCGCCTCGTCGCCGATCGCGGACATCAGCGACCGCGGCGCCCGCAGCCGGGTCCAGGCCACCGGCGTCGGCGCGCCCCGCTCGGACAGCACCGTGACGATCGCCTCGCCGGTGCCGAGCGAGGTCAGCGCGGTCTCCAGGTCGTAGACGTCGGACCGCGGGTAGGTCTTCACCGTCCGGTTGAGCGCCTTCTGGTCCTCCGGGGTGAAGGCGCGCAACGCGTGCTGCACCCGGGCCCCGAGCTGGGACAGCACCTCGTTCGGGACGTCGGTGGGCAGCTGGGTGCAGAAGAACACGCCGACGCCCTTGGACCGGATCAGCTTCACGGTCTGCTCGATGCGCTCCAGGAACGCCTTCGACGCGTCGGCGAACAGCAGGTGCGCCTCGTCGAAGAAGAACACCAGCTTCGGCTTGTCCAGGTCCCCGGCCTCGGGGAGCTCGTCGTAGAGCTCGGCGAGCAGCCACATCAGGAACGTCGAGAACAGCACCGGGCTCGACGCGCGCTCGGCGAGCTCCAGGAGCGTCACGACCCCCTTGCCGTCGATCTCGCGCATCAGGTCGGCCGGGTCGAACTCCGGCTCCCCGAAGAAGGTGTCCCCGCCCTGCGCCTCCAGGTTCACCAGCGCGCGCAGGATCACCCCGGCCGTCGACGCCGACACCCCGCCGATGCCCTTCAGCTCGGCCTTCCCCTCGTCCGAGAGGAGGTGCTGGATGACCGCGCGGAGGTCCTTCGTGTCCAGCAGCGGCAGCTGCTTCTGGTCGGCCCAGTGGAAGATCAGCCCGAGGGTGGACTCCTGGGTGGCGTTGAGCCCGAGCACCTTCGACAGCAGGATCGGCCCGAAGTCGGTGATCGTCGCCCGGACCGGGACCGCGACGCCGCCGTCGCCCAGCGACAGGAACTGCACCGGGTACGCCGTCGGGGTCCAGTCGTCGCCGGTGTCGCGCGCCCGCGCGTCGACCTTCTCGTTGCCCTCACCGGCTCTGACCATCCCGGACAGGTCGCCCTTGACGTCGGCCAGCAGTACCGGGACGCCGGCGTCGGAGAGCTGCCCGGCCATGGCCTGCAGGGTCTTGGTCTTGCCGGTGCCGGTCGCGCCGGCGACCAGGCCGTGCCGGTTCAGGGTCGCGAGCGGGATCCGGACCCGGGCCTCGGTATCACAGGCACCGTCGACGAGCACGGTGCCCAGCTCGAGCGCGGCCCCGTCGCATGTGTACCCGTCGGCGATCGCGCGGGCGGGAGTCTGTCCTGCGGTGTCGGGCGTCACGGGATCGCAGCGTAGGGCACTCATCCTCTCGTGACAGGCGAGGCGCGCGCCCCGTACCGGCTTGTCACATAGTCTGCACCGATGACCGATCGGCTGGTGTGGATCGACTGCGAGATGACCGGGCTCGACCTGGGCTCCGACGCGCTCATCGAGATCGCGGCGCTGGTCACCGACGGCGACCTCACCGTGCTGGGCGAGGGCGTCGACGTGGTGATCGCCTGCGAGGACGAGAAGCTGGACGCGATGCCCGAGGTGGTGCGGGACATGCATGCCCGCTCCGGCCTGACCGACGAGGTCCGGAAGGCGACGGTGACGGTGGCCGAGGCCGAACGGATGGTGCTGGACTACGTCCGGGCGCACGTCCCGGACGCCCGCACCGCCCCGCTGGCCGGCAACTCGATCGCGACCGACCGCGGGTTCCTGGCCCGGGACATGCCCGAGCTCGACGGCTACCTGCACTACCGGATGATCGACGTGAGCTCGGTCAAGGAGCTGGCCCGCCGCTGGTTCCCCCGGGTGTTCTACGCCAAGCCGGAGAAGGGCCTCGCGCACCGCGCGCTCGCCGACATCCAGGAGTCGATCCGCGAGCTGGCCTACTACCGGAAGGCGTTGTTCGTGGCCCCGCCCGGCCCGACCACCGAACAGGCGCAGGCCGCGGCGGCCGCGGTCGCCGATGTCGCCGGCCCGTCACCGCAGTCCGGAAAGGCCTGACTCCTACCCCCGCGCGTGGCCGCCGGGCGGCGGGAGGCTATGCTGTTCCAGCGCTTCCGGCCCCGGCCGGAGAGGTCGCATGGTGGGTGTAGCTCAGTTGGTAGAGCACCTGGTTGTGGTCCAGGGGGCCGCGGGTTCAAGTCCCGTCACTCACCCGGTTGCCACCCCTGGCGATCGATCCCGGACTGCGTCGTGTTAGCTTTCCGGGGTCGAATTCGCCTCGGGAAGGCGACGACACACCAGAACTGAATACGCGCCGTTAGCTCAATTGGCAGAGCAGCTGGCTCTTAACCAGCGGGTTCGGGGTTCGAGTCCCTGACGGCGCACGCAGCAATTCACGCGTGTCACACTGCGCCGTTAGCTCAATTGGCAGAGCAGCTGGCTCTTAACCAGCGGGTTCGGGGTTCGAGTCCCTGACGGCGCACGTACCGGCGAGGGCCGGCGGGGATCGTCCCGCCGGCCCTTTCGCCGTCTCGGACGGCGAACGGCTCAGACGGCGAACAGCTGCTCCGGGTCGGCGAACGCCTTGAACTCGAGCGCGTTGCCGGCCGGGTCGAGGAAGAACATCGTCCACTGCTCGCCCGGCTCGCCCTCGAAGCGCACGTAGGGCTCGATGACGAACTCGGTGCCGGCGTCGGTCAGCCGCGCGGCCAGCGCCCGGAACTCCGGCACGCTCAGGACGAGCCCGAAGTGCGGGACCGGAACCTCGTGGCCGTCGACCGGGTTGGTCCCGGCGACGCCGTCCCGCGTCGCCGACGACGGCTCACCGACCTGGTGGGTGACGACCTGGTGCCCGGCCATGTCCCAGTCGGTCCACCGCTCGGCGGAGCGGCCCCGGGCGAAGCCCAGCACGCTCCCGTAGAACTCGCGGGCGGCCTCGATGTCGTCGACCGGGATCGCCAGGTGGAACGGTGGCCGGACGGACGTGACGATCGGGGCCGGATCAGTACTCACGGGGTCGACACTATCCACCCGGCCCCGGAACCGGGGGTGAACCCGGTCCCACCGAGATGACCGGAACGCCCGAACCCGACACGATGGCCCCCATGCCGCGCCCCGACCACGCCGTGTTCCTCAAGCGGTCCTTCTCGAAGATGGACCAGCTGGCGACGCCGTTCCTCACCGGTCCGCGGCTGCGCAAGCAGCTCGCGGGTGTCGTCCCGTTCGGCACGGACGGCATCGTCGTCGAGCTGGGTGCCGGACCCGGTGCGCTCGCCGACGACATCCGGTCCCGGCTCGGCCCCGGCGCCCGCTACCTCGCCGTCGAGATCGACGAGGAGCTGGTCGCGCACCTGCGGACCCACAAGCCCTGGCTGGAGGTGGTCCAGGGCGACGTCAACGACCTCGAGAAGATCCTCGACGACGCCGGTATCGACCGGGTCGACGCCTTCGTCTCCACGCTGCCCTGGGCGGTGTTCCCGCAGGAGATGCGGCTGAAGGTGATGGGGGTGATCGCGCGCCGGCTGGTTCCCGGCGGCGTCATGAGCATGATCATCACCTGGATGGCGCTGCCGAACCGGGTCCGTGACCTGCGCGCGCTGCTCGACACCCACTTCGACGAGGTGGTCGAGACGGCCACCGAGTGGCGCAACCCGCCGCCGGCGCGGACGTTCCTGTGCCGGCGCCCGTTCCCGCGTTTCGACGTCCGGTGACCGCCGTCACCACCCCGCTCCCGCCTGTGCTCGCCGGTGCCGTCCCGCTGGCCCACGTCGAGCGCGAGGGCACCGTCGAGTCGGTGCACCTGGGCACACTGGCCACCTGCGACGCCGGCGGCCGCATCGCCGGCCGGGGCGACCCGCACGTCGGGTTCCTGCCGCGCTCGGCGCTCAAGCCGGTGCAGGCGGTCGCGATGCTGCGGGCCGGGCTCGACCTCGACGGCGAGCTGCTCGCGCTGGCCTGCGCGAGCCACTCCGGCGAGCCGGACCACGTCGCCGGCGTCGGCGCGATCCTGACCGGCGCCGGGCTGGGCGCCGACGCCCTGGGCAACACCCCGGACCTGCCGCTGGACGCCGACGCCGCGGCGGCCGCGCGCGCCGCGGGCACCGCACCGGCACCGCTGCTGCAGAACTGCTCGGGCAAGCACGCCGCGATGCTCGCGACCTGCGCCGCCGCGGGGTGGCCGGTCGCCGGCTACCTCGACCCGTCGCACCCGCTGCAGCAGCTGGTCCGCGAGACCGTCGCCGACCTGACCGGCGTCGTCCCGCACGTCACCACCGTGGACGGCTGCGGCGCCCCGCTGTTCGGCTCCACCCCGGCCGGTCTGGCCCGGGCGTTCTCCCGGATCGCGACCGCGCCGGCCGGCACCCCGGAGGGGCGGGTCGCGGCGGCGATGCGGACGCACCCGTGGTGGGTCGGTGGTACCGGGCGTGCGGTCACCCGGCTCGCGCTGGCCGTCCCCGGCCTGGTCGCCAAGGACGGCGCGGAGGGCGTCCTCGCCGCGGCGCTGCCGGACGGCCGGGCGTTCGCGATCACCGTGCTCGACGGGTCCCCGCGCCCGCTCCCGGTGCTCGCCGCGGACGTCCTGGAGGGTTTCGGCGCCGGGACGCCGGAACTCGCCGCCGCCGGCCGGGTCGACGTGCTCGGCCACGGACGCCCGGTCGGCTCGGTCCGTCCCATGACGGACTGAACGACCACGAACGGGTGAGCGGCCGGTACTCCTTGCGACCGGGGCTCACCCGTACGGGTAGCGTGCCCGGTATGCCCGTTCTCTCCGGTGCCGCCCGCTCCCCGCGCCGTGCCGCCGCCGGGATCGCCGCCGTGGCCGCGTTCGCACTGCTCACCGGATGCGCGGCCGAGCCCTCGCCCGCCGAACCGCCGGCCGGCGGGAACGCGGCACCCACCGGCAACCCGCAGTCCTCGGGGATTCCCGGTGAACCGCAGGTCATCGCGACCGGTCTCGAGGTGCCGTGGGCGGTGTCGTTCCTGCCGGACGGCGACGCGCTGGTCACCGAGCGGGGCACGGCCCGGATCCTGCAGGTCTCCCCGGACGGCGGGGTCACCCCGGTCGGCGTCGTCGACGGCGTCCGCGCGCGGGGCGAGGGCGGGCTGCTCGGCGTCGCCGTGTCACCGGACTTCGCGACCGACCGCACGGTCGTCGTGTACTACACCGCCGAGGACGAGAACCGGATCGTCGCCCTCACCGTGGCCGAGGACGGCACGATCGACGGCGCCGACCAGCGGGTCCTGGTCGACGGGATCCCGAGTGGACGGACCCACAACGGCGGCGGGCTGCGCTTCGGCCCGGACGGTCACCTCTGGGTGGGCACCGGCGACGCCGGCAACTCGGACAGCTCGCAGGACCCCGGCGACCTCGGCGGCAAGATCCTCCGGATCACCCTGGACGGCGAGGCCGCGCCCGACAACCCGGACGGCACCCCGGTCTACGCGCTCGGCATCCGCAACTCCCAGGGCATCGACTTCGGCCCGGACGGCACCGCGTACGCCAGCGAGTTCGGCGCGAACCTCGCCGACGAGCTCAACCGGATCGAAGCGGGGGCCAACTACGGCTGGCCCGAGCTCGAGGGCGCCGAGTCCGACCACGGCGAGCCGGTGGACGAGCGCTACACCGAGCCGCTGCTGTCCTGGGCGCCCGAGGAGGCGTCGCCGTCCGGCCTCGCGCAGGCCGGCGGGTCGCTGTGGATGAGCAGCCTGCGCGGCGAGCGGCTGTGGCGGATCCCGTTGAACGACGACGGCTCGGTCGGCGAGGCGGAGGAGCTGCTGACCGACCACGGCCGGATCCGCGGCGTCACCGCCACCCCGGACGGCTCCGCGGTCTGGGTCACCACCAGCAACCGCGAGACCGGCCGGAACCCGGACGCCGACGACGACCGGATCATCGTCCTGCCGCTGGAGTGACCGGCGGGGCGTTCCCGGACGACCCCGCGGCGCGGGCGAACCGGGCGGCCAGCACGTCGAGGTGCTCGATCAGCTCGGGCGGTTCGAGGACCTGGAAGTCGACGCCGAAGGCGCCCAGCCACACCCCCAGCGAGTCCAGCGTCCAGGCGCCGAGCACGAGCTCGCAGCGCCCGTCGCCCAGGTCGGTGACGGTGCCCGACGCCGGGGTGACCCACTCCCCGACCTGCTCGGCGGAGGCCTGCATCACCACCCGGGCCCGGTACGGGTAGGCGCCGGAGGAGATGCCGCGCTGGGCGTGCGCGGCCACCCCGCCCTCCGGCGGGTCCCGCGGCGGGAACCGCGGACCGGCCGGGAGCTTCAGGCGCATCCGGTCCACCCGGAACGTCCGCCAGTCGTCCCGGTCGGTGTCCCAGGCGACCAGGTACCAGCGGCGTCCGGTGTGGACGAGCCCGGCCGGTTCGACGATCCGGCGGGTCTCGCCGCCGTCGCCCGCCACGTAGTCGAACCGCACCCGCTCGCGGTCGCGGCACGCCGCGGCGAGCGCGGACAGGTCGTCGGCGTCCACGGTCGGGCCGCGCCCGGCGAGTGTCTCGGTGGCCGTGCCGAGCGCGGCGACCCGGCGCCGCAGCCGGTTCGGCAGCACCTGCTCCAGCTTGGCCAGCGCCCGGACCGAGGTCTCCTCGATCCCGGACACGCTGCCGCCCGCGGCGGTGCGCAGCCCGACCGCGACGGCGACGGCCTCGTCGTCGTCGAGCAGCAGTGGTGGCAGTGCCGCACCGGCGCCGAGCCGGTAGCCGCCGGCCGTACCGGGCGTGGAGTGCACCGGGTAGCCGAGGGTGCGCAGCTTGTCGACGTCCCGGCGGACCGTGCGGACGTCGACCTCGAGCCGCTCGGCGAGCGCCGGGCCGGTCCAGTCGCGCGGCACCTGCAGCAGGCCGAGCAGGCGCAGCAGCCGCGCCGAGGTCTCCATCACGTGGACAGTCTGCCCGCTGATGCGGACGACTCCGGTCCTCGATCGGTCCGGACCACCCGGTCGACTACGGTCGCGGCCGTGGAGACGAGCGAGCGGGTCGGCCGGTACGTGCGGATGGTGGCCGTCGAGGGGCAGGGTGCGGAGCTGGCGACGGCGCTGCTCCGGGTCGCCGACGGCATGGCCGTCCAGCCGGGCTGCCAGGCGTACGTGGTCAACACGGCGCCGGACGAGCAGGACACGGTCTGGGTGACCGAGGTCTGGTCGGACGCCGCCGCGTCCGAGGCCGCGCTGAGCCGCGACCTCGGCGAGGCCGGGCTCGGCGCGGTGCTCGAGCTGCTCGCCCAGCCGCCGGACTACATCGAGGTCACCCCGCTCGGCGGCCCGGGTCTGAGCTGAGAGTCACCGCCCCTGGTCGGTGTGCTCCTTGCGCGCCCGCAGCGAGCCCGGCTTGGCGGTGACCGACGGGTCGTTCCTCGTCTTGATCAGGCTCGCGACGGTGACGACCACCAGGATCACCAGGATGACGACCAGGCTGAGCATCGTCGGGATCTCGGGGATCGCCGGCGAGATGTCCACGTGGCCCCAGTGCAGCACGAGTTTCACCCCGATCCAGGCGAGGATGATCGCGAGCCCGGTGGAGAGGTAGACCAGCCGGTCCAGCAGACCCTTGACCAGGAAGAACAGCGCCCGCAGGCCGAGCAGGGCGAACGCGTTGGCGCAGAAGACGATGTAGGCCTCCTGCGTCACGCCGAACACCGCGGGGATCGAGTCGAGCGCGAACAGCAGGTCGATGCCGCCGATCGCGACCAGCACGATGAACAGCGGGGTCGCGACGCGCCGGCCGTTCTCCCGGGTGAACAGCTTGCCGCCGTCGTACTCCTCGGTGACCGGGAACAACCGCCGCGCGCTCTTGACGATGAGGTTGTCCTCGATGTCGGGTTCCTCGTCCTTGTGCCGGTAGAGCTGCACCGCCGTCCACAACAACAGCAGGCCGAACACCAGGAACATGAACGAGAAGTAGTTCAGCAACGTCGCGCCGACCACGATGAAGATGGCGCGCATGATCAGCGCGAGCACGATGCCGAAGGTCAGCACCTTGTGCTGGTGCTCCTCGGGGACCGCGAACGTCGTCATGATGATCACGAAGACGAACAGGTTGTCGACCGAGAGGCTCTTCTCGACGATGTAGCCGGTGAAGTACTGGGTACCGAAGTCCCAGCCGTGCACCATCGCGAAGACCACGCCGAACAGCAGCGCGATGACGATGTAGAAGACCGACCAGGCGGTCGCCTCGCCGAACCCGACCCGGTGCGGTCGCCACCATGCCAGCACGAGGTCGACCGCGAGCAAGGCGATGATCACGCCGATCGTGATGACCCATTCGAGGCCGCTGATCTCGAGCACCGCTGTTCCCCCTCTGTGCACGAACTCGCGCGTTGCGCAGTGCACCATAACGGGCCGCACGGGCGTTCCGCCCGGTCTGCGATCACCGGTCGCGCCGCGGCGGGCCCGGTCGCGCGGCCCGGCCGGCCGGCGCGGCCCGCGCTCAGGGCTCCGCCCGGGCCCAGCCGGTGCTGCGCTCCACCGCCCGTCGCCAGTTGTCGTGCTCGCGGGCGCGCCGCTTCGGGTCCATCGCCGGCTCCCAGGCCGCGGCCCGGTGCCAGTTGCGCCGCAGCACCTCCGGGTCCGGCCAGTACCCGACGGCCAGCCCCGCGGCGTAGGCCGCGCCCAGCGACACCGCCTCCGAGCCCAGCGGCCGCTCCACGGTCAGGTCGAGCACGTCGGCCACGCACTGCATGAGCAGGTGGTTCGCGGTCATCCCGCCGTCCACCCGCAGCCCGGTGACCGGCAGGCCCGAGTCGGCGTTCATCGCGTCCAGCACCTCGCGGGTCTGCCAGGCGGTCGCCTCCAGCACCGCACGCGCCAGGTGTCCACGGTGGATGTAGGAGGTCAGCCCGACGATCACCCCGCGGGCGTCCGGGTACCAGTGCGGGGCGTAGAGCCCGGAGAACGCCGGCACCACGTAGCAGCCGCCGTTGTCCGGGACGCTCATCGCGAGGGTCTCGATCCGGGCCGCGGTGGAGATCATCCCCAGCGCGTCGCGGAACCAGCGGACCAGCGACCCGGTGACCGCGATCGACCCCTCCAGGGCGTACACCGGGCGGTCGCCGAACAGGTAGCCGACGGTCGGGATCAGCCCGTGCTCCGACCCGGCGATCCGGGACCCGGTGTTCTTCAGCAGGAAGGCGCCGGTGCCGTAGGTGCACTTGGCCTCGCCCGGCGCGAAGCAGGTCTGGCCGACCAGCGCGGCCTGCTGGTCGCCGAGCGCCCCCGCCACCGGGACCCCCGGCAGCAGGCCGGTGCAGGTGCCGTAGACCTGCGCGTTCGGCACGATCCGGGGCAGCATCGCCTCCGGCACCCGCAGCGCCGCGCAGAGCCGCGGCGACCATTCGAGCGTGCGCAGGTCCATGAGCATGGTGCGGCTGGCGTTGGTGACGTCGGAGACGTGCACGCCGCCGTCCGGGCCCCCGGTGAGCTTCCAGATCAGCCAGGACTCCATCGTCCCGAACAGGACGTCGCCGCGTTCGGCGCCGGCCCGCGCCCCGGGGACGTGGTCGAGCAGCCACTGCAGCCGCGGGCCGGCGAAGTAGGTGGCCGGCCCGAGCCCGGAGACCCGGGAGTAGAGGCCGGCGTCGCCGGCCAGGTCGGCGACGATCGCGTCGGTGCGGGTGTCCTGCCAGGTGATGGCCCGGGCCAGCGGGATCCCGGTGTGCCGGTTCCAGATCACCGTGGTCTCGCGCTGGTTGGCGATGCCCAGCGCGGCGACGTTCTCCGGACCGAGCCCGGCCCGGCGCAGCGCGGCCGGCACCACCCGGGTCACCGCCCGCCAGATCTCGTCCGCGTCGTGCTCGGCCCGGCCCGGGCTCGGGAAGAACTGCCGGTGCTCGCGCTGGGCGACGGCCACCATCCGGCCGGAACGGGTGAACAGCAGGCAGCGGGTCGAGGTCGTCCCCTGGTCGATGGCGGCGACGACCCGCTCCGAGACCGGGATCGAGGCGGTCACGCCAGTCCCTCCACCCCGGCCGCGATCTCGGCGGCCGCCGCGGCCAGCTCGACCAGCGGATCGGGCCGGGCCCGGCCGTCGCCGGAGAACAGCTGCTCGACCGGCGCGCCGACGCCGAGCGCCGCCACGGTCAGCCCGCCGCCGCTGCGCACCGGCACCGCCAGCCCGCCGGCGCCGGGCTCCCACCAGCCGGGGTCGGCCGCCCAGCCGCGGCGGCGCGTCGCGGTCAGCTCCCGGGCCAGGTCACCCGGGTCGGTGACCGTCCTGCGGGTGTATCTCTCGAGGCGCTCCGGGGCCCGCACCGAGGCCGGCGCGAACGCCAGCAGGCACGCCCCCCACGCGGTGGCGTGCAGCGGCTGGACGGTGTTGGTGCGCAACCGCTGCGGGCTGCCGTCGGGCCGGAACACGTGGTGCACCAGGTCCACCCCGCGGCCGTCGTCGGCGGGGACGCCGAGGTAGACCGCGCAGCCGGTGCCCGCCGCCAGGGCGTCGGCCCAGTTCATCGCCCGGGCGCGCAGGTCGTGCCGGTCCCAGGGGGTGCCGAGCTGGTCGAGGGCGTCACCGAGCAGGTACCGGCCGCCGGTGGGTTCCTGCGCGACGAGGCCCTCCTCGCGCAGGGTCCGCAGGATCCCGTGCGCGGTGGGGCGGGGCAGGTCGAGCGCGGCGGCCAGCTCGGCCAGCGCGAGCGGACGACCGGCGCCGCCCAGCAGCCGGAGCAGGGCGGCCGCCCGCTCCACCGACTGGATCTGACGGGCCACGACACTGATCGTACGGCCGCCTGGGAGCGGATCTTGAAAACCGACCGACCACCGCCGTTCGACATCGCCGAACGGCTCGCGTTGCCGGGTCGACGGCCCCTCTCTAGCGTGCGCGGACACGGCGAGGCCGCCCGGCTCCGCCGAAGGGGGACAAGAAAAGGACGTTCGATGACGAGCTCCGAGAAAGCGGACGCGGCCGCGGCGACCGCCGCGACCGACAAGCCACCTTCATTGATGGGCGAGCTGAGCGCCGAGTTCGCCGGCACCATGATCCTGATCCTGTTCGGCGTCGGCGTGGTGGCCCAGGTGGTCACGAGTTCCGACGGGAGTCTGGGGGACCACGACTCGATCGCCTGGGCCTGGGGTCTGGGCGTCGCGATGGGCGTGTACGTCGCCGGGCGCATCTCCGGCGCGCACATCAATCCGGCGGTGACCATCGCGTTCGCCGTCTACCAGGGCTTCCCCTGGCGGAAGGTCGCGCCGTTCATCCTGGCCCAGACCCTCGGCGCGTTCGTCGCCGCGCTGATCATCCGGGTCACCTACTCCGACCTGATCCGGGCGGCCGACCCGAACCTCACCCAGACGCAGACGATCTTCTCCACGCTGCCCGGCAACGGCACCGCGCCGGTGAGCATCCCGGTCGCGTTCCTGGACCAGGTCGTCGGCACCGCGATCCTGGTCTTCGTGATCTTCGCGCTGGTCCACCCGCGGAACAAGGGCCCGCTGTCCAACCTCGCGCCGTTCATGATCGGCCTGCTGGTGGTCGGCATCGGCATGGCGTGGGGTGCGAACGCCGGCTACGCGATCAACCCGGCCCGTGACTTCGGCCCGCGCCTGGCGTCGTTCATCACCGGCTACGACACCGCGTGGGTGACCGGGGACGGCACGCAGTACTGGTGGCTGCCGATCGTGGCCCCGATCATCGGCGGCATCGTCGGTGGCGGGTTGTTCAAGCTGCTGATCGAGCGGTTCATCCCGGCCCTCGACGCCCCGCAGGAAGTCGGCCGCGAGGCCGTCCGAGACAGCTGAGGAGACCCCATGGCCGAGTTCGTCGGTGCCATCGACCAGGGCACGACCAGCACCCGTTTCATGATCTTCGACCACGGCGGCAGCGAGGTCGGCCGCCACCAGCTCGAGCACGAGCAGATCCTGCCCCGTGCCGGCTGGGTCGAGCACAACCCCGTCGAGATCGTCGAGCGCACCAACGCGGTGTGCCAGTCGGCGCTCAACTCGACCGGCCTGTCCGCGAGCGACCTGGCCGCCCTGGGGATCACCAACCAGCGCGAGACCACCGTCGTCTGGAACAAGCGCAACGGGCGTCCGTACTACAACGCGATCGTCTGGCAGGACACCCGCACCGACCGGATCGCCTCCGCCCTGGAGCGGGACGGGCGCGGCGACGTCATCCGCCGCAAGGCCGGCCTGCCACCCGCCACGTACTTCTCCGGCGGGAAGATCCAGTGGATCCTGGAGAACGTCGACGGGGTCCGGGAGGCCGCCGAGAACGGCGACGCGATCTTCGGCAACACCGACAGCTGGGTCATCTGGAACCTCACCGGCGGGCCGAACGGCGGAGTGCACGTCACCGACGTGACCAACGCCAGCCGGACCATGCTGATGAACCTGGAGACCCTGGACTGGGACGACGAGCTGCTGGGGTTCTTCGGCATCCCGCGCCAGATGCTGCCGGAGATCAAGCCCAGCTCGCTGGCCGAGGGCTACGGCACGACCCTCGCCAACGGTGCTTTCGGCGGCGAGGTCCGGATCACCGGGGACCTCGGTGACCAGCAGGCCGCGACCGTCGGGCAGGTGTGCTTCTCGCCCGGCGAGGCGAAGAACACCTACGGCACCGGCAACTTCATGCTGCTCAACACCGGTCACGAGCTCGTCCGCTCGGAGTCGGGGCTGCTGTCGACGGTCTGCTACAAGTTCGGCGACGAGCCGGTGGTCTACGCCCTGGAGGGCTCGATCGCGGTCACCGGCTCGGCGGTGCAGTGGCTGCGCGACCAGCTGGGGATCATCTCCGGCGCCGCGCAGTCCGAGGCGCTGGCCAAGCAGGTCGACGACAACGGCGGCGTCTACTTCGTCCCGGCGTTCTCCGGGCTGTTCGCGCCGTACTGGCGGTCCGACGCCCGGGGCGCGATCGTCGGGCTGTCCCGGTTCAACACCAACGCGCACCTGGCCCGGGCCACGCTGGAGGCGATCTGCTACCAGTCCCGGGACGTGTCCGAGGCGATGACCAAGGACTCCGGGGTCACCCTGGACGTGCTCAAGGTCGACGGCGGCGTCACCGCCAACGAGCTGTGCATGCAGATCCAGGCCGACGTGCTCGGAGTGCCGGTGTCCCGTCCGGTCGTCGCGGAGACGACCGCGCTGGGGGCCGCGTACGCGGCCGGGCTGGCCGTCGGGTTCTGGAAGAGCACCGACGAGCTGCGCGAGAACTGGAACGAGGACCGGCGCTGGACCCCGCAGTGGGACCCGGAGCACCGGGACGCGGGCTACGCGCAGTGGAAGAAGGCCGTGCAGCGGACCCTGGACTGGGTCGACGTCGGCTAGCAGGCCGCCGTGTCCGGCGTCGTCCGCACCCGGTGCGGGCGACGTCGGGCACACCGGCGCTGCTCCGGCCACTGAGCGGGTACTCCCTCTGCGGGACACCACGACACGAAGGAACACATCATGAAATCGGTGGCGCTCTCCCCGGAGGCCCGTACCGCTGCGCTGCGCGCGATGGGCGACGCGGAACTGGACGTGCTCGTCGTCGGCGGTGGTGTCGTCGGCGCCGGCGCCGCGCTGGACGCCGCGACCCGGGGCCTGTCGGTCGGGCTCGTCGACGCCCGCGACTTCGCCTCCGGCACCTCGAGCCGGTCGTCCAAACTGATCCACGGCGGCCTGCGCTACCTGGAGATGCTCGACTTCCGGCTGGTCGCCGAGGCGCTCGCCGAGCGCGGACTGCTCATCCAGCACCTGGCGCCGCACCTGGTCCGGCCGGTGCCGTTCCTCTACCCGCTGCAGCACCACGTGTGGGAGCGGCTCTACGCCGGTGCCGGCGTCGCGCTCTACGACACGCTCGGGTTCCTGTCCGGGCGCAGCCGGGGCGTACCGCACCACCGGCACCTGACCCGGCGCGGGGCGCGCAAGGTCGTACCGTCGCTGCGCAAGGACGCCCTCGTCGGCGCCCTGGAGTACTACGACGCGCAGGTCGACGACGCCCGGCACACCATGTTCATCGCGCGCACCGCGGCCGCCTACGGGGCGCACGTCGCGACCCGCGCCCGCGTCGTCGGGCTGATCAAGGATGCCGGCCGGGTGGTCGGGGCGACCGTGCAGGACCTCGAGTCCGGCGAGCGGATCGACGTGAAGGCCAAGCAGGTCATCAACGCCACCGGTGTCTGGACCGACGAGACCCAGGGGCTGGCCGGCGAGCGCGGCCTGTTCAAGGTCCGGGCCTCGAAGGGCATCCACCTGGTCGTGCCGCGGGACCGGATCCGCGGCGAGTCCGGGCTGATCCTGCGCACCGAGAAGTCGGTGCTGTTCGTCATCCCGTGGGGCCGGCACTGGATCATCGGCACCACCGACACCGACTGGGACCTGGACAAGGCGCACCCGGCGGCCAGCGCGGCCGACATCGACTACCTGCTCGCGCACGTCAACGCGGTACTGGAACAGCCACTGACCCACGACGACGTCGAGGGCGTCTACGCGGGCCTGCGCCCGCTGCTGTCCGGCGAGTCGGAGTCGACCTCGAAGCTGTCCCGGGAGCACGCGGTGGCGACGCCGGTGCCCGGCCTGGTCGTGGTGGCCGGCGGGAAGTACACGACGTACCGGGTGATGGCCAAGGACGCCGTCGACGCCGCGGCGCACGGGATGGACGCGAAGGTCCCGGCGTCGTGCACGGAGGACGTGCCGCTGCTCGGCGCCGAGGGCTACCAGGCGCTGTCGAACGCCGCCGGCCGGCTCGCCGCGTCCTCCGGGTTGCACAAGGCCCGGATCGAGCACCTGCTCGGCCGGTACGGCTCGTTGATCCAGGAGGTCCTCGACCTGGCCGCGGCCGACCCCACGCTGATCGAGCCGCTCGCCGGCGCGCCGGACTACCTGCGTGCCGAGGTCGTCTACGCCGCCTCGCACGAGGGCGCCCGGCACCTGGAGGACATCCTGGCCCGGCGGACCCGGATCTCGATCGAGACCTTCGATCGCGGGATCGGCGCCGCGAAGGAGGCCGCGACGCTGGTCGCGCCGGTGCTGGGCTGGAACGACGAGCAGGTCGAGCGCGAGGTGGACCACTACCGCAAGCGGGTGGAGGCCGAGCGGGAGAGCCAGAAGATGCCCGACGACGCCACCGCCGACGCCGCCCGGCTGGGCGCGCCGGACGTGGTGCCGGTCAGCGGCTGAGAGCGGGTGGGGGAACCCGAGCGGACCCCGGACGGCCGCTACATCGTCGTCCGGGGCCGCCGCTGGCGTGCGGCCGACCCGTCGCTGCCCGATGACGTGCGGGCGCAGCTGCAGCAGCACCTCGGGAAGGCCCGCGCCGAGGTCGGCGCCGGGCGCCGCACCGGCGACGACGACCGCGTCGCCGCCGCCCGGACCCGGGTGGACGCCGCGAAGCACGGTCTCGGGGAGCGCGGCACGCCGTGGTGGGAGCTGGAGATCGCCGACCGGGAGGCTCGCTGGGAGCGGGCGCTGCGCGAGCTCGCGGGCCCGGGCTGAGTCCACCGGGTTGAGTTCGCCGGGGCCGGTCGCCGGGTACGGCGGCTCCGCGGGTGCGTCCGATCGCCCGGCGCTTGCGGACCGGACCTGTCCGCATCGGATCCTAGCGTCGCTCTCATCGGATCGGGAGCAACCCGATCCACGAGGAGTCTCAGGAGCGCCCGCGCATGAACGCCACCACCGACCCCGCCACCACCGGCTCCCCGGCCGTGACCGGTGAGCGCGCCGAGCTGATCTCCGCGCTGGACAAGCACCGCGCCCTCCTGCTGCAGACCGCGGAGAGCCTCACCGAGTCCCAGGCCCGCACCGCGAGCACGGTCAGCGCGCTGACGATCGCGTCGCTGCTCAAGCACGTCGCCGACACCGAGGAGCAGTGGTTCCGGTTCGCGGTCGAGGGCGCGGTCGCGTTCGAGGGCGGGCACGGCTCGGAGGTCGACTGGAACGCGATCGCCGCCGAGGACGCCTGGGCCGACGTGGACTGGGAGGACACCCGGTTCGTGCTCGCCGAGCACGAGACGCTGCCGCACCTGCGGGCGCGGGTCGACCAGGTCGCCGCCCGCACCGAGGAGGTCCTGCGCACCGCCGACCTCGACAGCGCGCACGAGCTGCCGGCCGCACCGTGGTTCGAGCCCGGCGCGAGCTGGTCGGTACGGCGGGTCGCGATCCACATGCTCGCCGAGATCAGCCAGCACGCGGGCCACGCGGACATCGTCCGCGAGGCCATCGACGGCGCGAAGACGATGGGATGAGTGCGATGAGCACCGAGCACACGGCGAACACCGCGGACTCGATGAACCAGCTGCTGAGCTCGGCGGGCGCCGGGCTCGACGGCGAGCGGGCCGCCCTGCTGGAGACCCTGGCCAAGCACCGGATGCTGCTGCGGCACACGGTGTCGAACCTGTCCGATGAGGACGCCCGCCGGCGCCCCACGGCGAGCGCGCTGACGCTCGCCGGGATCCTCAAGCACGTCGAGGGCGTCGAGCGGGGCTGGACGGACTTCATCCGGACCGGCGTCGTGGAAGGCGCCGAGCACTGGACGGACCAGGCCGCGGCCGGCGACGAGCGCGACGACTTCGCCCTCGACGACGCCGACACCGTCGTGGCCCTGCTCGCCCGCTACACCGAGACCGCGGCCGCCACCGACGAGCTCGTGCGCACCGTCGATCTCGACGTGTCCCACGAGCTGCCGCCCGCGCCGTGGTTCCCCGCGAACGCCCGGTGGAGCGCACGGCAGGCGCTCGCGCACATCGTCGGCGAGACCGCCCAGCACAGCGGGCACGCCGACATCATCCGGGAGACGGTCGACGGCCAGAAGTCGATGGGCTGACCGACCTGGTTGATCCTCCGCACGCCGACGTCCGGCGCCGGGCTCGCGCCGGGGCGCCCGGCTCGGCGGGGGCCGTGACCGGTTCCGCCGGCTGCGGTGGACCGGCGCGGTACTACCGTCGCGGGCGTGGCTGACCTGGTGACCCTGCACGACATCGAGATCGCGGCGGAGCGGATCGCGGGCGGGGTGGTGCGTACCCCGACCGTGCCGTCGGCCGGGCTGTCCGCCCGGCTCGGCGCGCCGGTGCTGCTGAAGCTGGAGCAGCTGCAGCGGGCCGGGTCGTTCAAGCCGCGGGGTGTGCTGGCCAAGCTCGCGACGCTGTCCGCGGCGGAGCGCGACGCGGGCCTGGTCGCCGTCTCCGGCGGGAACCACGGGCTCGCGGTGGCCGACGTCGCCGGGGCGGCGGGCGTCGCCGCCGTCGTCGTGATGCCGGAGAACGCGCCCACCCGATCGGTCGCCGCCGCGCGGGCAGCGGGTGCCGACGTCCGTCTCACCCCGGACATCCCGGCCGCGTTCGCGCTGGCCTCCGAGCTGCAGGCGGCCGGGGCGACGCTGGTACACCCGTTCGACGACCCCGTCGTGCTGGCCGCGCAGGGCACCGTCGGCCTGGAGCTGGCCCGGGACGCGATCGGGCTGGGCACCCCGCCCACCGACGTGCTGGTCTCGATCGGCGGCGGTGCCCTCGTGTCCGGGGTCGCCGCCGCGGTGCGGGCGCTGCTCCCGGCCACCCGGGTCTGGGGTGTGGAGACCGTCGGCGCGGAGGCGATGTCGGCCGCGCTGCGCGCCGGTGGCCCGGCCCCGGTGACGATCACGTCCGCGATCACCACGCTGTCCGCGCCGTCGACGTCGCAGCTCACCTACGACCACGTCCGCGAGTTGGTGCACGAGGTGCTGCTCGTGCCGGACGCCGACGCCGTGCGTGGCTCGGTCACCCTCGCCGAGCACGCCGGGGTCTGGGCCGAGCCGGCCGCCGGATGCCTGGTCGCGGCCGCCCACACGGTCGTCGAGCGGCACCCGGACGCGCGCATCGCCCTGGTGATCTGCGGGTCGAACGCCGACGTCGCCGACGTGGCCGCCCGCGCCTGACGGACGCCGGGAGGTCGTCGCCGCAATCGCCCGCAGGTCACGGCCGCCGGCCGGTCCCGCTCGCAGCCCGGAGCCCGGAGCCGACCGTCCTCGGGGTCTGCGCCGTGTCGATGCGGGAGCCGGCGACCGCCCCCGGACCCGCGCCGCGGCGGGTGTCGGCCCGGCACCGTCCGATCCCGGTGCGGAACCGTCCCCTTCGCGCAGATGATCGGCCGTTGTGGAGCGCAGCGTGCACTCACTCGGCGGACGTTCCGCTCCGGAACGGGTGATCACCGGTGCGGGATGGGCCGGGGTGGTTCGCGCGTTGTGCCCGGTGTGCAGCGGACCGGGGTCGTGGTGATCGGCGCGGGACAGGCGGGGCTGTCCGCGGCGGCCGGGCTGCGCCGTGGCGGGCTCGAGCCGGGGCCCGGGTTCGTGGTGCTCGACGGCGAGAACGGTCCCGGCGGCGCCTGGCGGCACCGCTGGCCGACCCTGCGGATGCGCACGGTCAACGGCATCCACGACGTGGCCGGCGTCGACTCCGGCTTCGAGTCCTCCGACGCCGATCGGGACCGGCCCGCCCGCGAGGCCGTCCCGGACTACTTCGCCCGGATCGAGGACCGGTGGGACCTGCGGGTCGTACGCCCCGTCCGGGTCCGCACCGTCCGAACCACCGGAGCCCCCGGCGGGACCGGTCCCGGCAGCACGGGTCCCGGCGGCGGCGATCCCCGCCGGGCCGATCCCGGCCGGGCCGATCCCGGCGGGACCGAACCGGCCGGCGGCCTCGTCGTCGAGACCGGCCGGGGCGACTGGCACACCGACCAGCTGATCAACGCCACCGGCACCTGGACCCGCCCGTTCGTCCCCACCTACCCGGGCACGGCGTCGTTCCGGGGCTGGAGCCTGCACGCCGCCGACTACCCGGGCCCGGAGGCGATGGCCGGGCGGCGGGTGGTCATCGTCGGGGGTGGGATCACCGCGGTGCAGCTGCTGCTGGAGATCGCCCCGCACGCCGCTGCGACGACCTGGGTGACGCGGCGCGAGCCGGTCTGGCGGGAGGGTCCGTTCGACGCAGAGGCGGGGCGGGCGGCCGTCGCGCTGGTGGAGGAACGGGTGCGGGCCGGGCTGCCGCCGCGCTCGGTCGTCGGGGTGACGGGTCTGCCGCTGACCCCGGAGGTCCGCGCGGGCATCGAGACCGGGGTACTGCACCGGCAGCCGATGTTCTCCCGGCTCACCCCGGACGGTGTGGCCTGGGACGCCGGCGGCACCGAGCCCGCGGACGTCGTGGTGTGGGCGACCGGCTGGCGTCCGGCGGTCGGGCACCTCGCGCCGCTACGGCTGCGGGGGCCCGGTGGCGGGATCCGGCTCGGACCGCCGATGGACACCACCGCCGTCGCGGATCCGCGGGTGCACCTGGTCGGGTACGGGCCGTCGGCGAGCACCATTGGCGCCGACCGGGCCGGGCGGGCCGCAGCCCGCGCCGTCCTCGACGCGCTGCCCGGCGAGAGCGCCGCCTGAGCCACCGGCGCCGCCCGACGGTCGCCGCCCGACCGAGCGCCGCGGCCCGCCGGGGCCGGCCCGGTCCCGCCCCCGGGCGCCCGACCGGAGGCCGCGCCCCGACGGGCCGCCTCGGTCCTGCCCGCCGCCCGACGGGGACCGCTGCCCGACAGGGCCGCCCGCCGCCCCCGGCCCTGCCGGCGCCGCCGATCCGCGGCTCCCCGGCAGGCGGCGCCGCTACCTCGCCCCCTCACATGCTGTCGCCCCCCCCGCAGGCCGGCGCGACCTCCGCGACGGGTGGGGCAGCCCGCCACGGGTCGCGGCGGCCGGTGACGGGTCGCGGCGGTGACCGGCTATCCGGCCTGCTCCCGGCCCAGCAACCGGTACTCGCGGACCACCAGAACGATGATCGCGATGTCCAGCAGCGCCAGGACCGGCAGCACCACCGAGCGCGTGTGCCAGGCGTGCACCAGTTCGTAGACCACGAACAGGCCCAGGATCAGCACCGCCGGCGGGTACGCGGGCCGCCACTTCCGTAGCAGCGCCCACACCAGCCCGATCTTGATCAGGCCGTGCAGCCCCAGGTAGACCACCGCGAAGGTGCGGTCGCCGGCCGCGAACCGGTCCGCGCTCGCGACCAGGTGCCGGGCGAACGTCCCGTCCGGCGGCCCGACCAGGTCCCGCGCCAGGACCTGCGCGACCAGGTGGTGCAGCCACGGCCCGGACACCAGCATCAGCGCGATCGCCCCGAGCAGCTCGGCGGCACCGTCGACACCCTTCACCAGCATCGCGATCCGGAACAGCCGCTCGGTCCAGCGGCTGCCCTCCCGGGTGCGCGGCACCGCCGACCGGCTCATGTCCGCGGACACTAGCGGCCGCGCGCTGCGATGGCAGGGCGCAACGATCCGGGCGTAACCTTGTTAGCGATGCTCACCGAATCGCCGGCGGTCCGGGCCGAGCGCCCCGACCGCTACAAGTGGGTCGCGCTGTCGAACACGACCATGGGCGTGCTGATCGTGACGATCAACATGTCGATCCTGCTGATCGCGTTGCCGGACATCTTCCGCGGCATCGGGATCAACCCCCTCGCACCGCAGAACATCGACTACCTGCTCTGGCTGATCATGGGGTATCTCGTGGTCACCGCGGTGCTGGTGGTCAGCTTCGGCCGGCTCGGTGACATGTTCGGCCGCACCCGGATGTACAACCTGGGCTTCGCCGTGTTCACGGTGTTCTCGGTGCTGCTCGCGGCGACCTGGATGCAGGGCGACGCCGGCGCGCTGTGGCTGATCGGGATGCGGGTGCTCCAGGGCGTCGGCGGCGCGCTGCTGCTCGCCAACTCCACCGCGATCCTCACCGACGCCTTCCCGGTGGACCAGCGCGGCCTCGCCCTGGGCATCAACTCGGTCGCGGCGATCGCGGGCTCGTTCCTGGGCCTGGTGATCGGTGGCGTGCTGGCCCCGGTGAACTGGCACCTGGTGTTCCTGGTCTCGGTGCCGGTCGGGGTGCTGGGCACCGGGTGGGCGTACGCCAAGCTGCGCGACACCGGCGTCCGGCGCGCGGCCCGGATCGACTGGTGGGGCAACACGACGTTCGCGGTCGGGCTGATCGCCGTCCTGATGGGCATCACCTACGGCATCCAGCCCTACGGCGGCGACGTCATGGGCTGGACCAGCCCGCTGGTGCTCGGCCTGATCGGCGGCGGGATCGTGGTCCTCGGGCTGTTCACCTGGATCGAGCGACGGGTGCCCGAGCCGATGTTCCACGTCTCGCTGTTCACGATCCGGGCCTTCACCGCCGGCAACATCGCCAGCCTGCTGGCGGCGCTGGGCCGCGGCGGACTGCAGTTCATCCTGATCATCTGGCTGCAGGGCATCTGGCTGCCCGAGCACGGCTACCCGTTCGAGCAGACGCCGCTGTGGGCCGGGATCTACATGGTGCCGCTGACGATCGGTTTCCTGGTCGCCGGCCCGATCTCGGGAATCCTGTCCGACCGGTACGGGGCACGCGCGTTCGCGACGATCGGGATGGTCGTCGCGGCGGCGACGTTCCTGTCCCTGCTGCTGCTCCCGGTCGACTTCGACTACCGGGCCTTCGCCGCGGTGCTCGCCGTGAACGGTCTGGCCATGGGTCTGTTCGCCTCGCCGAACCGGGCCGCGATCATGAACTCGCTGCCGGCCCACCAGCGTGGTGCGGGCTCGGGGATGACCTCGACGTTCCAGAACGCCGCGACGGTGCTGTCGATCGGGGTGTTCTTCTCGCTGCTGATCACCGGCCTGGCCGCGACTCTGCCGGCGACGATGCACGACGGGCTGGTGACCCAGGGCGTCCCGGAGCTCGCCGCCGACCGGGTCGCGGCGCTCCCGCCGGTGGGGATCCTGTTCGCCGCGCTGCTGGGCTACAACCCGATCGCGACGCTGCTCGGCCCGCAGGTACTGGCCCAGCTGGGCCCGGCGCAGGCCGCCTACCTCACCGGGCGGCAGTTCTTCCCGCAGCTGATCTCCGGCCCGTTCGCCGGCGGGCTGACCTTCGCGCTGGGCTTCGCGGCCGCCGCCTGCCTGGTCGCCGCTGTCGCCAGCGCGCTGCGCGGCGGGAAGTACCACCACGTCGACGTACCCGAGCCGGCGACCGTCGTCGCGGCACCGACGGTGGCCGCCCCCGCCGCGCCGGCCCCGACGGCGGCCCTGCCCGGCCCCACACCGCCGACGGCGCCGTCCACGATCGCGCCGCCCGGCCGCGCCGCCGAGGGCTGAACCCGCAGGCCCACGGCCCGACTCATGACGCTTTGGTTCGGTCATACCGAACCAAAGCGCCATGAGTACGGCGCGGGAGGGGGCGTCGCCGCACACCGGCCGGGCCGGGTCGCGGCGGGCGGGGTGCGGGTCAGTCGGTGCGGACCTCGGTGCCGTCCTGGGACCAGCGGGTGTGGAAGGCGCCGTCGGCGTCGATCCGGCGGTAGGTGTGCGCGCCGAAGTAGTCGCGCAGCCCCTGGATCAGGTTGGCCGGTCCGCGCTCGCGCCGGTAGCCGTCGTAGTAGGACAGGCTCGACGAGAACGCCGGGATCGCCACCCCCTGCGCGGTGGCGGTGGCCACCACCCGGCGCCACGCGTCCTGCGCGTCGGCGACGGCGTCGGTGAAGTACGGGACCATCAGCAGGTTGTCCAGGTCCGGGTGCTGCTCGTAGGCCTCGGTGATCCGGTTCAGGAACTGGGCCCGGATGATGCAGCCGCCGCGCCAGATCCGGGCCATCGCACCCAGGTCGAGGTCCCACCCGTGCGCGATCGAGGCCGCGCGCATCTGAGCGAAGCCCTGCGCGTAGGCGACCACCTTGGACGCGTAGAGCGCCTGGCGGATGTCCTCGACCAGGTCACCCCGGTCCTCCCCCGCCCCGGGGGTCGGGCCGGCCAGGGTGCCCGAGGCGGCCGACCGCTCGTCGCGCAGCGCGGACAGCGTGCGTGCGAACACCGCCTCGGTGATCCCGGTCAGCGGGACGCCGAGGTCGAGCGCGTCGATCGCCGTCCAGCGGCCGGTGCCCTTCTGCTCGGCCTGGTCGACGATCACGTCGACCAGCGGCTTGCCGGTGGCCTCGTCGGTCTTGCCCAGCACGATGCCGGTGATCTCGATGAGGAACGACTCGAGGTCCCCGGCGTTCCACTGCTCGAAGATCTTCCCGATCTCCGGCGCGGACAGCCCGGCGACGTGCGTGAGCAGGTCGTAGGCCTCGGCGATCAGCTGGATGTCGGCGTACTCGATGCCGTTGTGCACCATCTTCACGTAGTGCCCGGAACCCCCCGGGCCGACGTGCGTGCAGCACGGGGTGCCGTCGACGTCGGCGGCGATGGCGGTGAGGACGTCGGAGATCTCCCGGTAGGCCTCGATCTCGCCGCCGGGCATGATGCTCGGCCCGTTGAGCGCGCCCTCCTCGCCGCCGGAGACGCCGATCCCCATGAACCGCAGGCCGCGCTCGGCGCAGTAGGCGGTGCGCCGGTCGGTGTCCGGGAAGTGCGAGTTGCCGGCGTCGATGATGATGTCGTTCTCGTCGAGCAGCGGGGCGAGCTCGTCGATGACCGCGTCCACCGGCTTGCCGGCCTTCACCATCACGACGATCTTGCGCGGCGTCTCCAGGGCGTCCACGAACTCCTGCAGCGACTCGGCGCCGGTGAAGGTGCCCTCGTGGCCGTAGTCGGACATGAACTCGGTGGTCTTCGCCGTGGTGCGGTTGTGCACGGCGACCGGGAATCCGCGACGCGCCATGTTGCGCGCGAGGTTCGCTCCCATCACCGCCAGCCCGGTGACCCCGATCCGGCTCTTCTCCGCCATCGTGTTCCTCCGTCTCGCCGTCGTCCGGTGCGCGGCCCCCATCCTGGCCCCTCGGGCGCCCGCGTGCGCGAACCGGCCGGTGTCCGGTCGATCACGAGCGGGCCGGTGACCCGGGTACGACCCCACGCAACGACAATCGGGGGATGCCCCGCGACGACGCATCCCCCGCCGGACGGTCCCGCGGCGGGCTGGTCGGCGGCATCGGGTTCACCGGCGGTGTGATCGGCGGGCTGATCGGCGGCGGCAGCGGGGTGCTGTTCGTGCCCGCCCTCGACCGGTTCACCACGATGTCGCGGGCCCGGATCCACGGCTCGTCGACGATCGCGAACATCGGGGTCTGCGTCGCCGGCGCGGCCGCCTACGGCTTCGGCGGCGGCACCCTCGACCTGCGGATCGCGGCCGGGCTGACCCTCGGCGGGATCGCCGGTGGGGTGATCGGGCCCCGGCTGCTCGCCCGCGCCAGCGAGTCGGTGCTGCGGGTACTGCTGATCGCGATCCTGCTGCTCACCGCGGCGAAGCTGGCCCTCGACGCGTTCGGCCCACCGCTGTTCTCCCAGGCCCTGGTACCGGCCGACCTCGTCGCGAACCCGTGGTTCCTGCACCCGACGACGACGGTGGTCGGCCTGGTCATCGGGGCCTGGGCCGGCGCGATGGGGCTCGGCGGCGGCCTGCTCGCGGTCCCGGCGATGGTGCTGCTGTTCGGAGTGGACCTGCAGGTCGCGGCGGGCACGTCGCTGCTGATGTTCATCCCGAACTCGATCGTCGGCACGGTCGTGCACCTGCGCCAGGGCACCGCGTCGGCGTGGTGGGGGTGGTTGCTGGCCGCGTCGTCCGCACCCGGCACGGTCGCCGGGGCGTTCCTGGCCCTGGCGCTGGACGCGCAGGTCCTCGGCCTGGTGTTCGGCGTCTTCGCGACGGCGATGGCGGTCCGCGAGATCGTCGGGCTGGTCCGGCTGCGGCGCCGGTCCCGGACCGGAACGGATCAGGACGGCGCCGACGGACCGGGCGGTGCGGGTGGGCCGGGCAGGCTCAGAACGCGGGCCAGGGGATCGCGGGGCCGAAGCCGTCCGGGCCGGGGAACCGCGGCTCCGCCAGCAGCCGGTCGACCCGGGAGCGCAGGGCGGCGACCTCGCGGCGGGTGACGTGCGCGCCGAGGACGTCGGCGAACTCCCCGGTCAGCCGGGCGCGCAGCTCCTTGAGCGCGGCCGTGAGCTCCTCCCCGAGCTCGTCGCCGACCCAGCCCCACAGCACGGTGCGCAGCTTCGGTTCGGTGTGCAGGGTCAGCCCGTGGTCCACGCCGAAGACCTGCTCGCCGTCTCCGGTACTGCGGCTGACGATCACGTGCCCGCCCTTGCGGTCGGCATTGTTGACCACGACGTCGAACAGCGCCATCGCCCGCAGCTGCGGGTGGTCGGCGTGCACGAGCACGATCGGGTCGCCGCCGCCGTCGCGGGCGCGCAGTACCGGCAGCCAGCCGTCCGGGATCTCTCCCGGCTCGCAGAGGTCGACGAGCGACTCGGCGGCGAGCTGGAGGGTCTCCTCGTCGAGCTCGCCGTCCAGCTTGTCGTGGGTGGGGTCGGTCAGCGCGCTCTCGTCGCCCGAGGACACCCAGGCCTGCACCATCCCCGGCCCGAACGGGCCGTTCTCGCGCAGCACCGTCGGCGGGACGACGCGCAGGCCGGACTGCTCGGAGATCAGGTAGGCGCCGACCTCGCGACCGGCCAGGGTGCCGTCCGGGAAGTCCCACAGCGGCCGCTCGCCGCGGACCGGCTTGTAGACGCACCGCAGCTCGACACCGTCGAGCTCGGCGGTGCCGAACAGCGTTGCGTTCGAGGCGTCCACCAGCCGCCCGGTGATCTCGATCCGGCCGTGGTCGAGGATCTCGGGGACGGCCGGGTCACGCAGGTCGGGGACCCCGCTCACTCGGCTTCGGCCACGGGGTTGCGGTCGTGGTAGCCGTTCAGCCGGACGCACACGTGCCCCTCCGGGTCCAGCGGCTCGGCACACAGCGGGCACGGCGCGCGGCCGGCGGAGACGACCTTCTCTGCCCGGTCGGCGAACGCCCGCGCCGCGTTCGGCGACAGGAACACCCGCAGCGCGTCCGGGCCCTCCTCGGTGTCGTCGAGCACGACCGACTCGTCGACCTCCTCCTCGGTCACCGCCAGGAGCTCGACGACGATCGAGCTGGAGTCCGCGTCCCACCCCAGACCCATGGTGCCGACCCGGAACTCCTCCTCCAGCGGGACCGCCAGGGGGTCGGTGTCCGTGGCGCCGGCGCCGTCGGACGCCGGGGTCCCCGGGATCTCGAACGGGGTCTCGGACGCGGGGGCCTCGGTCAGGTTCTCCTCGCCGAAGCGCTTGGCGACCTCGCCGAGCAGCGCGGTGATCCGCTCCGCCAGCACCGAGACCTGCTGTTTCTCCAGCAGCACGCTGATCGTCCGGGAACTCTCGATCGCCTGGAGGTAGAAGGCGCGATCGCCGGGCTCGCCGACGGTCCCGGCCACGAAGCGGTCCGGGCGGCGGAAGACGTGGATGACGCGTGCCATGACCTCTCACAGGGTAGGCGACGCCGGGTCGGCGGGCATCTGCAGCTCCGGGCACACTCCGAACCCGACCAGGGGCGATGCGCGCACCGTGCGAGCTTGATCACCCTACCTCACGCGTTCGTGGCGCCCCCGACGACGGCGTCCGATCCGGACATCGCGGGTGCGGCGTCCGGTGCGCCCTCGCCGGAGCCGTTCTCGGCCGGTGGCGGCGGGATCAGGTTCGCCACGTCCCCGGCCTGCTCGTTCATCCGGGCCACGAACGGCCGCAGCGCGGTGTAGGCGATCACGCTGACCGAGCAGGTGTCGACGACGATCCGCTGGAAGTTGTCCAGGTGGCAGGCCAGCGCGTCGGCCAGCACCGCCTTGATCACGTCACCGTGGCTGCAGGCGACCAGGATCGACCGGTCGCCGTGCTCGGCGGTCACCCGCTCGACGTGCCGGCGCACCGCGGCGACCGCCCGCGCCTGCATCGCGGCCAGCGACTCGCCGTCCGGGAAGGTCGCCGCCGAGGGGTGCGCCTGCACCACCTTCCAGAGGTCCTCCGAACCCAGCTCGGAGATCTTCCGGCCGGTCCAGGCGCCGTAGTCGACCTCGGCCAGGTCGTCCTCGACGACCGGCTCCAGCCCGCGGGCGGCGGCCAGCGGGGCGACGGTCTGCCGGCAGCGGTCCATCGGGGAGCTGACGATCCCCGCGAGCGGCAGCTCGGCCAGCCGGGACACGAGCTGCTCGGCCTGCTCGCGCCCGCGGTCGTCGAGCTCGACGCCCGGGGTGCGCCCGGCCAGCACGCCCGCCGTGTTCGCGGTCGAGCGCCCGTGCCGGAGCAGGATCAACGTCGTCACGCCCGCCGAGGCTACGTGACCTGCGGCGGGTGGGGGACGACGGACGCTCAGGTCGCCGAGATCGCCCCGATCGACAGCGCCGCCAGCAGCGCGACGCCCAACGCGATCCGGTAGGCCACGAACACGTAGACCGTGTTGTTCTGCACGAACCTCAGCAGCCAGGCGATGGCCGCGTAGCCGACCACGAAGGACACGACCACGGTGGTCAGCATCTGGATCCCGCTCGGACCGTCGCCGGAGAAGACGTCGGGCAGGGTGAACAGCCCGGCCCCGAACACCGCCGGGATGGCCAGCAGGAACGAGTACCGCACGATCGCCGGGCGGGTCAGGCCCAGCGCGAGCCCCGCGGTGATCGTGCCGCCGGACCGGGAGACCCCCGGGATCAGCGCCATCGCCTGGGCGAAGCCGAGCAGGATGCCGTCCTTGACGGTGATCCGCTCGATCGGCTTCACCTGCCTGCCGAAGCGCTCGGCCAGGCCGAGCAGGATCCCGAAGACGATCAGCATCGTGGCGACCAGCCACAGGTTCCGGGCGACCGTCTCGATCTGGGTCTTGAACAGGATGCCGAGCACCGCGATCGGGATGGATCCGATGATCACCAGCCAGGCCAGCCGGTAGTCGTCGGTGGCCCGGACCTCGGCGTCGCGGAACCCGCGCAGCCAGGTGGTGAACAGGTGCCAGATGTCCTTCGCGAAGTACACGATCACCGCGACCTCGGTCCCGATCTGGGAGACCGCGGTGAAGGCGGCCCCGGGGTCCCGGCCGAAGAACACCTCGGAGGCGATCCGCATGTGCCCCGAGGAGGAGACGGGCAGGAACTCGGTGAGCCCCTGGACGATCCCGAGGACGATGACCTCGATCCAGCTCATCGGGGACCCCGGACAGGGAGCGCCGGCGGCAGGGATGACGATTCGGTCACGGGCCGTCACCGTACTCGCGGCGACCCGGGTCACATCGCGCGCCCTCGACCGTGGAACCGACCCCGGATCTAGGCTCGCGGGCGTGCAACACAGACCGGTGGGCGCCAGCGGCCTGGAGGTGTCCCGGGTCGGCCTGGGCACGATGACCTGGGGAGAGGACACCTCCCCGGCCGACGCGGCGGAGCAGCTCGCGGCCTTCCTCGACGCCGGCGGGACGCTCGTCGAGACGGCCGACGACTACGGCGGCGGCACGGCCCAGCAGGTGCTCGGCGGGCTGCTGCGCCGAGCGGTCGGCCGGGACGCCATCGTGCTCGCCGGGCGGGGTGCCTCCCCGGCAGGCGGCGAGCACGCGTCGCGCGCGGCGCTGCTGCGGTCGCTGGACACCACCCTGGGCCGGCTCGGCGTCAGCCACCTCGACCTGTGGCAGGTCCCCGGCTGGGACCCGCGGGTCCCGCTGGACGAGACGCTGTCGGCGGTGCAGGTCGCGGTCTACTCGGGCCGGGTCCGCTACGCCGGCCTGGTCGCCCCGCGCGGCTGGCAGCTCGCGACGGTGGCCGGACGCGCGGCCGCCGGGCCCGATCCGGCGGTCTGCCGGCCGGTCTCGGCGCAGGTCGAGTACTCGCTGCTGGCCCGCGGGCCGGAGGCCGAGCTGCTCCCCGCGGCCGCGCACCACGGGCTCGGGGTGCTGGCCTGGGCACCGCTCGGCCGAGGGGTGCTGACCGGCAAGTACACCGACGGCACCCCGGCCGACTCCCGTGGCGCGAGCGCGCTGCTGGCGTCCTACGTCGAGGCCCGCCGCACCGAGCACTCGGCGCGGATCGTGCAGTCGGTGCTGACCGCCGCCGACGGGCTCGGCACCTCACCGCTCGCCGTCGCGCTGACCTGGGTGCGGGACCGGCCCGGTGTGGCGAGCGCCGTCGTCGGGGCCCGGGACGCGGCCCAGCTGCGCGCCTCACTGGGCGCCGAGGACCTCACCCTGCCGGCGGAGATCCGGACCGCCCTCGACGACGTCAGCGACCCGGTCTGATCCCGGCCGTCACGCCCTGGCATCCCCCCGTTCACCGACCTATCGTGGTGGCCACCGTGAGGGTCGGCGAGCGGGAGGCACGATGACGGCGACGGCAGCGGGCGGGCCGGAGGACGGCGAGGGGAATCCCAGGGGCGGGCACCGGTTCGCCGGTACCCGCGACGGCGAGGGATGGGCCGACGAGCGCTACGAGTACCGCCCGGTCCGGATCGACTCCGACGTGTCCCGGCTGACGGCGTCCGTCCGGCTCGCCATCCAGGCCGAGTTCTCCGGCTGGGAGCTCTCCCGGATGCGGCTCTACCCCGGCGGCGTCCGCAAGGTGGTGCTGCGGCGCCGGCTGACCCACGGTGGCATGCTGCCCGAGCCGACGTTCTGAGCCGACGTCCTGACGTTGACGTCCTGAGGCGGCTCCGGTGACCGTCGCCGCACGCAACGATCACCCATCGCAGTGAACCCCCCTGTCGTTAACAGCACGCAGCGTGAGGTTCACCGTATTGAGTGAACCCGGGTTCACTCGACAGGATGACGCAGGCGCATCCGTCGCTCCCCCTCGTGGATGCCGCTCCCCCCATGCATCACGCAGCGGGCCAGGCCGAGGACGTCCCGGGCGCTCGTTCCCCACCCCGGAGTCGTCTGCACATGTCCGTCCGCCGTCCGCGGCCCGCCACCGGCGGTGTCGCAGCTGCCGGTTCCGCCCGCGGCGCCGCCGCCGGCTCCAGGGGCGGTTCGACGCCTGCCGACCAGCGGCGCACGCGCAGCCAGGTCGTCGCCGACTCGCCGTCGCTGATGACGATCGTGCTGGTCGCCGCCATCGGCGTGCTCGCGTACACGATCTTCCTGTTCGACTTCTCGAACCGCGGTGACTGGCCGGCCTACCTCCTGGTGCTCGTCGCCGAGTCCTTCATCGTGCTGCAGGCACTGCTGTCGCTGTGGACGATCCTGTCCAGCGGCCACGACCCGCGCGACTACACGTTCAACGAGGCCCAGCGCAGGCTCTACGGCGGCGACGCCGAGTCCACCCGGGCGATCGGCGTCGGCCGTCGCACCGAGCCGATGCAGCTGCACGGCGCACCGATCGGGGTGGACGTCTTCGTCACCACCTACGGCGAGGCGCTCGACGACATCCGCAAGACCGTCACCGCCGCCGTCGCGATGGACGGCGAGCACACCGTCTACGTGCTCGACGACGGCAAGTCCGCCGCCGTCCGCGACCTGGCGGCCGAGCTCGGCGCGGAGTACGTCGCCCGGGAGGGCAACGCGCACGCCAAGGCCGGCAACATCAACCACGCGCTGTCGGTGACCAGCGGGGAGCTGTTCGTCATCCTCGACGCCGACTTCGTCGCCCGGCCGGACTTCCTCTACGAGACGGTCCCGTTCTTCGCCGACGCGGCCGTCGCGTTCGTCCAGACCCCGCAGGCCTACGGCAACCTCAAGGGCCTGATCTCGCGCGGCGCGGGCTACATGCAGACGGTCTTCTACAAGTTCACCCAGCCCGGCAAGAACCGGTTCAACGCCGCGTTCTGCGTCGGGACCAACGTGGTGTTCCGGCGCACCGCGATCGCCGAGATCGGCGGGATCTGGCAGGAGTCGAAGTCCGAGGACGTCTGGACCTCGATGAAGCTGCACGAGCGCGGCTGGCGCTCGGTCTACATCGGTCTGGAACTGGCCGTCGGGCACACCCCGGAGACGATCGAGACCTACACCAAACAGCAGCTGCGCTGGGCCACCGGCGGTTTCGAGATCCTGCTGCGCGCCAACCCGATGGGCCGCGGCCGCAACCTCACCCTGGACCAGCGGCTGCAGTACTTCGGGACGGCGACGTTCTACCTGGTCGGGATCGCGCCCGGGCTGCTGCTCCTGGTGCCGCCGATGCAGATCTACTTCGGGATCACCCCGATCTCGCCGGACGTCCCGGTGCTCACCTGGGTGCTGTACTACGCCGGCTTCTACTTCATGCAGATCGCGGTCGCGCTGTTCACCATCGGCTCGTTCCGGTGGGAGACGCTGCTGCTGGCGTCGGCGTCGTTCCCGATCTACGTCAAGGCGCTGGTGAACGCGCTGCTGAACAAGGACCAGGCGTGGAGCGTCACCGGGCAGAAGGGCGTCCGGAACTCGCCGTTCGCCTTCATCGCGCCGCAGGTGCTGGCGCTGGTGTTCCTCGCCGCGACGTCGGTGGTCGGGCTGTGGCAGGCCTACCAGACGCGGTCGTTCAACCTGGCCCTGTTCTGGAACATGCTCAACACCGCGGTGCTGGGTGCGTTCGTCGCCACCGCGTTCCGCGAGTCGGCCGACAACCGGGTCGAGGCGCGGGAGGTGGCGCGGCTGCGCCGCACCGGGCGCGAGCCGGTCGGCGAACACGACCGCAAGGTGACGACGCCGGTGCTGCCGCAGGCCCGGACCCGCATCCGCAGCGCGGTCCCGGTCGCGCCACTGCGGGCGACGCAGCCGGAGGAGGCATCGCAGCCGGCCACGGCACGGGACAAGGCGGCGACGCCGGCCGGAGCCCGGACCCGGGTCGTGCCCGGGGACGCCGCGGCCGACGTCGCCGGGCCGGAGGCCGGGGCCCGGGAGAACCGGGCCGCGACCCGCGTGGTGCCCGTGCCGGTGTCCCGCGACGGTCACGCCGGCCCCCCGTCCGGGCCGATCGCCGGGCGACGCCCCGGACCCTCCACCGGGCCCCGAGCCGGACTCCCCGACGGGCGACGCCCCGGTCCGGCCACCGGGCTCCCCGGCGGGCGCCGGTCCGGTCCGGCCACGGGTCCGCGGTCGTCGGCGGTCGCCGCGCGCGGAGCGTCCCCGGAGGGGGGATCCGCCGGGCCGGCCGGAGCGTCCCCGGAGTGGGGGTCCGCCGTGCCGGCCGGATCGCACCCCGGCCCGGCCACCGGACCCAGGACCGCCCGCGGCTCCCGCGGCGGCGCCGACGGCGGCCGGGGCGCCGGACCGCACTCCGGACCGCAGGACACCGGCGCGGCTCCCCCGCACGCCGGGTACGGGAACGGGTCCCGGAACGGCGACGGGGTCCACTCCGGACCGCAGAACGGCCGGGGCCGGGGATCGCACCCGGGGCTCCGGGACGACCCCCGCCCCGCACAGCGGAACGCTCGCACCGACGACTCGCCCGTCCCCCGCTCCGGCGCGAGCGCGGGGCGTCGCCCCGCCGCCGACCCCGGCCGGCCCCCGTCCCGTGTCCCCCGTCCCCGGGAGGACACGCCGTCCGGCGGCTCCCGGCAGACCACCGGACCGGCCCGCGAGCGCGCCCGCCGCCGGCCGCGCGGATCCGGCGTCCACACCGGACAGGAGGGCCTGGACGGGCCCGGCGCCGCCGCGTCCCACCGCCGCGGCTCCCCCGACACGTCCGGGTCGGGCGCGCCGGAGCGTCCCGCCGACAGCCGGATCGCCCGCGCCGACGCCATCGTCGGCGGACTCGTCCCGCAGCCGAGGGAGAACGGGAGCGATCCGCTGCCCGTCGTGCACCGGCCCGCCCGCCACGACCGGAGTCACCGATGAGCCCCGCGCGACGGCTGCGGCTGGGACTGGGCATCGCCGCCGTCCTCCTGCTGGTGGCCTACCTGACGATCACGCTGAACGCCCGCAACGGGCAGGTCGAGAGCCGCTCGGCCGCACTCGGGGCGGAGAACTACCCCGTCGGGACCGACTACTCGGGCACCGTCACCGAGCAGCTGGTCCAGGTCGGGGACGAGGTCTCGGCCGGCCAGCCGATGTTCGAGGTGCAGAGCGCGACGCTGGCCCGGGACCTCGAGCAGGGCCTGCTCGACCCGGCCCGGGTGCCGTACCCGATCAAGGACGGCAGCATCCTGGTCATCACCGCCACCGACGACGGCCGGGTCGACTCGGTGGGGTACGCGGTCGGGTCGTTCGCCGCCGCCAACTCGGAGCTGGCGACGGTGCAGCGGGCCGGGTCGCTGTTCGTGGAGTCCGAGTTCGTCCTGACCGCGCCGGACTACGCCCGGCTGCCTCCGAACGCGACCGTCGGCGTGGTCCTGCCGAACAACGAGACGATCACCGCCCAGGCCGGGCGGGTGCAGGTGAGCACCGAGAACGGCGAGGCGCGGACCGTCGTGCAGGCCTTCAGCCCGGAGCTCGCCGACGCCACCGTGGACGGGCTGTTCGCCGTCGGCACACCGGTGCAGGCGACGCTGTACCTGCGCAACGACGGCGTCGTCACCAGCGCGACCGAGTGGCTCACCTCAATCACCGGGTTCGCGCCGTGAGCGGCCGGCACTCCTCGGGCGGTCCCCCCGCACACGACGGCGGAGCCCGCGGCCACGCCGCCCCCGGCCCCCGGCCCCGGCACGGCGAGGTGCCGGGGCCCGACGGACCCGGCCGGCACCCGTCGGACGGCGACCGGCCGCCGTCGGCCGCCGACGCCACCCCCGGCGGCCCGGCCCCGATCCCCGGCCCGCGGGCCGCGGCGGCCGGTCACCCCGGGCCGGTTCCCCGGCCGCCGGCGCCCCGGCCGCCCTACGGCGACGATCTCCCACCGGCCCGCCGGACACCCCCGGACGACGGTCGGCCGTCGTCCCGGCGGGGAGATCCGGGCGACCCGGCTCCGCACCGTCCCCGGACGCGGCCGGCGGAGGGTCTCGCGCCCGGCTCCGGGGCACGGCCCGGCCACCGTCCCGCTCCGGGCTCCGCCACCGGCCGGGTCCCGGTTCCGCGGTCGCGGGCCGGCCGGGGTACCCGCCCCGCCGTCGCCCCACCGGGCCGTCCGGCGTCGTCCGCCGCACGTCGCGGCACGCCCCGGGCGGTGCCACCGCGCCGAGGGTCACTGCTGCGCCGGCTCGTCGCGTTGCTCGCGGTCCCCGTCGTCGCCGGCTGCACGATGGTCGTCCACGCCGTTCCCGGGCCGGGTCCCGACGACCCGGCCGGACCCGCCGCCACCGCGGCGAGCGACCCGGCGATCGCGGCGAGCGTCGCGGGCCTGCCGCACCGCTCCATCGGGACCGCGCCGGCGATGCGGCTCGCCGAGGACCAGGTCCCGCCGACCAACCGCTGGTTCTCCGGGCTGGTGTTCCCCGAGGAGCCGCAGCCGGTGTTCCCGCTGCCGTTGTCGGTCGCGGTCCGGCCGGACGGGTTCTCGCTGGGAGTCCCCGAGGTCCGCGCCGAGGGTGCGACGATCTTCGGGGCGCACACGCCGGGACCGGACGTCGCGCTCGGCACCTCCGACCTCGCCGTCGTCGCCTACGACGATCTCACCGTCACCGTCGCGCTGCTCGGCCCCGAGGGCGCCGAGCAGGGCCGCCTGCTGATCACCCGCGGCTCGCCGTTCGTCCGGTGGACGGCGACGACCGAGCAGCGCGTCACCGTCGGGCCGCAGCCGCTCGACGCCGACGGCCTGGTGGAGATCCGCGGCGACCGCTACGGCGTCGTCACCGACGGCACCCTCGACGGGTCGGAGTTGACACTCCCGGCCGGCGCGTCGGCGACCTTCTACGCCGTCCCGCCGGACGGCGACGCCGCCGAGTTCGCCGATGCCGCCCGCGTCGGGGTCGGCGGGGGTGCGGTCACCGAGCAGGTCGACGGCGACACGGTCCGGACGACACTGACCTACCGCACCGAGGGCGGCGACACGATCGCCGGGGGGATGCCGTTCACCGGCGACCCCGGCTGCGCCCCGGTCGGCGAGTTCGCGACCGTGTACGGGCCGATGCCGGTCTGCCGTACGTCCACAGTGGCCACGACGACGGCGGCGCTCACCCCGTCCGGAGCCCTCGATCTGTCCGGTGTGGACGCCGACGGCCGGGCGGAGCTGTCCGCGCTCGTCGAACGCGACGTCGCCGAGCTGCGCCTGGACGCCGCGGACACCTACTTCGGCGGCAAGCAGCTGGTACGGGCGGCGACGCTGATGCGGCTGGCGTCCGATCTGGACATGGAGCCGACCGCGCAGCGGGTGCGCGACCAGCTCGTCCCGCTGCTGGAGCGGTGGGCCGACCCGGCCGGCTGCGAGGGACGCGTCACGCACTGCTTCGTCTACGACCCCGCGATCCGCGGGATGGTCGGCCTGGAGAACTCGTTCGGGTCCGAGGAGTTCAACGACCACCAGTTCCACTACGGCTACTTCCTGTACGCGGCGGCCATGCTGGGCCGCGACGACCCGGAGCTGGTCGAGCGGATCGGGCCGGTGATCGACCTGCTGGCCGCCGACGTCGGCAGCCCGGAGCGGACCCCCGAGTTCCCCGAGCACCGGGCGTTCGACGCCTACGCCGGGCACTCGTGGGCGTCCGGGTTCAGCCCGTTCGGCGACGGCAACAACCAGGAGTCCAGTTCGGAGTCGGTGTCCGCCTACAACGGACTCGCCATGTGGGCGGACCTGCGCGGGAACGTCGCCCAGCGGGACATGGCGGTGGCGATGCTGTCGCGGGAGGCCGCGTCGGCGATGCGGTACTGGGTGGAGCCGGATCTGGCGCCGTTCCCCGGGTTCTCCCACCAGGTGCTGGGGATCAACTGGGGCGGCAAGCGGGACTGGTCGACCTGGTTCTCGGCGGAGCCGTCGGCGATCCTCGCGATCCAGCTGATCCCCATGTCGCCGGTCGCGGAGTACCTGCGCGGGGACCCCGGGCGGATCCGGGCGAACGTCGCCGAGGCGACGCCGGGCGGGTTCGACGTGCCCTACGCCGACTCGATCATCATGTACCTGGCGCTGGCCGACCGGGAGGCCGCGCTCGCCGAGGCGCGGGCGTTGCCGGAGGGACGGATCGACGACGGGAACACCAGGTCGTACATGATGGCCTGGATCCTGTCGCGGTCCTGAGCGGGCCGTGATGGTGCGCCGGGCCGTGGACGGCGCGTGGGATAGGGGTTCGATCACCGACCACTGCTGCCGGTTCCGTCCCGGCGTCGTGGTGGGCGTCTGCGCCGTTCTCCCCGTCGCCGTGCTGCTGTAGGTGGGGCGGGTGTGGGTCGGCGGCGGTTGCCTCGACTCCGTCGATGCCGAGCTCGTCGGCTTGACGGGTGAGCCCGAGCGGGTCGAAGTCGTCGCGTTCCGCGGGACCTGGACCTTTCACCACACGGTCTCCGGGCATTGCTCTTTCCGGGTGACCTTTCCGTCATGGGCTCGCTGACCAGCCGAAACTGTCAGAGGGCTTCGCGATACTCGGACACATGTTCGACGTCATGCCCTCGGCTGATCCGACCGACACTGGTCCGGCCGACACCTCCTCGCCCGGTACCGCCTCGCCCGGTACCGCCTCGCTCGGCGCGGGATCCGCCGCGTCCCCCTCGACCACGGAAGGCCTCGGCCGGGACTCGGTGCCCCCACCCGATCCCGACCCTCCACGGTGGTCGGAGCATCCGCCCGATGCCGCACTGCTCGCGATCCTGGAGTGCCCGCCGGATGCGGGGACGTCGTCGTTCGAGCGGGTGGAGCGGATCAAGGCCTTCGAGATGGTGATCGCGCGGTTGCAGGTGATGCAGTCCGAGGAGATCGACGGGTTCGCCGGTGAGGCCGAGCGGGAGGTGGCCGAGTTCCTGGCGAACTACGACCCGGCCCGCGACGGTGGGTTGGGGCCGATGGACACCCTGGAGGGTGCGGTGGACTCGGCCACCGCGGAGATCCGGTTCGCGTTGCACCTGACCCGTACCGGTGCCGGTATCCGGGTGTTCCATGCGCGGCGGCTGTTCGACCCGCGGATGGCGCCGACCGCGAAGCTGGCCCGGGCCGGGCGGTTGACCTGGCCGAAGATCATGAAGGTGCTCGACGGCGCCGACAATCTCACCGAGAAGCAGACCGCCCGGTTACAGGCCGCGGTGTTGCCCAAGGCTCCGACGCAGACGACGGGGCAGTTGGGTGCGGCGATCGCCCGGTTCCTGCTGCGTCTGGGTGATGAGGTGCCGCGCACGCGCCGGGAGCGCAAGGCCCGGACCCGGGCGGTGGTCGTGCAGCCCGAGCCGGATGGGATGGCGGTGATGCGGGTGTTCCTGCCCGCCGCGGCCGCCACCGGGATCTATGCGGTGCTCGACCAGCACGCCCGCGGCTGCGGGGCCTCGGACCCGCGCACCATGGATGAGCGGCGCACCGATGCGCTGGTGGATCTGGTGCTGCACGGCACCGGCTATGCCAGCGAAGGCACCGCCGCCCTCGCGACGGCGGTCGCCGCTGCGGCGGCCGAGGCGCGGGCCACGGCCGGCGAGGCTGCGATGCCTGCCGCGCCCGCCGGACCGGCTGGCGAGACGGGTCCGGTGGGGGTGAACCCGTTCGGCATCCCCCAGCCCCGCACCGCCTCCGGCAGCACCGCCTCTCGCAGCGCCGCCTCCGGCAGCACCGCCTCTCGCAGCGCCGCCTCCGGCACCGGCGACTCCGGCAGCGTCGACTCCGGTCGCGGCGGGTCCGGCGGCCGTGCCTCGGCGCGTAGCGCCTCCGGGTCTGGCGCGAGCGGCGGCGGTCCGGCCGCGGCCCCATCCGGACCCGACGACGCTCGGACCGCGCCGGTGCCGATCCCCGGGATCGCACCCGCCCCACCCGGCGGCACCCCCGCCGCCCGCAACTCCATCCAGATCCGCATTAACGTCACGATCTCGGCCGACACCCTGATCGGCGCCGACGACGAACCCGCCGAACTCGCCGGCTACGGCCCCATCCCCGCCTCCGACGCCCGCGCACTGGCCTTCGACCCGGCCGGCATCTGGACCCGCCTGTTCACCAACCCGATCACCGGCCAGGTCCAGCACCGCGACCCCACCAAATATCGGCCCGACGCCAAGACCGACGCGTTCGTCCGCGCCCGGTTCCCCACCTGCGCCACGCCGGGCTGCCGGGTGCCCTCACACCGCTGCGACCTCGACCACGTCGTCCCGCACCGCGCCGACGGCACCGGCGGGCTGACCGTGGCGGAGAACCTGTGCCCGCACTGCCGCGGTGATCACCTGCTCAAGCACTGCCGCGGCTGGAGCACCGCCCTGCACACCGACGGCACGGTGGAGTGGACCACCCCGTCGGGGCACGTCTACCGGACCGACCCGTCCCCGGTGGGTCCGGTGCGGGCCACCAACAAGGTCGCCAAGCACGGGCCCTCGACCCTCGCCCTGATGCGCGACCCCGACCTCGCCGCCCGGGTGCTGGCCGAGAAGACCGCGGAGCCGCCGTTCTAGAGAGGATCACCGGCGGAAGCCGAGCTCGGGAGAAGGTCACCGGCGCATGCCGGGCCTCGACAACGCACCAATCCGAGGGTGCGGGCCGTGTCGCGCCCGGCAATCACGGGGATCACCCGCCGTAGGGCACGGTGAGGATCTCCATGTTGTGGCCCGACGGGTCGTCGAAGTAGACGCCCCGACCGCCGTCGTTCCTGTTGATCTCTCCCGCACGGGACCGCCCCGGATCGGCCCAGAACTCCTGGCCGCGCTCGGTGATGCGGCCGAACGCGGCGTCGAACTCGGCGTCCGACACCAGGAACGCGTAGTGCTGCGCGTGGATGTCCACGCTCCGGTCGGCGTCCATGTAGTCGAGGCTGACGCCGTTGCCGACCTCGACGACCTGGAACGGTCCGAACGGCGTCGGATCCGGCAGCCCGAGGATCTCGGCCAGGTAGGCGGCCCCGGCCCGCTTGTCCCGGGAGAAGACGATGGTGTGATTCAGATCGGCCATGGCTTCAGGATGCGACCTGAACCGGGGTCGAGCTCAAGAGCGGCGGACGATCCCGGCCGAGCGCCGGGCGCCGGGACGGCGTCGGCTCAGCCGGTCACCGGTCGTCGTGCCACTGGATCTCCGGCGGACGGCCGGCGTCCTGCGGGCTCGGGACGCCGCGGAAGCCGTACGGGGCCGGGTCCCGTCCTGGCTGCACGAACCAGCACTCCCCCGGTTCCCCCCGTTCGAGGACCGTCCCGATCGCGGCGGCGACGTCGTCCGCGGTGAGCAGCGGGAAGTCCCCGAACCGGTCCCGCACGCCGGCGATCAACGCGGTGTCGACGAAACCGGGGCAGACCGCGGTGACGGTGATCCCGTCGGCGGCCAGGGTCGGTGCCGCGGCCCGGACGTACCCGACGACGGCGTGCTTCGTCGCGGTGTACAGCGCGTCTCCCGGCATCGGGACCAGACCCGCCAGCGACGCCGTCGCGACGACCCGCCCGCCACCCGTACGGCGCAGCGCCGGCACCGCCGCCGACAGGCCGAACACCACGTGGTCGAGGTTCACCCCGACGATCCGGCGGTAGCCGTCCACGTCGAGGCCCTCGATCCCGGACTGGCCGGCGGTCGTCCCGGCGTTGAGCAGCACCACGTCCAGCCGCCCGAACCGTTCCTCGGCCGCCGCGACGGCTGCCGGGAGCGCCTCCGGGTCGGTGACGTCCGCGGGGAACGCCGCCCCACCGGTGCGGGCGGCGACGGCCGTGGCACCGGCCTCGTCCCGGTCCACCACCAGGACCGACGCACCCGCCGCCGCCAGCCGGCCCACCGCCGCCGCACCGATGCCCGACGAGCCGCCGGTGACGAGGGCGACCCTGCCCGAGAGATCCATACCGGTCACCCTGCCAGCAGAGCCGGTACCGGTCACGGCGCACACCGCGGCCGGCGTGCGAGGGCCACTCAGACCGTGCGCAGGAAGCGGTCCAGGACGCGTGTCCCGAAGGTCAGAGCGTCGACCGGGACCCGCTCGTCGATCCCGTGGAACAGCGAGGCGAAGTCCAGCTCCGGCGGCAGCCGCAGCGGCGCGAACCCGTAGCACTTCATCCCCAGCGTGGAGAACGCCTTCGCGTCCGTCCCGCCGGACAGCATGTACGGCACGATCTCCGCGGTCGGGTCCTCGGTCCGCAGCGCCGCCTGCATCGCCTCGGTCAGCGCCCCCTCGAACGGCGTCTCCACCGGCGGCAGCTCGGTGACCCACTCCCGCTCGACGTCCGGACCGAGCAGCTCGTCGACCTCGCGCAGGAACTGCTCCTCACGGCCCGGCAGGATCCGGCAGTCGACGACCGCCTCGGCCGTCGACGGGATGACGTTGGCCTTGTACCCGGCGTTCAGCATCGTCGGGTTGGCCGTGTCGCGGACCGTCGCGCCGATGATCCGGGAGAGCGGCCCGAGCTTCGCCAGCGCGCCCTCGAGATCGTCCTCCGGGTACTCGACGCCGGTCAGCTCGGTCATCCGGTCCAGGAACGCCCGGACCGTGTCGGTCACGATCAGCGGGAACGTGTGGTTGCCCAGCCGGGTGACGGCCTCGGCGAGGGTGGTGACCGCGTTGTCGTCGTGCAGGAACGAGCCGTGCCCGGGCTTGCCCTTGGCCCGCAGCCGCATCCAGGCGATGCCCTTCTCCGCCGACTCGATCAGGTACGCGCGCTGGTCGTCGCCGAGGGTCAGCGAGAACCCGCCGACCTCACCGACGGCCTCGGTGCAGCCGGAGAAGAGGTCCGGCCGGTGCTCCACCAGCCACTGCGCACCCCACTTCCCGCCGGCCTCCTCGTCGGCGACGAACGCCCACACGATGTCCCGCGGCGGGACGACGCCCTCACGCTTGAAGCGGCGGGCGACCGCCAGCATCATCGCGTCCATGTCCTTCATGTCCACGGCGCCGCGGCCCCAGACGTAGCCGTCCTGCACGGCCCCGGAGAACGGGTGCACCGACCACTCGCTCGCGTCCGCCGGGACGACGTCGAGGTGACCGTGCATCAGCAGCGCACCGCGGGACGGGTCGGCGCCGGTCAGCCGGGCGATCACGTTCATCCGCTTCGGCATGCCGGACTCGACGATCTCGACCTCGTAGCCGACCTCGCGCAGCTTGTCCGCGACGTAGTCGGCGGCCTCGGCCTCACCGGCGAGGGTCTCGGGGTCGGCGGTGTTGGTCGTGTCGATCCGGATCAGCTCGGAGCACAGCTGGACGACCTCGGCCTCCGCGCTCGTCGGGTCATCGCTCAGGGAAGCGGTCATGGGCGTGTTCCTACCACCGCGCGGTGACGCCCACCCCGCTGCGGCGCACCCGTCGACCTGGGCTATGCTTCCTCCCGTTGCGATCGAGAGATCGCGGCGTCCGAGTGGCGGAATGGCAGACGCGCTAGCTTGAGGTGCTAGTCCCCGTATTAGGGGGTGGGGGTTCAAGTCCCCCCTCGGACACACACCACGATCCCCCGAGGCCGGCGGCCCCGGGGGATCACTCGTACCGGGGGTCTTCAGTACCCCGGTGCCCGCTCACCGTCGGTCTTCTCCTCGTCACCGATCCGCACGTGCACCCGGGTGACGCCGGGGTCGAGCACGGTGACCCGCAGCTCCCCGTCCCCGGCCGACGCCGGCACGAAGTCCGCTGTGAACGTGTCCCACTCGCACGGGCCGGTGAGACCCTCACACCGCACGTCGAGAGTCCGCTCCTCGTCGACCGCGACGAGCCCGTCCGGAGTGGACAGCCGAACCCGTACCCGCACCGGATCGTCCACCGAGATCGACGACTCCGGCGCCACGAGCAGGTCGTGGCGGGCGCCGGGATGCTGCACCCCGAATCGGTGGACACCGGTGACGGGCGGGTCGTCGGACACCGCGGCGGTGTCCTCCACGGTCTCGTACAGCGTCGTCTCCGCGACGCCCGAGTCGATCAGGAACGCGAGCCCGCCGAACGCGAGGCAGAAGGCCAGGATCCCGACGGGCAGGAACGCCTCCCGCGGCCGGTAGGGACCGCTGCGGGTGCCGTCGACGAGCTGCGCCCACAGCCCGCATCCGGCGAACAGCAGCCCGCAGCCCGCCGCGGAGAGGAACAGGATCCAGCTCGTCGACACGAAACGATGTGATCACCGCACAGGGGTGCCCGTCATACCCAGACCTGGGGATCGCGGCCGGCTGCCCACCGCCAGCAGCGCACCGGCCGCGGCGGCCCCGGCGAGCAGCACGAACACCGCCGGGTACCCACCGAGCGGCCCGGCCAGCGCGCTGCCCGCCCACGGCGACACCGCCACCGCCACCATCGCGGGCGCGGCCAGCAACCCGTTCAACCGGCCGTAGTAGCGCGACGGCCACCGGTCCGAGACCGCGGTGGCCTGCAGCAACGTCATGATCCCGCGCGCCGCGCCGGTCAGCATCGCGGCCGCGACCAGGGCCCAGACCGGTCCGGGCAGGAGCCCGAGGAGCAGGGTCGTCGACGCCAGCCCGCCCAGCACGGCGACCGTGCGGGTCCGCGGCGCGAGGCGCCCGACGGCCCGGGTGTAGAGCGCCCGGCCCAGGACCTGGCCGATGCCGCCGAGCGCCAGTGCCCAGGCCGCCACCTGGACGTCGAGACCCCGCTCGATCAGCAACGGCACCTGGTTCACCGCGACGGCGAACGCGCAGAACGTCCCGAGGAACACCGCGGCCACGGTGAGCACGAACGCCGGGCTCCGGGCGATCGCGCCCGGATCGCTGCGCGGCGGCGGTGGGGGCGCTTCCGGCCACGGGCCGCGCAGGCCGAACAGGTGTGCCGGCACCGTCACCACCGCCAGGACGCCGGCCAGCACCAGGTACGTGCCGCGCCACCCGTACGGCTCCAGCAGGGCGGCCGTCAGCGGCGCGAAGACCGTGCTGGCCAGGCCGCCGACCAGCGTGAGGCCGGTCAGCGCTCGCACCCGGTCGTCGCCCCACCAGCGGGTCAGCGCCGCGAACGCCGGCGGGTAGAGCGTCGCGGACTGGGCCAGGCCGGCGACCAGCCACGCCGCCAGGAACCACGGCCAGGTGCCGGCCACGGCGATCCCGGCCACGGCCGGGACGGCCAGCAGCGACCCGGCCGTCATCACCCAGCGCGGCCCGTGCCGGTCCAGCACCCGGCCGATCCCGATCCCGGCGAGCGCGGAGACACCCAGGCCGGCGGAGAACGCCGCGGTGACCGCGCTGATCGACCAGCCGGTGTCGGCGGCGATCGACGGCGCGAGCACCGGGAAGGCGTAGTACAGGACACCCCAGCTGGTGATCTCGGTCAGGCACAGCACCACCAGCACCCGGCGGCGGAAGGACGGACCACCGGCCCCGGGTGCGGCGCTCCGCGCACCACCGCCGGACGTCATCGGCCCAGTCTCATCCCGGCCCGCACCGATCCGGCGCACCGGGTGCGCCGCAGCCGGCCCCGGGCACGCACGGCGCGCGGCGGGCGCCCTCCGCGACGACGCCGGCCCCGACGGTCCCGCCACTAGACTGCCCCGGTCCCGTCCGGTGATCCCCCCGGGCGCACCCGACCGCGACGGAAGGACGGCACGACAGCGGTGCGACTCAACCCCACGACCGCGAGCGGCGTCGACTCCCCGATCGGCGAGGCGCTGGCACTGCTGGACCTGCGTACCGACGACCGTCCGCTGCTGGATCTCTCGCAGGCCGCCCCGCCGTTCCCGCCGGCCCCGGAGGTCGTCGAACGCGTCGTGGACACCGCCCGCGACCCGGCCCGCGGCGGCTACACCCCCGTGCCGGGCATCCCGCCGCTGCGCCGCGCGATCGCCGAGGACCTGCGCCGCGACCACGGCGGGGACGTCGACGCGTCCGACGTCCTCGTCACCGCAGGCTGCAACCAGGCGTTCAGCCTGGTCGCCTCCGCGCTCGCCGGGCCGGGCGACGAGGTGATCACCCCGCTGCCCTACTACTTCAACCATGTGATGTGGCTGGAGATGCACGGCATCGCGCCGGTGCACCTCGAGCCGGACGCGCAACTGGTCCCCCGCGCCGCCGACGCCGAACGGCTGATCACCGAACGGACCCGCGCCATCGTGCTGATCACCCCCGGCAACCCGGGCGGCCTGGCGATCCCGCCCGCGGAGATCACCGCGTTCGCCGAGCTGGCCCGGCGGCACGACGTCGCCCTGATCGTCGACGAGACCTACCGCTCGTTCCGCGACGACCCCGCGACGCCGCCGCACGCGCTGTTCACCGACCCCGCGTGGCGGGACACGGTGGTCAGCCTGCACTCGTTCTCCAAGGATCTCGCGATCCCCGGCTACCGGGTCGGCGCGGTCGTCGCCTCGCCGGCGCTGGGCCGCGAGGTGCTGAAGCTGATGGACTGCGTCGCCATCTGCGCGCCCCGGGTCGGGCAGGAGGCGGCGCTCGCCGGGCTGACCCTGACCGGTGCGTGGCGGGCCGAGCGGGTCACCGAGATCGCGCAGCGCCGGGCCGCGGTCGGCGCGGCGCTCGCGGACTCGCCGGGCGGGTTCGAGCTCGTCTCGCTCGGCGGCTTCTTCGCCTGGGTGCGGCACCCGCACACCGACCGGCCCACCACCGACGTCGTCCGGGACCTGCTGCTGCAGCACGACACGCTGGTCATCCCGGGCACCGCGTTCCTGCCCGACGACCGCCGGATGCTGCGAATCAGCGTCGGGCCGGTCGACGAGGCCGCCGCCGCCACGCTCGCCGCCCGGCTCACCGCCGCCGGGCGCTGACCCGGCCGGCGAACACCGACGGGCGGCGGGCACGCCGGCGGGTGCGCCCCGGTCGAGCGCCACGTCCCGGCGGCGGCAGTGTGACGCCCGGTCCGCCCCGGGCCCGTGCTCCGCACCGCCGGCCCCGGGGCCGAGGTCGCCATGATCACCGCGACCGGACCGCTCACCGCCGGACGGCTACTGTCCGCCGTCCTCCCCCGACGCCGGCATGCGACATGAATCACCCCCGGGTCACGTAATGCGATCACGTTCTGCATGATCGGTAGCAACAGGCGCGGTAAGCGTTGCTCTATACGAGTGAGGGATCTGGGTGCTCGGTCCGTCCGCGGACACCGTCACAGCAGCCCCCAACGCCGGCCCACCCTCACGCACCGTGACCAAGCCGTTGCTCGTCGCACTGTCGCACGCGGTCGAGGACTTCGCGCTGGCCCCGTCCCGGGAGCGCCCGATCGCCGTGCTGGGCCTGTTCCAGCGTGCCGGGTACGTCGTTCCGCAGCTGCCGGTCTGGGCGCGGATCGCCGACACCGCCGGGGCCGGCTGCGTCGTCGCCCTCGCCGGCCCGACGCCGGCCGGCCTCCCGCCGGGCATGGAGGTCGTCCCGCTCGCGGACGGCGAACCGGCGGCCCGCGAGTGGAGCGTCACCGTGCTCACCCCGCGGTCCGGGGCCACCCTCGTGGCGCACGACCTGGAGGTCGTCGACGGCTCCGCACGGTCCCTGGAGCGCGGGCGGCTGTTCACGGCGCGCTGGTCGTTCCGGCAGGCCGACGCGCGAGCCGAGCTGCTGCGGCTGCGCCGCGAGCTGGGCGCCCGGCTCCGCCCGGGCCCGGCCGGCGCGATCGACGACGTGCTGTCCCGGGCCGTGCCGCTGCAGGAGAACGGCACCGGGGCCGACCTCCGCTTCGCCGCCGCCGCGGACCGCCTGGTCCGCCGGCTGTCCCAGGAGCGCCGGCGGGCGGACGCCGCGGAGAACCGGCTCGCCGAGCTCGAGCCGGGGCCCGAGCGGGACCCGCACAGCGGGCTGCCGACCCGGGCGTTCCTGGACCGCTGGCTGCACGGCTCGGTCACCGGGACGTTGCCGCTGGGCCTGGTCCTGCTCCGCGTGCACGACGTCAGCGCGGTGCACCGGCAGCACGGCTACCGGACCGAGACCTCGGTGCTGCGTGCGGTCGCCCGCCGGATCGCCGCGCACACCGGTGCCGCGGGGCGCGCGGTCCGGGTCGGGCGCGAGGAGTTCCTGCTCGTCCTGCCCGGGCACGACGTCAAGGCCCTGGCCACCGTGGCCCGCCGGCTCTGCGAGTCGGTCTCCGGGCTCTCGTCGGTGTTCCCGTACGTGCCGACGCCGTGCCATGCGGTGATCACCCGCACCCGGCGCCGGCCGCTGCCGCTCGACGACCTGTGGGCGGTCCTCGACGGCGCGTCCGGCACCGGGGTGACGCTGCTCCGGAGCTGAGGCGGCCGCGGAGCCGGGTCCCGCTCAGGAGTCCGTGGCGATGACCTCGGCGGTCCGGCAGGCCAGCGCGACCAGCGCGAGCGTCGGGCCGACCGCACCCGCGGACGGGAACACCGCGCTGGAGGCGATGTGCACGTTCGGCGTGCCGTGCACGCGACAGTCGGCGTCCACGACGCCGGTGTGCGGCGAGGCCGACATCCGCAGCAGGCCCATCTGGTGCGTGCCGTCGGTCATGTCCATGTCGTAGATCCGCTCGACGTCGGACAGGTCGACGTGCGCCAGCCCGGTCCGCTCGAGCTCCTTGCCGATCAGCGTCAGCGAGGTCGCGATCGACTCCCGGTCGCTCGGGGACACCCGGTAGTCCACCCGCAGCCGGTGCTGACCGAGCGCGTCGCGCTCCCGGTCCAGGGTGACCCGGTTCTCCGGGTCCGGGGCCTGCTCGGCGTCGAACCGCAGCCGGCAGTGCTCGCTGTCGAGCGGCATGAACGACGGCAGCCGCCGCTCACCGGTGACCCGGGGACGGGCCCAGCCGCCGGCGAAGCGGGCCACCCGCAGCGGGTCGCCCGCCACGTTGCGCACGTGCCGGCCGATCCCGGTGGTCCGGGAGTACTGGGCGTGCGTACCCGCGGCCTTGAACCCGGTGCGGAGCTTGCCCATCCCCCAGTAGGTCAGCGCGAACGTCGACAGCAGGGCGTCGCCGTGCGCAGGGTCCTTCGGGTCGGCGAACCACAGCGCGGCCTTGAGGTTGCCCAGGCGGTGGTCGGCCTGCGCCCGGGCCGAGAGCGACAGCATGCGGCGGGCGTAGACGCCGTCGTCGGTCGGGAGGTAGCCCAGCCCCAGCTCACGGCCGGCGCGGGTCAGCCGCAGCCGGCCGACCTCGCCGACCGGGTGGGTCATGTAGTGCCGGCCGACCTGGCCGTGCTCGTCGCCGATGCCGGCGCCGAGCCCGGTGCCGCCGTAGCCGTCGGAGGCCAGCAGGATCCGGGTGGACTCCAGCCCACCCGCGGCGACGACGAAGTGCTTCGCCCGGACCCGCACCTCCAGGCCCGGCCGGGGGACGACCACGGCCTCGGTCGCGGCCCCGGACACCGGGTCGCGCTCCAGGCGGGTCACCGTGGCGTGCAGGAACAGCCGGATCCGTCCGGCGTGTGCCATGGTGCGCACGGCCGGCGCGAACGACGTCGGCGGGCTCCACCGCCACAGGTCGTCCCAGCGGAGCACGTCGCTGCTCACGCCGGACGGGGTGATCGGGAGCCCGGACCCGCCGGCGGAGTACTCGCACGCACCGGCGTCGAGATGCCGCTGCGCGACCGGGTACCAGCGCCGCAGCTCGTCGTGGGTGATCGGCCAGCCGGTCTCGGGCAGCCAGTCGCGCTCGGCGAAGTCGATGTCGTCCAGCGGCGCGCAGCGCCCGCCCCAGACGATGGAGGTGCCGCCGAGCCGCTTCTGCCGGACGGCGTCGACCGGGTCGTGCGCCCCCTGCCCGGCGACGCCGCGGTAGGTGTCGCGGGCGGTGCGGTCGACGCCCGGGCCGCCCCCCTCCAGCACGACGACGCGCAGGCCGCGGTCGGCCAGCTCGGCGGCGGCCGCCGCGCCCGCGGGCCCGCTACCGATCACGCAGACCTCGGCCTCGAACCACGAACCGGGGAGTGCCCGACGGGTGTCGATGAGCATGGCGGCGCGGATCCTCTCGATCGTCTGCCGGGGGGTGAGGCCCTCGGGCCGTCCCGGCGGTCGGTTACCGTCGTGTCCGGTTCATTGCCTATGTGACCGGCTGTCCGGAGCATCGGACACGGTGATCGTGCCGGACCCGTCCGGCCCCGTGATCACCGACCCGAAAGGATGATTATGGGACTCGCCGCGATGACGACGACCGCGCGGGGTATGGCTGCGACGGTCAAGGTGCTCGGACGGGGTGAACTCGGCCGGTTCACCGGCGGTGACCGTTCCGAGGTGGGGCGCTTCGAGAACGAGCTGGCCACCGCCATCGGTTCCCGGCACGCGCTCGCGGTGAACAGCGGCACCAGCGCGCTGGTCGCGGCCCTGGTCGGCGCCGGTGTGGGCCCGGGCGACGAGGTGCTGGTGCCCGCCTACACCTGGGTGTCGACGGCGGCCGCCGCGCTGGCGGTCGGCGCGGTCCCCGTGCTGGTCGAGATCGACGAGTCGCTGACCATGGACCCGGCCGACCTCAAGGACCGGATCAGCCCGCGCAGCAAGGCCGTGCTGCCGGTGCACATGGGCAACCACGTCGCCGACATGGACGCGATCATGGAGGTGGCGGCCGCGCACGACCTCGTCGTGGTCGAGGACGCCTGCCAGGCGATCGGCGTCACCTACCGCGGCCGCCGGGTCGGGTCGATCGGCCACGCCGCCGCCTTCAGCTTCAACCAGCACAAGAACATCCGCTCCGGTGAGGGCGGCGCGCTGATGACCAACGACACCGCGCTGTTCGAGCGGGCGTCGATGTACCACGACGTGGGCAGCTACGAGCGGCCCGGATTCGCGGGCTCGGACGCCGACCTGATCGTCGGGGTGAACCTGCGGATGCCCGAGCTGTCCGCGGCCGTCCTGCGCCCGCAGCTGGCCGCGCTCGACGCGCAGATCGCCCGCCGGAACAAGCACCGCGGGATCGTCCTGGAGGCGCTCGCCGGGCGGCTCGGCCGCGGCGTCGCGCCGGTGCTGCACCACGATCCGGCGCACGCCGCCGGGCTGGCGCTGACCTTCGAGTCCGAGGCCGACGCGGTCGCGTTCGGCGAGCACCGCGGGGTGCACCGGCTGATCGACACCGGCCGGCACGTCTACACCAACTGGCGCTCGCTGCGGGCCCGCAACCCGATCCACCCGGCGCTGGACCCGTACGCCGCGGTGGACGCCGAGATCGACCACGGCCCGACGGCCTGCCCGCGGACGCTGGAGATCCTGGCCCGGACCTGCGCGGTCGACCTGGCGCCGGAGCTGCCGTCGCCGGCGTTCCGGCTGCTGGCGAAGAAGATGGCGGGCTGACCGGCCGGGTGACCGACGTCCTCGATCCCGGGCCGCTCGACGCCTCGGACCCGCTCGCCGGGTTCCGGGACCGGTTCGCGCCGGCCCCGGGCGTCGTCGCCTACCTGGACGGGAACTCGCTCGGCCGCCCGCCCGCGGAGACGGCCGAGCGGCTCGCCGCCTTCGTCCGCGACGAGTGGGCGGGCCGGCTCATCCGCGGGTGGGACGAGGGCTGGTGGACCTCGCCCACCGACGTCGGCGACCGGCTCGGCGCGCTCGCGCTGGGCGCGGCGCCGGGGCAGACGGTCGTCGCCGACTCGACGACGGTGCTGCTCCACAAGCTGGCCCACGCGGCGGTGCGGCTGCTCCCCGGGCGCGACGAGATCGTCACCGACGCCGGGAACTTCCCCACCGACCGCGACGTCCTCGACGCGGTCGCCGCCGAGCGCGGGCTGACCGTGCGGCGGGTGACCACCGACCCGGCCGGCGGGATCACGCCCGAGCACGTCGCCGGGGCCGTCTCGGAGCGGACCGCGCTGGTGAGCTTCAGCCACGTCGGCTACCGGTCGGGCTGGGTCGCCGACGCGGCCGCGATCACCCGGGTCGTCCACGACGCCGGCGCGCTCGTGCTGTGGGACCTCTCGCACTCGGCGGGGTCGGTCCCGCTCGAGCTGGACGCCTGGGGCGTCGACCTGGCGGCGGGCTGCAGCTACAAGTACCTGAACGGCGGGCCGGGCGCGCCGGCGTTCGGCTACGTCCGCGAGGGGCTGCTGGCGGAGTTCGCGCAGCCGGTCCGTGGCTGGGTGGGCCGGGCCGAGCCGTTCGACATGGCCGCGGACTTCGTCCCCGCCGCCGGGATCCGGCGGCTGCTGTCCGGGACGCCGCCGGTGCTGGCGACGGTGCCGCTGCAGGTGTCGCTGGAGATGCTGGCCGAGGCGGGCATCGACGCGGTCCGGCGCAAGTCGCTGCGGCTCACCGGCTACGCCCTGGACCTGGCCGACGCCTGGCTGGTCCCCCGCGGTGTCACCGTGGCCTCGCCGCGCGACCCGGCCCGCCGCGGTGGGCACGTCACGCTGACCCGGCCGGGGTTCGCCGGGCTGCTGGCGCCGCTGCACGCGGCCGGGGTGATCCCCGACTACCGGGCCCCGGACGGGCTGCGGATCGGTCTCGCGCCGCTGTCGACGTCGTTCGCCGAGGTGCACGCGGGGCTGTCGGTGCTGCGGGAGCTCGTCGAACTCTGAGCGTGCGCGACCGGAGCGGCCCGGGCCGTGCGCGACCGGCGCTGCCGGGTCGCAAAGTGCGGACCGCCGTCGTTCAGCCCACCGTCGCTCAGCCCGCCGGGGCCCGGCCCGCCGGGGCCGGCACCACCTGGACGTGGCCGTCGCGCTCGCGGGTGCCGCCGACCGTCACCGGGACCTCGTGGGCGAACCCGGGGCCGCGGGTGACGAAGGTGTGGAACTCACCGTTCTCGCCGCACGGGTCCACCCCCTCCGGCAGGGCGGCCAGGAGGTCGTGGTCGAACGGGCGACCGGCCAGCTCGGCCGGGACCCGGGCCGGGTCGACGGCGACGACGACCGCCCGCAGCCCACCGTCGATCATCTCCCGGGCGAGCTCCGCGGTGCCGGCCGTGCCGTCGGACCGCCACAGCGGGAACTCCCCGGCGACGCCGGTCCCGTCGAGCACCGACTCCCGGAACGCCCGGACGTCGGCCAGCGCCAGGTCCCCGCAGACCAGGCGGGTCACCCCGGCGTCCCGGGCGCCGGCCAGCGCCGTGCGGACCGCCTCCCGGTAACGGACGTCCGGGCAGCGCGGCGGCAGGACGACGCGGTGCAGCGGCAGGCCGAGCGCGGCCGCCTGCGCGGCGAGCAGGACCTCGGGAACCCCGTGGATCGGCACCTCGGCGGCGCCGTCCACCGCGCCCTCCGGGACCGAGACCGTGCACAGCAGGCCGGTCACCCGCAGGCCCGACGCCCGCGCCGCGGCCAGCGCCGTCGCCGCGTCCTTGCCCCCGGACCAGCTCACCCAGACATCGGTCACCGCCCGACCGTATCCATCCCGATGCTGCCGATCCGGAAGGGTCGGCCCGCTCGTCCCCCGCCGCGGCCCGGTGGGCGGACGGCGGCCCCGGCGCCGTCACCGCCCGCGCCGCACCGCGGCTACCGTTGCCGACGTGTCCGCACGCCCCGACGACTCCACGGTGACGGCCTGGGCGCTGTCCGCCGGAAGTGGCGACCGGGCCGCGCTGGCGTCGTTCGTGCGGGCCACCCAGCCCGACGTGCACCGCTTCCTCGTGCACCTGAACGGCCCGGCCGACGCCGAGGACCTCGCCCAGGAGACCTACCTGCGGGCGCTGCGCTCGCTGCCGTCGTTCGCCGGGCGGTCCAGCGGGCGGACCTGGCTGCTGTCGATCGCGCGGCGGGTCGCCGCCGACGCCGTCCGCACCGCGGTGCGCCGCCCGCGGGTGCGTGACCTGGGCGAGGCCACCCAGGACGTGCTGGAACGCGCGCTGCCGCGGACCGGCGTGCACGAGGCGGTGCTGCTCCGCGCGCTGATCGAGGACCTGGCGCCGGACCGCCGGGAGGCGTTCGTGCTGACCCAGGTCCTGGACCTCGGCTACGCCGAGGCCGCCCAGGTCTGCGGGTGCCCGGTCGGCACCATCCGGTCGCGCGTCGCCCGTGCCCGCGAGGACCTCGTGACGGCCCTCGGCCCCGGAACGGCAGCCGGCCCCGCCGCGCACATCGCGCCGGGCTGACCCGCTCCGCGCGCGGCGCCCGGGCCGCGGATCGTGACCGACCTCGCAGCCGGGAACGGCCGGGAACCGCGGCGCCCCCGCCGACGACCACTCCTGCGCACCACACCGCCGTCGCTCCCCGCTCGGCTGCTCCACCAGGAGGACCCGTGATCTCGTCCCTGCCCCTGGCGATCGCGCTGACCGCGCTGTTCGCCGCCACCGGTGTCTACGCGCTGCTGCGCTGGTCCGAGGCGGTCGCGGCGGCACACCCGCCGCTGCGACGCACCTCCGAGCTCGCCCACCTGCTGATGAGCGCGGCCATGGTCGTCATGACCTGGACCTGGTTCGGGACGACGGCCGAGTGGGTGCAGATCCTGCTCTTCGGCGGGTTCGCGGTGTGGTTCGCGGTGATCGCCGTGCAGCGGCGACGCCGGCCCGCGACCGGGTGCCCGGGCGCGCCGGCCCACGCGCTGATGGCCGCGGCGATGGCGTGGATGGTCGCCGCGATGCCGCTGATCATGCCGATGCCGATGGAGGCGTCGGCGTCCGCGGGTGGTCACTCCGGGCACGCCGGTCACGGCGCCGGCCACGAGGGGATGACGCACGCCGCCGGGCAGGCCGGCTGGGCCGTGGCGGTGACGGTCCTGCTCTGCGTCGCACTGCTCGGGGCCGCCGGGTTCTGGGCGGCGCGGGCGCTGGCCTCCGGGGCCCGGACCGGCGACGACGCGACCGCCGCCGTCCCCGCCGCACGCTCCGCCCTCGACGACACCGGCGAGACCCCGTCCGCGGGCGCCGGCGACACCCCGGCCGCGTGCGCCGGAGCCGGCCCGGACTCCGCGTCCGGAGCCGCCGGAGCCGAGCGGGCGTCGGCCGGGACGGGCGCCGTGGCCGTCGCCGAGCGGGACCGGAGCGCGACCGGCACGGCCGCCGTCGCACCGTCGGGGTTCGGGCCCCGTACCGACGCCGGCTGTCACGCGCTGATGTCGGCCGGCATGGTGCTGATGCTCGTCGCGATGGTGGCGGGCTGGTGAGCGCCGACCTGCAGCTGCGGCCCGGCGCCCCCGTCCCGCCGCCGTCCGGTGCCGGCCGGTGGCGCGGCCTGCGCCCGCTGGTGCTGCGCCTGCACTTCTACGCCGGCCTGCTCGTCGGACCGTTCCTGCTGGTCGCGGCGATCACCGGGCTGCTCTACACGGCCACCCCGCAGCTCGAGCGGTGGGTGCACGCCGACGCGCTGACGGTCCCGGTCTCCGGGCCCGAGCGGCCGCTCGGCGAGCAGGTCGCCGCCGCGGTGGCGACCCAGCCCGGGCTGGAGGTCACCGAGGTCCGGCCGTCCCCGGAACCGGGCGCGACGACCCGGGTGTCGTTCGACGCCGACCTGCCGCCGAGCTACGCGCGCACCGTGTTCGTGGACCCGTACACCGCAGGGGTCGCGGCCACCGAGGACACCTACGCCGAGTGGCTCCCGGTCCGCGGCCTGATCGACAACCTGCACCGGTCGCTGCTGCTCGGCCCGCCGGGCCAGGTCTACGCCGAGCTGGCCGCGTCCTGGCTGGCGGTGCTGGCGCTGTCCGGGCTGGTCGTCCAGGTCACCCGGAGGGTCCGTTCCCGCCGGGAGCGGGTGCTGCCGCGCGCCACGGGCTCGCCCCGGGCCCGGCTGCGGTCCTGGCACGGCGCGGTCGGGCTGTGGGCCTCGGCGGGGTTCCTGTTCCTGGCCGCGACCGGGCTGACCTGGTCGCAGTTCGCCGGGTCGAACGTGAGCGCGATGCGCCAGGCGTTCGACTGGACGACGCCGTCGGTGAGCAGCACCCTGCCCGCCGCGGCCCAGGCGACCGCGGTGCCGGTCGCCGAGGTGCCGCCCGCGGAGCTGCCGGACACCGCGCAGCGGGTGCTGGAGACGGCCCGCGCCGACGGTCTCGGGGGTCCGGTCGAGATCGTGCCCGGCGGGGCCGGGGAGGCGTGGACCGTCGGGCAGGTGGTGCGGTCGTGGCCGTCGCAGCAGGACTCGGTGGCGGTCGCCCCGGCGACCGGGGAGATCACCGATCGGCTCGCGTTCGCGGACTGGCCGGTCGCGGCCAAGCTCGCACGGTGGGGCATCGACGCGCACATGGGCCTGCTGTTCGGGGTGGCCAACCAGATAGCGCTGGCCGCGCTGGCGGTCGCGCTCGTCGTCCTGGTGGTGTGGGGCTACCGGATGTGGTGGCTGCGCCGGCCGACCCTGCCCGGCAGCAGGCTCCCCGGGCCGCCGGGATCGCGGGAGCGCCCGTCGACGGCGTCGGTCGCGCTGGTCGGCGGCGTCGCGGTGCTCAGCGGGCTGTTCCTGCCGGTGCTGGGGGCCTCTCTCGTGCTGTTCCTGCTGCTCGACGCCGCGCTGGGCGCCTGGCGCAGCTCACGACACGACGACTCACGACACGACGACGTCGAGGCGCTCCAGTCCCCGTAGCCCGTTGTTGACCATCGGCCGGGACTCCACGACCTCGAAGCGGGCGACCCGGTCGGCGAGCCGCTCCAGCAGCGCGGTCATCTCCAGCCGCGCCAGGTGCATGCCCACGCAGACGTGCTCACCGCGGCCGAACGCGAGGTGGTCCGACGGGCGGCGGGTGATGTCGAAACGCGTCGGGTCCGGGTACTGGCGGTGGTCGCGGTTGGCCGAGCCGTAGAGCAGCGCCACCCGCGACCCCGCCGGGAGCACGACCCCGCCGATCTCGTGCTCCTCGGTCAGCACCCGGGAGAACTGCGGGACCGGCGACTCGATCCGCAGCGACTCGTTGATCGCGTGCGGGATCCAGGATCGGTCGGCCCGCAGCAGGTCCCACTGGTCGGGGTGCTCGGCGAAGAGCCGGATGGTGTTCGAGATGGCCAGGATCGTGGTGTCCAGGCTCGGGGTGACGTAGTCGAGCATCATCACCGGGCACTTCTCCGGCGGGATCTCACCCCGCTCGGCGGCCTCGTAGAGGTGCGCCGCCCAGCCCTGCGGCCGCAGGTTGCCCGGCACCGCCTCGTCGGTGGCGAAGGCGGTGAACTCCTGCACGGCGGGCATCGCGGCGGTGAACCGCTCGTTCGCGGGTCCCTGGACGTTCCAGATCGCGGCCGCCCACTCCAGCATCTTGTCCCGGCCCCGGTCGGGGAGCCCGACCAGCTCGGACACCACCGCCATCGGCAGGTGCTCGGCGAGCTCGGTCGCGGCGTCGAACCGGCCCCGGCCGACCAGCTCGGTGACGATCCGGTCCGCCTCCGCCTCGATCCGCGGGGCGATCTCGCGCATCCGGTCCTGGCGCAGCGGGCGCGCGAGGACCGAGCGCATCATCGTGTGGTCCGGCGGATCACTGCACAGCGTGATGCCCTCGAGCTGGGCGTTGACCTCCGGGTCGACGAACACCCCGCGGGCCGAGGAGAAGACCCGCCAGTTCATCAGCGCGGTCCGGACCTCGTCGTACCGGGGCAGCGCGTAGAGGTCCTGGCGCGCGAGCCGGACGACCGGGCCGAGCTCGCGGAGCTCGTCGTAGATCGGGTACGGGTCGATCCGCGCCTGCTCGGAGAACAGGTCGGCGTCGCTGACCGGGACGGCTGGGGCTGCGGGCAACGTCACTGTCCTCCGGCGCCGGGGGGGTGTCTGCCCGCCGATGTCTACCAGTCCCGCCACCCGCTCGCCCGGGTTCGCGGTGGGCTCTCAGGTCTGCCGGGGGGCGTCGACCGCGTCCCGCAGCCCCGCCAGCCAGGCGAGGTGGCTCACCAGCGCGGCCCGGCCGGTACCGGACAGCCGCAGCCAGGTCCGCGGCCGCCGCCCGACCGAGCCCTTGCGGATCTCCAGGTAGCCGGCGTCCTCGAGGGTGCGGCTGTGCTTCGAGACCGCGGAGTCGCTGACCCCGACGAGGTCGCGGGCGGTACCGAACTCCACCCAGTCGGCGCCCTGCAGCAGCGCGCACAACGCCAGCCGCGGTCCGGTCTCGAAGATCGGGTGCCGGACGCCCGCGGACCCGCCGGGCGCGGTCACGGTGTCACTCGGCCGGCCGCGATGTCGTCGCGCATCCGGGCCCGCACCCACATGTTGCCGAGCACGATGAGCACGGCCACCGGGACCAGCACGACGAGGGCGACGACGCGCTGGCCGTTCCCGACCAGGAGGTGGATGGAGGCCAGACCGGCGAGGGTGACCAGGAAGACCAGCGGCCGCACCCGCCGGGCGCCCGGGTACGCGCGGACACTGCGCGGCAGCGCGACCCCGGACCGCCGGCGCCGGAGCACCGCCCAGGCCGCGGCGGCCGCGGCGACACCGAGCAGCGCCCACTGGACGCCGGGAAGACCGCCGGGCAGGAACGAGGCCCAGATCGGGATGCCGGCCATCAGGACGAGCGCGGCCCCGGTGACCACCCAGTAGGAGGTCGGGAACCCGGCGTGCTCGGACAGCGCGCGTCGCGCGGCGGCGACCCGGGCGAGCTCGGGCGTGTCGGACACGGCATCTCCCATTGCGCACACTCTCCTATCCGCATCAACTTTCTACATGGAAAGCGTATGCGAGATCGCCACAGAGCGTCAACCCGACCGCGCTGCGGGGCGCTACGGGCAGCGCGCGCACGGAACGGGTACACCCGTCCGAACGTCCCGACCCCCGCGAAGGAGCCCGCCCGTGTTCCGCTCCACCCCCGCTCCCTGGACGACCGCCGACATCCCGCCCCAGCAGGGCCGCACCGTGGTCGTGACCGGTGCGACCAGCGGGCTGGGCCTGGAGACCGCACGCGCGCTGGTCGAGGCGGGCGCCCGTGTGGTGCTCGCCGTGCGCGACACCGACCGCGGCGACGCCGTGGCGGACGGTCTCGGCGGCGCCGCGAGCGTGCGCCGGCTGGACCTGGCCGACCTCACCTCGGTGCGCGAGTTCGCCGCCGGCCTGGAGGGCCCGATCGACGTGCTGGTCAACAACGCCGGGCTGATGGCCGTCCCGGAGGCCCGCACCGCGGACGGGTTCGAGATGCAGCTCGGGGTGAACTTCCTCGGCCACGCCGCGCTCACCGGCCTGCTCGCGGACCGGATCACCGACCGCGTCGTGACGCTGTCCAGCGCGGCGCACCGGATCGGCCGGATCGCTCTCGACGACCTGAACTTCCAGCGCCGCCGCTACGAGCGCTGGACCGCCTACGGCCAGTCCAAGCTGGCCTGCCTGATGTTCGCCTACGAGCTCGAGCACCGGTTCGTCGCCGCCGGGTCCCGGCTGCGGTCGGTGGCCGCGCACCCCGGTTACGCGGCGACCGACCTGCACTCGCGCACCGAGTCCGTGCAGGACACGGTGATGGCCGTACTGGTCCGGGCGTTCGCCCAGCCGGCCGCGGCCGGTGCGCTGCCGACGCTGTTCGCGGCCACCGTGGCCGACCTGCCCGGCGGCGCCTTCATCGGACCGGACGGGATCGGCGAGGCGCGCGGGCACCCGCGCCCGGTCGGCTCCTCGGCCGCCTCGCACGACCGCCGGGTGCAGCGGGCGCTGTGGGACCGGGCCGAGGAGCTGACCAAGGTGTCCTTCCCGATCTGAGAAGGAGCTACAGCTTCGAGGTGCGGGTGAAGTTCTCCGGGACGATCAGGTCGTCCCGGGTGAGCTCGTGGATCGAGCTCTTCCCGAGCCCGAGCAGCGCCTCGTCGATGCCCTTGTAGAGGATCGACAGCACGTTGCTCACCCCGCGCTCGCCCTGGGCCGCCATCCCCCACAGGTAGGCGCGCCCGATCAGGCAGGCGCGCGCCCCGAGCGCCAGCGCCTTCACCACGTCCGACCCGCGGCGGATCCCGCCGTCCATCAGCACCTCGACCTGCTCGCCGACCGCGTCGACGATCGCCGGCAGGGCCCGGATCGACGCCGGGGTGCCGTCCAGGTTGTTGCCGCCGTGGTTCGACACCGAGATCGCGGTGGCACCGGCGTCGACGGCCCGGCGGGCGTCGTCCGGGTGCATGATCCCCTTGATCATGAACGGGCCGCCCCACTGCTCGCGCAGCCAGGCGATGTCGTCCCAGGTCGGCAGCGGCGAGGTCCACCACACCCCGTAGGCACCGAAGAAGGTCGGGGCCTCGCCGTCCGACGGCGCCATGTTCGGCGTCTTCAGGTCCGGCAGCCGGCCGCTGCGCGCCCAGTCCAGCAGGTAGCGCGGCCTGGTGATCACCTCGGGCGCGAACTGCGCCATCGCCTTCAGGTCGATCTTCTCCGGGATGGGCGGGCTGCCCCAGTCCCGGCGGGTGGCGAAGGTCCAGTCCAGGGTCACGATGAGCGCCTTCGCGCCGGCCGCGCGGGCCCGCTCGGCACGCGCCAGGATGTCCTCCTTGGACCCGGCCCAGTAGACCTGGAAGAAGACCTTGTCGTGCACCGCGCAGACGTCCTCGACCGACCGCGAGGCGAACGAGGACAACCCCATCGCCGTGCTGACCGTCTGCTCCGGGTTCAGCGGGTTCTGGATGTTCGAGCTCGCCGCGGCCCGCGCGACGGCGACCTCGCCCTCGGGGTCCACCGCCTGCACCCCGGTCGGCGAGATGACCACCGGCAGGTCGATCTCCTGCCCCAGCACCGTGGTCTTCTGGTCCCGCTGCGGCGGCAGGCCCGCGATGTGCGGACGGAACCCCAGCTCGTCGAACGCGGCGACGTTGTCGGAGAGCGTGATCCCCTGCTCCGACCCGGCCACCAGCGCGTAGTACACGGACTTCGGCAGGCGCCGGCGCGCCCGGCGCTGGGCCTCCGCGACCGTCTCGAACCAGTCCTTCGTGCTCGCCATGGCTGCCCCTTCGCAGTCCGCCCGGTCACTCGGTGTGCCGATCACCGCACCGTCGGGAGCGACGGTGTCACGGGACGGCCTCCGTCCGCACCGTAGCGATTCGGCACCCGGTGCCACAATCGGCAGGGGTGATATCCCGTCCGTTCGACGGGGCCGGCACCACCCGCTCGACCGGCCAGGACGGCGCTCGCGACACTCCCGGCCGGGTCATGCGTCACCCTGTCGCCCGTTCCGCCGCACGCACACTCACGCTGCGCCACCGGGACCACCGGGACGGCCTACCCCGGATCGGGCGAGACAGGGCTCCGGACCGGGCGTTCGTGACGCTCCGCGCCCTCGATACGGTGTGCCCGCAGTCACCGGTCAGCGGGCCGAGGAGGCCCGCGGCGAGGAGGAGCCGTGTACAGCCACTCGCGGGGTGGGCACGTATCCGGTGCGACGCCGATCGCCCCCGGCGGGGCCGCCGGGTACGGGACACCGGGCGGATTCGGGGCCGGCAACCACCGGCCGATCGGCCTGCCCGGCCAGGCCCGGGCACCCGAGCCACCGCCACAGCGCCCGACCGAGGGCGGCGGGGGACTGACGGTCCTGGCCGTGGACGACGAGGAACCGGCCCTGCTGGAACTCGCCCACCTGCTCGGCGAGGACCCGCGGGTGACCTCGGTCCTCACCGCCCCGGACGCGACCGAGGCGCTCCGGATCCTGCACGGGTCGCAGGCCGACACCTCCAAGCCGACCGTGGACGTGGTGTTCCTCGACATCCGGATGCCCGGTCTCGACGGCCTGGAGCTGGCCCGGGTGCTCAACGCCATGGCCGACCCGCCCCCGGTGGTGTTCGTGACCGCGCACGACGACCGGGCGGTCGACGCCTACGAGGTCGGCGCCGTCGACTACCTGCTCAAGCCGCTGCGCACCGAGCGCCTGTCCGGATCCCTGGACCGCACCGTCGCGCTGCGCACGGCTCGCCGGACCGACCCGGGCGGGCCGGGTGGGCACCCCGACGGACCGCCCACGCTCCCCCCGGGCACGCCGGTACCGCACGCCCAGCCGCGGCGGGGCGCTCCCCCGGCGCCCGGCACCGACGACGAGGTCGTCCCGGTCGAGCTGGCCGGCACCACCAAGCTGGTCCCCCGCTCGTCGATCCGGTTCGTCGAGGCCCAGGGCGACTACGCCCGGCTGCACACCAACGAGGGCAGCCACCTGGTGCGCATCCCGGTCTCGGTGCTCGAGGACCGGTGGGGCGAGGCCGGGTTCGTCCGGATCCACCGGGCCTACCTGGTCGCGCTGCCGCTGATCACCGAGCTGCGGATGTCCGGCTCCGGCTACGTGGTCCGGCTGGGCAACGGCCCCGGGGCGGTCGAGCTGCCGGTCAGCCGCCGGCACACCGCCGGGCTGAAGCGGATCCTGCGCGGCCGGCCGCCGCGGCCCCAGCGCGGCCCGGACGACGGCCCCGACGGCCCGATCCTCCCCCGCTGACGGCGTTCCCCGGCCGTTCGACCGCTGTCCCCCGACCGGCGACGCACCCGGGTTCGCGACACGGGGACACCGCCCGGTCACGCTCCGCGCTGCCGAACGATCTCCCGTCACCTAGCCTGGTGATCGGTGTTCACCTCCTCCGCGGTCGCAGGGTCGTCGTCCGGTCACCGGGCCACCCGTCGTGCACGGTCGCTCGTGCTGCTCGTCGTCACCCTCGCCGCGTGCGCGCTGCTCGCGAGCTGCGCGCCGGCGCCCGAGCCGCCCGCCGAGGCCGCGCCCGGCCCCCCGGCGCCACCCCCGCCGTCGGCGGCGCCGGCGGTCCCCGAACTTCCGGGCGGCGGCACCGAGCTCTTCCCCGGCCGCCGGCTGGTCGCGCTCTACGGGCACCCCGGCACCCCCGCGATGGGTGTGCTCGGCGAGCAGGACGTGACCGCGTCGATCGCCCGCGCGAAGGACCTGGCCGCGGACTACCAGCCGCTGGTGGACGAACCCGTGGTCCCCGCGTTCGAGATCATCGCGACGGTCGCGGACACCGCGCCCGGGCCGGACGGCGACTACACCTCCGCGATGAGCGTCGACGAGCTCCGGCCGTGGGTGGACGAGGCCGAGCGGGCGGGCGTCTACGTCGTACTCGACCTGCAGCCGGGCCGCGCGGACTTCGGGTCCCAGGCGCAGCGCTACACGGAGCTCCTGACCCGCCCGCACGTCGGGCTGGCCCTCGACCCGGAGTGGCGGCTCGAGGACGGCCAGCAGCACGGGGACCAGGTCGGGTCGGTGGACGCCACCGAGGTCAACGAGACCGCCGACTGGCTCGCCGGGCTCGTCCGCGAGCACGACCTGCCGCAGAAGGTGTTCCTGCTGCACCAGTTCCAGGTCCCGATGATCACCGACCGGCAGGACGTTGTCACCGACCGGCCCGAGCTCGCGACAGTGCTGCACGCGGACGGGTTCGGGACCCCGCAGGAGAAGATCGAGACCTGGAACACCCTGCACACCGCCCCGGGGCCGGACGGCCTGTGGTGGGGCTGGAAGAACTTCATCGACGAGGACTCGCCGACCTTCACTCCACAGCAGACGTTCGACGTCCGTCCCGAGTCACCGGTGTTCGTCTCGTACCAGTGAGCACTCGCGACGGTCCCACCGGGCCCGCACGGCGGGGTGGGCGGCCGCCGAGATCGTGATCACAGGAAGTACGCTCGGATGACCCGAGCGCCGGAGCAGCCGCCGGGCACGCGCCCCTGCCAGGGATCCCGAGCCCCGGCACGGGGTACCCGTCCGTGCCGACCAGTGAAGGGGGTGCCCGGTGGACCGACCGCGTGACGGCGCGCGACCGCCGGGCGGCGACCCGCGCCGTCCCCCCGTGCCGCCGCGGGGCGAGGAGCCCCGCCACGGCCGGCCCGACGAGGACGACGCCGGACGGGACGCACCCCGCTCCGGTCCCGGCCCACGCGCGCGTGGCGGGCGCCCCCGATCTCCCGAGCCCACGCCCGCCCGCCCGGACACCGGACCCGAGCGCCGGCCCGGCCCGCCCCCTGCTCCACCCGGTTCGCCCCCCGCGCCGGCGTCCGACGACCCGTGGATGCGCCGCAGGGAGCGCGACGCCGCCGCGCGAGCCGAGCGCGACGCGCCGTGGGCCTCCCGTAGCGGCCGCGAGGCCGCCGAACCCGGACGAGGCGGGCACAGCGACAGCCGTCCCACCGACATCCGGTCCATCGGCGCCGCCCGGCGCGGGATCGGCGACACCGTGCGGACCACCGCACGGCGGCCGGACACCGCCGCCGAGCGACGGCGGCACCGGGCCGGCGAGCCCGACGCGCCGCCGCAGGAGCGGGACCGCGCCGCCCGGCTGAGTGGTGAGCTGCCCGTCGTCGCGCGCCGTCCCCAGGACCGGTCCGGCCGCCCGGGGGCACCGGCCGGGGGCGGCCCGGCACGCCCCGGTGCGCGGGACGCGGGTGCGCCGCCCGCGTCGGGTACCCGTGACCCGCGCGGCGCCCCGGCCGCGCCTCCCCCGGGTCCGTCCGGTCCACCGGCGGGGCGCGGCGGTCCGCCGCCACCCGCTGCCGCCGCGCCGGCCGGGGCGCCCCCGGCGGGCGCGCCCGGCACCGGGACGGCACGGCCGCCGGGCGACCGCCCGTCCGGTCCGGCCGGCGGGCCGCCACCCGGCCCGCCCACCGAGCGTCCCGCCGCCGGCGGCGCCGAACCGGGCACCCGCCGGCCCGCCGCCGGGACACCCGGTTCCGGCCCGGCCCGGCCCGGACGGCCCGACGGCCCCGGCGACCCGGCCCGCGGGCGCACCGAGCGACCCGGCGCCCCGGCCGCGGCCGCCGCCGGGTCCGCCCGGCCCGGTCCGCCCGGGGAGCGCCCCGGCCGGCCTCCGGTCTCGCGTGGCGCGGGCTCCCGGCCCGGCAGCCCGCCCGCGGCACCGGCGGGCGACCGGCCCGGCGCGGGCACGTCGGCGCGCCGGCGGCCCCTCGACACCGCGCGGGCCTCGCTCGGCGCGGCGCTCGGGCTCACCGCGGCCTCCACCCTGCTGCCCGGCAGCGGGCACCTCGCCCTGCGACGGCGTCGCACCGGCGGCCTGATCCTGGGCACGCTGCTCGCCGTGATCGGCTCGCTGGCGATGCTCGTCCTGCTGTCCCGGCGCTCGACACTGCTGCAGAACCTGCTGTCCACCACCACGCTGACCGTCATCGCCGGTGCGCTGGTGCTGGGCGGGATCGCCTGGATCGCCCAGGTCGCGCGGACCTACGCGCTGGCCCGCCCGCGCGGGATGCCGCTCGGGCAGAAGATCCTCGGGACCGGCACCGCGGCCCTGCTGTGCCTGACCGTGGCCGTGCCGTTCGGGTACGGGGTCGAGCTGCTGAACTCCCAGCGCGGCCTGCTCAACACGCTGTTCCAGGGCGACGACGCGACCGCCGCCGAGGCGCTGGGCAAGCCACGGCTGAACGTGCTGCTGCTCGGCAGTGACGCCGGCGACGACCGGGCCGGCACCCGGACCGACACGATGATGGTCGCGAGCATCGACACCAACTCGGGCCGGACGACGCTGTTCAGCCTGCCCCGCAACATTCAGCGGGCCGAGTTCCCGCCGGGTTCCGAGGCCGCCGAGGAGTTCCCGAACGGCTTCCGCGACGCGAGCGGCCCCGAGGGCGACTACCTGCTCAACGCGGTCTACGGCTACGGCGAGCTGCACCCCGAGCTCGCGCCGCCGGGCCCCACCCGGTTCCCCGGGCTCAACCTGCTGCAGTCGACGATCTCCTACATGACCGGGCTCCCGCTCGACTACTACATGGAGGTCGACATGGCGGGGTTCTCGTCGATGATCGACGCGCTCGGCGGGGTCACGGTCAACGTCGGCGCCGAACCGGTCCCGGTCGGCGGGGTCACCGCGGGCGGGACGTACACCACCCCGGACTACTACATCCAGCCCGGCATCCAGCACCTCGACGGCGAGGACGCGCTCTGGTTCGCCCGCTCCCGCCGCGACGGCACCGACTACCAGCGGATGGGCCGGCAGCGCTGCCTGATCCAGGCGATGACCACCCAGACCACGGCCACCGAGGTCATCACCCGGTTCCAGAGCATCGCCGAGGTGACCCGGGACAACGTCTCGACCGACATGCCGCAGACGGTGCTGCCCGCGCTGGCCGTGCTCGCCGACGAGGGCTTCCGGCTGGAGAGCGTGGCGTTCGACCCGTCGCTGCCCGACCCGGAGTCCTCGACCGGGTTCTTCAACACCGCGCGGCCGAACGTCCCCTACATGCAGCAGGTGGTGCGGGACGCGATCGCACCCCCGCCGCCCCCGCCGGACCCGGCGGCGGCACCGCCGCCACAGGCGGACGGGTCCACGACGCCCGAGCCGACGGGTGACGCGACCGCCGAGCCGGAGGAGGAGCCGGCCTCGGCCGCACCGCAGTCGGTCGAGGACGCCTGCGCGGCGGTCGGCGAGGAGGACGCCGAGGGCGAGCCGCAGGGCGACGGGTCCCCCGCCGCGTCGTCGTCCAGCACGACGACCACCGGCATGGGCCCGGTCGGCGGGGTCCGGCGCGAGCACGGCTGAGCCGCCTCCCGGCCACCGGTCCGGCATGGTCTCCGGCCGGATCCGTCCGGGAACCGGGCCGGCGGGGCGACCGACGCCGCGGGCCCGCACGCCGGGAGTGGCGTGCGGGCCCGCGTTGCGTGTGTGACCGGGTCAGGCCGTGGCGAACGCGCCCAGCACCTGGTCGGGCCGGATGCCCGCGAAGTGCCGCTGCCAGATCTCGTAGTAGAGGAACTCCTCCTCCGAGCGCAGCGCCCACGAGTTCTCCGGCTGCTCCGGCACGGACCGGATCTCCCCGGACTCGCGCGCGGCCGCGGCCTTGGTGTCGGCCAGCTCGGCGAGCACGGTGCCGGCACCGGACCCGTCGCCGAACTGCTCCTTGCCCCGCCACAGCAGGTCCTCGGGCAGCCAGCCCTCGAACGCCTCGCGCAGGATCGCCTTCTCCGGGCGGCCGTCGGTGCGCAGCTTCCACTCCGGCGGCAGCGCCAGCGCGGTGCGCACCAGGCCCGAGTCCAGGAACGGCTCGCGGGCCTCCAGACCGAAGTACATCGTGGTGCGGTCGCAGCGCTGCAGGTTCAGGTGGTGCAGCTGCTCCAGCGAGCGGACGAGCTCGGCCTGCAGGGTGTCGGGGTCGGCGTACTCGGGGCCGTGCGTGTAGGAGTAGCCGGCGAACAGCTCGTCGGCACCCTCCCCGGTCAGCACGACCTTGACCTTCTTGGCCGCCTCGCGGGCCAGGATCAGGTTGGGCACCGCGCTGCGGACCAGGGCCGGGTCGTAGTGCTCGATGACCTCGACGGCGTGGTCGAGCGCCTCGTTGATGTCGTCGGCGGACACGATGATCTCGTGGTGGTCCGACCCGATGTGCGCGGCGACCTTGCGGGCCGCGATCAGGTCGCCGGAGTCCTCGGTGCCGACGGCGAAGGTCGGGAGCTGCTCCCCGCGGGCCCGGGCCTCCTGCGCGGCGATGGCCGCGACCAGCGCCGAGTCGAGACCGCCGGACAGGAACACGCCCACGCCGACGTCGGACATCATCCGGCGGCGCACCGCGGCGATGACGGCCTCGCGGACCTGGGAGAGGTCGGCCTCGTCCCAGCCGGGCCGGATCGCCCGGCGGGCCGGGCGGACCTCGACCGGCACCGACTCGGCGAACCGCACCAGGCCGGACGCCGGGCTCCACAGGCAGCCGGGCGGGAACGACTCGACGAAGGGCCGGTCGTCGGCGTCGAACGCGCGCAGCTCGCTGGCGAACAGCACCGTCGCGTTCGGGTCCGGGTTGGTGTAGGGCACGGTGTCCCCGGCCCCGTCGGCGATGTCGCGTGGCGGGATCCAGTACAGCGGCTTGACGCCGAACGGGTCGCGGGCCACCAGCCCGGACCCGTCCTCGCGCCCCATCGCGACGGCGAACATGCCGTTCAGCGAGGCGACCGCGACCTGCCCGTCCCACATCACCGCGTGCAGCGCGGCCTCGGTGTCGGACTTGGTGCGCACCGTCCCCTCGGGGAAGCCCTTGCTGATGCGCTCGTGGTTGTAGATCTCGCCGTTGCCGACGATCCAGGCCGTCTGCCGGGCGTCCGACATCGGCTGGTGGCCGCCACTGACGTCCATGATGGACAGACGCTGGTGTCCGAGCCAGGTGCTGCCCACCACCTGCACGCCCGTGTCGTCCGGCCCGCGGTGCGACACTCTTGCCAGCATCCGCTCGTACTTCTCGGTGTCCTTCGGTGTTCCCACCGCTGTCCCGCCGAAAGCGGCGACGATCCCGCACATGATTCCCATCATCCCATGTCCGGGTGGATACCTCCGGGGACTTCGGCATGATCAAGGTGTGAGTTCGGACGCTGAAAGGCGTTTCCGGCCGTTTCGGGTTTGCCCCGTAGGTCCCGGGTCAATACCGTCGTGACAGGCCGGGGCGGTCCGGCGTCACCACTGCCGATCGCGGATCCTCGCTGTCGACGGACGGCCTCCCCACCCCGGCCGAGGAGCAGGCGCGGCGACGCCGCGTCATGGACCGACCGCGAGGGGCGGAGTCACGTGAGCACGGCAGGGCACGACGAAGGCACGGGCCGGCACAAGGTCGTGATCGTCGGCGGTGGATTCGGCGGCGTCCAGGCGGCCAAGGCGCTCAAGGGCGCGGACGTCGACGTGACCGTCGTCGACCGCACCAACCACCACCTGTTCCAGCCGCTGCTGTACCAGGTCGCCACCGGGATCCTGTCCCCCGGGCTGATCGCGCCCGCGCTGCGCCGGGTGCTCAAGAAGCAGCGCAACGTGCAGACGCTGCTCGCCGAGGTCGGTGAGATCGACCTCGAGGCCAAGGTGGTGCGCGCGGCCGCGCCGGACGGCCAGCGCATCGACCTGCCCTACGACACGCTCGTCGTCGCCGCGGGCGCCACGCACGCCTACTTCGGCCACCCCGAGTGGGCCGAGCACGCGCCGGGCATGAAGACCATCGAGGACGCCCGGCTGCTGCGCAGCCGGATCCTCGGCGCCTACGAGCTCGCCGAGGTCTCGCACGACCCGGCCGAGCAGGCGGCCTACACGACCTTCGTCGTCGTCGGTGCCGGGCCGACCGGGGTGGAGCTCGCCGGTCAGCTCTCCGAGCTGGCCCAGCACGTGCTCCCCCGCGAGTACCGCGCGATCGACACCCGCAAGGCCCGGATCATCCTGCTGGACGCCGCGCCCGCGGTGCTGCCGCCGTTCGCGAAGAAGCTGCAGGACTACACCCGCAGGACCCTCGAGGCCAAGGGCGTCGAGGTCCGGCTCAACACGATGGCGACCGGAATGGACGCCGACTCGATCACCGTCAAGGGCCCGCAGGGCGAGGAGCGGATCACCGCCCGCACCAAGGTCTGGGCGGCCGGGGTGCAGGCCAACCCGCTGGCCGAGCTGCTCGCCAAGGCCTCGGGCACCGAGGTCGACCGGGCCGGGCGGCTGCCCGTCGACCCGGACTGCAGCCTGCCCGGCCACACCGACGTCTTCGCGGTCGGCGACATGGTCTCGACCATCGACCGGCTGCCCGGCGTCGCGCAGGTCGCGATGCAGCAGGGCACCTACGTCGGCAAGCTGATCGCCGCCCGGGCCAAGGGCGACGACACCACCCCGGCGCCGTTCCGGTACTTCGACAAGGGCTCGATGGCCACCATCGGCGCCCGCGAGGCGGTCGCCGACGTCCGTGGCGTCAAGTTCACCGGCTGGCTCGGCTACGTGATGTGGTGCTACGTGCACGTCATGTTCCTGATCGGCTGGGGCAACCGGTTCGGCACGCTCTACAACTGGGTCCGCTCGCTGCGCTACGCGCGCCACCGCGGCCACCGGCTGATCAGCGTCACCGCCTCCTACGACGCCGCGCAGGACGACCGGCACGCCCGTTCGGTCGACTCCGCGCACCCGCACGACCCGGTCGAGCACCGCGGCGACGTCGACCCGCGCGCGGCGGCGGCTCCGGAGGACGGCCCGGCGAGACCCGCGGCGTCGGCCTGAGCCTCTCTCGCACCGCCTGACCTGGGAGGACACACCTGGGTGACGGTGGTGCGGCAGGCGGTCGGCTTTCCGCGCCGAGGGGCCGTCCGACGGTGCGACACGCCCCGGGGATGGGGGTTCCCGCAGGTCGTGCGCATGGTTCTGCCACTCTGTACCGCGATCCGCGATACACAACCGCCCCGCCACGGGGCGCGTGGAACCGAGAGGAGGCGTCAGAGATGGCACTGCCCACCCTGACCCCGGAACAGCGCGCCGAGGCGCTCAAGAAGGCGGCTGCCGCGCGCACCGCCCGCAAGGAGCTCCGCGACAAGATCGCCAGCGGCGAGGAGACCATCCCCGCGGTGCTGGGTCGCGCGAAGACCGACCAGATCGTCGGCAAGACCAAGGTCGCCGATCTCCTGAAGAGCGTCCCGGGCTGGGGCCCGGCGAAGGTCTCGAAGGTGATGGAGGAGGCCGGCATCGACGCCTCGCGTCGTGCCGCCGGTCTCGGCGAGCGTCAGCGCCAGACGCTGATCGAGAAGGTCGGCTGAGTCCTTCCTGCTCCGTGCGACGGCCCGGACCACCGCCTGGTGGCCCGGGCCGTCGCATGTCCAGGGCGGGCGTGGCACGAAGATCGTCTGCTGGCAGGCTGCACGTCCGTGGAGCGTGAGGTCGAGGTCGAGCCCGGGGTGTCGCTGTGGGTCGAGGACCTGCCCGCCGACGGCCCCGCGGCCGGCGTGCCCGCGGTCCTGCTGCTGGCGGACGCGAACACCTCCGGGATCACCTGGCCGGACCGGCTGGTGGCGGCGCTGCGGGCCCGCCACCGGGTGCTCCGCTACGACCACCGGGACACCGGGCGGTCCACGCACGCCTTCGAGGACCACCCCTACGGCGTCGCCGACCTCGCCGCGGACGCGCTGACCGTGCTGGACGCCTGCGGCGTCGAGCGGGTGCACGCCGTCGGCGCGGGGATGGGCGGAACGCTGGTCCAGCTGCTGGCCCTGGACGCACCCGAGCGGCTGGCGAGCGCCTCCCTCGTGGTCTCCACCGCCCTCCCGGCGGCCTCCGGTCCCGAGCCGCTCCTGCCCGCCCCGTCGGTCGAGATCCGGCGGATGTGGCAGGAGATGGCGGACCCGCGCGACGAGCGCGTCGAGCTGGCGTGGCGGGTCGAGTACCGGCGACGGCTGGCGGGCCCGGCCGCGCCGTTCGACGCCGCCGACGCCGAGGCGCTCGAGCGCCGGGTGCTGGCGCACTCCGGGCGGGTCGAACCGGCCACCGCGCACACCGAGGCCGACCCGGCCGGGACCGGCCGCGGCGACGAGCTGGGCACCATCGCGGTGCCGACCCTGGTCGTCGAGGGGCCCGAGGACCCGGTGCACCCGCCACCGCACGCCGCGTACCTGGCCGAGCGGCTCGCGGGCGGCCGGAGCGCCCCACCCGTCCGGCTGGTGTCGGTCGAGCACATGGGCCATGTCCCGGTGCCCGCGGTACTGGATCCGCTGGCCGCGGTGCTCCTGGCCCACCTGGCCGAGACCGCTCCCCCACCGGCGGCCCGTCAGCCGACCCAGCGGTAGCGGCGTTCCGGGCGGCCGGTGCCGCCGTAGCGCAGCCGGACGGTCACCGCCCCGGTCGAGACGAAGTGTTCGAGGTAGCGGCGCGCGCTGACCCGGGACAGCGCCGTGGCCTCCGCGCACTCGGACGCCGACAGATCGCGGTCCGGCTCGCCGGTGTGCTCGCGCAGGGTGCCGGCCACCAGCTCCGCGGTCGGCGTCGTCAGCCCCTTCGGCATCCGCTCCGGGCCACCGGCCGGTACGGCGGGCGCCGGGCCGGGCCCGCCGAAGAGCCGGTCGATGTCGGACTGTCCGCGGACCCGGTCCAGGTCCCGCCGGGTGCGCGCCACCCGGTCGAGCTGCGCGGCCAGCGCAGCCGAGTCGAACGGCTTGACCAGGTAGTGCATCGCCCCGCCGTGCAGGGCCGCCGCGATCGTGTCCGGGTCGTCGGCCGCGGTCACGACGAGCACGAACGGGTCGTCGGCCGCCCCGGTGCGCAGGCCGCGCAGCACCTCGATGCCGGAGCGGTCGGGCAGGTAGACGTCGAGGAGCACCAGGTCCGGCCGGAGCCGGCCGGCGAGCTCGAGGGCTTCGGCGCCGGTGTGCGCGACCCCGACCACGGTGGCGCCGGGCGCCCGTTCCACGTAACCGGAGTGCACGGTCGCGACCATGAAGTCGTCGTCGACCACCAGCACCCTCATCGCAGCACCTCCTCACCGGCTCCGGCGGGGGCCGCTGTCACCAACGGCAGGGTCGCCACGAACACCGCGCCGGCGCCGGTGCCCGCCTCCTGCACGGTGATCGTGCCACCGCGACGCAGGCAGGCCTGCCGGGCCAGGGCCAGGCCGATCCCGCGGCCCCCGATCTCGGCCGCCTTCGTGCTGAACCCGGCCCGGAACACCTCCTCGGCCAGCTCGGAGGCCACCCCGGGACCGGAGTCGCGGACCTCGACCCACACCTCGCCGTCGTCCCCGCCGTCCACGGCACCGCCGCCGGCCAGGCCGATCTCCACCCGGCGCTCGCCGTCGCGGGAGGCCGCCGCGTCGATCGCGTTGTCGATCAGGTTGCCCAGCACTGTCACCAGGTCCGCGGACAGGTCGGGATCGCGCTCGGGCGGCGTCGGCTCCAGCCGGGAGTCCGGGTCCAGCGCCAGCACCACCCCGCGCTCGGCCGCCTGGCTGTTCTTCGCGACCAGCAGCGCCGCCGTCGCCGGGTCCCCCACCCGGGCCGACACCTCGCGCCGCCACCCCTCCGAGGCCGCGACGATCCCGGCGACGAACCGCTGCACCTCGTCGTGCTCGCCGAGCTCGGTCAGCCCGGCGATGGTGTGCAGCCGGTTGGAGAACTCGTGGGCCTGCGCGCGCAGCGTGTCGGTGACCGTGTGCGAGGTGTCGAGCCGGTGCTGCAGGGTGGTCAGCTCGGTGCGGTCCCGGAGGGTGACCACCGCACCCACCTCCCGCCCGGCCACGCGGACCGGCATCCGGTTCAGCACCAGCGCCCGGTCCTCGCGCAGCACCAGCTGGTCCTCGCCGGCGGCGGCCCCGGTGAGCACCTCGCGCAGCCGCTCGTCGAGACCGAGGTCGCCGACGTGGTCACCGGGGCGCGTACCGGGCAGCTCCAGGAGCTCGCGGGCGACCGGGTTGAGCAGGGTGATCCGGTCGGCGGTGTCCAGTCCGACGACCCCCTCCTTGATCCCCAGCAGCATCGCCTCGCGGCGCTGCACCAGCTCGACGATCTCGGCCGGCTCCAGGCCGAGGGTCTGCCGGCGGACCCGGCGGGCCAGCAGCAGCGATCCGGCGACGCCGACGCCCAGTGCCAGCCCGAGCAGCGCGAACGTCTCCGCGCGGGCCGCGGCCAGCGACTCGAACGGCGACGGCGCCCGGATGCCGGCCGACACCAGCCCGGCCACCGCGCCCCGGTCGTCGATCACCGGGACCTGGGCGACGACGCCGCGCCCGTCCGGATCCCCGACCCAGGCCCGGCCGGCCGGCGCGGTGCTGTCGCCGGGGTCGAACGGTTCACGGTCCCGGGCCGGGTCCGGTGAGGTGCGTACGACCAGGTCCCGGTCGACGATCTCGATGCCGTCCGCCCCGGACAGGTTCTCGGCGCTGCGCGCGAACGCCGGCAGCAGGTCGTACCGGCCGCTCGCCAGGGCGGAGCGCACGGTGGGGATGGACGCGACGTCCTCGGCGACCGAGAGCATCCGGCGGCCCTGGGTCTCCCGGAACGACTCCGCGGACTGCACCGCGGCGAGCGCGGCGACCGCCCCGAGCAGCACGACGACGACCACGAGCTGCCACACCAGGAACTGGCGTGCCAGCGATCCTCCGGTCCCGCGCCGTCGCACCGGCACAGCGTAGGCGGTGCGATGCGCCGGCCCGCGCCGCTTCTCGCCCCCGCTCCGACGTCGATCGCCCCGGCCCCGGCCGCTCCGACCGCGCCCGCTCACCGGACCGGCGTCTGCTCATGCGATGGCGTGAGCGTTGCCGAGTCCGGTGAGCGTCCCGGCAGCGGGCACGGCCGCGCGCGGCGGGCCACCTCGCAGACGCCACAGCACCTGCGAGGTCACCGAGAGGCCTGCGAGGTGGGGCGGAACCGACTCGCTCCATCCGTCGCACGCTCACCGGATCGGCCTCGTGTGGGCAGCGGGGCTGAGCAGACGGAGCCGGGCGGGTGGGGGGGGTCGGCGGGGACCGGGGCGGGGCGCAGACTCGGTCGGCGCAGATGCGCATCGACGACGGGCGGGACACGGGACCATGGACCGGACGACGACGCGGCGCCGGGCGTCGCTGCTCGCGCTGCTGCTGGTGGCCGCGCTGCTCGCCGCGGGCTGCGGGGCCGGCGGCGCGGACGACCAGGTCCGCGGGCTGCGGATGCTCGTCCCCAACTCCCCCGGCGGCGGGTTCGACGTCACCGCCCGCAGCGCCGCGCGGGCGCTGGAGGACACCGGCCTGACCGGCCCGGTCGAGGTGTTCAACCTGCCCGGAGCGGGCGGCGTCGCCGGCGTCGGCCGGCTGGTCGGCGAGGCGGGCGACGACCGGCTCCTGATGAGCATGGGCCTCGGCGTCGTCGGCGCGGTCGCCTCGCACGGCGCCCCGGTGACGCTGGCCGACACCACGCCGATCGCGCGGCTGGTCTCGGAGAGCGAGATCGTCGTCGTGCGGTCCGACGCGCCGTACCGGGACGTGCACGACCTCGTCGACGCCTGGCGGGCCGACCCCGATGCGGTGACGGTCGGCGGCGGCTCCACACCGGGCGGGCCGGACCACCTGACCACGATGGCGCTGGCCGGTGGGGTCGGGCTCGACGAGTCCGGGGTGCGCTACGTCAGCCACGACGGCGGCGGCGCGCTGCTGGCCGCGCTGCTCGGCGGCGAGGTCGACGCCGCCGTCTCGGGGACCGGTGAGTTCGCCGACCAGATCGCGTCCGGGGCGCTCCGGGTCCTCGCGGTCACCGACGACGACCGGGTGCCCGGCCTCGACGCGCCGACCCTGCAGGAGACCGGGATCGACGTCGTGTCGACGAACTGGCGCGGCCTCGTCGCGCCACCGGGCCTGTCCCCGCAGGCCCGCGAGGAGCTGGTCGCGGTGGTCGCGCGGCTGCGCGGGTCCCCGGAGTGGGCGGAGGTGCTGCGGACCAACGGGTGGCAGGACGCGTGGCTGCCGGGCGACGAGTTCGGCGCCTTCGTGACCGCCGAGACGACCCGGGTGGAGCGGGTGCTGACCGAGCTCGGGCACGACCGGGAGGCCGGGGACGGTTGACAACCCGTCGCTCCGCGCGTTCGGTGAGACGCGTGGTCGTCTTCCTGCTGACCCGCCGCCGCCACGTCGACAACCACGTCGTCGTGAGCCAGGCCTGTCGTTGACCCGCTGATCACCAGGTCCCGCACCACCCCTCTCCGTCGCGCGCGCCCCTCGGGTGTGCCCGAGACGTGCCCGACGACCGATCACCGGGAGCCTCCGTGCCCGACATCGACATCGACACCGACCACCGGACCGACGAGCCGCTGCGGTTCGCCTACTGGGTCCCCAACGTCTCCGGCGGCCTGGTCACCTCGACCATCGAGCAGCGCACCGACTGGGGCTACGACTACAACGTCCGGCTCGCGCGCACCGCCGAGGCCAACGGCTTCGACTACGCGCTGTCCCAGATCCGCTACATGGCCAGCTACGGCGCCGACCACCAGCACGAGGCCACGAGCTTCTCGCTGGCCCTGGGTCTGGCCACCGAGCGGCTGAAGGTCATCGCCGCCGTGCATCCCGGGCTGTGGCAGCCGGCCGTGCTCGCGAAGTGGATCGCGACCGCCGACCACCTCACCGGCGGCCGGATCGCGGTCAACGTGGTGTCCGGCTGGCTGAAGGACGAGTTCACCTCGATGGGCGAGCCCTGGCTCGAGCACGACGAGCGCTACCGCCGCACGAACGAGTTCATCCGGGTGCTGCGCGAGATCTGGACCGCCGGTGACGGCGGCGCCGAGTTCCGCGGCGACTTCTACCGGGTGCACGGCTTCGACCTGAAGCCGAAGCCGGTCGAGGTCCCCGGACGGCCGCATCCGGAGATCTTCCAGGGCGGCAACTCGACCGCGGCCCGGCGCAACGGCGGGACGGTGTCGGACTGGTACTTCTCCAACGGCAAGGACTACGACGGCTTCAGCGAGCAGGTCCACGAGGTCCTCGGGCACGCCGCGACGGCCCCCCGTCTGCGGCCGGTCCGCTTCGGACTGAACGGCTTCATGATCGCCCGGGACGCCGAGCGGGAGGCCCACGAGACCCTGCGCGAGATCATCGCCAAGGCGAACCGCCCGGCCGTCGAGGGTTTCCGGGCCGCCGTCCAACAGGCGGGCAACGCGACCGGCGACGGCCGGGGTATGTGGGCGGACTCGGAGTTCGACGACCTCGTCCAGTACAACGACGGGTTCCGCACCCGGCTCATCGGGACGCCGGAGCAGATCGCCGACCGCGCGATCGGGTACAAGCGACGCGGCGCGAACCTGCTGTTGCTGGGGTTCCTGCACTTCCAGGAGGAGGTCGAGTACTTCGGCGCGAAGGTCCTGCCGATCATCCGGGAGAAGGAGGCCGAGCTCGCCCGCGCGCGGCAGCACGCCACGGTCTGAGCCGGCCGCCACCCGTGGGCCGTGGGCCGGCGATCAGAGGATCGCGGCCCGCAGACCCTCGGCGTGGTCCCGGGCCCAGGCCGCGACGCTGGTGCCCGGCCGTCCGGTGACCTCCTCGACGATCCGGTTCGGCGCCGGCTCGGCGTCGTGCAGGAACCCGAGGATCGTGTGCACCACCATGCCGGCCTCGTCGGCGCCCATCGACGGCTCCAGCGCGGCGACGGCCTCGTCCGGGGTGACCTGCTCGAACCCGATCGGCACGCCGGTGGCATCGGCGAGCGCGGCCACCCACTCCCGGCGGGAGACGGCCTCCGGCCCGGTCAGCGGGTAGGCCTTCCCGGCGTGTCGCCCACCCTCGATCAGCGCGACGGCCGCGACCTCGGCGATGTCGGTCATCGCGGTCGGGGTGCTCGCCAGGTCCGGCCACGGCTCGCGCACGACCCCGGTGGCCTTGATCTGCGGCAGCCACATCCGGCCGTTCTCGACGAAGTCGGCCGGCCACAGGTGGGTCCAGGCCGCGGCGCCGTCCTCGACGGCCCCGCACACCGACCCCCACCAGCTCTCCGGCTCCCCGGACAGGTCGACGACGTGCTCCACCCCCGCCGCGGTGGCCCGGGCGACGACCTCGGCGGCGGTGTTCTCGTCCGGCGCCAGGTACATCGCGCGGACGCCGTCGAACACCCCGTCCAGCGACGACGGCCGGCGCACCGACCCGCGGACGGCCTCCACACCGTCCGGCAGCGCCGCCCGGGCCGGGTCGACGGTCAGTGCGCGCACCGGGCCCGCACCGCGGGCGACCAGGTGGTCGACGACCATCCGGCCGATGTTGCCGGTGGCTCCGGTGACCAGGATCGTCATGCGTTCTCCTCTTCCCGTGGGCGACCTCCAGATCACCGTACAGCGTACCGAGTACGGTCGCACGGTCCGGACACACGACGACGCCCACCCCGGGAGACCGGGACGGGCGTCGTCGTCGTGGAGTCGTCGTGGAGCCGGTGTCAGCCGACCTTGCTGTCGTCGCGCGCCGCAGCGCCGCCCCGCAGCCGCGGGAGGAACCGGCCGGTCCGCGCGCGGTACGCGGCGTACTCGTCGCCGAGGGCGGTGCCCAGCCCCGGCTCGTACACCCGGCGGGCCTGGATCTGGACGGCGACGAGGATCAGCACCCCGGCGAGCACCCCGAGCAGGGTCGGGGCCATGAACAGCATCCCGGCGCAGCCCACGATCAACCCGGTGAGCGCGGGGTTGCGCACCCGCCGGTGCAGCCCGCCGGTGGCCAGCACCGGGCGCCGGGCGGCGTCCGGGTCACCGGCCGCGGCGGCCCCGGCCTCGGCGGCCGACCGTCGCCAGACCGTGCCCAGCTGCAGCAGCGAGACCGCGACGACCGCGAACCCGAGCAGCAGCAGACCGGCCCCGACCACGGCGACGCCCGGCCGGGACAGCACCGAGATCGGCTCGAGCACGTCCAGGGCGACCAGCAGCGGGGCGACGAAGCCCAGCGCCGCGGCGAGGACGAACAGGGTGCGCGCCCACCAGGCGGGGCTGCCCGGGGTGCGGGCGATCTCGAGCCGGCGCTCACCGCGCGCGCGGTGTGCCCGCCGCCGCGCCCAGGCCCCGACGCCGACGGCGGCCAGGCCGAGCAGCAGCGCGGCCCAGCCCGCGCCCCGGTGGCCGACCTCGGCGGCGACCCGGGCCCAGGCGTCGTCGCCCCAGACCTGCGGGACGGCCTCGACGAACAGCCAGCCGCCGAACACGAAGAACATCACCGACGCGCCGATCGCGATGACCCGCTCGGGGAGCTTCTGGCCGAGCTTGCGGCCGATGACGATGGCCATCGCGTCGGCGGCGACCATGCCCAGCGTCGAGCCGAGCCACACGCCGAACCAGCCGTACTGGGTGGCCAGGGTGATGGTGGCGAGCATGGTCTTGTCGCCCAGCTCGGCCAGGAAGAAGGCCACCGTGACGGCGATGACGGCCGACTTCCCGGCCCGCGCGGCCTTGCGTTCCTCGTCGTCGGACAGCGAGTCCCCGCGCAGGGTCCACGCGCCGAAGACTCCGAAGGCCAGCGCGGCGACCAGGGAGATCCAGCCGGTGGGGAGCGTCGCGCCCAGGCCGTAGCCGACGGCGACCGACACCAGGTGGGTCACCGAGGTGGCGATCGTGATGCCGATCAGGACCGGGACCGCGTTGAAGCGGGTCGCGAACGTCAGCGCCATGAGCTGGGACTTGTCCCCCAGCTCGGCCACGAAGATGACGCCGAAACTGACCGCGAACGCGATCAGGAATCCGTTCATGTCCATCCCTCGATCTCGCGCCGGACCGAGGTGGAAACGGGAGTAGCTCGATCCGGCTCATCCGGATCGAAGGTCTCGCTCGCCTGGTGGTGGACAGGCCGCTGCACCCGGGCCGGTCGACGAGGACCGCGCCAGTATGTCGAGCGCAGCGTTGGGAGCTACTCCCCTTCGCGTGCGTCGATCACGGTACCGCATCGTGCCGCCGGTGTTCGAGGCCCGGCACCGGATCCGCGCGTGTGACCGCGCCCACGTCCGCTGCCTCCCCAGTTCTGTCCATTCGTGATCTCGGCACCTCACCGAGCCGCTATGTTCCCGCCGTGGTGTGGATCGGGATCATCCTCGTGCTGCTCGGTGCCGGCTGCTTCTACGGCGCCGTGCACACCCAGCGGCGGGTGCACGCGATGATGGCGGCGGAGACGCTCTCGGTGCCGGAGCTGCTGGAGCAGGCGGGCATCGCGGCGGAGCTGAACGGCGGGCCCGGGAGGTTCCGGAAGGTGTGCGAGGTCGTCGGGGAGACCGCCCCGGCGCCGGTCGGCGTCCTGCGCTCGGAACTGACCGGCACCGAGTGCGTCTGGCACTCGCACCGGGTGGAGCGCCGTTACGAGAGCCGTGACCGGGACAGCGAGGGCCGTACCCGGACCACGACGAGGACCGAGACCGTCTCCGAGCGCACCTCCCCGCACGGCTGGCCGCTGCTGCGTGACGGCCACACGATCGGCATCGACCACGGCGGGCGGCGCCCGGACCCCGTGGAGCAGGTCCTCGACCGTTTCGAACCGTCGGACGAGCAGCGCGGCTTCTTCGACCGGGGCGACCGGACGCTCGGTTACCGCCACCAGGAGTGGGTGCTGCGGACCGGGGTGCCGATGTACGTCCTGGGGGAGGTCGACGACCGGGACGGCCCCCTGATCATCCGGCCGCCGGCGGACACGACGCAGCCGTTCGTGCTCTCCACGCGCACCGAGGAGGAGCTGACCCGGTCCGACCGGCAGACCCAGCGGTGGTGGGCCCGCGGCGGAGCGGTACTCGTGGTGCTCGGCCTGGCACTGACGGTGGGCGGCGTCCTGACCTGAGCGCGCGCCGCGTCGTCGCACATCGAACGCGCGCCGGATTCCCAGCGCGGTCACAGGGTCGTCTCAGGCTCGCGACGCACAGTACGTCCATGACCGAACACCGGCCGGGCCAGGACGAGCCCCACGCCACGTCGCCCGACGGCGGCCCCGCCGGGGATCCGGTCCAGGACCCGATCCGGCCCGATCCGCGTACGCAGGGCGCGCACGCCGAACCCGCCGGCGAGCAGGAGGCGGCGACCACCATGACCGACACCGACCACCGGAACCAGCAGCCGCCGGAGTGGGCGACCAGGACGTACCCGTCGGTCCCCGCGCACGGCGCCGGCGCCCCGCCGACCTCGGTGTACCCACCGTTCCCGCCGCAGACCGGCGGTGGCCGGCACGGCGGGTCGACGCCGCCGCGGCGCCGCGGCGCCGGGCTGGTGGCGGTCGCGCTGGCCGCCGGTCTGATCGGCGGCGGTGTCGGCTTCGGCGGCGCGTACGCGGTGTTCGAGAACGGGTCCGGCACCGCGGCGACGCTGACCAGCAGCGCCGCCCCCGGCACACCGGCCACACCGGCCGACGGGACGGTCGCGGGCGCGGCCGCCGCCGTCACCCCCAGCACCGTCGACATCCAGGTCCGCGGTGCGCAGGGCACCGCGGAGGGCTCCGGCGTGATCCTCACCGCGGACGGCGACGTGCTCACCAACAACCACGTCGTCGCCGGTGCCGGTGGCGGCGGGCAGATGACCGTGACCCTCGCCGACGGCTCGCAGCACTCGGCCACGGTGGTCGGCACCTCCCCCAGCTACGACCTCGCCGTGATCAAGCTCGACAACGTGTCCGGCCTGAAGGCGGCCACGCTCGGCGAGTCGAACGACGTCCAGGTCGGCGAGGAGGTCGTCGCGATCGGCTCGCCGCAGGGCCTGTCCGGCACGGTGACCGCCGGCATCGTCAGCGCACTGAACCGGACCGTCACCGCGGGCGGCGAGAACAACGAGGCCCCGGTCGTCTACAACGGACTGCAGACCGACGCGCCGATCAACCAGGGCAACTCCGGCGGGCCGCTGACCAACCTGGCCGGGCAGGTCGTCGGCATCAACTCGGCGATCGCGACGAGCGGGCAGAACGCCGGCTCGATCGGCCTCGGCTTCGCGATCCCGGTGGACACCGCCAAGCGGGTCGCCCAGGAGCTCATGTCCGACGGTGTGGCGACCAAGCCGCAGCTCGGCGTCCAGGGATCGGTGACCGGCGCCGGAGCGGGTGCCGACCGGGCGGCCGGTGGCGGCGCGGAGATCGCGTCGGTGCAGCCGGGCTCCGCGGCGGCGAACGCGGGACTCGCGGCCGGCGACGTCGTCACCCGGGTGAACGAGTACCCGGTCTCCAGCTTCGCCGACCTGATCGCCCGGGTCGGCAACTTCGCCCCCGGCCAGCAGGTCACGCTGACCGTCGGCAGCGGCGAGGGCGCCCGGCAGGTCCCGGTGACCCTCGGCAGCGTCCGGGACGACCAGGCGGCGAACGCCCAGAACGGCTCGCAGAGCAGCCCGCTCGAGCCCGGTCAGGGCGGTCAGCCCGGGCAGGGCGAGGGCGGCCAGGGCGGCGGCCTGCCGTTCGGGTTCAGCCCCTTCGGCGACGGGAACTGACCCGGCCCGCCCTTCGTTCACACCATCGACGGCCCACACTCTCCGGCCGGACGCGGCTCCATCCCTCCCGCCGCGTCCGGCCGGACCCTTGTCGGCCAGGGTCCGGCTCAGGCGTTGCCCAGCACCCGGTCGACGGCGATCTCCAGCACCACCCGCTGCGGGTTGACCCGCGGTTCCTTGTACTCGGCGGCGTAGCGACGCTCGGCGTCGTGCACCACGGCCGGGTCGTCCCGGACGAACGCGACGCCCTCCAGCGTCGACCACGTGCGGCCCTCCACCAGCGAGACGGCGACCCGGGCACCGCCCGGTCCGGCCGCGACGACGTTGCGGGCCTTCTGCGAGCCCGCGCTGCAGATCACCCGGGCGATCCGCTCCCCGACGTCGACGGTGACCCCGACCGGCACCGCGTGCGGGGTGCCGTCCCGCCGCGGGGTCACGAGGGTGCACGGGCGGCGCTCCGACCAGAGCTCGACGAACCGGTCGGAGACGCCGTCGGCGAGGGATCGGCGAGAAGTCATGGGTCCATCCTCGCCACCCGGACGCGTGCGCACCGCCCGGCACGCCGACGCCCGCGGTGACCGGTCGCAACCCCACCCGGTGGTGCGACTCCCGTCCGGGTGACACGTCTACCGATCTTGAGAGGGTCTCGCTTCACTCTCCGCTGTCGCCACGGGCGCCCCATTCGCCCCGGCGGTCACATCGAACACGTTCGTCACAGGGAGTGGATCCATGACCGCACGCTCGCTCACCCGCCGCACCGGGACCGTCGCCGCCGCGCTGATGCTGGCCGGGTTCGCCGCCCTGCCGCTGGCCGGCGCGGCGGCCGCCGCCGAGCAGTACCCCGGGGCGGGGACCGCGGCGCCGCACGCCCAGCAGCAGGACCCCGACCCGTCGGCGCCCGACGACATCAGCATCGGGACCGACGGGAACGCCGCGTCGGCCTCGAGCACCTCGACCGTCCGGACCGGCGAGGGGTCGGCCGGATTCGTCGATCTGGACTGCGCGGACCTCACCCGGGCCCAGGCGCAGGCGCTGCTGGAGGCCGACCCGACCGACCCGCACGGCCTCGACCGCGACAACGACGGGCTCGCCTGCGAGCGCAACGGCGTCCCCGAGACCACCGCGACCGAGAACAGCGGCGCGGTCGGGAACAGCGGCGCGGCCGGGAACAGCGGCGCGGCCGAGGCGGCCGGGTACGGGTCCGGCCAGGTGCTCGCCGTGCCGGAGGGCGGGGTCGAGGCCGGGGACGGCTCGGGCGCCGGCGGCGCGCCGGACGCGTCCGCGTTCGTCCTGGCCGGCACCGGGGCCGTGCTCGCCGCGGGTGCCGGGGTCGCGGTGTGGAGCGGTCGGCGGTCGGGCCGGGCCGCGGCGCTCCCGGGCCGTCACACCGGCCACGGTGCGGGCCGGGTGTGACGTGCCTGCCGCCCGGCAGGACCTCGGGTGGCGCGGCGCGCGGTGGCGGCGGGCGGTCGTCGCGATGGCGGTGACCGGGGTGGTGCTGACCGTCCCGTCCGCGCTGCCGCCGGCCGCTCTCGGCGGGACGGTCGCGCCCGTCCCGACCACGACGACCCGTCCGGCCGCCGCACCGCTGCCGGAGGCGACCCCGGTCCGGGTGCGTGCGACGGCGATCGGACTGGACAGCCCGACCGTTCCGCTCGGGCTCGACGACGCGGGGGCGCTGGACGTCCCGGTCGGTGCCGCGAGCACCGGGTGGTACGCGGGCGGCCCCGTACCGGGGGCCCGCGGCCCCGCGGTGCTCACCGCGCACGTCGACTGGGACCGGGAGCCGGGACCGTTCTTCCGGCTCGGCGAGCTGACCCCCGGGGACCTGGTGCGGGTGGACCGCGCCGACGGCAGCGTCGCGACGTTCGAGGTGCAGGCCGTGCGCCGGCACCCGAAGGAGCGGTTCCCCACCACCGAGGTCTACGGCGACCTGCCGGTGGCCGGGCTGCGGCTGATCACCTGCGGGGGTGGGTTCGACCGGGTGGCGCGCAGCTACTCGGACAACGTCGTCGTCCATGCCGCGCTGGTCGAGCCGGGCCGCGGTCCGGTGTAGACGCCCCGCGGCCGGGCCCGTGGGCCGGGCTCGGCGTACTCCTCGAGCGCGTGCGCCACCCAGCCCACGGTCCGGGCGACGGCGAACACCAGCTCACCGGCGTCCGATCGCAGGTCGTGGGCGAGCATCAGGGCGGCGAGCGCGAGATCGATGTTCGGGGCCGGGCCGTCGCCGCGGGCCAGCCCCTCGGTCAGCGCGTCGACGGCGGCCAGGGCCCGTTCCGCGGCCGGGTCACCGCGCAGCACGGCGAGCAGCTCGACGGCCCGCGGGTCCGGTCCGGTGTAGACGCCGTGGCCGAACCCCGGTACCCGCTCGCCGGCCCGCAGCCGTTCGGCCAGGGCGGCGTGCGGGTCCTCGAGCGCGCCGGCGAGGAACCGGTACGCGAGCCCGCTGGCCAGGCCGTGCCGCGGGCCGTCGAGGGCGCCGAGGCCGGCCGAGACCACGGCGTGCACGTCCGCCAGGGTGCCCGCCGCGACCCGGGCGGCGACGGTCGAGGCGGCGAGGCCGTGGTCGGCGAGCAGCACCAGGGCGGTGCCCACCCGGTCCGGGCCCGCCCCCGGGTCCGCGGACGGGTCGCGGGCGAGCGCGGGCCACAGCCGCGCGGCGAGCCCCTCCCCCTCGGCCTGACGATCCGCGCCGAGCGGCACGTCCCGTGCCCCCGGATCGGGGTCGGCGACACGGGACGTGCCACTCGACGGGCGCGCCGCCGTGTCGTCCGGCCCGGCCCCGTCGGCCAGGGCGGCGACGACCGTTCCCAGCAGGCTCGCGGCGGTCCGGGTGACCGCGGCGGCACCGACGTCGGCGCGCAGCGGGTCGGCCGCGGCCAGCGCCGCGACCGCGAGCCGGAACCGGTCGGTGCCCCGCGCCCCGGCGGGCAGTGCGGCCAGCGCGGACCGGACCACCGGCAGCAGACCGGGGTCGGGGTCGAACGCGACCGGCCCCGGCGCCTGCCAGAGCAGCCCGGCGACGTCGGCCAGCGTGCCCCCGGCCCGGGCGATCTCGCCTGCGGGCACGCCGCGGTAGTACGGGCCGCCGTCGGCCACGAGTGTGACCCGCGTCCTGATCCGCTCCACCGCCCCGGACGGGTCCCCGGCCTCGCGGCCGCGCCCGGCGAGCGCCTCCACCTCGTCCTGGGCGAACCGGCTCCCCCGTCGCTGCGCACCGCGCACGCTGGTCAGCAGCCCGCGGCTGGCATAGGCGTAAACCGTCTCGCGCTTCACACCGAGCCGCTCCGCGGTCTCGGCGACCGTCAGGTACTCCACCTCGTGGACCGTATCAACATTGACCGCATCAATATTGACAACGACGGTCGCCCGCGCGCACGGTCCGCCCATGACCACCATCGAGAGCACCGTCCCGCCGGTCCCACCGGGCCTGCGCGGCGTGGCCGTCACCACGACCGGGATCGGCGACGTCCGCGGGGACGAGGGCTTCTACCACTACCGCCAGTACTCCGCCGTCGACCTGGCCCGCAGCCGGACCTTCGCCGACGTCTGGCACCTGGTCGCCCGCGGGACACTCCCCGGCCGGGAGGCGGGCGCGCGGTTCGCCGCCGACGTCGCCGCCCGCCGGGCCCTGCCGGACGCGCTGGCCGCCGCGCTGCCGGTGATCGCCGGTGCCTGCCGCGACGACCTGCTCGCCGGACTGCGGACCGCACTGTCGATGCTCGGCCCGCTGCGCGGCATGCGGCCGATCTGGGACGCCGGCCCGGACCGCGGTGCCGACGACGCGCTCACCGTCTGCGCGGCGACCCCGACCGTGCTCGCCGCGCTGCACCGGCTGCGCGCCGGGCTCGACCCGGTGCCGCCGCGCGCCGACCTCCCGGCCGCCGCGAACTGGCTGTGGATGCTCACCGGCGACGAGCCCGCCCCGGCGCACACCCGCGCGGTCGACGCCTACCTGGTGAGCACGCTCGACCACGGGTTCAACGCCTCCACCTTCACCGCCCGGGTGGTCGCCTCGACCGGTGCCGACGTCGCGTCCTGCGTGGCCGCCGCGCTCGGCGCGTTCGCCGGCCCGCTGCACGGCGGCGCGCCGGACCGCGCGCTGGAGTCCCTGGACGCGATCGACCGGGACGCCGGCGGCTCGCCGGAGCGCTGGGTGGCCGACCGGCTCGCCGCCGGGGAACGGATCATGGGGTTCGGGCACGCCGTCTACCGCGGCCCGGACCCGCGCACCGCACTGCTGCGCGAGGTCGCCGAGCAGCTCGGCGGCCCGCTGCCCGCGCGCGCCGCCGACGTCGAGCGGAGGGTCGCCGCGACGCTCGCCGAGCTGCGCCCGGACCGGCCGCTGCACGCGAACGTCGAGTTCTACGCCGGCGTCGTGATGGCGGGCTGCGGCATCCCGCGGCACATGTTCACGCCGACGTTCGCGACCAGCCGCGTCGTCGGGTGGTGTGCGCACGTGCTGGAGCAGGCGGCGCAGCGGCGGCTGATCCGGCCGTCGGCGACCTACGTCGGGCCACCGGCGCCCCAGCCGGTCCCGGATCCGTCGTGACGGCCTGAATCAGCGCGGGTCCGCGCGGGTGTCCCGGCGGATCGGGTGGTCCGCCGGGATCTGGACCAGGACGATGCGGGTGCCGTCGGGGTCGGCGACCCACATCTCGTGCAGGCCCCACGGTTCCTGTGCCGGCTCGCGCAGCACCGGGACGCCGGCCGCGGACAGCTCGGCGTGCGCGGCGTCGAGGTCGCGCACCTGCAGCCACAGGCGCAGCCCGCCGGCGTCCGGCGCGACCTCGCCGGCGCCGGTGTCCGGGGCCCCGGAGGGACGCGCCGACACCTCGAGGAACCCGCTGCCCAGGAAGAACACGGTCCCGCCGGGGAACTCCCGGGAGATCGCCAGTCCGAGCGTGTCCCGGTAGAAGGCGACCGCGGCGGCGGGGTCGGCGGGCCGGAGGATGGCGCGGCTGGCGAGGATCTCCACGGCGTCGCACCGTAGTCGCCCGGGTATGCGGGTCCCGCACCGCGGCGAGATGCATTGCATTGACAAGATCCTCACTTGCCGGGCGCGCGCGGCCGTGCTCATCTGGAGGAGCACCATCGGTTTCTCCTCGACATGTCACGGAGGTCGTGTGTCACGGGACGCGACGCCAGCCCGCCCGCTCGTCGCGATCACCGTCCTGGCCTCGTGCGGCGTGCTCGTCTCCCTGCTGCAGACGATGGTCGTCCCGTTGCTGCCGCAGTTCCCCGCGCTGCTCTCGGTCAGCCCTGCGACGGCGTCCTGGCTGATCACCGCGAACCTGATCGCCGGCGCCGTCTCCGCGCCGGTGTTCGGCCGGCTCGGTGACATGTACGGCAAGCGCCGGATGCTGCTGGTGGCCCTGGGCATGATCGCGGCCGGTTCGCTGCTCGGCGCGCTCACCACGGACATCGTGTTCCTGCTGGTCGCGCGGGTCCTGCAGGGCGCGGCCTTCGGGGTGATCGCGCTGGGGATGAGCCTGATGCGCGACGTGCTCCCCCCGGAGCGGATCGGATCGGGTGTCGGCCTGATGTCGTCGTCGCTCGGGTTCGGGGGCGCGATCGGGCTGCCGCTGACCGGGGTGGTCGCCCAGTTCGCGGACTGGCGGTGGCTGTTCGCGGGGACCGCGGCGATGGCGGTGCTGCAGCTGCTGCTCGTGGGCCGGCTGGTGCCGGAGTCCGGGTCGCGTCCCGGCGGGCGGTTCGACGTCGTCGGCGCACTGGGGATCGGTGGCGCGCTGGTCTGCGTCCTGCTCGGGGTGTCCAAGGGCAACGAATGGGGCTGGACGTCGCCGCTCGTGCTCGGCCTGGCCATCGCGGCGGTACCCCTGATCGGCGTCACCGGGTGGCACCAGCTGCGCACCAGCGCGCCCCTGATCGACCTCCGGGTGTCCGCCCGGCCGACCGTGCTGCTGCCGAACCTCGCCTCGGTGCTCCTCGGTTTCGCCATGTTCGCCGGCTTCCTGCTCACCCCGCAGATCCTGCAGGCACCGGTCGACACCGGTTACGGCTTCGGGTTCTCGCTGGTCGCCACCGGGATCGCCCTGCTGCCGATGGGCGGCATGATGGTGGTGTTCTCGACGGCGTCGGCCGCACTGTCGCGGGCCCGTGGCCCCCGCACGACGGTGCTGCTCGGCACGCTCCTGCTGGGGTCCGGCAACTTCGCGTTCGCCCTGATCCCCGGGACGGTGTGGCTGCTCGTGGCCGCGTCCACGGTCACCGCGATCGGCGCCGCGCTGGCCTTCTCGGCGATCCCGCTGCTGATCATGCGGGCGGTCCCGCCGACGGGGACGGCCGCGGCGAACAGCCTGAACACCCTCGCCCGCCAGCTCGGGACGAGCTCGTGCGCGGCGGTGGTCGCCGCGGTGGCGACCGCGTTCCTGCACGACGGCGGACCGCTGCCCTCGGCGACCGCCTACACGATCGCGTTCGCCGCGGCCGGCACCGCGGGCCTGCTGGCGACGGTGCTGGTCGTCCTCACCCCGGCCGCCCGCCCGGTGCGGGCGGACGCCGCCGAGCCGGTCGCCGCCGGCTGAGAGGCCCCGGCGGGCACCGCCGCGTCGAGCCGACCTCCGCTCCACAATGGACACGGCTGCGTGCCGCCCGCGGACGGCCACGACGGCCCGGACCCGCCGGGCGGCCGTCCCGCGCTGCGGCGTGCATGTGCACGCCCCGGGGACGCCCCCGTCGCGATGATGATCATTCTACTGTGGACAGTATATGGTCGCCCACCTGCGGAAATGCCGCAACAGAATGCGAACCAGCGGGTACGACCGACCGGTAACATTCTCGCCGGTAACAGTCCGAGTTGACCGACTTTCCGTGAGGGCGCACACTTCGACCACTCATCACATTCCGATCGTGGCCGTCCACCTATACCGTTGCAGGCACCGCATCCGACCCGATCACCCGGCCTGAAGCACGCGTCCGGCCAGGTGATTCCGCCGCCGGCCGCACCGGCCCCAGGAGGTCGCCCATGAAGCCGTTCGTGGTCAACAACCACGGCCGTCTGGTCTTTCCCGCCAATTTCCTCGCCGAGCTCGATTTCTCGGTGATCGACGACCTCGAACAGTTCACCGCAATCGTCGGCCGCGATTTCGAGGCGAAGGCCCCGACCGGGACCGAGATCCTGGAGCGGATCACCTCCGGCAGCTACGAGAGCCGGTTCGGGCTGCTGCGCGACATGAGCCAGAACCTGTTCTGGGTCAACCGGTTCTCCATGACGATGTTCGAGAAGCGGCCCACCCGGTGGCGGGACCTGCCACGGCAGCGCGGCGACGTCTACCTGCCCGTCCTGACCCCGTGGGAGGACGGCGACAAGAAGGTGCGCGCGGTCCGGGAGGCGTTCGCGTCGCTGCCGCCCACCTGGGACGACGGGACCGAGAAGAAGATCTTCGACATCCTCTTCGACGTGTTCGGGCACCGGCGGCACCACGCCACCGAGCTGCCCGCGCTCAAGCCGACCGTCGCGGAGTTCCTGGACACCCCGGGCGCACGGACGTTCGTCGTGCCCGGCCACGACCCGGACTACCCGGTGTACTCCTTCAACGAGATCCTCGACGCGCACGCCGAGCGGCCCGAGCTCGAGGCGCTCACCCGGTGGGCGATGGTGCTGCACAACCAGTACCCGTGGAACCGCGCCGCCACCGAGCTGCGCACCGCCGACGAGATCGGCGACGACGACCACGTCATCGCCTTCCACCCGCGCAACCGCGACGTCGCCGCGTTCCTGGACCGCGCCCGGGGTGCCCGCCCGGCCCGCCGCGGCCGGGTCTCGGTCCAGGCCGACCCGGTCGCCCCGCAGACGCCGCTGCCCCCGGTCCGGGTCCGCGAGGCCTTCCGGGTGCAGCCGAAGGTCGAGGCGGTGGCCGTCGTCCGCGGTGAGCACGTCTGCTCCAACACCGACGTCGTGCGGAACTCGGCGTTCTCCTGGTCCCCGATGAGCGCCGAGGAGATCTCCGCCAAGACCGGGATCGACCAGCGTCGCTACACCGAGCTCGACATCGAGGACCTGGCGTGGTCGGCCGCGGTCCGCGCGCTGGAGCACTCCGGGCGGGGCCCGGAGGAGATCGGCGCCGTGCTCGTCGCCACCTGCACCAGCGAGCGGCTGATCCCGTCGCTGTCGACCTGGCTGTCCGGCCGGCTCGGGCTGCTCCAGACGCACTGCTCGGCCGACATCGTCGCCGCCTGCGCCGGGCTGCCCTACGGGCTCGCCGAGGCCGTCCGGCAGCTGCAGGAGGTGGACCGGCCGGTGCTGCTGGTCTGCGTGGAGAAGTTCTCCGACAAGATCGGCAACGTCCGGACCTCCCGGATGATCTTCGGGGACGGCGCCGCGGCGATGGTGATCTCGCCCGCCCCGGCCGGCGAGCCCGGCGACGTCGACCTGCTGCAGACCTACGCGTCGGGCCCGGTCTCCGAGGTCAACTCGATCATCTGGCCGAACCCGGACTTCGACAACGACATCACCGTCTACGGGCCCGAGGTCAAGGCGCTGGTGTCCCGGTACCTGGACCAGATGATCTCCGAGCTCGGCGAGCAGCCGGGTCCGGACGGCACCGGGTCGATGCTGGACGCGATCGACCTGATCGTCCCGCACCAGGCCAACAAGACCATGATCCTGCAGCTCGCCGGGAAGGCCGGACTCTCGGCGGACCAGCTGTACTTCGACATCGAGCGGATGGGCAACGTCTCCGCGGCGTCGATCCCGATCGCGATGTTCGACGCCGTCGCCGACGGCGCCGTCACCGGCCGCACCCGGGTCTTCGCCCCGGGGTTCGGCGCCGGAGCGGTCGGCGGCTACGCCGTGCTCGAGGTCGATCCCGCGGTCATGGCACCCGAGGTCGTCCTCGACCCGGCCGCCGGCGCGCGGCCTCCCGCCGAGGCCGTCGCGGCCCCCACGACGGACGACGTACGCATCGCGTTCGGCGAGTAGCAGGATGGGCCCTGACCGACCGGACGGGGGCAGGCGATGCTTGTCCCCGTCCGGGCCGGTGGGAGAGCCGGCCGTACCGCCGTCGTCCGCAGCACCGTCGTCGCAGTACAGCACCGTCGTAGCAGCACAGCACCAGGAGCAGTGACACCCGCCATGTTCTCGCGCATCGCCATCGTCAACCGCGGCGAACCCGCCATGCGACTGATCAACGCCGTCCGCGAGTGGAATGCGCAGAACTCCCCGGACCGGCGTCTGCGCACCATCGCCCTGCACACCGCGGTGGACCGCCGCGCGATGTACGTCCGGGAGGCCGACGAGGCCGTCCTGATCGGGCCGGACGATCCGGACCACATGGGCGCGAGCCCGTACCTGGACCACGCCGAGCTGGAGCGCGCGCTGCGTGCGACCCGGGCCGACGCGGTCTGGCCGGGCTGGGGCTTCGTGTCGGAGAAGGCGGACTTCGCCGAGCTGTGCGCGCGGCTGGGCATCACCTTCGTCGGCCCGTCGGCCGAGGTCATGCGCCGGCTCGGCGACAAGATCGCGTCCAAGCAGCTGGCCGAGTCGGTGGGGGTCCCGATGGCCCCGTGGTCGGGCGGCCCGGTGGCGGACATCGAGGCGGCCCGCAAGGCCGCCGACGGCATCGGCTACCCGCTGATGGTGAAGGCGACCGCGGGCGGCGGCGGCCGCGGCATCCGGTACGTGCCCGGCCCCGACCAGCTGGACGAGGCGTTCGAGCGGGCGGCGTCCGAGGCCTCCCGTACCGCGGGGGACGCGACGGTGTTCCTGGAGCGGGCGGTCTCCGGTGGCCGGCACGTCGAGGTCCAGGTCGTCGCGGACCACACCGGCGACGTGTGGACGCTCGGGGTGCGGGACTGCTCGGTGCAGCGCCGCAACCAGAAGGTGATCGAGGAGTCGGCCTCCACCGCGCTGGACGCCGACCAGGAGACGCTGCTGCGCGACTCCGCGGCCGAGCTGGCCCGGGCCGCAGGCTACGTCAACGCGGGCACCGTGGAGTTCCTCTACCAGCCCGAGGAGAAGCTGCTCTCCTTCCTGGAGGTCAACACCCGGCTGCAGGTCGAGCACCCGGTCACCGAGGCGTGCACCGGCGTCGACATCGTCAAGCTGCAGCTGCACGTCGCCGCCGGGGGCACCCTGGCCGAGGTCGCACCCTCGGTCCCGACGGCGAGCGGCTGGGCGATCGAGGCCCGGCTGACCGCCGAGGACCCGGAGCGCGAGTTCGCGCCCGCCCCGGGCCGGATCGAGCACCTCGCGCTGCCGAGCGGGCCCGGTATCCGGGTGGACACCGGCGTCGCCGCCGGGGACGTGATCCCGCCCCAGTTCGACTCCATGATCGCCAAGGTGATCGCCTGGGGCCGGGACCGCGACGAGGCCCGCGCGCGGCTGTCCCGGGCGCTGCGCCAGACCGCCACGGTGATCGACGGCGGCTCGACCAACAAGGCGTTCCTGCTCGACCTGCTCGACCGCCCGGAGCTGCGCTCCGGCGCGCTGCAGACCACCTGGCTCGACTCGATGATGGCCGGCGGCTACATCCCGCCGCGCCGCCTCGACGTCGCCCTGCTGGCCACCGCGATCCAGTCGCACGACGGGCACGTCGCCCGCCAGCAGGAGCGGCTGGTCCGCTCGGCCGAGGCCGGCCGGCCCGAGGTCGGCTACGAGACCTGGCACCAGACCGACGTCACCGTCGCCGGGCAGTCCTATCCGCTGCGGGTGGCCCGGACCCGGGCCGGCCGCTACCGGGTCGAGCTGGACGGCGCGACGCTGGACGTCGACGTCGAGCGCAACGGCGCCTACGAGCGCCGGATCACCGTCGGTGAGCAGAGCTGGACCGTGCTGTCGGTGGCCCAGGAGTCCGACTACCTGGTCGAGGTCGACGGGGCCGTGCACCGGATCTCCGGCGGCGAGGCCGGCATCGTGCGCGCGCCCGCCCCGGCGATGGTCGTCGCGCTGCCGGTCTCCCCCGGCGACGTGGTGTCCGAGGGCGACACGGTCGCGATCGTCGAGTCGATGAAGCTGGAGACCTCGCTGCGCGCCCCGTTCGACGGGACCGTCGCCGAGCTGCTGGTCCCGGCGAACACCCAGGTCGACGGCGGCACCAAGCTGGTCCGCCTGGAGCCCTCCGCCGACGCCGGCTCCGCGGCCGCGTCCTCCCCCGCCGACCGGGCCGACCTGAGTGCCTTCACCGGCACCGGTGACTCCGGCGAGCCCGCCACGACCGCCGCGGACGCGCTGAGCGCGCTGCGCTTCCAGGTGCTCGGGTTCGACGTCGACGAGAGCCAGGCCCGCCCGCAGCTGCGCCGCCTGGCCGGGGCCCGCACGGAGCTGGCCGGCGACGACCCGTCCGTGCTGGCCGGTGAGACCGCCGTCCTGCGGATCTTCGCGGACCTGTGCGCGCTGTCGCGCAACCGCTCGGAGACCGACGACGAGACCGGCGAGACCGAGCGCAACCCGCAGGAGTACCTCTACGCCTACCTGCGCACCCGGGACGTCGAGGACGAGGGTCTGCCCGAGTCGTTCCAGGCGAAGCTGCGCCGGGCGCTGGCGCACTACGGCGTCAGCGACACCTCGCCCGACCCCGAGCTCGGCCCGGCGCTGTACCGGATGTTCCTCGCGCACCGGCGCGCCGCGCAGCAGGTGCCGGTCGTGCTGGCCCTGCTGAACTGGCGGCTGCAGCACCCGGAGTCGCTCTCCGGGCTGACCGCCGCCGGCCGCGAGGACTACCTGCGGACCCTCGACGAGCTCGTCGTCGCCACCCAGCTGCGGCACCCGGTCGTCGGGGACACCGCCCGCCTGCTGCGCTACCGGGCCTTCGACGCGCCGGTGGTCGCCGCCGAGCGCACCCGCGTCCTCGGTGAGGTCCGGGAGAGCCTCGACGTGCTCGCCGCCGACCCGGACACGGCCGACCGGGCGTCCCGGATCGACGCCCTGGTCGCGTCCTCGGAGCCGATCCTCGGCGCGTTCGGCGACCGGCACGACGCCGTGCTGCTGGAGGTCATGACCCGGCGCTACTACCGGGTCCGGCCGCTGGGCGAGCTGGAGCACACCGAGTTCGCGGGCCGCCCGCTGCTGACGGCCCGGTACGACCACCTCGGCAACGACCGGACGCTGTTCGCCTCGGTGATCGACAACAACGACCCCGAGGGTGCGCTGGCGACCGCCGAGGAGCTGCGCCGCCGGGTCGCCGAGCTCTCGGACGGCCGCACCGCGCTGGTCGACCTCTACGTCACCTCCACCAAGGCCGACGACGGCGGCGACCCCGACTCCCGCGCCGAGCGGGTCCGCGCCGCGCTGGGCCGCGTCCCGGGCGCGCTGCACCGGGTCGCGGTCGCGGTCCGGCCCAACCCGCGGACCGTGGAGTCCGACGCGGCCGAGGGTCCGACCTGGTTCACCTTCCGGCCGGACGAGACCGGCGAGCTGGTCGAGGACCGGACCCTGCGCGGCATGCACCCGCTGGTCGCCGACCGGCTGCGGCTGTGGCGCTTCCGCGACTTCTCGCTCAGCCGGATCCCGGCCGTCACCGACGTCCACCTGTTCCGGGCCACCGGCCGCGAGGTCACCGCCGACGACCGGCTGATCGCCATGGCCGACGTGCGGGAACTGACCGTCATCCGGGACGACGAGACGGGGCGGGTCCGCTCCATCCCGCAGTTCGAGCGGGCGCTCGACGCCTGCATCAACTCGCTGCGCGCCGCGCGGGCCGCGGACCGGACGCTGGCCCGGATGTCCTGGAACCGGATCCAGCTCTACGTCTGGCCCGAGGTCGACATCCCGCTCACCGAGCTCGACTCCGTCGTGCGCCGGCTGGCCCCGCGCACCGCGAACCTGGGCCTGGAGCAGGTGCTGGTGGAGTTCCGGACCTCGCAGGGTGACGGGGACCCGAAGTCGATGCTGCTGCGGATGTCCCGGCCCCCGGGCGCGGGGCTGACGCTCAAGCTCGACGAGCCGCCGACCGAGCCGATGCGCGAGCTGGACGCCTACGACCAGAAGGTGCTCAAGGCCCGTCGCCGCGGCGCCGTCTACCCGTACGAGATCGTCCCGCTGCTCACCGCGCCTATCGACGCCGGCGAGGGCGTGTTCACCGAGTACGACCTCGACGACGACGGGGTGCCGCACCCGGTCGACCGCGCCCCCGGTGGCAACGCGGCCAACCTGGTGCTCGGCGTCGTCACGGTGCCGACGCAGCGCTACCCGGAGGGTATGACCCGCGTCGTCCTGCTCGGCGACCCGACCCGCGCGCTCGGCGCGATCGCCGAGCCGGAGTGCCGCCGGGTGCTCGCCGCGATCCACCTGGCCCGCGAGCTGGACGTCCCGGTCGAGTGGTTCGCCGTCTCGGCCGGCGCGAAGATCGCGATGGACTCCGGCACCGAGAACATGGACTGGATCTCCCGGGTGCTGCGCGGGATCATCGAGTTCACCCAGGACGGCGGCGAGATGAACGTCGTCGTCACCGGCATCAACGTCGGCGCCCAGCCCTACTGGAACGCCGAGGCCACGATGCTGATGCACACCAAGGGCATCCTGGTGATGACGCCGGACTCGGCCATGGTGCTCACCGGCAAGCAGTCGCTGGACTTCTCCGGCGGCGTCTCGGCCGAGGACAACTTCGGCATCGGCGGCTACGACCGGATCATGGGCCCGAACGGCCAGGCGCAGTACTGGGCGCCGGACCTGTCCGGGTCGGTGAAGGTGCTGCTGTCGCACTACGCGCACACCTGGACGCTGCCGGGCGAGCGGTTCCCCCGGCCCGCGCCGAGCACCGACCCGGTGACCCGCGACGTCACCACCGCGCCGCACTCCGGCCCGAACTGCGAGTTCGGCACGCTCGGCGAGATCTGGGCGGCGGAGACGAACGGCGAGCGCAAGAAGCCGTTCGACATCCGCTCGGTGCTGCGCGGCGTCGCCGACGCCGACCACCCGACCTCCGAGCGGTGGGCCGACATGCACGACGCCGAGTCGGTCGTCGCGCTCGACGCGCACCTCGGCGGGCAGCCGGTCGCGATGATCGGCGTCGAGTCCCGGCCGATCCCGCGCCGCGGCCCGCGCCCGGTGGACGGGCCGTCCCAGTTCACCGCGGGCACGCTGTTCCCGCGCTCGTCGCGCAAGTGCGCGCGGGCGATCAACGCGGCGTCCGGCAACCGGCCGCTGGTCGTGCTGGCGAACCTGTCCGGGTTCGACGGCTCCCCGGAGTCGCTGCGCGGCCTGCAGCTGGAGTTCGGCGCCGAGATCGGCCGGGCGATCGTCAACTTCGACGGCCCGATCGTGTTCTGCGTCGTCTCCCGCTACCACGGCGGCGCGTTCGTGGTGTTCTCCGGAACGCTCAACGACAACATGGAGGTCGCCGCGATCACCGGCTCCTACGCCTCCGTGCTGGGTGGCGCGCCCGCCGCGGCCGTGGTGTTCGCCGGCGAGGTCAACCACCGGACCGCCGCCGACGAGCGGATCACCGGCCTGGAGTCCCGGATCGCCGCCGCCGGCGAGGCCGGCGACGAGGCCGAGGCGTCCCGGCTGCGCGGCGAGCTCGCCACGCTCCGCCCGGACGTCCGCTCGGAGAAGCTCGGCCAGGTCGCCGACGAGTTCGACACCAAGCACTCCATCGAGCGGGCGCAGTCCGTCGGCTCGGTGCACCGGATCGTCACCCCGGAGCAGCTGCGGCCCTACCTGGCCGACGCCGTGCAGCGGGGTATGGCACGCACGCTCGACGTCCGCTAGAGCGAGATCACTGGAGGTTCGCCCATGACCGCAATCACCGACACCAACCCCGAGCAGCGCGTCGCGATCGTGACCGGCGGTGCGCGCGGGATCGGCGCCGCGATCACCACCCTGCTCGCGCGGCAGGGGGTGCACGTCGCCGCCGGGTACTCGTCGAACTCCAAGGCCGCCGAGGACCTGGCTGCGAAGCTCGGCGCCGAGGGGGCCTCGGTGTCGGTGCACCAGGGCAACGTCGGTGAGCCGGACGACTGCAGCCGGGTCGTCAACGAGGTCCTGGAGCAGCGCGGCCGGGTCGACTACCTGGTCAACAACGCCGGGATCACCGTCGACAAGACCGTCCGGAAGCTGACCGTCGACGACTGGCACGCGGTGCTGCGGATCAACCTGTCCGGCGCGTTCTACATGACCAAGGCCGTGCTGGAGCACATGACCGGCAACGGGTTCGGCCGGATCGTCAACATCTCGTCGGTGATCGGCCAGACCGGCTCGATCGGGCAGGCCAACTACGCCTCGTCCAAGGCGGGGCTGATCGGGTTCTCGAAGTCGCTGGCCCAGGAGGTCGCGGGCAAGGGCGTGACGGTCAACTGCGTCGCCCCCGGCTTCATCGAGACCGAGATGGTCGCGGCGGTGCCGGAGAAGGCGATGGAGAAGATCCTCGCGAAGATCCCGGTCGGGCGCCTCGGGCAGGCCGACGAGATCGCCCGCGCGGTGCAGTTCCTGGTCGACGACCGCGCCGGCTACGTCACCGGCTCGGTGATCAGCGTCAACGGCGGCCTGGACATGGGTTCCTGACCCGCCCCTGCCCCTGTACCCGCCCGCGGCCACCCCACCCCGGTGCCGACTCATGACGCTTAGGTCCGGTATCACCGAACCGAAGCGTCATGAGTAGGGCGTGGGGTGGGGCGGTCGGAGCAGTGCGGCCAGTTCGGCGTACGGGAGTGCCTGTTCGATCGGGGTCCAGGTGCCGCGGTCGAGGAGCTCGGCGGCCAGGTCGCGGGTCGCGGTGATCGCGGAGCGGGCGGGCGGAGCCCACCGACAGCCGGGCCACGCCGAGCGCGCGCAGGCCGTCGACGTCGGGCAGGCCGGGACCGGCCAGCACGTTGAGCGGGACGTCGAGGGCCGCCACCAGCTCGGCGATCGTGTCCGGGTCGGTGAGCCCCGGCGCGAAGACGCAGTCGGCGCCGGCGGAGTGGTAGGCGCGCAGCCGCTCGACGGTGTGGCCGAGGCGGTCCTCCGGTGCGCCGATCCCGCGCCAGTACACGTCGGTGCGGGCGTTGACGACGATCGGCACGCCCGCGGTCCCGGCGGCCTCCCGGGCGGCGCCCACCCGCTCGGCCGCCTCGGCGACGGCGAACAGGTTCCCGGCGCCGTCGACGTCCTCGATGTTGATGCCGGCCGCGCCGGCGCCGATGACCGTCGTGACGGACTCCGCGACGTCGACGGGGCCGGCGCCGTAGCCGGACTCGAGGTCGGCGGTCACCGGCAGCGCGACGGCCGCGGCGATCCGGCGGATCTCCTCCACCATCTCGTCGAGACCCATGACCTCGCCGTCGGGGTAGCCGCGGGTCGCCGCGATGCCCGCGCTGGTGGTGCCCAGCGCCCGGCACCGCGGGTGGGCGGCGAACACCCGGGCGCTGGGCACGTCCCAGGCGTTCGGCAGGACGAGCGGGATGTCGGAGTGGTGCAGCCGCCGCAGTGTCTCGGCGCGCTCGCGGGGATCGGGACGGTCGGGCATCGGCCCACTGTCCCACTCAGCTACGGGAGCAGAGGCCCTTCGACTCCAGGACCCGGGCGACGGCCGCGTCGTTCGCCTCGGGGGTGATCCGGCCGTCGGCCAGGGCCTGCTCGGCGGCGTCGAGCAACGGGCCGACCGGGGTGACGTTCGAGGAGAGCGCGATGTCCGCGCCGGCCGACAGCGCCCGCGTGGTCGCCTCCGCCAGCCCGAACCGGTCGGTGATCGCCTTCATCGCGCCGAGGTCGTCGGTCATCACGACGCCGTCGAAGCCGTACTGATCCCGCAGCAGCCGGTAGGTGGCGGCGTCGATGCTGGTCGGGTTGCCGTTCTCGGTGAGCCCGGGGACCTCCAGGTGCCCGAGCATCACGCCGACCCGGCCGTCCAGCGGTGCGCCGGGACCGATCAGGTCCGCGTAAGGGCGCAGGTCGGAGGCCTGCAGCTCGGCCAGCGGCGGGGTGCTCACCGACCCCTCGTGCGAGTCGCCGGAACTGTTGCCGTGTCCGGGGAAGTGCTTGAGGACGCCGTACACCCCGCCGGCCTCCTGGCCCTCGGCCCACGCCCGGGCGTAGCGGGTGACGGTGTCCGGGTCGTCGGAGAACGCGCGGTCGCCGATCACCGAGTTCGCGGGCTGGGCGGACACGTCCACCGACGGGGCGAGGTTCCAGGTGACGCCGCGGGCCCGCAGCTGCTCGGCACGTTGCGTCGCGATCGCGGTGACCTGTTCGGGCGTGGACTCCGCGGCCATCCGCCGGGCGCTGGGGATGTCGCCGTCGAGCTCGTCGATCCGCTGGACGCGGCCGCCCTCCTCGTCGACCGCGACGGCGAGCGGGGTGTCCGAGGCGTCCTGCAGCGCCTGCATGGTGCCGTCGGTCAGCAGGGCGGTGGCGTTGCCGCCGAGGAACACCCCGCCGACCTTCGAGTCCCGCACGATCGTCGCGGCGCCGGCCGGGTCCGCGGCGTCGACGCCGACCATCAGCCGCTGCGCGAGCCGGTCGCGTGTGGACAGGTCCCCGACCCGCGGGAGGCAGGTGTCGGTGGGCTCCGCGGCCGCCTCGGGGACGTCCACCGGGGCCGCCCGGGGTGCCGCGGCGCCGTCGGGGCCGGTGGCGGCCGAGGCCAGCATCGGTCCCGCGACGACGGTGCCGGCGACCAGCGCGCCGGCGACCAGCGCCGTCCCCAGGACGGCGGCGAGCGACCGGCGGCGGGTCCCGGTGACCGGGTGTACACGTCCACGCATCGCCGGACATCGTGACATCCGGCCACGACGACCGGAGCGTCCCGCCGCGCCCGGGCGGGTGTCACCCGCCGAGAAGCACCCCACGTGCGTCGGGCGGTCGGGTGCACGCTCTGCAGGCCGGCCACGCGCCTCCTCAGGGGCACACCAGCGCTGTTCGATCATGAGCCGAGGGCGCTCGGGTACCCCTCGACGGATCCGAGGCACGGTGCGAGGCACGAGGCCGAGGCCGAGGCCGAGGCCGCGCCGCCTCGCCTCGGGCGACCGGCGGTCCCAGCTCTCGAGGGGCATGTGGGGGTAGTTCGATCATGAGGCGGCAGCTCTCACGTACCCCTCGAGCGACGCCGGCGGGCCGGTGCGTGGCGGTGTGCACAGCACAGAGGGCTCAGGTCAGGGGCGGCACGCGCTCGTTCCCCGGGGGTGGGCCGGGCGGGGTGCCGTCGCCGAAGGGCCGGCCGCCCAGCTCGTCGCGGCCGTGCGGGGTCAGCCAGCCGGACGGGTCGGGCCCGTCCGGGACGATCCCGGTCGGGTTGATCGAGGTGTGCACGCCGTAGTAGTGCTGCTTGACCTGCTCGAAGTCGATCGTGTCGCCGAAGCCGGGGGTCTGGAACAGGTCGCGGGCGTACGCCCACAGCACCGGCAGCTCGGTGAGCTTGTGCCGGTTGGCCTTGAAGTGGCCGTGGTACGCGGCGTCGAAGCGGACCAGCGTCACCCACAGCCGGATGTCGGCCTGGGTGATCGTGTCGCCGACCAGGTAGCGACGGTCGGACAGATGCCCGGACAGCGCGTCGAGCCGGTCCCAGAGGGCGCGGTAGGCCCGGTCGTAGGCGTCCTGGGTGCCGGCGAACCCGCACTTGTAGACGCCGTTGTTGACGTCGTCGAAGATCCCCTCGCCGATCCGGTCGATCTCGCCCGCGTCCGGCCACAGGTCGGGCGCGCCGTCCCGGTGGAACTCCCGCCACTCGGTCGAGAGGTCGCGTTCGAGCGCCGCGTAGTCGTTGGTGGCGACCTTCCCGGACGCGACGTCCACCATCGCCGGGACGGTGACGCCGTCGTCGTAGCCGGGGACGGCCTTCTCGTAGGCCTCGCGCAGGTACTCGATCCCGAGCACCGGGTCGACGTTCCCGGGGTCGAGGTGGAAGCGCCAGCTGCGCTCGTCGTGCAGCGGCCCGGCGATGCCGAGCGAGATCGCGTCCTCCAGGCCCAGCAGGCGGCGGGTGATGATCACCCGGTTCGCCCACGGGCAGGCCCGCGCCCCGACCAGCCGGTAGCGGCCGGGCGCGACCGGCCAGGGTGCCGACTCCTCGGCCGTGATCCGCCCGGCGACGCCCAGTGGTTCCCGCACGAACTCGCCGCTGCCCTGCTCTCTCTCCACGCGGAGCGACGCTAGCGGCGGACGGGGCACCGCGCAGGTCGTCCCGTCGTCGCGACGACGCCGGTCGGACACCCGGGAACGAACGTCGCACACCTCCCGACGGAGTGGCTGCGTTGGTACGGAAGAGTGATTTCGAAATCCATGCCGTGAGCGAGGTCACACTTCTGTCTCGAATTTCGCGGAGTCGACACGGCACGGCGTGTCGGGCCTCGCCCCCGGACGGCCGCGCGCCGCCCCGGCCCGCGCCACCCCGCGCCCGCGCCGCGGCTGCGGCACTGGTCGAGGCGCCGCCGGCGGCACCCCCACTCCGCGCCCGAGGCTCGGGGAAACATGCCGGAAACATGGTCCGGACCGGCTGCGTTGCGTATAACACAACATCTGCGACCGATCCAGGCCCTCCCACCGTGCCCGGACGCAACACCCCGTCGCCCCCTACCGTCGAGGCGCCCGAAGAACCTGCGATCAACGTCGAGGAGACGCGGTACATGACGGCCGATCACCGCACCGACAGCGAACTTCCCGAGCTCGGCAGGACCGTTCAGGAGTTCGGAGACGAACCGCTCGAGGTCCGGGAATCCACCCACTACAAGCACGAGTACGTGCAGACGTTCGTCGACAAGTGGGACGAGCTGATCGACTGGAGAGCCCGCTACCAGAGCGAGGGGAAGTTCTTCGTCGAGCAGCTGCGCGACCGCGGGGTGGAGAGCGTCCTCGACGTCGCGACCGGGACCGGCTTCCACTCGGTCCGGCTGCTGGAGGAGGGCTTCGAGACCGTCGTCTCGGCCGACGGGTCCGCGGAGATGCTGGCGAAGGCCTTCGCGAACGGCATGAAGTTCGGCGGCCACATCCTGCGTGTCGTGCAGGCCGACTGGCGCTGGCTGAACCGGGACGTGCACGGCGAGTACGACGCGATCATCTGCCTCGGGAACTCGTTCACGCACCTGTTCTCCGAGCGCGACCGCCGCAAGGCGCTCGCCGAGTTCTACGCGATGCTCAAGCACGACGGCGTCCTGATCCTGGACCAGCGCAACTACGACTCGATCCTGGACAACGGGTTCTCGTCGAAGCACCAGTACTACTACTGCGGCGACGACGTCGTGGCCGAGCCCGAGCACGTCGACGACGGGCTGGCCCGGTTCCGCTACCGCTTCCCGGACGGGTCCGAGTACCACCTGAACATGTTCCCGCTCCGCAAGGACTACACCCGGCGGCTGATGCACGAGGTCGGGTTCCAGCGGGTCAACACCTACGGCGACTTCCAGTCGACCTACTCCGACAGCGAGCCCGACTTCTTCGTGCACATCGCCGAGAAGGCCTACCTGGAGGGTGGTGACCAGGCGTGACGCAGGCGCAGGCCGCGGAGACCACCGCCCGGAGCTACTACGACTCGGAGGACGCGGACACCTTCTACTCGCGGATCTGGGGTGGCGAGGACATCCACGTCGGCCTCTACGAGACCCCCGACGAGGAGATCGCCGCGGCCAGCCGGCGCACCGTGGCCCGGATGGGCGAGATCGCCGGGATCGGCGCCGGCACCCGGGTGCTGGACCTCGGCTCCGGCTACGGGGGTGCCGCGCGTCAGCTCGCCCGCCGGTTCGGTGCCGGCGTGCACTGCCTGAACCTGTCCCCGGTGGAGAACGACCGCAACACGCGGCTGACCCGGGAGCAGGGCCTCGCCGAGCAGGTGACGGTCGCGACCGGCACCTTCGAGGAGGTGCCCGTCCCGGACGGCTCGGTCGACGTCGTGTGGTCGCAGGACGCGTTCCTGCACTCCGGTGACCGGGAGCGGGTCCTCGACGAGGTCGTGCGGGTGCTCGCGCCCGGCGGCCGGGTGGTGTTCACCGACCCGATGGCCGTCGACGGGCTGGACCAGTCGTCGATCCAGCCGATCCTGGACCGGATCCAGCTGTCCACGATGGCCACGCCCGGGTTCTACACCGAGGGCCTGGAGAAGCGGGGCCTGTCGCAGGTGCGGTTCCACGACCACGCCGCGCAGCTGCCGACGCACTACCGCCGGGTGCGCGAGGAGCTCGTGGCGCACGAGGACGAGCTGTCCTCGGCGATCTCGACCGGCTACATCACGAAGATGAAGGCGGGGCTGCAGCACTGGGTCGACGGCGGCAACGCCGGGCGGCTCACCTGGGGCATCCTGCACGCCGTGAAGGACTGACCCCTCCACCACGCACGACGGGCGCGGCTCCACATCGGAGCCGCGCCCGTCGGGCGTCCGGGCCGGGTGGGCTCAGCCGTCGTCGCGGTCGTCGTCGTCCCGGTCGTCGTCACCCCGGTCGTCCTGGTCGTCCCCGTCGTCGTCGCGGTCGTCGTCGCCGGCGGGCTGTTCCTGCGGGGCCGGCTGGGGCGCGGGGGCGGCGTCACCCCCGCAGGATGCGGCGGTGGTGAGGACGAGGGCTCCGGCGGCGAGGGCACCGAGCAGCGCCCGGATCAGGGAGGAACGTCGCATGTGTGCAGATTCTGCCCCGCAACGGCTCCGTTCACCTGTTCAGGAACCGCCGCAGTGATGCGGTCGTCACCGCGGGCTGCTCGTCGACCAGGAAGTGCCCGGCGCCGGCGACCGGTTCGCCCTCGACCAGCCCGGGGTCGGCGGCCTCCCGGCGCCACACCTCCAGCGGGCTCTCGGCGTTGCCGCCGACGACGCCCTGCTCGCCCCACAGCACCAGGGTGGGCGCGGAGATCCGGATCCCCCCGGCGGCGGACGCCGCGTCGTGCTCCAGGTCGATCGAGGCCCCCGCCCGGTAGTCCTCCATCATCGCGTGCCGCGCGGCCGGGTCGGCGAACGCGCGCTCGTAGTCCGCGACCGCCTCGACCGGGTGCGCGTCGAGGCCCGATCCCCAGCCGCCGAGCGCGGTGTGCAGGTACCCGATGGGGTCCCCGGAGAGCAGCCGCTCCGGGAGGTCGGCGGGCTGGATGAACAGGAACCAGTGGTAGTACGCCGTCGCCAACCGCCGGTCGGTGTGGTCGTAGACGTAGCCGGTGGGCAGGATGTCGAGCAGCGCCGCCCGCTCGACCCGGGCGGGGTGGTCGAGCAGCATCCGGTGGGTGACCCGTGCCCCGCGGTCGTGACCGAGCACCGCGAACCGGTCGTAGCCCAGCCGCTCCATCACCTCGACCTGGTCGGCGGCCATCGCGCGGAACGAGTAGCCGGCGTGGTCGTCGCGCGGCTCGGGCCGGCCGGACGCGCCGTAGCCGCGCAGGTCGGTGACGACGACCGTGTGGTCGCGGGCCAGGTCCTCGGCGACCGGCGCCCACATCGCGTGGGTCTGCGGGAAGCCGTGCAGGAGCAGGACCGGCGGGCCCTCGCCGCCGTGCACACCGTGGATCCGCACCCGGTCGGTCGGGTGCCCGCCGTCGGCCGGGCCGACGGTCAGATCGAAGGGCGTGAAGTCGTCGTACACGGCTCGTCGCCTCCCGGGGACGTCGTGTCGTCCACCGCGCGGGCCCGGAGGTCGAACACCCAGAACCGCAGCACGGCGAAGCGCAGCAACCCGCCGGCGAGGCTCGCGACGACCAGCGCCGCCGCCTCCTCCCGCGGGCTGGGCGTCGCCACCCACTGCAGTGCCAGCAGCACGGCCGAGGTGTAGCAGGCGTAGAACGCGACGGTGCCGATGTCCTGGACCCACTCCCGGAGCCGGTGGGCCGGGGCGCCGCCGAAGGCGAACCGCCGGCTCAGCTCGGTGCTCAGGGCGGTGGTGAGGATCAGCGCGAGCAGGTTCGCCGGGACGGCCGCCAGCCACGGCCGGAACAGCAGGAACAGCGCCGCGTTCAGCCCGGTCGCCACTCCCCCGACGGCGGCGTAGCGCCCCAGCTGGTCGACCAGCGGGTGCCGGAGGGCGGCGCTCATGCGGGTGCGGACGCCGGTGTGCGTGCCGACGACGGCGTCCGGCGCCGGCCGCTCGCCCGCGCCGGAAGTTGTTGCGTTCACCGGACCTCCCGCCGTCCACCCTGGATCTTCCCAGGGGTACCCGCGGGCCGCACGCGGAACCGTCCGGCGCGTCACAGTGACGTCTCGGGTCGCCGACGTCCCGGAGTCACCAACGCCCCTGGTCGCCGCCCGGGGACCGGCGCCAGTTCTCGCACCCCGTCGCGGGGCTCGCACCCCGGGATGCGTCGGCGCACCGGCTGTCGTCGGTGCGGGAACGGCGCCGGGGTGCGAGAACCGCCGCGACGGGGTGCGGGACCCGCGGAGGGGGCGGAGTCAGATCTGCAGGAAGACCGTCTCGCCGTCGCCGCGCAGCCGGATGTCGAACCGGTAGCGGCCCTCGCCGTCCGGGGTCGCGACGAGGGTGTCCCGCCGGTCCACCGGGACGTCGGCGAGCAGCGGGTCGGTGGCGTTGGCCTCGGCGAACTCGGGGAAGTAGATCCGGGTCACCAGGCGGTCGAGCAGCCCGCGGGCGAAGACCGAGACGTCGATGTGCGGGGCCTGACCCGGCTCGTCGCCGAGGCCGGGCAGGGCTCCGGGCAGGACGGTCCGGACGCTCCACCGGCCGTCGTCGCCGGTGGGGGCGCGACCGAACGCGCGGAAGCCCTCGACGGCCGGCTCCTGCGCGCCGCGCGGGTCGTCCGGGTGGTCGAAGCGGCCGTCCGGGTCGGCCTGCCAGGTCTCGATCATCGCGTCCGGCACGACGGACCCGTTCCCGTCGTAGACGGTGCCGCCGATCGTGACCGCGCCCGGGGTGCCCTCCGGCACGACGTCGGGGCCGTCCGGCCAGGGCAGCCCGAGGGACAGGTAGGGGCCGACGGTCTGCGACGGCGTCAACGGGTGGGTCATGCGTGCGGCTCCTCGAACGGGGTCTGCTCCCGGCCGCGCAGCACGATGTCGAACCGGAAGGCCAGGGCCCACTCCGGCCGCGTCGCGTCCAGGTCGAAGGTGGACACCATGCGGCGCCGGGCGCCCTCGGGCACCGAGTTGTAGATCGGGTCCTGGGCGAACAGCGGGTCGTCCGGGAAGTACATCTGGGTCACCAGGCGCTGGGTGAAGGCCTGGCCGAACAGCGAGAAGTGGATGTGCGCCGGCCGCCACGCGTTGTGGTGGTTGCCCCACGGGTAGGCGCCGGGCTTGATCGTCGTGAAGGTGTAGTTGCCGAGCGAGTCGGTGAGCACCCGGCCGCCGCCGGAGAAGTTCGGGTCCAGCGGCGCGGGCCAGGTGTCCCAGCGGTGCGCGTAGCGCCCGGCCGCGTTCGCCTGCCAGACCTCGACCAGGGTGTCCGGCACGGGCCGGCCGTCGGAGTCCAGGACGCGGCCGAAGACCACGATCCGCTGGCCCTGGGCCTCGCCGGTCCCGCCGCGGGTCAGGTCGTCGTCGCCGGGCTCGATCGGGCCGGTGAGCAGCGGCCCGGTGACCTCGGTGAGCCGGTGGCGCAGGATCACCGGCTGCTGCTGCGGCGCCCGCAGCCCGGTGCTCTTGTAGCCGGGCGAGAGCATCGGGGGGTGGGTGCCCTCGGGCACCGGCGCGTAGCCGGGCGGGCGGAGCAGGGGCGGCGTCATCGGCGGCGGTCCTTCCTCGTGGTGGGTTGTCAGCGCTGAGATTCGTTCCGCGAGCTGCTCTCAACAACTGCCGTGCGGCAGGCCGACGTAGTTCTCGGCCAGGCTCGTCGCGGCCGCGCGGGAGGTGACGGTGTAGCGCAGCTGGGAGCGCTGCAGCCCGGTGCCGAACGCGTCGCCGGCCTCGGTGTCCGGGCCGAAGCGGTGCAGCATCGAGGTCATGAACCAGGAGAAGTGCTCGGCCCGCCAGACCCGGCGCAGGCAGGTGGCCGAGTACGCGTCGAACCCGGTTCCCGAGCCCGTGCGGTAGTGGTCGGTGATCGCCTCGGCCAGCACCCGGACGTCGGCGATCGCCAGGTTCATCCCCTTGGCGCCGGTGGGCGGGACGATGTGCGCGGCGTCGCCGGCCAGGAACAGCCGGCCGTGCCGCATCGGGGACGCGACCATGCTCCGCATCGGCGTCACGCCCGGCTTCTCCAGGAACTCGCCCTCGTTGAGGGTGAAGCCGTCACAGGCCAGCCGGGTCTGCAGCTCGTCCCAGATCCGCCGGTCCGACCAGGCCGCCACGTCGGAGTCCGGATCCCGCGCGTCCGCCGGGACCTGCAGGTAGAGCCGGGTGACCTCGGGGTTGCGCATCGAGTAGAGCGCGAAGCCGCGGTCGTGGTGGGCGTAGACGAGCTCGTCGGTGGTCGGGGCGGCGCGGGCCAGCACGCCCAGCCAGCCGAACGGGTACACCCGCTCGGCGATCTCCTGGTCGTAGGCGGTGCGCGAGATCCCGTGGAACCCGTCGCAGCCGGCGACGACGTCGCAGCGCAGCCGGTGCTCGGTGCCGTCGGCGGCGGTCCAGGTGATCGACGGGGTCTCCGAGTTGAGGTCGTGCAGCGCGACACCGGAGACGTCGAACTCCACCGGCAGACCGGCGTCGTCGACCCGGTCGGCGAGCAGGTCCTTCACGACCTCCTGCTGGCCGTAGACGGTGATGCCGGACCCGACCAGCTCGCCGAAGTCGATGCGGTGGTCGGCGGCCGGGCCGCCGGGCTCGTCGGAGAACCGCAGCGCGATCCCGTGGTGCGGCATGCCCTCACGGTCCAGCCGCCCCGCGACGCCGGCCTCGCGCAGCAGCTCGACGGTCGGCGCCTCGAGCACCCCGGCCCGGACCCGGGCCTCGATGTAGGCGCGTGACCGCGCCTCCAGCACCACGCTGTCGATCCCGGCCAGCGCGAGCAACCGCGCCAGGACGAGCCCGGCCGGCCCCGCGCCGACGATCCCCACCCGGGTCCGGTGCTCGGTCACCCCGCTCCCTCGCGTCATGGCCGTACTGTCCCCGACCCTCGGCCACCCCCTCGACCAGCCTTCCGCTCTGCGGAAGAATGCCCGCTCATGTCGACGCGTCCGGCCCGCTCCGGGGTGACCGCCCGGGTGCTCGACGTGCTCGGTGCCTTCACCGCACGCACCCCGGCGCTGAGCCTGTCCGACATCGCCCGCCGGACCGACCTGCCGCTGACGACCGTGCACCGGCTGGTCGGCGAGCTCACCGCCGGCGGCGCGCTGGACCGCGGCGACGACGGCCGGTACACGATCGGCCTGCGCCTGTGGGAGATCGCGCACCTGGCACCGGCCAGCACCGGCCTGCGCGAGGCCGCGATGCCGTTCCTGGAGGACCTGCACGAGGTCACCCGGCACAACGTGCAGCTCGCGGTGCTGGACTCGGCCGACCCGGGCGAGGTCGTCTACGTCGAGCGGCTGTCCACACGCGACGCCGTGTCCATCGTCACCCGGCCCGGGTCGCGGATGCCGGCGTGCGCCACCGGGGTCGGGCTGGTGCTGCTCGCGCACGCCGACCCGGCCGACGCCGAGCGGGTGCTGGCCCGGCCGCTGCGCCGGTTCACCCCGCACACCGTCTGCGACCCGGACGACGTCCGCGCGCTGCTCGCGCAGGCCCGGGCGGGCGGCTTCGTGATCTCCGACCGGCAGGTCGAGCCGGTGTCGCTGTCGGTCGCGGCACCGGTCCGGTCCGGCGACGGCCCGGTCGTCGCGGCCCTGTCGGTGGTGGTGCCCGCGGACGGCACGAACCCGCACACCTGGGTGCCCGCGGTCCGGGCGGCGGCCCGCGGGATCAGCCGGGCGCTGGGCGCTGCGCGCCCGTGAGTGCTTTCCGGGGCCAGGGCCCCGGAAAGCACTCACGGGTGGAACGGTGGGCGGCGTGCGCGACTTCCGGATCGAGATCCCCGACGCCGAGCTCGACGACCTCCGGGACCGGCTCGCCCGGACCCGCTGGCCGTCCCCCGCGACCGTCGACGGGTGGGACCAGGGCGTGCCGCTGGACTACGCCCGCGACCTCTGTGAGTACTGGCGGACCCGCTACGACTGGCGCCGGGCCGAGGCCGAGATCAACGCCTGGCCGCAGTTCCGCACCGGCCTGGACGGCGGGGGCGACGACGCCGTCGAGGTGCACGTCCTGCACGCCCGCTCGCGTCACCCCGGCGCGACGCCGCTGCTGCTCACGCACGGCTGGCCGGGCTCGCTCGTGGAGTTCCTGGACGTCCTGCCCGCGCTGACCGACCCGCCGGAGGGGGCCGACGCGTTCCACGTCGTCGTCCCGACGCTGCCCGGCTACGGGTTCTCCGGCACGCCCACCGTCCCCGGCTGGGGGATCGAGCGGATCGCCGTCGCGTGGGCCCAGCTGATGGACCGGCTCGGCTACGAGCGGTTCGCGGCCGCGGGCGGCGACTGGGGTTCGGTCATCACCTCGGCGCTGGGGACCGCGGCGCCGGAGATGCTCGTCGGGATCCACCTGACGATGCCGACGGCCCCGCGCCCGGAGGACGACCCGCCGCTGACCGCGCAGGAGAAGGCCGACATCCGGTTCGCCAAGGAGTTCGACCGGTACGGCGGCGGGTACTCGGCCGAGCAGTCCACCCGGCCCCAGACGATCGGGTACGGCCTGGCCGACTCCCCCGCCGGACAGTGCACCTGGATCGTCGAGAAGTTCTGGGACTGGACCGACTGCGCCGGGTCCCCGGAGAACGTGATCAGCCGGGACCGTCTGCTGGACAACGTGATGCAGTACTGGCTGGGTGGAGCGGGGGCATCGTCGGCGCGGTTGTACTGGGAGAGCTTCGGACGGCGGCGGCGCAGCGACGAGGTCCCCGTGCCGACCGGGGTCGCGCAGTTCCCGCAGGAGATGCTCAAGCTCCCGCGGGTGTGGCTGGAACGGCGCTACACCGACCTGCGCCGGTTCAGCCGGTTCGACGTCGGTGGCCACTTCGCCTCGCTGGAGCAGCCGGACATCTACGTGGACGAGCTGCGGGAGTTCTTCCGCCCGCTGCGCTGACTCCCCGTGCGGGTCCCGCCTCAGACCACCAGCACCGAGGCGGTGAAGCCGTGCAGGTGGTTGCGACCGCCGACCGGGCCGATCTCGCCGGCGGCGAAGAACCCGGCGACCCGCGGGCCGCGCCGTCCGCCGTGCGCGGCCGGCGGCGCGGCGGCGCCGTCCGGGTCGAGGCCGGCGCGCACCGCGCGGACGTCGTGGTCGGCGTCGCCGAACATCCCGGCGCCGCGGCCGTTGCAGGAGAACAGCAGCGCACCCTCCGCCGGGCCCGAGCGACGCAGCGGGCCGAGCAGTTCGTGCAGGTTCTGCGCGGCGCCGGCCGCGTCACGGACCTGGAACCGGACCGTCGTGCCGACCGGGACGACGTCGCCCGCCACCACCGACCCGTCCGCCGGGTCGACCGCGAGCACCGCGCGCACGAGGAAGTCGCCGCGCTCGTGGGTCTCGGCGTACTCGTCGACGGCGACGCCGAGGTGCAGCCCGCGCAGCGCCTGCTCCGCCTCGCCGGGCGGGAGCGCGGCGATGATCTCGCGGAGCCGTTCCGCCGCGGGACGGCCGGCGAGGCCGAGCAGGCGGTTCTGCTCGGCGCCGGTGACCGCCATCGCCGGGCCGATCGGGCGGCAGCCCTGGCTGACCACCAGCCGCGGGGCCGGGTCGCCGCCGAGCAGCGCGCCGACCGCGCCGCCGGTGTGCACCCGGCCGTCGACGAACAGCCGGTTCGCCCCCGGGCCGCCCGGGGCGCTGGCGAGCCCGCCGATGACGGGGAAACCCGGGTTCGTCGCGTTCACCCGCTCCAGGACGCCGCCGACCGGGAACGCGTAGGGGTCGGCGACGAGGACCGCAGCCCGGTCGCCCTCACCGGGCGGGCGCAGGCCGCGCACGGTGATCGCGTCCTCCCCGTTCGGCCCGACACCCGGGCGGCGCTCGGCGGACGGGACCAGCGCGGTGACCGTCGTGCCGGGGAGGGCAGCGGCCCAGACCGCGACCGCGGGCTCGGCCTCGACGCCGCGGGCGTCGGCCATCACACCGTGCGCGGTCGCGCCGATCGCGGTCGCCGCGCCGGCGAGCTCCATGACGCGCAGACCCGCCGCCTCGACCTCGGTGCCGGGTGTCCGATCCGGGCCTCCGGGGCACACGAAGAACACGAGCAGGTCGGGGGTGCTGCCGCCGAGTGCGGCCAGGGCCTGGGCGGTCGCGACCTCTGCCGCGCCGGTGAGGTCCGGTCCGACGGCGAGCCCGTCGCCGACGCGCCTGTCCCCGGTCGGCATCGCCGCCTCCTCGTCCCCGGCGCGGGCTGCGAGGTGCGGCCAGGGCCGACGACGCTACGCGGGCCGGGGTCGCGCCGCAGCCCGCCACGGTCGCGCCGGGGCGGGAGGCTCAGGGGTCGCGCGGGCGGGGCGCGGGGATGCGGCCGGGGCGCGGCCACAGCCGCAGGCGGGCGACGGCGTGGACCCGGGCCGGGCCGAGGGCCGCGGAGTCGGTGGAGCCGTAGGGGTTGTCCCCGCGGACGTGCCACCCGTCGCCGTCCGGGTGCTCGGCGCGCTTGACCGACAGCTGACCGGGACGGGTGTCCCAGGTCACGAGCACGACGTCACCGGGTCGCGGCCTGGCGCCGAACCGCACCAGCACGACGTCGCCGTCCGCCAGCGCAGGCGACATCGAGGGCCCCCGCACGGTCACCCTGCGCCAGCGCACGATCGCCTCCCTCCAGAGTGGATCTCGCCGCTGCGCCCGGCCTGCTGCGGTCCGGCCACGAGAGTAGGGTCGGCGCTGCCAGAACGATCACCCACCAGGGAGGACCCCCATGCGGCTGTCCCGCATTCTCCGCCCGCGGCTGGAGGCCACCGCGCACTGCGACCTCCCCTGCGGCGTGTACGACCCGGCTCAGGCCCGGATCGAGGCCGAGTCGGTGAAGGCCGTCCAGGAGAAGTACCAGGGCAACTCCGACCCCGAGTTCCGGGCGCGCGCGATCGAGATCAAGGAGCAGCGGTCGGACCTGGTCAAGCACCACCTGTGGGTGCTGTGGACCGACTACTTCAAGCCGCCGCACTTCGAGAAGTACCCGGAGCTGCACGAGCTGTTCAACAAGGCCACCAAGGCCGCGGGCGCCTCCGGCACCAAGGGGTCGGTCGACCCGGCCACCGGCCAGGAGCTGCTCGACTACATCGCCCAGATCGACAAGATCTTCTGGGAGACCAAGCAGGCTGCCTGATCACAGGCCCCGAAGCGGCGCTGACCAGCGGGAACGTCTCCCGACGGTCAGCGCCGTTTCGCGTCGTCCGCGTCGCGGACGTCCGTCCCGTGCTCGGCGAAGGCCGTGAAGTCCCGCATGTGCTGCAGCTGCTGCGCGCGGAAGGCACCGCGCATGAGCGGCGCCATCAGCCGCATCGGCGCGCTGCTGAACCGGTACTCGTTCTCGCTCACCCAGAGCGTCGCCCCCGGACCGGCCTCGGTCAGCCGCTCGCGCGCGGCGCTCCACATGCCCGTCGCGACGAGTTCCCGCTCGTAGTACACGAGGCCGTCCCCCGGGATCCCGTGCAGGTCCGCCGGTTCCCGGCGTGTGATGGTCTCGGTCGCCTCCATCTCCTGCTTCCCGGTCCGCAGCACGACGCGCGACGTGGTCCCGACCTCTCCGTGCGCTCCGTTCAGCGGTTCGTGCAGGACCAGACCGCGCAGCCACTTCGGCAGGTGCGCGGGGTCGGCGAGCAGCTGGACCACCCGCTCCCGCGGCAGGGCGATCTCGGTCGAGACGGTGAACTTCATGGCGGGGCGCTCCAGGACTCGTCTTATATCAGCGACAACTAATACTCTTCCGGCGCTCGGAGATCCAGCCGCGTGAGCGTGGGCCACCGGTCGGACGCCCGGGCGGGCCGGCTCCCGAACGGCGCCGGCGGCGCGGGGGCGCCGAGCGCGCGTCGAGCTCGTCGTCCGTGAGTCGTCTTACCCACACCCGGCAGGCCGACCGTGAGGTGCAACGTCGGCCGGGAGCTCATGGGAGCATCCTGCCCGGCAGGGTCCCGCGGATCCGGTCCACCAGATCCGCCACCGGCGTCCCGGCCTCCGCTCGGTTCCGCACGGCCACGACGAGGTCCCGGTGCGCCCACCCGTCCTCCAGCGGCACCCCCACCAGCGACTCACCGACCTCGCGCGCGGGCAGGATCGCCACCCCGACCCCGGCGGCGACCGCCCGCAGGACCGAACCGGCGTCGGGGAACCGCGCGCGGTGCCGGGGATGGCTGCCCAGCGGGACCGCGTGCGAGCGGAGCAGCTCCTCCAGCGGGCTGCCCTCGACGTGCCCGACGAGCACGTCGCCGTCGAGCACCTCGGCGAACGCCACGCCACCGCGGCCGGCGAGCCGGTGGTCCGGCCGGACCGCGACCACCAGCGGGTCCGGTCCCAGCGAGTACCGCTCCAGCCTCCCGAGGTCGACGCTGCCGGCCAGCACGCCGAGGTCACCGCGGCCGGCGGCGAGGTCGGCGACGATCCGCCTGCTCGGCTGCTGCACCAGGTTGACGTCGATGCCCGCGTGCTCGACGAGGAAGTCGACCACGTGCCCGGTCACCAGCGAGACGCCGGCCGTGTTGACCAGGACGGTGACCGTCGCGGCGTGCCCACCGGCGAGCTCGGCGAGCTCGAGGCGCAGCCGTTCGTGCCGTTCGACGACGTCGCGGGCGTGTGCGAGCAGCCGTTCCCCCTGCCGGGTGGGTGTGACGCCGCGCCGGTGCCGGTCGAACAGCGGCACCCCGGCCGCAGCCTCCATGGCGGCGACCCGGCCGCTCGCCGACGCCAGCGAGAGGTGCACGAGCTCCGCGCCACCCGTGATGCTCCCGCGGTCGACGACACCGACGAGCAGCCGCAGATCGAGCAGGTCGAACGACACCGGGACAGGGTAGACACTTCGGACCGACCGAAGGCAGATTTCGCGAATATCGGCTTCAGAAGCACGGGACGCCGATCCAGACTTCTCGACATGGACACACCAGAGAGCTCGGCGACCCGCCTGCGTCGCGCCACGCCGGCACTCGTCGTCGCCCTGCTCGTGCTGGCGGTGACCGTCGGGCAGGTCGCGGGTACCCGGGCGGTCCGGGAGCAGCTCCCGGACGCGCACCGCACCGTCGCCACGGTCCTCGAGGTCGTCGAGGCTCCGGCCGCGCGCAGCGCCGGGCCGCCCCGGAGCGCGGTCCGGGCGACCTGGACGGGCCCGACCGGGGAACCGCAGGTCGGAACCCTGGTGCTCGACGGGCGCCCCGACCCCGGGAACAGTCGCACCATCTGGACCGACGGCGGCGGCGCGCCGGTCCGCGTCCCGATCGAGGCGACGACGGCGGGCCTGTCCGCCGCGAGCCTGGTCCTGCTCCTCGGGGCGGCCGCGTTGCTCGGCGCCCGGGTATGGACGACCACCGTCGAGGCTGAGCGGGACCGTCACGCGCTGGCTGCCGAGTGGGCCGCCGTCGAGCCGCTGTGGAGTGGGCGCGGCGGGGTCCCCGGCGACCGATGAGCCCGCCCGGCCCGGCCGGTCTGCCCTTTCACGAACGGACGGACGGACCGGGCAACGGGAGGTGGGGCGGGTGAACACGCTCGCGGGACAGGTCGCGCTGATCACCGGCGGCGCACGCGGGCAGGGCCGGGCGCACGCGCTGACCCTCGCCCGGGCCGGCGCCGACGTCGTGGTGTGCGACATCGCCGGCCCGGTCCCCGGCGTCGACTACCCGCCCGCCACGCCCGACGACCTCGACGGCACCGTCGAGGCGGTGGAGGCACTCGGCCGTCGCTGCCTCGCCGTCGTCGCCGACGTGCGGGACGCCGCGGCGATGCAGGCCGTGGCCGACCACGCCGTCGAGACCCTGGGCCGGATCGACATCGCCGTCGCGAACGCCGGGATCGCCACCGGCGGCCCGCTCGCCACGATGTCCGACGACACCTGGCGGACCATGATCGACGTCAACCTGACCGGTGTCTTCTGCACGTTCCGGGCGGTGCTCCCGCACATGATCGAGCGCGGGTCCGGGCGGATCGTCGCGACGTCGTCGATCGTCGCCGAGACCGGTGCGCGCGACTCGGGCCACTACGCCGCGGCCAAGGCGGGCGTCGTCGCGCTGGTGAAGTCGGTGGCCCACGAGGTCGCCGACCACGGGATCACGGTGCACGCCGTGCTTCCCGCCGGGGTGAACACGACGATGATCCACAACCCGGCGACGTACCGGGTCATCCGGCCGGACATGGAGAACCCCGGGCGCGACGACGTCGAGAAGGTGTTCGCCCAGGGCAGGCCCCGCCCCGGCCTGCTGGAGCCCGACGACGTCGCGAACGCGGTGCGCTATCTCGTCTCCGACGAGGGCCGGCTGCGGTCCGGGGACTGCCTCACCCTCGCGAACGGGCTGCAGTGAACGCGCTCCGGTAGAGCAGAATCGGCAGCCGTGCCCACCCACGTCGCGCTGCTGCGCGGGATCAACGTCGGCGGTTCCGGGAAGGTCCCGATGGCGGAGCTGCGCGCGGCGCTGACCGCCCGCGGGTTCACCGGCGTCGCCACCTACATCCAGTCCGGGAACGTCGTGCTGACCAGCCCGGACGACCCCGGCGCCGTCGCCGGGACCGTCGCCGGCGTCCTGCGCGAGGAGTTCGCGCTCGAGCGTCCGGTCGTGGTGTTCGGGCGCGACGAGTACGCCGCCGTCCTCGCCGCGAACCCGTTCCCGCAGGTGACCGAGCCGAAGCAGCTGCACGCGGTCTTCCGGGCGGCCCCGCCGACCGACGCCGAGCGCGCCGCCCTCACGGCCGCGGTCGAGGCCGGACGGGCCGGGGGCAGCCGGGAGGACGCCGCGATCGTCGGGCGGGTGGTCTACCTGCACCTGCCCGACGGCATCGGGCGCAGCGAGCTCGGCGCCCGGCTCTCGACGCGGACGACGGCGGCCGACGGCGGCGGGACGGCCCGCAACTGGGCCACCGTGCGCCGGCTGCGGGAGATGCTCGACGACTAACGGTGCGCGCCGGCGCCGGTGACGCCGGTCGCCCGCAGGAGAAGGTGCATCGCGACGTCCACCGACCGTTCGCGGACGTCGGTCCGGCCTCCGGGCAGCTGCACGTCACGGGCGATCACCTCGCCGACCGCGGTGCTGACACACAGGCAGACGTAGCCGACCGGCTTCGCCTCGGTCCCGCCGTCCGGGCCGGCGACGCCGGTGATGCCGACCCCGACGTCGGCGCCGAACCGGTCCCGGGCGCCGTCGGCCAGCGCGCGGGCGACCTCCGGCGACACCGACCCGTGCTCGGCGATCACCTCCGCGGGTACGCCGAGCAGCGCGGTCTTGGCCTCGTTCGCGTAGGCGACCACCCCGCCCGCGACGTAGGCCGACGACCCCGGCCGGTCGACCAGCCGTCCGGCCAGCAGCCCGCCGGTGCAGGACTCGCCGGTCGCGACCGTCCACCCCTTGGCCCGCAGGGCGTCGGCGAGCAGCTCGTCGGTGCTCGTGCCGTCCGCGCTGATCAGCTGCCGGGCGTGCTTCTCGACGATCGCGTCGGCGAGCGCGCGGGCCGCGTCCTCCGCGCCCGGCAGCGGGCGCAGGTCGACCTCCAGCTCGGACCGGCGCAGGCACGTCGTCACCTCCACCCCGGACGGGTCGAGACCGCGCAGCGTCGCCGCGATCTCCGACTCGGGCAGCCCGGCGAAGCGCAGCAGCCGCGGCTCGGTGCGCGGGGCGCGCGCGAGCAGCTCCGCGACGGGTGCGGCCGCCAGCGCGGCCGGCCACATCCCGGCGAGCTCCCGCGGCGGCCCGGGCAGGACGACGACGAGCGGGCCGCCGTCGCGCCGCACGGCCAGCCCCGGCGCGGTCCCGACCGGCTCGAGCACGGTCGCGCCGCGCGGCACCCGGGCCTGCTTGTCGGTCGCCGCGTCCAGCGCCGGCCCGTCGAACCCGGACCGGCTCGCCCAGCCCGCGACCTTGGCGTGGATACGGTCCCGCAGTCCCGCGTCGAGCTCCATCGGTGCCCCGCAGAACGCGGCGACGACGTCCGCGGTCAGGTCGTCGGCGGTCGGGCCGAGTCCACCACTGGTGACGACGAGGTCGTCGCCGGCCGCGGAGTCGAGCTCGGCCCGCAGGTCCTCGGGCCGGTCCCCCACCAGTACCACCCGGCGCACCTCGATGCCGAGCTCCCCCAGCGCCCGGGACAGGAACGGCCCGTTGGCGTCGGCGAGCAGCCCGGTCAGCAGCTCGCTCCCGGTCACCAGGACGGACGCGGTGGGGCGGGTCGGGGGCGTCGGCATGGCCCGAACCTACCCGCGCGCCGGGGCCCTCGCCGCCACTCCGCGGGCGCCCCGCACGATCGGCCGCAACGGTCCCCGAACGGCCCAACCGCGCGGCCGGGTCACCCGGCGGTGCGCGACCGCGCGGGCGTCGCCGCAGGTCGTCCGGTGTGGCATCACCGATCGATCGAACGGATCACCCGATCGTGAGGCAACCTCCACCCGGACACGCCGACAGGCGCTCGCCGACGGCGTGTCCTCGCCGGTTCCGGACCGCTCGTCGCGGGCGACGCGCTCGCCGACGATCATGCCCCGTCGTGTCCCGGATCCCGGCGCGGCGCGCGACCGGCGCCCGACCTGGACGGACGGGCAGATCGACACCGGAACCGGTGAACCCTGCCGCACCGATGACACAGAGTGGTCACGACTGCGCAGACGGACGCTCTCAGTGTGGTCTCAGCGCGGGTGCCCGACACTGTGTGGCATGTCAGGGATGTCTGGGACCACCGGCCACGCCGGACCGTCGGACGACGCCGCTACCTGGGTGGGCGAGCTCGACAGACTCGCACCGCTGCGTGACCTGCGCGTCGCCCCGGAGTTCCGGGCCGCCCGGCTGCTGATCACCGTCGGCGGCACGCCGCAGGGGCAGGTCACCGTACCGTTGCGGAACGGTCGTGCGACCGCCGCCGACCTCGAGGCCGCCTGCGTGACCCTCGGCCCGCCCGAGCAGGTCACGCCGGCCCCGGTCGCCGCCGACCCGGTCACCGTCGTGATCGCGACGCGGAACCGTCCCGAGTCGCTGGCCCGCTGCCTGCGCGCCGTGCTCGCCTCCGACCACCCCGCGCTGTCGGTCATCGTCGTGGACAACGACCCCACCGACGAGCTGACCCGCGACGCCGTCGCGGCCGCCGGGTCGCCCCGGGTCCGCTACGTCCGCGAGCCCCGCCGCGGCGCCTCGGTCGGGCGCAACCGCGGGCTGGCCGAGGCCCGGACCGAGATCGTGGCGTTCACCGACGACGACACCGAGGTCGACCCCGCCTGGGCCTCCCGCCTCGCCGGCGCCTTCGCCGCCGACCCCGAGCTGGCCTGCGTCTCCGGCCCGGTGCTGGCCGCCCGCCTGGGCAGCCCCGAGGAGCGCGCCGCGGACGTCGCGCTGGCCTGGAACAAGGGCTTCGCCCCGCGCCGGTTCACCCTCGACAACCCGCCCGAGGACTCGCCGATCTTCCCGTTCGCGCCCGGCCTGTTCGGCATCGGCGCGAATCTGGCCGTGCGCGCCGCCGCGGCCCGCGCCGCCGGCGGCTTCGACGAGGCGATGGGCCCGGGCACCCCCACCCACGGCGGCGAGGACTGCGAGTTCCTCGTCCGGATGATCCTCAACAGCTACGTGCTGGGCTACGTGCCGGGCGCCTACCTGTGGCACCACCACCGTCCCGACGCGCACGCCCTGCGCGCCCAGATGGAGGGCTACGCGGTCGGGCTCGGCAGCTTCCTCGCCAAGGTCGCCCTGTCGCCGCAGGGCCGCACCGCGGCGCTGCGCCGGCTGCCCGCCGCCGTCGCACGGCTGCGGCACATCTCGGCCCGTGAGGCCGGCGCCGGTGAGGCGATGCCCGCCGACGCCGACCAGACCCGCGCCCGCGGCCTGCTGACCGGGCCGCGCGCCTACCTGCAGTCCCGCCGCGCGGTCCGCCGGGCCGGCGGAGCGGTGCCCCCGCTGGTGACCCAGCCGATGCAGGCGGTCACGCCGAAGAACCCCGCCGCATTCGGGACACCGTCCGCCACGGCGCCGGTGTCCCGGCCGGCCGCCGGCCGGGAGCCCGGGCGGGACCCCGTCGCGCCGCCGGTGCCGGTCGCACCGGCCCTCGTCGCGGGGTCGTCGGCCGGAGCGTTCACGGCGGTCCGCCCGGTTCCCGCGACCGGGTCCGCGGCCACCGACCCCGGCGCTCCGGCGCCGGGCCCCGGGCACGCCCCGGCGCCCGGTCACGGGGGCCCGGCCGTCCGGACCTGAGCGGCCCCGGTGCCGCGCCCGGTCCCGTCCCGCCCGGGTACCCGGCCGGAACGCCGAGGCGGCGTCCCGGAACGTTTGTGCGACCTACGACCGCGGTCGTAGGGTGGGCGCCCGCCCTGACTAGGGTGGGAGCGGGGGGCCACACGAGCGGCACGTCAAGCAACGGCGGCCGGTTGTCATCCACGGTGAGACCCAGGTGAGAGCCGGGCCGCGCACCGCTGTCGACGACTGTCGAGGGAGCACGAGAAACATGAGCAGTGAGACGCCCACCGGGGTGGGGGACGAGCAGGGCCCCGACGTCGGCGAGGTCGTCCGCTTCGAGGTGGTCGAGCACTCCGGCGGCGCGATCGTCGTCCACGTGCACGGCGAGATCGACACGATGACCGCGCCGGTGCTGTCCGAGCAACTGGCCGAGAAGATCCCGTCCGCGGCCTTGCTGGTGGTCGACCTGACCCGGGTCACGTTCCTGGGGTCGGCCGGCCTGGCCGCGCTGGTCGAGGCCAAGGCGAAGGCGGAGGGGGCCGACAGCCGGCTGCGGCTGGTGTGCGGATCGCACGCCGTGACCCGCGCGCTGGAGGCGACCAACCTGATGTCCCTGTTCGACGTCGCCGACGGTGTCCCGGAGGCACTCCGGACGGCGTGAGGGCCGGGGAGGCGTATGGGCGCCTGGTGGCCCCCGCGGTCTTCAACACCGACGTGGCCGGGTATCCCGGCCAGGCGGGTTCGATTCCCGTCCGCCTCCGCCATCTCCGCCAGGGCTACTACGGTGATCCGCCGTGCCGCCCGTGAGCTCAGAACCGATCTCCTCGCCCCCCGCGTCGCCGCCCGCCGATGACCCGGCGCGCCGGCTGACCGACGTCGCCGGCGCGGTGCGCTCCGGGCGGCGCACCGCCGGCGAGGTGGCCGTCGCGCTGCTCGACCGGCTCGGGACCCCCGGTGCCGACCCGGCGGCGCTGCTCTCGGTCGACCCGGAGGCGCTGCGGGCCGCGGCGGCCGGACTCGACCGGCGGACCGACCGGTTCGCCCTCCCGCTGGCCGGCGTACCGGTCGCGGTCGAGGACGGCATCGCGGTCGCCGGGCGCGGCGACGAGCCGGTCCGGCGGCTGCGCACCGCGGGCGCGCTCGTCGTCGGCCGGGCGCGGACCGCGGAGCTCGGGATCGGTCCCGACGACTCCCCCGGCGGCCGGGCGACGGCGGCCGCCGTCGCCGCCGGGCTGGTCCCGCTCGGGGTCGGGGTGGACGGCGACGGCGCCCTGCGCGCGGCCGCCGCGGCGCACGGGCTGGCCGCGCTCAAGCCGGGACGCCGGGTGCTGCCGCTGTCCGCCGTGCAGGAACGCCGATGGTCAGGGCTCGCCGAGACCACACTGGTGACCGCGGGCCCGGCCGACCTGCTCGCCGCACTCGACGCGCTCACCGCGCCCACGGCGCGCGGGACCGCGGCCGCCCGGGCCGGGGACCCGGCCCGCCTCGCCCGGGCCGTGTCGGACCCGGACGGCGCTCCCGCCGCACCGGCCGGCGGCGACCCGGACGCGCCCGCACCCGTCGGGACGCTGGTCTGCTCGCTGCGCACCGGCCGGACCGGCCACGCCGACCCGACCGCCGCCGCCGGCGTGCACGCCGCGCTCCGGCTGCTGGAGGCCGCCGGCCTGCGGCTCGTCGCCGCGGACCCGCCCTACGGCGCGGTGCTGTCGGTGCACGCCGCCCGCCGCCGGCAGGCGGGGCTGGCCCGCAACGTCGACGACCTCGGCCTGGACCCCTCGGCGCTGCCCCGCCCGGCCCGGGCGGCGCTGCGGCGCGGACGCCGGATCCGTCGCCTCGGCGGGGTCCGGCCGGCCACCCCGGCGTCCTGGCGGCAGCGGCTGCTGGGCTGGCTCGACGACACCGGCGCCGAGGCGGCGCTGCTGCCCGCCCCGGCCGGTCCGGCGGGCGCGGGCTCGACCGGGCTGGCGGCCTGGAACCTCACCGGGCTGCCGTCGCTGGTCGCGCCGGTGCCGTGGGCCGGTGGGCGGACCGGCGTCCAGCTCGTCGGCCGGCCGGGTTCGGAACGGCGGCTGCTCGCCACCGCGGCGCTGCTGTAGCCCGTTCAGACCGCGGGCGGTTCCCACCTGCCGGTGGCCAGGAAGCGCTCCAGCGTCGCCGTGTACGGAGCGAGGTCCATGCCCTGCCCGGCGACCCAGCCGTCGTCGTAGTAGCTGTGCCGGTAGCGCTCGCCGCCGTCGCACAGCAGCGTGACGACGCTGCCCGTCCGGCCGTCCCGGATCATCCCGGCGACGAGCTGGTAGACGCCCCACAGGTTGGTGCCGGTCGACCCGCCGGCCCAGTGCCCGGTTCGCTCGCGCAGGTGCCGGACGGCGGCGACGCTGGCCGCGTCGGGCACCGGGAACATCCGGTCGATCACCGACGGCACGAAGCTCGGCTCCATCCGCGGCCGGCCGATGCCCTCGATCCGCGACGGCATCCCGGTCACGTGGTCGGCCACCCCGCTCGCCCAGCCGGGCAGGAACGCCGAGTTCTCCGGGTCCACCACCGCGAGCCGGGTCGGCAGCCGCCGGTAGCGCAGGTAGCGGCCGATCGTCGCCGACGTCCCGCCGGTACCGGCGCCGACGACGATCCACTCCGGGATCGGGTGTGGTTCCTCGGCGAGCTGGGACAGGATCGACTCGGCGATGTTGTTGTTGCCCCGCCAGTCGGTGGCCCGCTCGGCGTAGGTGAACTGGTCCAGGTAGTGCCCGCCGGACTCGGCGGCCAGCCGCTCGGCCTCGGCGTAGACGTCCGGGCCGCGCTCGACGAAGTGGCACCGCCCGCCCTCGCGCTCGATCAGCGCCACCTTCTCCGGGCTGGTGGAGCGGGGCATCACCGCCACGAACGGCAGCCCCAGCAGCCGGGCGAAATAGGCCTCGGACACCGCGGTCGACCCGGAGCTGGCCTCCACGACCGTCGTACCCTCGGTGATCCAGCCGCTGGCCAGTGCGAACAGGAACAGCGAGCGGGCCAGCCGGTGCTTGAGGCTGCCGGTGGGGTGCACCGACTCGTCCTTGAGGTAGACGTGCACGCCCCACTCGGCGGGCAGCTCCAGCACGTGCAGGTGGGTGTCGGCCGACCGGTTGGCGTCGGCCTGCACGCGGCGCATCGCCTCGTCGGTCCAGGCTCGGGTACGGGCGCAGGAACGGTCGACCGGGTCCACGCCCGCGGACCCTATGCGATCAGGTGCACGGTCCCACCGCCCTCGTTCCCCCCGCCCTCGGTGACCGCGCCGATCCGGGCCGCCCGGTGGCCCCGTCCGCGCAGCCACGCGACGGCGGCGTCGGCGGCGTCCGGCGCGGCGCCGAACAGCAGGCCGCCCGAGGTCTGGGCGTCGGCGAGCAGCAGCACCTCGTCCTCGGTCACCTCGCCCGCGATCCGGTCGGCCACCCACTCACGGTTGCGGCGGGTGCCGCCGGGCACGACGCCGCCGGCGATCAGCTCGCGCACCCCGTCCAGCACCGGCACGGCCGCGACGTCCACCCGTGCGTCCACACCGGACGCGGCCGCCATCTTCGCCAGGTGGCCGAGCAGGCCGTAGCCGGTGACGTCGGTGCACCCTCCTGCGCCGGCCTCGCGCGCGGCGACGGCGGCGTCGGCGTTCGGTGTGGTCATCGCGGCCACCGCGGCGTCGACGTCGGCCGGGACACCGCGCTTCACCGCCGTCGAGATCACCCCGATGCCCAGCGGCTTGGTCAGCACCAGCGCGTCGCCGGGCCGCAGCCCGGCGTTGGTCAGCACCCGGTCCGGGTGCACCTCGCCGATCACGGCCAGGCCGTACTTGGGCTCCGGGTCGTCGATGGTGTGCCCGCCGACCACGGCGAACCCGCAGTTCCGGCCGATCTCCGCGCCGCCGGCCAGCACCTCGGTGAGGACCTCGGGCCCCAGGTCGTCGGACGGCCAGCACACCAGGTTCAGCGCGAACAGCGGCGTGCCGCCCATCGCGTAGACGTCGGACACCGCGTTGGTCGCCGCGATCGCGCCCCAGGTGCGCGGGTCGTCGACGATCGGGGTGAAGAAGTCCGTGGTCGCGACCAGCGCCCGGTCCGCCGACAGCCGCCAGACCGCGGCGTCGTCACCGGTGTCGGTACCGACCAGCAGGTCCGGGTGCGACGGCGGGACGAGGCCGGCCAGCGCCGCGTCCAGCCGGGCCTGGCCGAGCTTGCACCCGCACCCGGCGCCGTGGCTGAACTCGGTGAGCCGCCGGCGGGTCACGGTCTCCGACATGGCTGTCCCCTCTCGGCGGTGACGGGCGTCACCGCCGACGCTACCCGCACGGCCGAACGGGACACCGGATCGCAGGCCGCCGGGCGACCGGCCGGTCCCGTCCGTCGAACGGGGGCTGCGCGACCACCGTGGCGCACCCGAGACTGTCTCGTCGTGATGGTGGCGTGAGAGGTGTACGGGGCCGGGCCGGCGGCGTGGGATCCGATGCGGGACCCGGACGGGAGCCGGTCGGGGAGGCGGTCGACGACGTGACCGGCGAGGAGGGCGCGACGACCGCGGACGAGTCGTCGGACGCCGGACACGACGCGGGCCGTGATCCGGACCCCGACCGCCGCACCGGCCACGACCCGGGCCAGCACGCGGACGACGTGCGGGACGACGAGTCCACCCGGGCCGCCACCCGCCCCGTCGCCGAGGCGCGGCCGGCGGCCGCCCGGGGCGGGGACGGCGCGCAGGCCGGGCCCGCGGCTCCCGGGGCTCCCGGTTCCGCGGACGGGGCGCTGCAGTCCCGGCTGGCCGCGGCCGACGCCGACCGCGCCGAGCTGCGCCGCCGGGTCGAGATCCTCGCCGCGGCGCTGGAGGAGGCCCGGGCCCGCCCGCCCGAGACGTTCGGGATGCGCGCGGACAAGGTGCTGCGGATGGCCGAGCACGACGCCGAGCGGCGTCGCCGCGCCGCCGAGGCCGACGCCGGGCAGCTGCGCGAGCAGGCCCGCGCGGAGGCGGACCGGCTCGTCGGCGACGCCCGCGAGCACGCCGGCCGGATCACCGCCGGCGCGCACGCCGAGGCCGGGCGGATGCTCGCCGACGCCCGCGCCGAGGCGGACCGGCTGGTCGGCACGGCCCGGGCCGACATCGACCGGCTGCGCGCCGCGGGCGCGGGGGCCCGCCGGGACAGCGCGCTGACCGCCGACGCCGCGGCGTCGATGCACGCGCACGCGGTCGGGGTCCGGGACGCCGTGCGGGAGGAGATCGCACGGCTGCACGGGGTGCTCGGCGACGAGCTCGGGCGGCTCGGGGGGCCGGCGCCGGCGGGCACCGGCGTCGGGCGCGGCTCCGCTCCCGGTGGCGGGTGGGTCGACGACACCGGCGGTGCTCGCAACGGCGGTCCGGACGGCACCGGATCGTTGTCCGCGGCGCCGGGGCCGCGGCGTGCGGGCGCGCACGCCCTGTTCGATCCCGAACCGGGTCCGCCCGGACCGGCACGCCCCGCGAGCCCGCAGCCCTGGCCCGCGCAACCCGGCGTTCCGCAGCCCGAGAGCCGTCAGCCCGGGAACCCGCAGCGTGGGGGCGCGCGGCCCGACGGTTCGTGGCTCGACGGTCCGTGGCCCGGGACCTCGCCGTCCGGTGACCCGCAGCCCCGGATCTCGCTGCCCGCCCAACGCGGGCCGGAGGACACCGCGGTGGATCCCGAGCCGGACGCGATCGACGCGGACGTCGCCCACGGCGCCGACGTGGAGGCCGAGGGCAGCGGCGAGCCGGTGCGGGACACCGCGGGTTCCTGACCCGGGCGGGGCCGTACCTCGTCCCGGGTGGGAGCGCGCGGGCTGCCGGGAGCGGCGGCGTTCCGCGGGACACCGTCGGGCTGCGGTACTACCGTGCGTGGATGACCACCGCGCGCCCGCCGGAGGCGGCGGACCCGCGCCGCCGCGTCCCGCGCACCGACGCCGTCCTGGCCGAACCCGAGCTGCGCGCGGCGGCCGGGCGGCTCGGCCGGGACCGGGTCAAGCGGGCCGTCACCGCGGCCCAGCAGCGGGCCCGGGACGGGCTGATCGACCCCGCCGGCGTCGCCGCCGACGCGCTCGCCGCGCTCCCCGCGGCGGCGACCACGATCCGGCCGGTGCTCAACGCCAGCGGCGTCCTGCTGCACACCAACCTGGGCCGGGCCCCGCTGTCCGACGCCGCGGTCACCGCGCTGTCGGCCGTCGCCGGGACGTGCGACGTCGAGCTGGACCTCGCCACCGGCCGCCGCGGGCGCCGCGGCACCGGGGCACTCGACGCGCTGCGCACCGCCGTCCCCGGCGCCGATGCGGCCTGGGTCGCCAACAACGGCGCCGCCGCGCTGGCGCTGGTCTGCGCCGCCCTGGCCTCCGGCGGCCGCGAGATCGTGATCTCCCGCGGCCAGCTCGTCGAGATCGGCGACGGGTTCCGCATCCCCGAGCTGATCGAGTCGACCGGCGCCCGGCTGCGGCCGGTCGGCACCACCAACCGCACCCACCTGCGCGACTACGCCGAGGCGATCGGTCCGGACACCGCGTTCCTGCTGGTCGTGCACCCGTCGAACTTCGTGGTCAGCGGGTTCACAGCCGACGTCGGCGTCGCCGAGCTCGCCGGGCTCGGGCCACCCGTCGTCGCCGACATCGGGTCCGGCCTGCTCACCCCGCACCCGCGGCTGCCCGACGAGCCGGACGCGTCGAGCACGCTGACCGCCGGCGCGGACCTGGTGACCGCGTCCGGGGACAAGCTGCTCGGCGGCCCGCAGGCCGGGCTGCTGCTCGGCGGCGGGCAGCGCGGCGCGGAGCTGGTGGAGCGCGTGCGCCGGTTCCCGCTGGCCCGGGCGGTACGGGTGGACAAGCTGACCCTGGCGGCGCTGGAGGCCTCCGTCACCGGCCCGCCGACGCCGGTCCGGGCGGCGCTGGACGCCGACCCGGCCGACCTGCGGGCGCGGGCGTCCACACTGGCCGCCTCGCTCGCCGCGGACGGCGTCGACGCGTCCGCTGTGGACACCGTCGCCGGGGTCGGCGGGGGTGGCGGCCCCGGGGTCGAGCTGCCCAGCGCGGCGGTGTCGCTGCCCGCCCGCTACGCCGACGCGCTGCGCGCCGGGGACCCCGCGGTGCTCGGCCGGGTCGCCGACGGCCGCTGCCTGCTCGATCTGCGGGCGCTGCCGGCCCGCGACGACGACGTTCTCGCGGGGGCCGTACGCGCGGTCCGGCCCGGGGTCTGAGCCGTGCACGTGCTCTGTACCGCCGGGCACGTCGACCACGGCAAGTCGACCCTGGTCCGGGCGCTGACCGGGATGGAACCCGACCGGTACGCCGAGGAGCACCGGCGCGGGATGACGCTCGACCTCGGCTTCGCCTGGACCACGCTGCCCGGACCCGGGGCGGTCGCGTTCGTCGACGTGCCGGGCCACGAGCGGTTCGTCTCCACCATGCTCGCCGGCGCCGGGCCGGTCCCGGCCGCGCTGTTCGTCGTCGCCGCCGACGAGGGCTGGATGCCGCAGTCCGCCGAGCACGCCGACGCGCTGGCCGCGGCCGGGCTGCGGCACGGGCTGCTGGTGATCAGCCGCGCCGACCTGCTGGACCCCGAGCTCGCGCGGGACGACGCCCGGGCCGAGCTCGCCGCCCGCGGGCTCGGCAGCTGGCCGGCGGTCGCGGTCTCCGGTCGCACCGGCGAGGGGCTCGACGCGCTGCGGACCGCGATCGCCGAGCTCGTCGCCGGGCTGCCGGCGCCCGACCCGGACGCCGCCGTCCGGATGTGGGTGGACCGGGCCTTCACCGTCCGCGGGTCCGGCACCGTCGTCACCGGCACGCTGGGCACCGGCACCGTCCACCGTGGCCAGGAGCTCGAGCTCGACGGCGCCGGCGGCCGGATCGCGGTCACCGTCCGCGCGGTGCAGGAGCTCGGTGAGCCGGTCGAGACCGCCACCGGCGTAGCCCGGGTCGCGCTGAACCTGCGCGGGCTGCCCCGGGAGAAGGTGCGCCGGGGCGACGCGCTGCTCGACCCGCACGCCTGGCCGTCCGTCGTGGAGGCCGACGTGCGCCTGCACGGGATCGGCGGGCCCGCCCAGGTCCCCGACTCGCCCGTCGGGCTGACGCTGCACGCCGGTTCCGCGGCCGTCCCGGTGCGGGTCCGCCCGCTCGGCGACGACGTCGTCCGGCTCCGTCCGGACCGCCCGCTGCCGCTGCGCATCGGCGACCGGGCGGTGCTGCGCGACCCGGGGGCGCACCGCGTGGTGGCCGGGCTGACCGTGCTCGACCCGCAGCCCCCCGCCCTGCGCCGGCGCGGCGCGGCGCGGCGCCGGGCCGGGACGCTGGCCGCGGCGAGCGGAGTGCCGGACGCCGCCGGGGAGCTGTCCCGCCGCGGCGCGGTACGGACCGGTGACCTCGTCCGCTGGGGGGTGCCCGGACCGGAGGTGGCCGCGCTCGCCGCGCGGGTCCCGACGGCCGCCGGCTGGCTGCTCGATCCCACCCGCGCGACCGAGGCGGCCGAGGCGCTGGACCGCGCGGTCGCCGCGCACGACGCCGCCGACCCCCTCGACCCGGGGATCCCGCTCGCCGAGGCCCGCCGGGCGGCGGGGCTGCCGGACGTCGCGCTCGTCGCGGTCGCACTGGACCGGGCGGGCGACGGGGCGCCCGGCGGCCCGGTGGTGCGGGACGGCCGCGTCGTCCGCGCCGGCGACGACGGGCCGCCCGCCGCCGTCCTCGACGCCGCCCGGCAGCTGCACGCCGACCTGACCGCCGCGCCGTTCGCCGCACCGGACGCCGACCGGCTCGCCGCGCTCGGGCTGGGCCCGCGCGAGCTGGCGGCCCTCGAACGGGCCGGGGAGCTCCTGCGGCTCACTCCGGACGTGGCGCTGCTGCCGGACGCGCCGGACCGGGCCGTCGAGGTGCTGCGCGGCCTCGGCCCGGAGTTCACCCTCAGTGCCGCGCGGCAGGCGCTGGGCACGAGCCGGCGGGTCGCCGTGCCGCTGCTCGAGCTGCTGGGACGGCGGGGCCGTACCCTCCGGACGCCGGAGGGGACCCACCGGTTGAGGTGAGCCGCTCCCCGGACCGGGTCCCGCTCCGACTGGCGGCCCACCCCGGCGGTGCCTACCGTCGTTGCGATGACCGACTCCCGCCACCCCGGCCCCGGCGATCCGGACGGGACGCCCGGCGGGATCGTCAGCGCCGACCCGCCACCCCGCGTTCCCGGCGTCCCGGGCCTCCCCGACGTCACCGACACCTCCGGCGGGTTGCGGATCGAGGTCGTGGCCCGCCCGGCGGGTGTCGTGGTGGTCTCGGTACAGGGTGAGCTCGACATGCTCACCGCCCCGGAGATGCGGCAGGAGGTCTCCGAGCGGCTGCGGACCGCGTCCCTGGTGGTGCTCGCACTCGACGGCGTCGCCTTCCTCGGCACGAGCGGCCTGGCCGCGCTGATCGAGCTCCGCGAGCAGGCACACCGGGACGGCGTCGAACTGCGACTCGCCTGTACGGAGCGCCGCGTGCTCCGCCCGCTCGGGATCGCGGGGCTGCACCACCTGTTCGACATCCACGACGACGTCGAGGCCGCATTGAACTCTTGAGTGTGACATAGGTCACTCATGCGCAACGGGGAACGGGCGTGTACGCCCCGTCGATCACGTGTGAGCAGGGCCGATGGCCACCACGCGGCCGTCGTACGGGGCGCCCTGACACCGGACCGTGCCCGTCGCAGGTTTGATCTCGGGCTCCCTCGGGAAACGCAGCGACAACGCAGCCCGGCCGACCCCGGGGTCCCGACCGACGAGGTGAGCACGTGAGCGACGTTTCCCGGCTTCCCGGCCCGATGGACGACGTCTGGCAGTGGCAGCGCCTCGGCGCGTGCCGCGGCATGGACAGCGCGGTCTTCTTCCACCCCGACGGCGAACGCAACCCGTCCCGCTCGCGGCGCACCGAGCGTGCCAAGCAGGTCTGCCGGGGCTGCCCGGTCGTCCAGGAGTGTCGCCGGTTCGCCCTCGCCAGCCGCGAGCCGTTCGGGGTCTGGGGCGGGCTCGGCGAGTCCGAACGGCGCGCCATCCTCGAGCGCCGCGACGCCGCCGAGCGGCCCGCGGTCGTGGCGGAGGCGCCCGGGCTGGTCGCCGCCGGCTGACAGTCGTCCATCCCGAGCCCGCCACTGCGCCCGCGGTGGCGGGCCGTGTCGCATCCGGACATCGTGCCCGGACGTCCTGCCCGGACGCCGTCAGGCGGTCTCGGCGCACGCACCGTCCGGTACCGGGGCGGCCTGCGCGTAGTGCCCGACCGGGCCGTCGGCCAGCGGGCGGTACGGCAGCACCGGCAGCCCGTAGACCCGGGCGACCCGCCGTACGGCCCGCCGGACGACCTCGATCTCCGGGTCCGCCACCGGGCCGGTCGTCGCGGGTGCCACGCAGAACGTGTGCTCGTCCGGGTCGAACCCGACGAGCTCGGACAGCGCGGCGACGAGATCGTCCTCGTCGCCGTCCTGCACGGTCCAGCGCAGCCCCAGCCGGTGCACCCGGACCCGGCCGGCGCCGATGCGGGGCACCGGCATCGTGACCGGCTCGGGATCCGGGGCCGGCTCGCCCGCGCCCGCCTCGCCGACGGGGCCGGCGTCGTCGGCGGGATAGTCCTCGGCCTCGGCCGGGGCGACCAGCCGCTGCGGTCCGGCCGGATCGGTACGGACGACCAACAGGTCGGTCTCCCCCACGCCGTCCGGCAACACGGACAGCCCGGTCCCGGTCCGGACGACCTCGGCCTCGGTCAGCGCCACGGCCACCAGCCGGCGCGGCCGGGCCGCGTCCTGCCCCACGCCCATCACGTGCCCCTCGGATTCGCACTACTGCTGTCGGGGGACAGTAGACCGCGCACGGAGCAACTCAGCGCGCCGAGATCGGCCCCGTTCGGACGAGTGGAGTCACCGGCTCCGCGAGCGGATCGGGCCGGTCCCGACGGGCCGCCGAACGTCCACGGAGGACTCCGGCGGCGCCGGTCGCGGCGATCACCGGTCGCCGCTCCGGGCCGGGCGGTCGAGCGGCCGGTCGCTCCCGCCGGCCGGTTCGCGGGGGCGGGGCGGCGGGCTCAGGCCGGGCCGTCGAGCCGGATCGCGAGCAGCGCGATGTCGTCGTCGAGCCGGGACGGCAGGCACACCTCGAGCAGCTCCTCGACGACGGTCTCCGGCGCGGCGTCGGACGCCAGCCCGGCCAGCGTCCGCTCCAGCAGCTCGGCACGGGCGTCGGGGTCCTCGCCGACGATGTCGGTCAGGCCGTCGGTGTAGAACACCAGCAGCGACCCGGGGGGACAGGTGACCGACGCCTCGTCGCGGCTCGCCCCCGCGGCCCGGCCGAAGTCCGGCACCGCGCCGAGCATCGGCGAGTGGTGCTCGTCCAGCCGGGTGAGCGCCCCGTCCGGCGTGCGCAGCAGCGGGGCCGGATGCCCGGCGTTGGCGTAGCTCAGCGCGCGGCTGCCGTCCGCGGCGGCCGGTTCGAACCGGGCGTAGACCGCGGTCGCCATCGCCGCGATGTCGAGTCCCTGCACCAGCTGGTCGCAGCGGTCGAGCACCGACCCGGGCCGGTCCCCGCCCCAGGCGTAGGAGCGCAGCACACCGCGCAGCTGGCCCATCGCGGCCGCGGCGTTCAGGTCGTGGCCGACGACGTCGCCGACCGCCGCGCCCACCGACCCGTTCGGCATCGGCAGCACGTCGTACCAGTCCCCGCCGACCTGGTTGCCGTCGGCGCCGACCAGGTAGCGCGCGGCCACGGCCATGCCCGGGACCTGCGGCAGCACCGGGAGCAGGCTGTGCTGCAGGGTCGCCGCGGCCGCCCGCTCGACCTCGTAGAGCCGGGCGTTGTCGACCGCCAGCCCTGCCCGCCCGGCGAGGTCGACGGCCAGGTGCAGGTCCCGCTGGGTGTAGCGGCGGCCGTAGGGGAACTGGGTGGCCAGCGTCATCAGGCCCAGCACGCGGCCGCGGCCGCGCAACGGCACGACGAGCGCCGAGCGCAGCCGCAGCCGCTCGTAGTCGTCGGCGGCCGCCGGGTCGTCCGGGTGCAGCTCGCGGCCGTCGTCGGGCAGGTCCTGCACCAGGTAGGGGTTCCCGTCCCGGATCGCGGCCGCGGCCTGCTCCTCGATCGGCGCGGTCCGCAGTGGACCGTCCCGGCCGAGCAGCTTCTCGTCGTCGCCGTCCCGTGCGGCGACGGCCATCCGCTCCCGGCTGCGGCCGTCCGGGATGTCGAGCAGGTCCACCGTGCACAGGTCGGCGAGCTCGGGGACGACGATCCGGGCGAACCGGGAGCACGCGTCCGCGACGTCGAGCGCCGCGGTCATCTGGGTGGTCGCCTCGGCCAGCAGCCGCAGCTGCGCCCGGGCGGCCTCGGCGTCGGCGAGCGCGGCGCGCCGCTCCTGCTCGACGACGACCCGCTCGGTGACGTCGCTCTGCACGCCGACGAAGTTGACCAGCTCGCCGTCCCCGTCGTGCACCGGCGAGATCGAGATCTGGTTCCAGAACGCGGTGCCGTCCCGGCGGTAGTTCAGCAGCACCTCGGTGATCGGCCGCCGGTCGTGCAGGGCCTGCCGGATCCGCCGGACCGAGGCCCGGTCGGTGTTCGGGCCCTGCAGGAACCGGCAGTTCTTGCCGACGACCTCGTCGAGCGGGTAGCCGGTCAACCGCTCGAACGACGGGTTCACCCAGGCCAGCGGGTCGTCGTCGCGCTGCGGGTCGGAGATCGTGAACGACATCTCGGTCGCCAGCACGGCGCGGTCGCGCAGGAACTCCATCCGGCTGCGGTCCCGGCCGCTGCCGTCGGAGTCGGCCAGCGGGAGCAGGACGGCCAGCGCGCGGGAGGGCCCGACCCCGGCCGACTCGCCGTCCGAACTGCCCGCCTGGGGATCGGCCAGCGCGAACCCGGTCACCCACACCAGAGTGCTGCTGGCCGTCCCGCCGTCGCCCGGCACGGAGCCGGCGGCGCCCGCCTCGGCACCGCCGACCGGCGCCCCGTCGCGGTCGGGCACGAGCCCGGTCCCGTGCAGCGCGACCGGCACGCCCGGGACCGACTCCCCGGCGGCGACCCGGGCCAGCGGGGACTCCTCACCGGCGAACGGCCGCCCGTCGAGGTCGGTCAGCCGGGCGGCCTCGCTCCACTCCCGGACACCGATCGGCAGCCGGACGGCCTCCCCTGCCAGATCGAGGGCCGTGGAGTTGGCGTAGACGATCCGCCGCTCCGTGACGTCGATCATGAGGACGGCCACCTGCGCACCCCCGCGGACGTGCGGCATGGCCGGGGTGCTGGGCTGCTCGCCGAGTGACTCGGTGGACGTCGCGACCGCCTGGTCGACGGCGCGGTCCACGGCGTCGCCGGGCGGCCCGGCATCGACGGCCGGCACGTGGTCGGGATACCGGGACACGCCCGCGAGCGTAGTGGCGGTGAGCCGGGGGCAGCGCGTCAGGACCGAGGCACGGCGGTCGAGTGCCGAGGCAGCGGCACCGAGGCACGGCGGTCGAGTGCCGAGGCAGCGGCACCGAGGCACGGCGGTCGAGTGCCGAGGCAGCGGCACCGAGGCACGGCGGTCGAGTGCCGAGGCAGCGGCACCGAGGTACCGAGGCGGGCGTGCCGGGCCCGGCGGTCCGGAGCCGAGGCGGCGGCACCGGCCGGTATCGTCTGGGCAGGGCGACCCGCGGGGCGGCCGCGCCGGGACCCGGCCGGACTGTTGCGCGGCGGAGCCGGCTCATGTCCGCCCGGGTCGAGACCAGGGCCGTGCGGCACCGGTGAGAGCCACGGCGTCGACGCGTCGCGGCGTCCCACACGGAGGTGATTCCCCTGCCCGGATCCACGGCGGCGCAGCCGTCCCGGGACGACGGCGGCCCGACCGGAACCGCCGATCTCGACGTGTCGTTCTCCGCACCGCGCGGTGGCCTCACGGTCCTGACGGTGCGGGGCGAGGTCGACACCCTCACCGCACCACGGCTCGGCGTCGCCCTCGACGAGCTCCTCGACGACGGTGCCCCGGGGGGCTCCATCGCCGTCGATCTCGAGGCCGTCACCTTCCTCGCCTCGAGCGGTCTCGGCGTGTTGATCCACACCGCCCGGCGGGCCGCCCGCGACGGGAAGCAGCTCTACGTCGTCGCCACCAACCGGGCCGTCCTGCGTCCGCTGGAGGTGACCGGTTCGGCCCAGCTGTTCACCCTCGTCGCCGACCGGGACCAGATCCCGGGCCCCTGACCGCCGGGCCCGACCCGCGCTGCACGACGGGGCGCGGCGGGCCATGATCACCGCGCCGGCGCGTACGCCTCGTGACCGGCCGCACCGACCACCACCGGACGAAAGGACCCCCCGCGTGGCCCAGGAGGACATCCCCAGCGACCTCGCCGACCGCGGCACCGCGGGCGCTGCGGGAGCTGCGACCGTCGAGATCCGGACCGCGGCCCGCCCCGCGCTGATCCCGACGGTGCGCGCGGTCGCGTCGGACCTGGCGGCCCGGGCGGACTTCGACCTCGACGCCATCTCCGACCTGCGGATGGCGGTCGACGAGGCGTGCGCGACGCTCGTCGGGCTCGCCGCGCCCGGTTCCGCGCTGGAGTGCACGTTCGACGTGCACGGCGAGCGGATCGACGTCACCGCGCGGGTGGACACCCCGGCCGACGCGGCACTGCCGACCGACAGCTTCGGCTGGCGGGTGCTGCAGACCCTCGCCGACCACGTCGCGGCCGAGACCGGTGAGGAGGGCGAGGGGCACTCCGCCCTCATCATCCGGCTGCACAAGCTCGCCGGACCCGGGCTGTGACGGCGGACGCCGAGTACGCCCACCTGACCCCGCTGCTCCAGGAGTACGCGGGCCTCGACGCCGACGACCCGCGCCGCGAGACGCTGCGCGCGCAGCTGGTCACCGGCTACCTGCCCGTCGCCCAGCACATCGCCCGCCGGTTCAACCACCGCGGAGAGCCCCTCGACGACCTGGTGCAGGTCGCGACGGTCGGGCTGATCAACGCGATCGACCGGTTCGACCCCGAGCGCGGCGGGGAGTTCTTCTCCTTCGCCGTACCCACGATCTCCGGCGAGGTCCGCCGGCACTTCCGCGACCAGAGCTGGTCGATGCGGGTGCCCCGGCGGCTCAAGGACATGCACGTGTCGATCAACGGCGCGGTCTCCGAGCTGTCCCAGGTCCTCGGCCGCGCCCCGAAGCCCTCCGAGATCGCCGACCGGCTGGACCTGCCGGTCTCCGAGGTGCTCGAGGGGCTCGAGGCCGCCGAGGCGTACCGCAGCTCGTCGCTGGACGAGATGCTGTCCTCCGAGGACGGCAGCGCCACGGTCGGCGAGCTCGTCGGGGACGCCGACGCCGAGCTCGACCGGGTCGACTACCGCGAGTCGCTCCGGCCGCTGCTCGCCGATCTCGCCCCGCGCGAGCGCACGATCGTGATGCTGCGGTTCTTCGGCAACCGCACCCAGACCCAGATCGCACACGAGGTCGGCATCTCCCAGATGCACGTGTCCCGGCTGCTGGCCCAGACCCTGGCCCGGCTGCGGAACCGGCTCGACCCCGACGACCGCCGGATGTGACGACGACCCCGCGCCGCAGCGTGGTGACGAGACGGGAGCGCTGATGAGCGAGCCGGAGCACGTGGTGGTGGTCGGTGCGGGGCTGGGTGGCCTGCGCACCGTGGAGGGGCTGCGCCGGGCCGGCGTCGGCGGGCGGATCAGCCTGGTCGGCGCGGAGAAGCACCTCCCCTACGACCGCCCGCCGCTGTCCAAGCAGTACCTGGCCGGCGAGTGGGAGCACGACCGGATCGCCCTCACGACCGAGGACGACCTGGACGAGCTGGGCGTCCGGATGCACCTGGGCCGGTCCGCGGTCGCGCTGGAGCCCGGCCAGGTCGAGCTGGACGACGGCACCACCCTGCACGCCGACGCGATCGTGCTCGCCGTGGGTCTCACCTCCCGCACCCTCGACGGCGGGCCGGGATCCGCGCGGCTGCTGCGCGACCTCGACGAGTCCCGGACGCTGCGCGACGCGCTCGGCGCGGCGTCGGAGCTGCTGGTCGTCGGGGCCGGGTTCATCGGCACCGAGGTCGCCTCCACCGCCGCGTCCCGCGGGCTGAGGGTGACCGTGCTGGAGGCCGCCGCGACGCCGATGGCCCGGGTGCTCGGCGAGCAGGTCGGCGCGCTGGCCGCCCGGCTGGTCCGCGAGGGCGGGGTCGACCTGCGCTGTGACGCGTCGATCGCGTCCCTCGGGGACGACGGCGCGACCCTCGGGTCCGGGGAGGTCGTGACCGCCGACGAGATCGTCCTCGGGATCGGCGGGCAGCTCGACCTGGGCTGGCTGGAACCGACCGGCCTGGACCTCTCCGGCGGGATCCCGTGCGACGAGCGCGGCCGGGTCGACGGGCTGGACGGCGTGTGGGCGGTCGGTGACGCCGCCGCCTGGACCGATCCCCGGCACGGCGACCGGCCGCGGCACGAGCACTGGACGTCGGCGACCGACCAGGCGGCGGTCGTGGCCGCCGACATCGCCGGCACCGACCCGCCACCGGCGACCGTGCCCTACTTCTGGTCCGACCAGTTCGGGCTCAAGATCCAGCTGATCGGGCGGCCCGACCTGGCCGACTCCGTCCTGCCGCTGCACGGCGAGGGCTTCGCCGACGACGGCGACACCGGCGGCCCGATCAAGGGCACCGCGATCGGCTACCTGCGCGGCGACGAGCTCGTCGCCGTCGCCGGCTTCGGTGCGGCCCGCCGGGTCGCCCGCTACCGCCGGCCGCTCGCCGACGGCGCCGACCGGGCCGCGACGCTGGAGTTCCGCGACTCGCTCGGCTGAGCGCTCCGGACGCCCCGGCTCCGACGGGTCAGCGCAGGATCGAGCGCAGCAGGGCGAGGCCGACCAGCGCGCCGACCGCGATCAGCGAGTACTTGATCTTCGGGTCGGCGAGCCTGGCGGCGACCTGCTCCTTGCCGCCCTCGATCAGGTTCTTCGGGTTCGCCCGCTCGGCGAGCGCGTCGAGGCTCTCCTCCAGCGCGTCCCGGGTCTTCTCGATCTCGCGCTGGATCTTCTCGGGGTCGCGGGCCACCACGTCTCCTCCGACTCGGCCGGTGCGCGCCACGCGCCCGGAGCTCTGCTGTGTACTCGCCCGCGCCAGGTCCGGGCCGTGGGGGCCGGGCGGTGGGCGGGGTGGCACACACCGTAGCCACCGTGCGGGCCGGTCGCGCCCCGGGCCACGGCGCGCCGCGGGATCCGTCCACAGATCGGGCGGGAACACCCGATCCATCCACAGGACGCGCACTCGTCGCGGACCCGGCCCGGAACGGGTGGCACGCTGAGCGCCATGAGCACCAGGCTGCAGGCGGGAGACCCCGCCCCCGACTTCACCCTCGACGACGCCGACGGCAAGCCCGTCTCGCTGGCCGACCACCGCGGCCGGAAGGTGATCGTCTACTTCTACCCCGCGGCGAGCACCCCTGGCTGCACGAAGGAGGCCTGCGACTTCCGCGACAACCTCGCCGAGCTGAACGACGCCGGGATCGACGTGCTGGGGATCTCCCCGGACGAGCCGGAGAAGCTCGCGCGCTTCCGGGACGCCGAGCAGCTGACCTTCCCGCTGCTGTCCGACCCGGACCGCACGGTGCTGACCGAGTGGGGCGCCTTCGGCGAGAAGACGATGTACGGCAAGACCGTCACCGGGGTCATCCGGTCGACGTTCCTGATCGGCGAGGACGGCACGATCGTCGAGGCGAAGTACAACGTCCGGGCCACCGGTCACGTCGCCAAGCTCCGCAAGGACTGGAAGATCTGACGGCGGCGGGGCGGCCGGCGGGCGGTGTGTCGTGCCTCGCGCCCGCCGGTGGACCGATGCGCAGCTGGTCGACGCGGTCGCGGCGTCGAGCCGGTTGAGCGAGGTCTGTCACCGGCTCGGGATCAAGCCGGGGCGGTACGACTGGCTCCGGGCACACATCGTCCGGGTCGGAGCGGACGCGAGCCACATCCCCGCCGCGGCGGAGGGGCGACGGCGGAACCAGTGGACGGACTCGCGGCTCGAAGCGGTCGTCGCCGGTTCTTCCTCGGCCGCCGAGGTGCTGCGCACGCTCGGCTACGCGCCCAGCGGCGGCATGCACAGACTCATCATCGGCCACATCCGCCGGCTCGGACTCGACACGAACCACTTCCGGGGTCAGGGCTGGGCCCGCGGCCGCACAGTCCGGACCCGGAAGGTTCGTCCGCTGGCCGAGATCCTCATCCGGAACTCCACCTACACGAACACCGGGCATCTGCGACGGCGGTTGATCGCCGAGTGGCTCAAGCCCGATCACTGTGAGGAGTGCGGGCTCCGGGAGTGGCGGGGTCGCCCGCTACCGCTGACGCTCGACCACGTGAACGGTGACCACACCGACAACCGCCTCGACAACCTCCGTATCCTGTGTCCGAACTGCCACGCGCTCACGGAGACGTGGTGCGTCCGAAAAGACTAACCGGTGTAGCCCAATCGGCAGAGGCGCGGTCTTTAGGTGGCCGTCAGTGCGGGTTCGAGTCCCGTCACCGGTACGAGGCTCAGGCCGAGGGGGTCTCGGGTATCGGCCGGCGGGCCGCGAGTATGACCCCACCGAGCCCGAGCGCCGCACAGATCACCGAGACCACCAGCAACGACGGCGGCACGTGTCCGGTGACGGCGTCGCCGAGGGTCACGATCGCGACCGTGCTCGGCGACGATCCGATGATCGTCCCGATCAGGTAGGGCCAGAACCGGATCGACGAGAGTCCGGCGAGGTAGTTCATCACCGCGAACGGCAGCAGCGGCATCAGCCGCAGCGAGGTGACGGCGAGGATCCCGTGGTGGTCGAGCCGCTCCCGCACCCAGAGCGCGCGCGGGTTCCGGGCCCAGCGACCGATCATCCGGCCCCCGGTGAGCCGGACGAGGGCGAACGCGACCGTGGCGGACAGCGCGGTCGCGAGCACGGCGAGCGCGATCCCGGCGGTCGTGCCGAAGAGCACGCCCGCGGACACGGTGAACACGGTGCGCGGGAACGGTGGCACGTTCAGCACCACCTGCAGGAGCACGAAGACCACCGGGCCCCACGGACCGGCGGCCTCCACGACGCGGCGGATCTCACCGAACTGCGGCACCACCGACAGGCCGTAGGCCCGCGCCACCAGAACGACCAGCGCCGTCGCGAACACCAGGCCCACCAGGACCAGGAGGAGACGCCACCACCGCACGAGGTATCACCGTACTCAGCGGGACCGCGCGACCGGCGTCACATCCCCGATTGCCGGTGCGCCTGGCACGGTGCTCGGTATGAACGCCGGTGAGACTCCGAAGATCGGTCTGGACCCCTCCGAACTCGACCCCGACGGCCTGGCCGTCCGGCGCGAGGTGCTCGGCAGCGCGCACGTCGAGAGGGCGATCGCGCGGGCCGACGCCACGACCGCCGAGTTCCAGCAGCTGATCACCCGCTACGCCTGGAACGAGATCTGGACCCGGCCCGGCCTGGACCGCCGGATGCGGTCGGCGATCACGCTGACCGCGCTCGTCGCGCACGGGCACTGGACCGAGTTCGAGATGCACGTACGGGCCGCCCTCCGCAACGGGCTGACGCCCGAGGAGATCACCGAACTGCTGCTGCAGACGGCGATCTACTGCGGCGTCCCGGCGGCCAACTCCGCTTTCGGGATCGCCCAGCGGGTGCTGGCCGAGCCCGATCCGACGGGCTGAACCGGCCGGCCGCACGGCCGGTCGGCCGGGCAGGACCCCACTGCCGGCGGTCGGGCCGGCGGCTCAGGCGTCGCCGAGCAGGGCCCGCAGGTGCGGTACCAGGGCACGGAGGGCGAGCCCCCGGTGCGAGGCGGCGTCCTTCTCCTCGGCCGACAGTTCGGCCGCCGCGCGGGTGTCGCCCTCCGGGGCGAAGATCGGGTCGTAGCCGAACCCGTTCTCCCCGCGCGGCGCGCGCAGCAGCGCCCCGCGCCAGGTGCCGTGCACGACGGTCCGGCCCGGGACGTCCTGCTCGGCGCCGGGCACGGCGTCACCGGATGCGGCGGCGGCCTCCGGCGACACCAGCGCGGCGGCGCACACGAACGCCGCGCCGCGGCGCTCGTCGGGCACGTCACCGGTCTGGCCGAGCAGCAGCCACAGGTTGGCCTCGTCGTCGCCGTGGGTCCCGGACCAGCGGGCCGAGAAGATGCCCGGCATCCCGTTGAGCGCGTCGACGGTGATGCCGGAGTCGTCGGCGATCGCCGGCAGCCCGGTCGCCGCGGCGGCGTCGCGGGCCTTGGCCAGGGCGTTCTCGGCGAACGTGGCGCCGGTCTCCGGGGCCTCCGGGAACTCGGGCACGTCGGCGAGCCCGAGGATCTCGACGCCGTCCAGCCCGGCGGCGTCGACGATCCGGCGCAGCTCGACGAGCTTCTTGGCGTTGCGGGTGGCGAGCAGGACCCGCGTCACGGCGTCTCGTCCTTCTCCGCGGCCGCGGCGGCCTCGGCCTTCTCCGTGGTCAGTTTCGGGTGCGGTCCGGCCAGCGCCTCGATCTGCATCCGGGCGAGCTCGGAGATCCCGGCGAGCGCGGAGTCCAGCATCGCGTCCAGGGTGGCCCGGGAGAACGTGGCGCCCTCGCCGGTGCCCTGCACCTCGATGAGGGTCCCGGTCTCGGTGGCGACGACGTTGGTGTCGACCTCGGCCCGGGAGTCCTCGGTGTAGGGCAGGTCGAGGCGGACCCGGCCGTCGACCACGCCGACCGAGACCGCCGCGACCTGGCAGGAGATCGGCTTGGGGTCGGACAGCTTGCCGTGCTCGCCGAGCCAGGTGACGGCGTCGCACAGGGCCACGTAGGCCCCGGTGATGGCCGCGGTGCGGGTGCCGCCGTCGGCCTGCAGCACGTCGCAGTCGATCGCGATCGTGTTCTCCCCCAGCGCGCGCAGGTCGATGCAGGCCCGCAGGGACCGGCCGATCAGCCGGGAGATCTCGTGGGTGCGGCCGCCGATCTTCCCCTTCACCGACTCCCGCGACGAGCGGGTGTCGGTCGCCGAGGGCAGCATGGCGTACTCGGCGGTGACCCAGCCGAGCCCGGAGCCCTTGCGCCAGCGCGGGACGCCCTCGGTCACGCTCGCGGCGCACAGCACCCGGGTGTCGCCGAACTCCACCAGCACCGATCCGGCCGGGTGCTTCTGGAAGCCCCGGGTGATCGTCACCGGGCGCATCTCGTCGTCGGTGCGTCCGTCGGCCCTGACCTCTGCTCTGCTCACCGGGCCATCGTAGGAAGTCACACCTCGAGGACCGCGTCCGGGAACGCGTGCTCGACCGGCCCGGCGAACGCGGCCCTCGCCTCGGCGACGATCTCGTCGCCGTCGTGCCAGGCGGGCACGTGGGTGACCACCAGCCGTCGGGCACCCGCCGCGGTGGCCTGCTCGCCGGCCTCGCGGCCGGACAGGTGCACCCCGGGCGGGTTGTGCGGCCCGTGCGGCCAGCTGGCCTCGCAGAGGAACAGGTCGGCGTCGCGGGCGGCGGCGACCAGTCCGTCGCACGCGGCGGTGTCGCCGGAGTAGGTCAGGACCCGGCCGGCGTACTCGACCCGCAGCGCGTGACCCGGGGCGGAGTGGAAGACCGGGAATGCGGTGACGGTGACGGCGTCGTCCCCGCTCCCGACGGTCACCGGGGTGCCCGCGGCGAGGTCGGTGAAGGTGAAGACGTCGGTGAGGTCGGTGCCCGCCAGCTCGTCGCCGGTGGGCGCGTAGGCGCGGGCGAACCGGTCGTGCGCACCGGCCGGGGCGAGCACCGGCAGCGGACGGGCGGTGGCGTCGTACGGCGGGCGCGGGTGGTACCGGCGGTGCACGACGAGCGAGGCGAAGTCGGCGCAGTGGTCGGGGTGCAGGTGACTGAAGGCGACCGCGGTCAGGTCCCACGGGTCGGCGTGCCGCTGCAGCGCGCCGAGCGTGCCGTTGCCGAGGTCGAGGACCAGCCGGGTGCTCCCGGCCTCCACCAGGTAGCCGGACGCCGGGGACCCCGGACCGGGGCCGCTACCGGAACATCCGAGAACGATCAGCCGCACGGGAGCGGACCCTATCGGGCGCGTCCGGTGCGGCGCAGCCACCAGAGCCCGACGAAGGGCAGCACCAGCGGGATGAACGCGTAGCCGATCCCGTAGTAGGACCAGACCGTGTCCTGCGGGAAGTCCGAGGGCACGAACACCGTGAAGGTGCCGACGGTGAGCACGCCGATGAGCTCGAACACGACGGCGGCCCACGCGAGGCGCCGGAAGCCCGGTCCGGTCCCGGCGAGCCCGATCGTGGCCAGGATGTAGACGATCCCGGCCAGCGCCGAGAGCGAGTACGCCAGCGGCGCCTCGCCGAAGCGTTCGGCGATCTGCACGCCGCCACGGGCGGTCGCGGAGAGCGCGAAGATCCCGTAGACGGCGATCAGCGCCCGCCCCGGCCCGGTCGCGGTGGCGCGGACCTCGCCACCGTCGCGCTCACGCACCGGGGACCCACAGTCCTTGCAGGCGCAGCACGGCGACCAGCGTGCCGATCGCCCCGGCCGCGATCACGGTGCCGCCCCAGCGGCTCGGCTCGGCGGTCGCGAACTGCAACGCGATCGGCATCACGCAGACCGAGACCACGAGGTAGATCAGGAAGGTGGTCTGTTCGGGCAGCGTGACGCCGCCGAGGAGCACCTGGTAGGTGGCGATGAGGGCCTGCACGACGAGCAACACCTCGGCCGCCCCGACACCGATCCGGTGCCACCGGTCCGGCGGGCGGTTCAGCGCGGTGGTGACCAGACCGAACACCGCGACGGCCGCGAGCACCACCGTGCTCACCAGGACAAGAGCACCGATCACGGCGCGGAGGTTACTCGGGCGACCGGGTGCTCCCCGGACCCGGCCCGGCCGACGACCGAGCCGATCTCGGGCCCGAGGAAGCGGCGGCCGAGCCGCCGGAACGGCTCCGGGTCGCCGGTGGCGAGGAACCGGTGCTCGCCCGGGGGGCCGGTGTCGTCGCGCAGCAGGTCGGCCGCGTGCAGCGTGCGGACCAGGGTGCGGGCGGTCTCGTCGGCCGAGGAGACCAGCGTGACGTCCGGGCCGAGGACGATCTCCAGGACGCCGGTGAGCAGCGGGTAGTGCGTGCACCCCAGGACGACGGTGTCCACCCCGGCCCGCTGCAGCGGCTCCAGGTAGCTCTGCGCGACGCCGAGCACCTGGCGGCCGCTGGTGGTGCCGCGCTCGACGAAGTCGACGAACCGGGGGCAGGCCACCGTGGTGATCTCGGTGTCGGGGGCGGCGTCGAAGGCGTCGGTGTAGGCCCCGGACGCGATCGTCGCGCGGGTGCCGATGACGCCGATCCGGCCGTTGCGGGTGGTGGCGACGGCCCGGCGCACGGCCGGCCGGACGACCTCGACGACCGGGACCGGGTAGCGCTCCCGGAAGTCGGCCAGGCACGCCGCGGACGCCGAGTTGCACGCGATGACCAGCGCCTTGACCCCGGACTCGACGAGCTCGTCGCCGATCGCGAGCGCGTGCCGCCGGATGTCGGCGATCTTCTTCGGCCCGTATGGGCTGTGCAGGGTGTCGCCGACGTAGACGATCCGTTCGGCGGGCAGCAGGTCGATCACCGCCCGGGCGACGGTGAGCCCGCCGACCCCGGAGTCGAAGATCCCGATCGGGGCGTCGACGGACTCCGGGCCGCTGCTGCTCACATCCTCAGGGTAGGGGTGCCCCGCCGGTCGGCCTTCGCGACCCAGGACGCGGCGACGACGCCGCCGATCGCGCCGAACAGGTGGCCCTGCCAGGAGACCATCGGGTCGGAGGGCAGCACGCCCCACAGCAGCGAGCCCCAGAACAGGAACAGCACGACGGCGAGCACGATCTGCCCGACGTTGCGCGCGTAGAAGCCGCGGACCAGCAGGAACAGGAACCAGCCGAACACGATCCCGGACGCGCCGATCACCGGGTACGGCGAGGTGAGCCAGACCCCGACCCCGCCGATCACCCAGATCGTCGCGGTCACGGCGAACCACTGGGCGATCCCGCCGGACATCGCGAGGAAGCCGAAGATCAGGAACGGCAGGGTGTTCGCGATCAGGTGCGCCCAGTCGTCGTGCAGCAGCGGAGCGGTGAGGATCCCGGCCAGCCCGCCGGTGTCCCGCGGGTAGATCGCGCCGGCGTACTGGACCATCCCACCGGAGGCGGAGTCGATCGCCTCGAACAGCCACAGCGCGGCGGTGAACAGGAGCATGATCGCCGCGGCCCGTTTCGGCGCGGGCGGGAGCACACGCGCAGGGGCCCGGCCGGACGGGAGAGCGGTCATGGCCCCGACGGTACCCGCGCCCCCGCCCGTTTCGCCCGCACTGTCGCATTCGGTCGATCAGCGCGGCCGCTGCTCGCACCCGGACGGAGCAGCCTGAGCCCGGCTTTGCTCTGCTCACCGCTACGCGCGGGCGCGGCGACCCCAGCGCCCGGCACGATCCGGGGCCGGTGCACGCGCGCGGATCGGGCGAACGGGCGCGCCACGGCGACCGGCTCGGCTCCGCCGTTCCGAGATCACGACGTCGCGTCGCGCCGACGGAGACCCTGCCATGATCGTCGAATGGGTGCCGGCAGGTGCCAGAGCCGGCACCGATCGGGACCGAGCTGATGATCACGATCGGAGCTCGCCGCCGGAGCCGGGTGCCCCGGGCCGAATGGCAGGGGCCGGGCGGCCCGCGCCGGTCAGGCCCAGAGGTGGCCGTCGATCCCCTGTGCCGCGGAGCCGAGGTCGCCGGAGTAGGCCCCGGTGGACAGGTACTTCCACCCGCCGTCGCACACGATCAGCACGACGTCGGCCCGCTCACCGGCGTCGACGGCCTTGTTCGCGGCCCCGAGCGCGGCGTGCAGGATCGCCCCGGTCGAGATGCCGGCGAAGATCCCCTCCTGCTCGACCAGCTGGCGGGTCCGGCGCAGCGCGTCGTAGGAGCCGACGGAGAACCGGCCGGTGAGCACGGTCTCGTCGTACAGCTCCGGGACGAAGCCCTCGGACAGGTTGCGCAGGCCGTAGACCAGCTCGCCGTAGCGCGGCTCGGCGGCGATCACCTGGACGTCCGGCTTCTGCTCGCGCAGGTAGCGCCCGGCGCCGACCAGGGTGCCGGTGGTGCCCAGGCCGGCCACGAAGTGCGTGATCGAGGGCAGGTCGCGCAGGATCTCCGGGCCGGTGCCGCGGTAGTGCGCGTCGGCGTTGGCCGGGTTGCCGTACTGGTAGAGCATGACCCACTCGGGGTGCTCGGCGGCCAGCTGTTTGGCGACGGCGACGGCCTGGTTCGACCCGCCGGCCGCCGGCGAGGAGATGATCTGCGCGCCGTACATCGTGAGCAGCTGACGCCGCTCGGACGAGGTGTTCTCCGGCATCACGCAGACCAGCTCGTAGCCCTTGAGCCGGGCCGCCATCGCCAGCGAGATGCCGGTGTTGCCCGACGTCGGCTCCAGGATGGTGCAGCCCGGCGTGAGCAGCCCCTGCTTCTCCGCGTCCTCGATCATCGCCAGCGCGGGCCGGTCCTTGATCGAGCCGGTGGGGTTGCGGTCCTCCAGCTTCGCCCACAACCGGACGTCCTCGGACGGGGACAGCGACGGGAGACCGACCAGCGGGGTGTCCCCGACGGCCTGCAGGAGCGACTCGTAACGCATCGTCGGGACTCAGCGCCCGCCGGCGACGGCCGGGAGGATGGTCAGCGTGGAGGACTCCGTGACCGGGGCCTCGAGACCGCCGGCGAAGCGGACGTCCTCGTCGTCGACGTAGATGTTGACGAAGCGGTGCAGCTTGCCGTCGGTGATCAGGCGGTCCTTGATGCCGCTGTGCCGCGACTCCAGGTCGTCGATGACCGCGGCGACGGTCTCACCCTTGGCGTCGACGGTCTTCTCGCCGCCGGTGTGCGTGCGGAGGATCGTGGGGATGGAGACGGAGACGGCCATCTGAGGTGTTCACTCCTGAGGTTGCGTGGCGTGGTGGGTGTCTTCACGCGGCAACGCGACCGATCATCGGTGACATTCCCGCGCGACCTCCGGCGCGGGTGCGCGGGAGGAGGGTCAGGCGCGGTCGGGCACGTCGTCGGAGCCGGTGTGGGAGAACATGTAGGACTCCACGACCTGCAACTCGTCCTCGACGACCTCGCCACCGACGAGGTGGTACGAGCGGACCTCGGGCTCGGCGTCGGGCGTGGCGAGGCCCACGATCAGCCAGTGCTGGTCCGGGGTCCACTCCATCTGCGCGATGTCCTTCACCGAGGGGTACGCCTCGGGCAGCCCGGTGTCGGTCAGCGGGCGGCGCGGCACCCGGGTGTGCGAGTGCACGACGAGCATCCGCCGCTCGTCGTTCGCGTCCAGCTCGCGCTCGAGCCGGATGTCCTCGGCCGGGGAGAAGGCGAAGTCGCTCGCCACCTCGTCGGCGTTGGTCATCGGCACGTAGCGCTCGGGGTGGTCGCCGCGCTCCGGGCCGACGAGCTGTCCGCACGCCTCCAGCGGGAAGTCCCGCCGGGCGTGCGCGACGATCCCGTCGAGGAGATCTCTGCGGATGACCAGCACGACGTCGAGGATACGTCCCGTCCACCGGGCGCCGCACCCGACGGGTGCGGATCACAGCCTCGGGGTCAGAGCGCTGTCGACCGGACCCGAACCAGGGAGTCCTGCACGTAGGTCAGCCAGTGGTAGACGCCGAGGTGCTGGCCGCGCGGATCGTCGTCGGGCAGCTGCTCGGGCATGTTCTCGCTGACGTCGAGCGCGGTACCCAGCGCCAGCCGGACGTCGTTGAGCGCGGCCAGCCAGGCGTCGGCCTGGGAGGTGGTCAGCTCGAGGCGGCCGCCGGCCTCGGGCAGCGTGTCGAGCACCTCGGCGGCGGCGGCGTCCTTGGCCTCGATCAGCCCCGGTTCGTGCAGCGACCGCATGCCGCCGGCGAGGTCGGAGTCCTCGTTGGTGAAGTCGGGCAGCAGCCGGGCGAGCACCCGGTCGGTGGGCCGCGAGGTCGGGCCGGTCCGGATCCCGGTCAGCTCGGCCAGCTCGTCGGTCGGCGCGAGCTCCGCCCGGGTGGCCAGCATCTGCCGGACCTCGGTGAACAGCCCGCGGAGGACCGCGGCCTCCTCCCCGGAGAACCCGGAGACGTACCGCACCTTGTCGCCGCGCCCGGCGCGCTTCCAGCCGTTCATCAGGCGCGCTGCATGGTGGCCCAGAGGCCGGCCGCGTGCAGCTGGGCCACATGCCCCTCGACGGTGTCCTTGTCGCCCGCGGACACCGCGGCCCTGCCCTTGTGGTGCACGTCGAGCATCAGGGCGTTGGCCTTCGGCTCCGGGTAGTGGAAGACCTTCTGCAGCACATAGGTCACATAGGACATGAGGTTGACCGGGTCGTTCCAGACGATCGCCTGCCAGGGCAGGTCGGGCGACGCGGTCTCGTCGATCTCCGGCGAGACCTGCTCCGTGGGCGACGGGGACGGCGCGGTCATGCGCCCCATGGTGGCACAGCGGTACGGCGGTTCTCGGCACTCGGGGTGAGACCGGGCACGGTCCACGGAATAGGCTCGCCCCATGAGCGAGCCCGGCACCGGCCTGTTCACCGATCGCTACGAGCTCACGATGGTGGCCGCGGCGCTCGCCGACGGCACCGCGGACCGCGCGTGCGTGTTCGAGCTGTTCGCCCGCCGGCTGCCCGACGGCCGCCGCTACGGCGTCGTCGCCGGCACCGGACGGCTGCTCGAGGCGCTGACCCGGTTCCGCTTCTCCCCCGCCGACCTGGCGGCGCTCGAGAGCGTCGTCGACCCGGCCACGCTGGACTGGCTGCGCGACTACCGCTTCACCGGCGACGTCGACGGCTACCCGGAGGGAGAGCTCTACTTCCCCGGCTCGCCGGTGCTGACCGTCACCGGCACGTTCGCCGACGCGGTGGTCCTGGAGACCCTCGCGCTGTCGATCTACAACCACGACTGCGCGATCGCCTCGGCCGCCGCCCGGATGGTCACCGCGGCCGCCGGCCGCCCGATGATCGAGATGGGGTCCCGGCGCACCCACGAGGAGGCCGCGGTGGCCGCGGCCCGGGCGGCGTACCTGGCGGGCTTCGCGACGACGTCGAACCTCGCGGCCGGGCAGCGCTACGGCATCCCCACCGCGGGCACCGCCGCGCACGCCTTCATCCTGCTGCACGACGACGAGCAGGCCGCGTTCCACAGCCAGGTCGCCGCCCTGGGCACGGACACCACGCTGCTGGTCGACACCTACGACATCCGCAAGGGCATCGCCAACGCCGTGGAGGCCGCCGGGCCCGGTCTGGGTGCGGTCCGGATCGACTCCGGCGACCTGGGCGAGCTGGCCCGCCAGGCCCGCGACCAGCTCGACGAGCTCGGCGCCACGAACACCCGCATCGTGCTGTCCGGTGATCTCGACGAATACGCGATCGCGTCGCTGCGGGCCGAGCCGGTGGACTCCTACGGCGTCGGGACGTCGCTGGTCACCGGCTCCGGGGCGCCGACCGCCGGGATGGTCTACAAGCTCGTCGAGGTGGACGGCCGGCCGGTGAGCAAGCGCTCCAGCGCGAAGGAGTCGCGCGGCGGACGCAAGTCCGCGCTGCGCCGGTTCAAGCCGACCGGCACCGCCGTCGAGGAGGTCGTGTTCGGCGCCGTGGGTGGGCGGGGAGAGGACACGCCGCTCGGCCCGCACGACCGGCTGCTGCCGGTGCCGATGGTGCGCGGCGGGGAGCTGATGGACGGCACCGGCTCGCTCGCCGACGCCCGGGAGCGGCTCCGGACCGCGCTGGTGTCCGTGCCGTGGGAGGGTCTCAAGCTCTCCCGGGGCGAGCCGGCGATCCCCACCGTCTTCCCGAACGCCTGAGAGAGGTACCCGACCAGATGGCACGCGCACTGATCGTCGTCGACGTCCAGAACGACTTCTGTGAGGGCGGCGCGCTCGGCGTGACCGGCGGTGCGGCCGTCGCCGCGCGGATCGGGCAGCTGGCCCGCACAGGTGGCTACGACCACGTCGTCGCCACCCGGGACGTGCACGTCGACCCGGGCCCGCACTTCAGCGACACCCCGGACTTCGTGGACTCGTGGCCGCCGCACTGCCGGGCCGGGACCCCGGGGGCCTCGTTCCACCCGGCGCTGGACGTGGCGCCGGTCGAGTGCGTCTTCGACAAGGGCGCCTACACCAGCGCCTACTCGGGTTTCGAGGGTGCCAGCGAGAACGAGTCCGGCGAGCCGCTGTCCGACTGGCTCGACGCGCGCGGCGTCACCGCGGTCGACGTCGTCGGGCTGGCGACCGACCACTGCGTCCGCGCGACCGCACTGGACGCCTCCCGGCTGGGCCTGGCGACGACCGTGCTGCTCGGGTACTGCGCCGGCGTCGCGCCGGGGACCACCGAGCGGGCGCTGGCGCAGCTGGCCGAGGCCGGCGTCACCGTCGACGGCGGCTGACCGCCGGCCCCGACACGTCATCGACCGACACGTCATCGACCGACACCTCAGCGACACAGCGGGAGCGCGGACCATGGGTGTGCTGGACATCGAGGAACAGGCCGTCGTCGACACGGTGCGCGAGTTCGTCGACCGGGAGGTGCGACCGCAGGTCCGGGAGGTCGAGCACGCGAACGCCTATCCCGAGAAGTGGATCGAGCAGATGAAGGAGCTCGGCATCTACGGCCTCGCGATCCCCGAGCCCTGGGGCGAGGCCCCGGTGTCGATGCCCTGCTACGCCCTGGTCACCGCGGAGCTGGCCCGCGGCTGGATGAGCCTCGCCGGGGCGATGGGCGGGCACACCGTGGTCGCCAAGCTCCTGGTGGCGTTCGGCACCCGGGAGCAGCAGGACCGCTACCTCCCGCGGATGGCCACCGGCGAGCTCCGGGCGACCATGGCCCTCACCGAACCGGGCGGCGGCTCGGACCTGCAGGCGATGGCCACCCACGCGCGGCCGACCGGCAGCGGCTACGTGGTGAACGGGTCCAAGACCTGGATCTCGAACGCCCGGCGCTCCGGGCTGATCGCGCTGCTCTGCAAGACCGACCCCGACGCCGAGCCCCGGCACGCGGGCATCTCGGTGCTGCTCGTCGAGCACGGCCCCGGGCTGACCGTGTCGAAGGACCTGCCCAAGCTCGGCTACAAGGGCGTCGAGGCCTGCGAGCTGGTCTTCGACGACATGCAGGTGCCCGCCGACGCCGTCCTCGGCGGGGTCGAGGGGAGCGGCTTCGCCCAGATGATGAAGGGCCTGGAGACCGGCCGCATCCAGGTCGCGGCGCGTGCACTCGGGGTCGCCGACGCCGCGCTGGAGGACGCCCTGCGCTACGCCCAGGAGCGCGAGTCGTTCGGCACACCGATCTGGCGTCACCAGTCGGTCGGCAACCATCTCGCCGACATGGCCACCAAGGTCACCGCCGCCCGGCAGCTGATCCTGCACGCCGCCGAGAAGTACGAGGCCGGCCGGCGCTGCGACATGGAGGCCGGGATGGCGAAGCTGTTCGCGTCCGAGATCGCCATGGAGGTGGCGCTGGACGCGGTGCGTATCCACGGCGGCTACGGGTACTCCACCGAGTACGACGTCGAGCGCTACTTCCGGGACGCCCCGCTGATGATCGTCGGCGAGGGCACCAACGAGATCCAGCGCAACGTCATCGCGTCCCAGCTGGTCGCGCGCGGTGGTCTCGACCGGCGCTGAGCCGGCCGGGGCGGTGCCGGGACGGTCGTCCGCCGTCCCGGCCGCCGGGGTTCAGGCCTTGAAGCGGAACGGAGCCAGCGCCTCGGCCAGGCGGACCGGGTCGCCGTCCTCGCCGGGGGCGTGGTGGAAGCCCTCCGCCTCGGCGAGCCCGATCAGCTCGCGGCCGTCGAACAGCCCGCAGACGTAGCGGACGGTGTCCTCGCCGATCTCCTCGACCGCGACGCGGAGCTGGTAGATGCCCGGGTACTGCACCTGGGCCAGGTACTGCACCGACAGCGACGACGGCGACAGCCCGTCCAGCGGGCCACCGGCCGGGTAGCCGAGGACGTCGGTGTGCAGCTCGGCCAGGCCGTCGAGGTACCAGGAGGCCAGGGCCACGTTGTTCACGTGCCGGTTGGTGTCGATGTCGGAGAACCGGGTGCGGACGTCCCAGCGGAACGGATAGTTCTCGCGGACCCGGCGGGCGTCCCCGCGCTCCGGACGGGTCGGGGCGGGCGCGTCGATCCGGATGCCGTCGAGCGCGGTGCGGACGTCGTCCGGCAGCGGCGCGGGACGGCCGTCCTCGGTGAGCACCGAGGTCGACTCGGCGGTGGCGACGACGTCGTCGCCGGAGAACACCGCGTAGCTGTAGCTGAACGAGGTCGTCCCGATGTGGCTGACGCCGACGCCGATCCGGTAGCGGCCGGCGACGGTCAGCGGGGCGAGCACGTCGACCTTGATCGCGGCGAGCAGGATCCCGACCTGCGACTGCATGCGGGTCTGCAGGTCCGCACCGAAGGCGTCGTGCTCGACGGCGACCCGGGCGTCCTCGAACCAGCGGACCAGGGCGTCACGCCCGATCCGGCGGCTCGCGTCGAGGTCGGCGTAGCGGGCCTCGTGCTCGACCAGGATCGGGAACGTCCCGGCCTCGGGCACCGCCGTGGTCTGCGTGGAGATCGTTGCTGTCACAGCCCCTATCGTGACGATGTGTCGGTGATCACCCACGACCGGCCGCCCTTCGTGACACCGTGTGACCGTCCCGTTCACCCTCGTCAAGGCCTCGCCGGTCCCGCCCCGCTCCCGCGGAGGGCTCGGTAGCCTCGTCCGGTGCCCGCTCCCGTGCCCACCAGAGACCTCCCCGGCGTGCACGAGCTGCTGGAGGTCGCGGTCTCCTCGGTCGGCGGGTCGCGCCGCGAGGGCCAGGACCGGATGGCCGACGCCGTCCGCCGCGCGCTGTCCTCCGGCGAGCACCTCGCCGTGCAGGCCGGCACCGGCACGGGCAAGTCGCTGGCCTACCTCGTCCCCGCGATCCGGCACGCGATCGCCCGGGACACCACGGTGGTGATCTCGACCGCGACGATCGCGCTGCAGCGCCAGCTCGTCGACCGTGACCTGCCCCGGGTCGCGAAGGCACTGAAGTCCTCGCTCGGCCGGGAGCCGACGTTCGCGATCCTCAAGGGCCGTCGCAACTACCTGTGCCTGAACAAGCTGCACGGCGACATGGACGACGGCGCCGACGAGGCCGACCAGCTCTTCGACGCGTTCGCGGTCTCCGCGCTGGGCCGCAACGTCAAGCGGCTGCACGAGTGGGCGTCGGACACCGAGACCGGCGACCGCGACGAGGTCGTCCCCGGCGTCCCGGACGCGGCCTGGCGGCAGGTGTCGGTCACCGCGCGGGAGTGCCTGGGCGCCTCCCGCTGCCCGGCCGGCGAGGACTGCTTCGCGGAGAAGGCGCGCGGCGAGGCGGGGCGGGCCGACGTCGTCGTCACCAACCACGCGCTGCTCGCGATCGACGCGATGGGCGAGGCCCAGGTGCTGCCCGAGCACGACGCCGTCGTCGTCGACGAGGCGCACGAGCTCGTCGACCGGGTGACCGGCGCGGCCACCGCCGAGCTGACCGCCGGCACCGTCGCCGCGGCCGCGCGGCGCTGCGGCAAGCTCGTCGACCAGGAGCTGGCCGACCGGCTCGCCGAGTCCGGCGAGGGGCTCGGCGCCGTGCTCGAGGATCTGACGCCGGCCCGCTGGGAGTCGTTGCCGACCCCGGCCGCGGGCGCGCTGAACGCGATCCTGGAGGCCGCCGCGGGCTGCCGGCAGGCGATGGGCGGGCGGCGTGGCGCCGCCGAGGACGCCGACCCCGACGGCGCCGCCGCGCGCAAGCTCGCGCAGGCGCTGCTCGACGAGGTGTCGGAGACCGCGATGCGGCTGGTGGAGACGTTCAAGGAAGCGGACGCGGCGAAGCGGCGCGACGTCGTGTGGCTGGGCGAGCAGGGCCCCGACGGCAGCCGGTACAAGGTGCTGCGCGTCGCGCCGCTGTCGGTGGGCGGGCTGCTGCGGGAGAAGCTGTTCAACGCACGCACCACCGTGCTGACCTCGGCGACCCTGGCGCTGGGCGGGTCGTTCGACGCGCTGGCCCGGCAGTGGGGGCTCCCGGCGTCGCAGCCGAAGGAGCGTGGCGACACCCCGCCGACCACCCCGGAGGGGCACGGTCCGGTGCAGGACCCGGAGGCGCCGCGCTGGCAGGGACTCGACGTCGGCTCCCCCTTCGCGCACGGCAGGTCCGGGATCCTCTACCTCGCGAAGCGGCTCCCCTCCCCCGGCCGGGACGGGCTCGCTCCGGAGACCCTCGACGAGATCGAGGGCCTGGTCCGCGCGGCCGGCGGCCGGACGCTGGGCCTGTTCTCCTCCACCCGTGCCGCCAAGCAGGCCACCGAGGCGCTGCGGCCGAAGCTGGACACGCCGCTGCTGTGCCAGGGCGAGGACTCGACGATGCTGCTGGTCAAGCGGTTCGCCGAGGACGACGAGACGTCGCTGTTCGGGACGCTGTCGCTGTGGCAGGGCGTCGACGTCCCCGGGCCGTCGCTGTCGCTGGTGATCATCGACCGGATCCCGTTCCCGCGCCCGGACGACCCGCTGGTCGCCGCCCGGCAGAAGGCCACCGACGCCCGCGGCGGCAACGGATTCCTGTCGGTGTCCGCGACGCACGCGGCGCTGCTGCTCGCCCAGGGCGCGGGCCGACTGCTGCGCGCGACCGACGACCGGGGCGTCGTCGCGATCCTGGACCCGCGGATCGCGACCGCCCGCTACGGCGGGTTCCTGCGGGCGTCGCTGCCGCCGTTCTGGGAGACCAGCGACCCGGAGAAGGTCCGCGGCGCGTTGCAGCGGCTGCGGGAAGCCTGACCCGGACGATACGTTGTGCGCAACCGATGCACGCACGACGACGTGAGGAGCACACGGCCATGCCGAGCTACACCACGGAGGCGACCTCGTCCGGCGGCGGCCGGGACGGCCACGTCCGCACCGACGACGGCTTCATCGACCAGGACCTGAAGATGCCCCCGGAGCTCGGCGGACCGGGCGGGGCGACCAACCCCGAGCAGCTGTTCGCCGCCGCCTACGCCGCCTGCTTCCACGGCGCGCTGCGGCTCGCCGCGGGCAACGAGAAGGTCACCGTGCCCGACGGCACCACGGTGACGGCGACCGTCCAGCTCCAGCCCGACGACGTCAGCTTCCACGTCGCCGCCGACCTCACCGCGCACCTGCCCGGGATGGACAAGGCCGAGGCGGAGCAGCTCGTCGAGGCCGCCCACCAGGTCTGCCCCTATTCGAAGGCCACCCGCGGCAACGTCGACGTCACCCTGACCACGACCGTCTGACCCGCGCCGAATCCGTGATCAGGCGGTCTGCGGGAGGGCCAGGCAGGTCACGGTGCCGGGGTCGACCTCGGTGAACCCGGCGTCGCGGACCGCGGCGATGCCGGGGGCGCCCGCCTCGAGATCGGCCACCAGCCGGTCCCACTCGCCCACCGCCGGGGTCCGCACCGCGAAGCGGGGCACGTCCGCCGGGTCGACCACCGGCCAGCCGCGCAGCGCGCCGAGGATCATGCTGGCGTGCCCGACCTGCGCGGCGGCCTTCCCGACGGTCATCTCCACGTGCGGGTTCAGCAGGACCCGGGGCGCGCCGGCGGGGACCGGGCCCGGCTCGTCGGGCTCCAGCTCGGTGCCGCCGATCTGCAGCCGGGACACCGTCCTCGGCACGTCGTCGACCGGGCCGGGCAGCAGTGCCCGGACCTCGGCGCCGCCGATCCCGACGGTCACCCCGGGCAGCTCCTGCACGGCACGCCAGTGCGCGCCCCGGGCCCGGCGGGCGATCTTGCGGATCCGGCCGTCGATCCAGGTCTCGACCGCGTCGTGCCACTCGCCGCCGGGCAGTGCGCGCGGGTCGAGGCACACCGCGACCGCCGCCGTCGCGGCCGCCTCCAGCAGCGGGGTGCGTGCCGGGAGCGGGTCCCGCTCGATCCGCAGCACGACCGGCATGGCGCGCACGACCCCGTCGGCCTCCGGCGGGATCGCCCGGGGTCGCGCGCCCGTCCCGTACCGCCCCGCGAGCAGGTCCAGCACGGAACCGGTCACGCGATCGGCACCCGGCGCAGCACGCCCTCGTCGGCGTCCGCGGCCTCCACCTCGCTGCGGGTGATGCCGAGGACGAACAGCACGACGTCGAGGTAGGGCACCGACACCGAGGTGTCGGCGACGTCCCGCAGGGCCGGCTTGGCGTTGAACGCCACCCCGAGGCCCGCCGCGGAGAGCATGTCGATGTCGTTGGCCCCGTCGCCGACCGCGACGCACTGCTCGACCGGGATCTCGTGCGCGTCGGCGAACCGGCGCAGCGCGACGGCCTTCCCGGCCCGGTCGACGACCTCGCCGGTCACCCGGCCGGTCAGGCGCCCGTCGGCGATCTCCAGCTCGTTCGCGGCGACGAAGTCGAGTTTCAGCTCGTCGGCCAGCGGGGCGATGACCTGGGTGAACCCGCCGGAGACGACGCCACACCGGTAGCCCAGGCGGCGCAGGGTGCGGATCGTGGTGCGGGCGCCGGGGGTCAGCTCGATCTCCGCGGCGACCTCGTCGACGACCGAGGCGGGCAACCCCTCCAGGACGGCGACGCGGCGGGTCAGCGACTCGGTGAAGTCCAGCTTCCCGGCCATCGCCTCGGAGGTGACGGCCCGGACCTGCGCCTCGACGTCCGCGCCGGCGCGGGCCGCGAGCATCTCGATGACCTCGCCCTGGATCAGCGTGGAGTCGACGTCGAAGACGATGAGGCGCTTGCTGCGCCGGGCCAGCCCGGCCCGGGACACCGCGACGTCGACGCCGGCCTGCCGGGCCACCTTCACCAGCCGCCGGCGCAGGGTGCCGGGCGGGTAGGCGTCGGCGTCGCCCTCGGGCACCGGCGAGACGAGCAGCTCGAGCCCGGTGACCGGGTAGTCGGCGACCCGGCGGATCGAGTCGATGTTGGCGTCCACCGCGGCCAGCTCGGCGGCGATGGCGCCGAACGCGCGGGCGGTGATCGGCCGGCCCAGCACCGTCACGACGTGCGTCGAGCGCGGGCGCGCGTCCCGCTCGCCGTCGCGCTGGATCTCGATGTGCACCGACATGTCGATGGAGTCCATCGCGGCGCCGACGGACTCCTGCAGTTCCTCGGGGTCGCCCTCGGGCACCACCAGGGCGCCGAGGGTGAGCCGGCCGTTGACCACGACCTGTTCGAGGTCGAGCAGCTCGACCCCGGCGGCGGTGAGCGCGGCGAACAGGACGGAGCTGACACCGGGACGGTCCGGCCCGGTCACCGTGACGAGCACGGTGGACCGGGCCGGACCGGGACGGGCTTCCGCCACGTCAGTTGGACTTGGGGTCGTCGTCCGGCATCGATTCCTTGCCCACTTCCTGGGCCACGACCTCGGACGGCGCCGCCCGGTGTCCGACGTGCGCCTCGGCGCGGGCCCGCTCGACCAGGTGCGGGTAGTGCAGGTCGAACGCCGGGCGCTCGGAGCGGATCCGGGGCAGCTCGGTGAAGTTGTGCCGCGGCGGCGGCGACGAGGTCGCCCACTCCAGCGAGTTCCCGAAGCCCCACGGGTCGTCCTTGTCGGTGACCCGGCCGAACCGGTAGCTCTTGAACACGTTGTAGATGAAGGGCAGCGTCGAGAACCCGAGCACGAACGCGCCGATCGACGAGATCATGTTCAGCGTCGTGAAGCCGTCCATCGGCAGGTAGTCGGCGTACCGGCGCGGGTAGCCCTCGTTGCCCAGCCAGTGCTGCACCAGGAACGTCAGGTGGAACCCGACGAAGGTCAGCCAGAAGTGGATCTTGCCCAGCTTCTCGTCCATGAACCGGCCGGTCATCTTCGGGAACCAGAAGTAGATGCCGGCGTAGGTCGCGAACACGATCGTGCCGAACAGCACGTAGTGGAAGTGCGCGACGACGAAGTAGGTGTCCGAGACGTGGAAGTCCACCGGCGGCATCGCGAGCAGGATGCCGGTGAGGCCACCGAAGAGGAACGTGACGAGGAAGCCGACCGAGAACAGCATCGGCGTCTCGTAGGTGATCTTGCCCTTCCACAGGGTGCCGATCCAGTTCACGAACTTGACGCCGGTCGGGATGGCGATCAGGAAGGTCGTGAAGGAGAAGAAGGCCAGCAGCACCGCGCCGGTGGCGTACATGTGGTGCGCCCACACCGCGACCGACAGGGCCGCGATCGCGATCGTCGCGAAGACCAGGCTCTTGTAGCCGAAGATCGGCTTCCGGGAGAACACCGGGAAGATCTCGGACACGATGCCGAAGAACGGCAGCGCGACGATGTAGACCTCGGGATGGCCGAAGAACCAGAACAGGTGCTGCCAGAGCACCACGCCGCCGTTCTCCGGGTTGAACACGTTCGCACCGAGGTGCCGGTCCGCCGCCAGGCCCATCAGGGCGGCGGTCAGGATCGGGAACGCGATCAGGATCAGGATCGCGGTCACGAAGATGTTCCAGGTGAAGATCGGCATCCGGAACATCGTCATGCCGGGCGCGCGCATGCAGACGATCGTGGTGATGAAGTTGACGCCACCGAGGATCGTGCCCAGACCGGAGACGACCAGACCCATGATCCAGAGGTCACCGCCCGGGCCGGGCGAGCGGACCGCGTCGGACAGCGGGGTGTAGGCGAACCACCCGAAGTCGGCGGCGCCACCGGGGGTCAGGAACCCGGACAGCACGATCAGGCCGCCGAACAGGAACAGCCAGTACGAGAACGAGTTCAGCCGCGGGAACGCGACGTCGGGGGCACCGATCTGCAGCGGCACGATGTAGTTCGCGAAGCCGAACAGCACCGGCGTCGCGTACAGCAGCAGCATGATCGTGCCGTGCATGGTGAACAGCTGGTTGTACTGCTCGGTCGACAGGAACTGCAGCTCCGGCCGCGCCAGCTCCGCCCGGATCAGCAGCGCCATCGCGCCACCCGCCAGGAAGAAGGCGAAGGACGTGAACATGTACAGGATCGCGATGTCCTTCGGATCCGTCGTCCTCAGCATCCTGAGGAACGTGGATCCCTTGCCCGTCCGGCGCGCCGGATACGGGCGCGTCGAGATCGGCTTGGGCTCGACGGCTGTCAACCTGGGCCTCCTGCACTTGCCTGACCTGAGCACGTCCTCGCGGACGCGTGGACTCTAGCCTCCGACCGGCGGGCGTCGCCCGACCGGTCGGCGGTGATCCACACGGATCCGCACGGGACCGCATCGGGCCCGTCTCGCGACCGGGCGCACGATGCCCGACGATTGTGCTCTACGAAGGGTAGAACGACCACCCCGGGAGCGTTCGGGCAGGGCCGCCGCCACCGCACGACCGGGGGATCCGGCCCCATCCCGCCCCCGGCCGTCGGAACCGCCCGGGCCGTGAATACCGTGTCCTCCGATGGTCGTGCCACCGCCTGCTCCCCCGGCGGGATCCCGCCGGCGCCGGGAGCCCGGCTGGGACGCGCTGCGCATCGGCTTCGTCCTGCTCGTGGTGCTCTACCACGCCACCCACCTCGGCCCGGTCCTGCATCCGGACCTGGCCCCGCGCCCCGTCTCGTTCGACCACCAGATCGGCGCGAGCCTGCTGCTGGTCGTCTCCGCGTACTTCGCGTGCGCGACGCTCGGGCGGCAGCCGGCGGGCCGCTACTGGTGGGGACGCGTCGCGCGGCTGCTGCCGGCGTTCCTGGTCGCCGTCCCGGTGGCCTGGATCACGCTGCGGTTCCTCGCCCCGGACGACTGGGGCGGGCCGCGGATCCGGGAGCTCGCCTGGAACTGGCTGATGCTCGGCAACTGGGACGTCGTGCGGTTCCCCTGGCTGGACCCGGCGTTCTGGACGCTGCCGCTGCAGCTGATGGCCTTCACCGCGGCCGCGGTGCTGGGCACGACGCGCTGGGCCTCCGGGGCGCGGGTGCGGATCCTGACCTGGGCGCTGGTGCTGGTGCCGCTGCTGCAGTGGCCGCTGCGGGCCGCGCCGGGCGAGCTGGCGCCGCCGCCCGAGTGGTACCGGATGATCGTCGACGGGTTCGGGTTCCACCGGCTGCACCTGTTCGCCGCCGGCATCGCGGTGTGGATGTGGTCGACCCGCCGGCTGGGCACCCCGCACGCGCTGGCGCTGCTCGCCCTGTGCGGCGCCGCCCAGTTCGTGCACGGGTTCGCCGAGGGCCCGGACGGCGTGCTGCGGGTCGACGCGACGGCCGCGGCCGGGGTCTGCGCCGGCATCGCGCTGGTCGCCGTGGTCTCGCGGCTGCCGCGGCCCGGGTCGTGGACCCCGGCGCCGTTCGCCTCGGCACTGCAGTGGCTGGCCGGCATCTCCTACGGCGTGTACCTGATGCACCAGACCGTCGGCTACGTGCTGATGCGACGGCTGCAGGACCTCGGCGTCGGGCCGGTGCTGCAGTCCGCCGCGATGGTGACGGCCGCACTGCTGCTCGGCTGGGCACTGACCCGGACGGTCGAGCAGCCCGCGCACCGGGCGCTGATGGGCTGGTGGGACCGGCGCGCGGAACGCTCCCGCGAGCCGGCTCACGCATGACGCCCTAGCGAAGGGGTTCGAACACCTCGGTCCACAGCTCCGGCGCCGTGGCCGGGTTGGGCGGGGAGTCGACGATGTAGAACTCGGTGCCCAGCCCCATGGCGAAGACCGGCTCGGGCATCGTCAGCATGAAGTGCTCCGGCCCCATCTGGCTGGCGTGCGCCCGCATCGAGGCCCGCTTGGTCTCCGCGTACTCGACGGCCTCGACCCGGTGGGTGATCTCCGACTCGGGCTTGCCGAACGAGCCGTCGTCCGGGATCTCCGGGATCTCGATCTCGGAGCCGCGCTCCTTCTGGAGCCCCTTCATGCCGCGGATCAGCCAGTCCCGGTTGGTGGTGTTCTGCGCGACGACCGGGACCCCGGCCCGCTCCCCGGCGCGGGCACCGACCCGGTGCACCTGGATGTGGTCGGGGTGGCCGTAGCCGCCGTTGTCGTCGTAGGTGGTGAGGACGTCGGCCTCCTCCTCCTCGCAGATCAGCGCGAGCCGCTTCGCCGCGTGCTCGACCGGGGCCTGCCAGAAGCAGTACGGCGCGTCGTTGCTCGCCTCGCCCATCATCCCGGAGTCGACGTAGCCGAGGAACTCGACGCGGGCGACACCGAGCTCCTTGGCCGAGGCGAAGCACTCCGCGGAACGGCGCACCGACAGCTGCTCGCCGTCGGCGAGGACGCCGGGCACCGGCTCGCCGAGCTCGCCGCGGGTGGCGAACACGAGCACGACGCGGTGCCCGAGTGCCGCGGCCTTGGCGAGCGTGCCGGCGGTGCCGATCGACTCGTCGTCGGGATGGGCGTGAAAGCTGACGAGGGTCCCCACGTCCGGCGAGCCTACGGACCTCCTCCACGCCTGCCGTTCCGGTGCCCCGACAACGATCTACAACCCGTTGACGCCACGTCGGATGTGTGTAGCATCACATGCTCCCGACCGGCACAGGAGCCACCCACCATGGCTGATGTCAGCGCTGACACCCCGGCCGCTTCCGCCCCGGACGTCTTCAACGCGGCCGCCCACCTCACCGCCGCCCGGGTCGAGGCCGGCGACGGCGACCGCACCGCCGTCCGGTTCCCGGCCGGCTCGCTCACCTACGCCGAGCTCACCGACCGGGTCCGCGCGGTCGCCGGCGCGCTGCGGACGGCCGGGGTCCGGCCCGAGCAGCGGGTGCTGTTCGTGATGCCCGACGACGTCGAGCTGTTCACCGCGATCCTCGGCGCGATGTGGGCGGGCGCGGTCGCCGTCCCGTGCTCGACGATGCTGACCGGCCGCGAGCTGGCCGTGCTCGTCCGGGACTCGCGGGCGACCACGGTGATCGGCGGCGCCGCGTTCGCCGACGCGCTGACCGAGGCGTGCGCGGGCGCGCCCGACCTCGAGCGGGTGGTGCTCACGGGCACCGCAGCGCCGGTCACCGCACCGGGGGTCGCCGCCCTGACCTGGGACGGCCTGCTCGCGAGCGGCGGTGGCGGCGGCACACCGATGCCGGACCCGCACCCCACCTGGGACGAGTCGCAGGCGCTGTGGCTCTACACCTCCGGCACCACCGGCAAGCCCAAGGGCGCGATGCACCGGCACGCCGACATCCGCGTCGTCGGCGAGACCTACGGCGCGCAGGTGCTCGGCATCCGGCCGGACGACGTCTGCCTCTCGGTGGCCAAGCTGTTCTTCGCGTACGGCATCGGGAACAGCATGTTCTTCCCGCTCGCGGCCGGGGCGTGCGCGGTGCTGGAGCCGTCCCGCCCGACCCCGGAGTCCTACTCGCGCCTCGCCGCCGAGCACGGCGCGACGCTGTTCTTCGCCGTCCCCAGCTTCTGGGGCCCGATGATCGCCGCGGAACTACCCCCGGAGCGGTTCGCGACGGTGCGCCGCGGCGCCTCGGCCGGGGAGACGCTGCCGGCCCGGATGTTCCACGGCGTCCGCGACCGGTACGGCTTCGAGGTGCTCGACGGCATCGGCTCGACCGAGGCGCTGCACATCTTCATCTCGAACCGGCCCGGCGAGGTCGTGCCCGGCAGCTCCGGGTTCCCGGTCCCCGGCTACGAGGTCCAGCTGCGCCGCCCGGACGGTTCGGTGATCGACGGCGCCGGGGAGCAGGGGATGCTCTACGTCGCCGGGGACTCGGTCTGCACCGGCTACTGGTGCCGGACCGAGGTGAACCGGCTGGTCTTCCAGGGCCGCTGGATGCGGACCGGCGACCAGTACGTCCGGGGCGAGGACGGGTCCTGGACCTGTCTCGGCCGCGCCGACGACGTGCTCAAGGTCGGCGGCATCTGGGTCTCCCCCGCCGAGGTCGAGACCCGGCTGCTGGAACACCCCGGGCTGGCGGAGGCGGTCGTCGTCGGCGTGCCGGACGCGGACGGGCTGGACAAGCCGGTCGCGTTCGTCGTCCCCCGCGACGCCGGCTCCGCGCCGTCGCCCGCCGAGCTCGTGGCGTTCTGCCGGGACGGGCTCGCCGCGTTCAAGCGACCGCGCGAGGTCGTCACCGTCGGCGAGCTGCCGAAGACGGCGACCGGGAAGATCCAGCGCTTCCGGCTGCGCGCCCGGGCCGCGGACCTGGTGTCCGGGCGCCCGGCCGAACCCGAGCCGGTGGTCTGAACGGCCGGTGCCCTGACCGAGACGGCGAGGAGGCCGGCGTGCACACGTGGGAATGGATCCCGGAGACCCCGGCGAGCTGGGACGACGGCAAGGCGACCGTCCTGTCCGGACTGGACCCGGCACTGTTCGGGCTGGGCAGCCCCGGCGACGGCGACCCGCTCGGCGACGAGTGGTGGCGGGTCGAGGACGGCGCGGGCCGGACCGTCGGGTACGGCCGGCTCGACGGGTCGTGGGGCGACGCCGAGATCCTCGTCCTGGTCCACCCCGACGTCCGGCGCTCCGGCGTGGGCTCGTTCGTGCTCTCCCACCTGGAGGCCGAGGCGGGGCGACGGCGGCTGAACTACGTCTACAACGTCGTCCCGCACGGCCACCCGGACCCCGAACAGGTCACCGGATGGCTGACCGCACACGGGTTCGCGCCCAACGACGTCGGCGAGCTCCGCAAACAGATCCCGGCCGGAGCCGGTCCCACGAGGCGGTGAGGGCACACAGGGGTGGTTCGATCTTCGGACGGGGACGCCGGTGTACCCATCGAGGGCGTTCGCGCCACGGGTCACGCGCCCGGCAGGTTCGCCAGGGCGGTTTCGGCGGCGCGGGTGACGGTGTCGCACCCACCGTCACCGAAGATCAGCAGCCCGGCCCCCGGAGCGTCGAGCACGAGGACGCACACCGGGCCGGGTTCGCCGCTCCGGACGGCGGGGAGGCCGGCCACCACGGCGTCCTCGACCGGCTCCCCCTCCGCCCGCGCCCGGGTCGCGAGGTCGTCGAACCCGCCGTCCCCGGTCACGACCGTCATCTGCACGCCCATCATCGGTCCGGAGATGCCGGCGTCGCCGGACGCCACCTCGTCGCGGGACGGCGTGAAGTGGCATCCCGCGGGCGGGCCCGTGATCGCCCGCGGGTCACCGCCGAGCCCCAGCGCGGAACGGTCCGCGGGCGGGAGCAGCCCGCACGGATCGATCGCCGCCCAGTCCACCTCCGCGGGGCCGGCCGCGGGAGCTGCGGCGCCGGCGGCACCGCAGCCGGCGAGAACGGTCAGGAGCAGGGTCAGGACCAGGAGTCGAACCGGGCCCGCCGGCGACGAGATGCGCATGCCGCGGACGGTCGCAGGCCCGCACCGGCACGGGACGCGGTCGCCGGACACCGATCGCGACCGCGAACACTCCACACTCTTCCGTCGTCGCGTCAGGTTGTTGTAGTCTTTGGCGAGTCGCGACGACGCGAGGAGGCGCTCCGGCCATGACCGATGCCGATCCCACGACCGAGGAAGGCTCCGTCGTGGTCGACTTCGACCGGGACCCCGGGAGCTACCGGCACTGGCGCCTCGAGATCGACGAGGAGACGCCCGGCACGGCCCGGGTGGTGCTCGACGTCGACGAGGCCGGCGGCCTCGTCCCGGGCTACGAGCTGAAGATGAACTCCTACGACCTCGGCGTCGACATCGAGCTGTACGACATCGTCCAGCGACTGCGGTTCAGCCACCCCGAGGTGCGCGCCGTCGTCCTCACCAGCGGGAAGGACCGCAACTTCTGCGCCGGCGCGAACATCCGCATGCTGGCCGGCTCCCCGCACCCGTGGAAGGTGAACTTCTGCAAGTTCACCAACGAGACCCGGGCCGCGATCGAGGACGCGACCGCGCACTCCGGCCAGACCTGGATCGCCGCGCTGAACGGCACCGCCGCCGGCGGCGGCTACGAGATGGCGCTGGCCTGCGAGCGGATCCTGCTGATCGACGACAACTCCTCCACCGTCGCGCTGCCCGAGGTGCCGCTGCTCGGCGTGCTGCCCGGCACCGGCGGGCTGACCCGGGTCACCGACAAGCGCCGGGTCCGCAAGGACCGCGCCGACGTCTTCGCCACCAAGTCCGAGGGGTTCGGCGGGAAGCAGGCCGTCGAGTGGCGCCTCGTCGACGAGGTGATCCCCAAGCGCCGGTGGGACGAGACGGTGGCCGAGCGGGCCGCGTCGGCGGCCGCGGAGTCGTCGCGGCTGCCCGGCGGGCCCGGCATCGACCTGCCTCCGCTGTCCCGCACCGAGGCCGCGGACCGGATCTCCTACACCCACGTGCACGCGGACCTGGACCGCGAGCGCGGGCTGGTGGAGATCACGATCGACGGGCCGGACGGCGGCGTCCCGGAGAGCATCGAGCGGGTCCGCGAGCTCGGCGCGGCCTTCTGGCCCCTGGCGATGACCCGCGAGCTCGACGACCTGATCCTGCGGCTGCGGACCAACGAGCTGGAGCTGGGCACCTGGGTGATCCGCACCCGCGGCGACGTCGAGGACGCGCTGGCGTTCGAGCGGGTCATCGCCGAGCACTCGGGCGACGACTGGCTGGTCAACGAGATCCGCCGGTACTTCGCGCGGACCCTGAAGCGGCTGGACGTGACGAGCCGCAGCCTGATCGCGCTGATCGAACCGGGGTCCTGCTTCGCCGGGGCGCTGCTGGAGCTGGCGCTGGCCTGCGACCGGCAGTACATGCTCGACGGCACCATCGACGGCGACGAGCAGGGCGACGAGGCCCAGCTCATGCTGTCGGCGAGCAACTTCGGCACGTTCCCGATGGGCAACGGGCTGTCCCGGCTGGCGTCGCGGTTCTACGGCGACGACGACCACGTCGCGAAGCTCCGGCAGGAGACGGGCCGGCGCATCGAGGCCGGTGAGGCCCTGGACCTGGGGCTGGTCACCGACGCCCCGGACGACATCGACTGGGACGACGAGGTCCGGATCATGCTCGAGGAGCGGGCGTCGCTGTCCCCGGACGCGCTCACCGGGATGGAGGCGAACCACCGGTTCGTCGGCCCGGAGACGATGGAGAGCCGGATCTTCTCCCGGCTCACCGCGTGGCAGAACTGGATCTTCGTGCGCCCGAACGCCTCCGGGCCGGAGGGCGCGCTCCGCAGGTACGGCACCGGCCGCAGGGCCGACTTCGATCGCAAGCGAGTCTGAGGGAGTCGCACAGTGTCCATCGACTACGGCGAGAAGATCCCGAACAACGTCGACCTGGCCGGCGACCGGAAGCTGCAGCGGGCGCTGGAGTCCTGGCAGCCGAACTTCCTGAACTGGTGGAAGACGATGGGCCCGGCGGTGCCGACCCAGGACGTCTACCTGCGTACCGCCGTCGACGTCGGCAAGGAGGGGTGGGCGCAGTTCGGGCACGTCGCGATGGAGGAGTACCGCTGGGGCGTGTTCCTCTCCGAACGCGGCGACGACCGGCGGATCGCGTTCGGCGAGAGCCGCGGCGAACCGGTGTGGCAGCAGGTCCCCGGCGAGTACCGCGCCGACCTGCAGCGGCTGATCGTCATCCAGGGCGACACCGAGCCCGCGTCGGTGGAGCAGCAGCGCCGCCTCGGCGAGACCGCACCGTCGCTCTACGACCTGCGCAACCTCTTCCAGGTCAACGTCGAGGAGGGCAGGCACCTCTGGGCCATGGTCTACCTGCTGCACGCCTACTTCGGACGGGCCGGGCGCGAGGAGGCCGAGGCGCTGCTGCAGCGCAACTCCGGTGACCTCGACTCGCCGCGGATCCTCGGGGCGTTCAACGAGGAGACCCCGGACTGGCTGGCGTTCTACATGTTCACCTACTTCACCGACCGGGACGGCAAGTACCAGCTCGGCACGCTGAAGGAGTCCGCGTTCGACCCGCTCTCGCGGACCTGCGAGTTCATGCTCAAGGAGGAGGCCCACCACATGTTCGTGGGCACCACCGGCGTGGACCGGGTGGTCGAGCGGACCTGCGAGCTGATGCGTGAGCACGACACCCTCGAGGTCGGCCCGCACGGCGGCATCCCGCTGGACCTGATCCAGCGCTACATCAACTTCCACTACTCGGTGTCGCTGGACCTGTTCGGCTCCGAGCAGTCCACCAACGCGGCCAACTACTTCACCGCCGGCCTCAAGGGCCGCTGGCAGGAGGAACGCCGCGCCGACGACCACCTCCTCACCGACGACGGCTACGGCATGGAGCGGGTCCGCGACGGCCAGGTCGTCACCGACGAGGTCCCGGCGCTGCTGGCGCTGAACCTGGACCTGCGCAACGAGTACGTCAAGGACTGCGGGTCCGGGGTGAAGCGCTGGAACCGGATCCTGGAGAAGTTCGGGTTCGACGAGCGCGTCCACCTGCCGCACGTCGGGTTCAACCGCGAGGTGGGGATCTTCGGCGGCCACCACGTGACCCCGAAGGGCGACCTGGTGTCCTCCGACGCCTGGGAGGCCCGCCGCGACGACTGGCTGCCGTCCGAGGCGGACCGCACGTTCGTCCAGAGCCTGATGCGACCGGTCTACGAGCCCGGCAAGATCGCCGGCTGGATCGCGCCGCCGTCCAACGGGATCAACGGGAAGCCGTTCGAGTACGAATACGTGCACCTGGCCTGAGAACTGCGGACCGGCACCTCACCCGCTTTCCCGGAGCTCGGCGACGATCCGTTCCTTCGCGAGCCGGATGTGTTCGGTGAGCGCCGCGCACGCCGCTTTCTCGTCGCCCGCGGTGATGGCGTCCAGAACCGCCTGGTGTTCGGCCATCACCGTGGACGGCGACGTGCGGCGATGGGCGCTGTACTGCCCCATCGTCAGGTGGATCTCACCCGAGATCATCTCGTACATGCGGCTCAGCCGCTCGCTCTCGAATCCGTGCACGAGCCCCCAGTGGAACGCGATGTCGGCCTGCACGGACTCGGCGAAGTCACCCCGGTCCACGGCGAGCCCGATCGCCTGCTGAGCCCGGCTGACCTCGTCCGGGATCCGCCGCAACCTGGCGAGATGACCGGCTGCGGTGGCCTCGAACGTGGACCGGCTGAAGAACAGGTCCTCGATCTCGGACTCGGTGAGACGGGGCACGATCGCGGTCTTGTGGGCGACCCGGCGGATGAGCCCGAGACCCGTCAGATGCTCGATGCACGCTTTCGCCGTCGACCGCGCGACCCGGTACTCGGTGGTGAGCCGGATCTCGGTGATCTTCTCCCCCGGCGCGATGTCCCCATTGATGATCCGGGCGCGAACGGATTCGATGAGGGCGTCCGTGAGTGACGCCGTTCCGAGCTTGAATGGGCCCGTGCTGGTCAACGCGTTCTTCCTTTCCCCGGCGCCCACCGGGTGACGCATCCGATTCCGCCCCGGCGGGTGGACATCATGGCACTCCGGCGCTCCCGCGACCGTGGCGCGCGCCGTCCGGCACCAGTGGTCGGCACGAACGGATCGGCGGCGTGGCACCACTCCGCGACGCGGTGGACGCAGGTGACCTTCACCGACGACGATCCCGGCACCTTCGACATCGACTTCCGGGTCGACGTCATGTGCCGCACCCGCTCGAACGCCCTGTGCCTCAGCGCCGGCGGCTACATGGCCTTCTACCCGACCCGGATGCCGTTCCACCACCGCAGCGCCAACCTGGGCGACAGCGACCCGTTCGGCGCGCTGGTCGCCGAGGCCCGGAAGCTGGACATGCACGTCATGGCCCGGGTCGACCCGCACGCCATCCACGCCGACGCGGCCGAGGCGCACCCCGAGTGGCTCGCACGCGACGAGCACGGCGAGCCGATCGAGCACGACTCGATGCCGGGGTCTACTGGACCGACCCCTTCAGCACCCAACTGAGCGAGCACATCACCGGGATCGCGACGGAGATCGCCCGCGAGTACGACGTGGACGCGCTGTTCGCCAACCGCTGGGAGTCGGTAAGGGGTGTCCTCCTCGGAGCCGGTGGCGCGCCGGTTCCGCGCGGACACCGGCCACGACCTGCCCCGGGTCGGCGACCTCGACGATCCCGCGTGGCCGGCCTACTCGGCGTGCCGACGCCGTGGTTAGTCGAGCCCGTGGTCGAGGCCTTCGACCTGCACCACCGCTGCGAGGGCGTCCGGATCGCCCGGGTGCACGCCGCCGAGGTCGCGGCGCGACGTGGCGGACGTGCTCTGGGTGCCCGCACCGGACCTGATGTCGTCGTACAGCGTCTCGTCGGCGACCTGGCCACCGACGCGTTCTTCATCTTCCTGATGGTCCAGTTCATCCGCGGGATCCCGCGTGAGCTGGACCAGGCGGCCTGGGTGGACGGCGCCGGTCCGTTCCGGGTGTTCTGGTACATCATCCTGCCGCTGATGCGCCCGGCACTGATCACCACGACGATCTTCACCTTCATCTGGACCTGGAACGACTTCTTCTCCCAGCTCATCTACCTGACGGCGAACTCCGTGTTCACCGTCCCGGTGGCACTGAACGCGCTGGTCGACTCGGAGTCCGGCGAGGGCGTCGGCACCCTGATGGCGATGTCGCTGCTGTCCCTGGTCCCGATCCTGTGCTTCTTCGCCTTCGCGCAGCGGTACCTGATCCGGGGGATCTCGACCACCGGACTCAAGTGAGAGCCGCTCACTACGATCGGCGCCATGAGCGACACGGCGCTCCCCGAGGTGATCGGGAGCCGGCTGCGGGCCGTCCGGACGTCGGCGAACCGGTCGCTGTCCTCGGTCGCCCGTGAGGTCGGCATCTCGGCGAGCGCGCTGTCCCAGATCGAGTCCGGCGCGATGCGGCCCTCGGTCAAGCGGCTGGTCGAGATCCTCTCCGCGCTCGGCGCACCGGTCTCGGCGGTGTTCACCGACGCCGGACTGTTCCGCCGGGCCGACGCCGAGGGCGGGGTCGAGGTGTCCGAACCGCTCGACGGGGTGCACCTGGCGCTGCCCGCACGCGCCGCGTCGGCCCGGCTCGGCGAGGGGGTGACCTACCGGCGGCTGGCCCCGGTCGTCATCCCCGGCCTGGACCTGTTCGAGTCCGTCTACCCGCCGGGCACCTCGTCCAGCCCGGACGGCGGCATGCTGGTCCACACCGGCTACGACTGCGGCAGCATCGTCCGCGGCGAGCTCACCTTCGAGTTCACCGAGGGCACGGTGCGGGTCCCGGCCGGCGGCTCGCTGTCCTTCTCCGCCACCCGGCCGCACCGGGTGGTGAACGAGACCGCGGACGTCGCGGTGGCGGTCTGGGCGACCGTCAGCGTCGCGGGGAACCCGGACACCCGGCGCGAACGATCCCGGATAACCGTTACCCGGACGAAACCACGCAACGATCGTTAAGCCATAGCTTCACACGGGACCGTCGACCAGCGCGGAGTCCTCCGCCGCGCCCGATGCAAGGCCCGGGAGCCGCCATGTCCGCCGTCCGGCCGACCGAGTCGAGCCAGCCCAGCATCCAGACGGACGTCGGCGACGCCCCGCACCCGTCGCTGTACAACGACGACCTCGCGCCACTGCCGGCCGAGCAGCGTCGCTGGGGCGCCTTCGCGATCTTCAACGTCTGGACCAACGACATCCAGAGCCTGGCCGGCTACACCCTGGCCGCCAGCCTGTTCATCACCGCCGGGATCAACGGGTGGTGGGTGTTCGCCGCCATCGTGCTGTCCGGCGCGTTCGTCAACTTCCTCGTCAATCTGACGGGAATCCCGAGCGTCCGCTACGGCGTCCCGTACGCGGTGATGGCCCGGGCGAGCATGGGCGTGGTCGGGGCCCGGTTCCCCGCGCTGATCCGCGGCGTGGTCGGGATCTTCTGGTACGGCGCGCAGACCTACTTCGCCTCGACCGCCGTCGCGCTGGCGATCAACGCCTTCGCCGCCGACTCCGGACGCGCGGTGTTCCTCGGGATGGACTGGGTCGACTGGGTGTCCTACACCCTGGTCGCGATCCTGCAGATCGCGCTGTTCGCCCGCGGGATCGTGTGGATCGAGAAGTTCCTCAACTTCGCCGGCCCGGCGGTCTACCTGGTCATGATCGCGCTGCTGGCCGTCATCTGGGTGCAGGCAGGCGACCAGCTGATCCCCGCCGTCGGAGCGATCTTCGACAACTCCGAGGTGCAGGGCTGGGCCGCGGTCGCCGCCTTCTTCGGCGTGATGGGCACGATGATCGCCTACTTCTCCGCGGTCATCATCAACTTCGGGGACTTCTCCCGGTTCTCCCGCAGCGAGGCCTCGATGAAGCGGGGGAACCTCACCGGGCTGCCGGTCAGCCTGGCGTTCTTCACGTTCCTGAGCCTGTTCATCACCGCCGGCGCCTACATCGTGCTGCAGGACGGCCAGGGCGAACCGCTCACCAACCCGGCCGAGATCGTCGGGCTGGTCGGCAACCCGTTCCTGACCGTCCTGGCCGCGGTGACCTTCGTCGTCGCCACGATCGGGATCAACCTGGTCGCCAACTTCATCCCGCCGGCCTACGACCTGTGCAACCTCGCGCCGCGCCGGATCTCCTTCCGGGGTGGCGGGCTGATCACCGCGGGCGTCGGGTTCGTGATCGGCGGGCTGTGGGTGGCGACGATCGAGCAGATCGGGCTGCCGACGTTCGTCGACACCCTCGGTGCGCTGCTCGCCCCGCTCTACGGCGTGCTGGTCGCCGACTACTACATCGTGCAGCGCCGTTCGCTGAAGGTCGCCGACCTGTTCACGATGGACCCGGCCGGGCGCTACCACTACACCCGCGGCTGGAACCTGCGGGCGATCGCGGTCATCGCGGTGTCGGCGTGCTTCTCGCTGGCCGCGGTGTGGACGCCCGCGCTGGAGGGCCTGAGCGGGTTCGCCTGGGTCTTCGGCGCCCTGCTCGGCGGGGTCCTCTACACGGCAGCCCTGTGGGGCTACCGCACGAACACCCCCGCCGGGACGGGCTCCGGCTGACGCCCCGATCCCGCCGAGATGCAGACCTGGGCGGTCCCGGAGACGCCGGGACGACCGTGGTCTGCATCTCGGCGTCGATACGGGCCGTCAGTTCCCGGTCGACGGCCGGGTGGCCTCGGGCGTCGGGGCGGGCGGGCACTGCGCGTCGGACCGGTCGCCGTCGACCCGCGGCGGCAGCGCGCCGGTGAGCAGGTAGTCGGCGACCCGGTCGTCGGTGCAGGCCACCCCGGACAGCGACGTCGCGTGCGAGTGCCCGCCGACGCCCTCGATCAGCGCCGAGCCGCCGAACGTGCGCCGGGCCTGCAGCGCGCCCTCGTAGGGGGTGGCGCCGTCGTAGGTCTCGGAGATCAGCAGCGGGCCGGTCGCGAGCCGGCCCGCGACCTGCGGCGCCGCCGACGGGGGCACCGCCCAGTCCAGGCACGGCGCGTTGTACCAGGCGTTGCCCCAGGTCTCGAACGGTGCCTCGCGGTCCACCCGGGTGTTGTCGGCCTCCCAGGTCGTCCAGTCCCGCGGGAACGGTGCGTCGGTGCACTGGGTGGCGAGGTAGACGGCGTAGTTGTTGTCGTCGGTGGGTGAGCCGGCCTGGTCGTAGGCCGCCTTGAGTGCGGCGGCGTCCCCGCGGGCGCCCGCCACGAACGCGTCGGCCACACCTGCGTACTCGGCGACGTTGTAGCCGGCGCGCAGGAAGATGTCGGTCCACTCCGACGACCCGATCAGGCCGCCGGCCGGGGCGGTACGGAACCGTTCGCGCAGGTCGTAGAACCGCTTCTCGACGTCGCCGCCGGTGTTCCCGAGTCCGTAGACGGCGTCGTTCTTGGCCACCCAGTCGAAGAAGGTGACGATGTTGCGCTCGAACGCGACGTCCTGGTTCAGGTTCGACTCGTACCACCAGTCCCGGGGGTCGACGACGCCGTCGAGCACCATCCGGTGCACCCGGTCCGGGAACAGCGTGGCGTAGACCTGGCCGAGCAGCGTGCCGTACGAGTAGCCGTAGTAGCTGATCTCCTCGGCGCCGAGGGCCCGGCGGATCAGGTCCATGTCCCGCACCGTGTCCTCGGTGCGCAGGTGTTCCAGCAGCGCGCCGCCCTTCGCGGCGCAGGCCTGCGCGTAGGCGCGGGTGCGCGGCAGCCAGGCGTCGACCGCGCCGTTCTCCGGGCGGTAGTCGGGCCGGCGGTAGCCGCCGTAGTCGGCGTCGCAGCTCAGCGCGGGCTCGCTGGTCCCGACCCCGCGCGGGTCGAAGCCGATCCAGTCGTAGGCGCCGCCGGCACCCTCCGGGACCAGCGAGCCGAGCAGGCTCAGCCCGACGCCCGGTCCGCCCGGTCCGCCCGGGTTGACCAGGATCGGGCCCTGGTAGCGGTCGTCGGGGACGGTGTGCCGGATCCGGGAGACCGCGATCCGGATCTGCTCGCCGCCGGGGTCGGCGTGATCGAGCGGGACGGCGAGCGTCCCGCACTCGGCGCCGGCCTGTGCCGATGCCGCGTCGCGGCAGGTTCCCCAGGTGATCGTCGGGGTGGGGCCAGCCGGCGCCGGCGGGCCCGGATCCGCCGGTGCCGTCGCCGCCGTGCTCAGCGTGACCGCGACGGCGGTGAGGATCGTGCCGATCGTCCTGCGCACCACGCCCCACCCTCCCGGGCGCCCCCGCACCCGTGCCCCGACGAGAGCCGGGACGTTGCCAGTCGCAACCCGCTGTCCACAATCGCCGGGCCGGGTCGCGACCGGATCGGACGAGCGAACCACTCCTTGACCGGGTGAGCGGGGCTCGCGAGGATCGTCGGTCGTGGACCTTCTGCCCGGTGTGCGTGCGCGCGAGGTGCCGACCGACCGGATCCGGATGCACCTGCTGGGGGCGGGTCCCGAGGACGGTCCGCCGCTCGTGCTGGTGCACGGCAACCTCTCCACCGGCCGGTTCTACGAGCACGTGATGCCGGACCTGGCCGCCGACGGCTACCGGGTGCTGGCCCCGGACATGCGCTCGTTCGGGCGCAGCGAACCCGCCCCGCTCGACGCCACCCGCGGCCTCGACGACTGGGCCGACGACGTCGACGCCCTGCTGCGCGCCCTCGGCGTCACCACCCCGCCGCACCTGGTCGGCTGGTCCACCGGCGGCGGCGCGATCGCCCGCTACGCCCTGCGGCACCCCGCGGCGTCGCTGACCCTGGTCGACCCGGTCGGCCCCTACGGCTACAGCGGCGTCCGCGACGACGGCACCCCCGTGCACGACGACGGCGCCGGTTCCGGCGCGGCCGGGGCGCACCCCGACTTCGTGGCCGGGCTGCGCGCCGGGGACCGCACGGGAGACAGCCCGTTCTCGATCCGCAACGTGATGCGCCAGACCTACTGGTCGCCGTCGTTCACACTGCCGCCCGAGCGCGAGGACGTCCTGGTCGACGAGATCCTGCTGACCGTGATCGGCGACGGCGGCTACCCCGGAGCGGCGGCGGCGTCACCGCACTGGCCCGGTTTCGCCCCCGGCGCGACCGGCCTGCTCAACGCGCTCTCGCCGCGCCACCTGCGGTGGGACGGCGTCGTCGACCTGGAGCGCAAGCCGCCGGTGCTGTGGACGCACGGCTCCGACGACGTGATCGTCGCCGACGGGTCGATGCTCGAGGCCGGGACGCTCGGCCGGGCCGGTCTGATCCCCGGCTGGCCCGGCGCCGACGAGTTCCCGCCGCAGCAGATGGTGTCCCAGATCCGCGACGTGCTCGACCGCTACGCCGCGGCCGGCGGCCGGGTGCGCACCGAGTGGTTCGACGGCTCCGGACACGGCCCGCTGTTCGACGCCCAGCAGCGCTGGACCACGACGCTGCGCGAGTTCCTCGCCGCGTCCTCGCACTGATCCACTCCGGGGCGGCCGATCGTCACCGACCGGCCGCCTGACGCCCTCTTTTGCTCTGCTCACCCCGACGCACCACCGGCCGGATCCGTGCGGTTCGCGCAGGTCAGGGCAGTTCGCGGACGAGGCGGGCGGGGACGTCGCCGGTGGCGGGGACCAGGAGCAGGTCACCGCCGTCGGCCTCGGCGCGGCCGGCCTCGCCGACCCACCGGGCGACCGGCACGTTGTCGCAGGCGATCAGCGTGCTCGGCCCGGCGCTCCCGGCGAAGGTGCCGTCCGGGTCGAGGGCCCAGGTACCGCCCTGGCCGTTGCAGCCGTCCGAGCCGGTCCAGCCGCCGTCGGCGTCGAACTCGGCGAACGCCGCGCCCCGGTGGGCGCCGTCGGCCGGGTACCAGCGGCCGAGCAGATCCTCGGCGGTCGCCGGGCGCGGGCCGTCATCCGCTCCGCCCGGGCCTGCGGTCCCTCCCGGCCCGGCGGGGGCGTTCGCGCAGCCGAGGACGGCCAGCAGCGCGAGCACCGTCAGGCCCGTCACCGTCCTGCGCACCGGCGGCTCCTCTCCTGCGCCCGGCGATCACCGTCTCACGACCCTCGGGCGCGGCACCCGCGAGCCGGGGAGGCGAGCGCGAGTCAGTCCTCGTCGTCGCGGTGCGCCGCGCCGATCTCGAACGCCGGGAGGCAGACGGCGACGTACTCGGCGCCCTCGGGACCGGGCGAGCTGTAGCGCACCCACTCCCCCGGCGCGGTGTGCACGGCCTGCCCGGCCGGGACGGTCAGCTCGCCGCCGTCGAACTCGACGCGCAGCGCGCCCCGCAGGACCAGGGTGTACTCGTCGAACTCGGGGGTCTGGCCGGGCTCGGCCCAGCCCGACGGGCTGCGCATGTGCGCCATCGACAGCGCCTCGGACCCGGTGTTCACCCGGCCCACGTACTCGTCGATGGTCTTCGGCGGGGTCCCCGCGGCGGTCACCCGGCTGGCGTTCTCGATCAGTCGTGGCACCCGGACATCATCCGCCTCCCCTCTCCCGCACCGGCTACGAGGGGCGCCGCGGCGCCGGCAACGACGGTCCCGGCCGGGCGGTCAGCGGCTCGGCCGGGAACGGCGCACGGTGCCGCGACAGGTCGATCCGGACGGCCCAGGCCGGTGGGAACACCAGCCCGGTCTGGTCCGCCTCCGGCCGCAGCGGATGCCGGTAGTGCGTGCGCACCCAGCTGCGGTTGCGCCAGTGCCCGTCGACCCTGACCACAACGGACCACCTCCCCTGCTCCGGGAACCGTCACGACCAGGTAACCACGGACCACCGACAGTGGGGAGGCGGTCACCTGCGCCGGTAGTCGCCCTCCCGCTTCTCGAAGAACGCCCGCAACGCCTCCTTGTGGTCCTCGGTCCGGAACATCTCCAGGAACTTCGCGGTCTGCAGGGCCTGCCCCTCCTCGAAGTCGAGCTCGAACGCCTGGTTGACCGATGACTTGGTCGCCTCCACCGAGAGCGGGGCGCGGGTGGCGATCCGCCGGGCCTTGCGCATCGCGGCCGGGAGCAACGCGCCCGGCTCGTGGACCTCGGTCACCAGTCCCCAGTTCAGGGCCTGCGCCGCGTCGTAGCGGGCACCGGTCAGCAGGATCTCCTTGGCCGGCCCGAGGCCGATCACCCGCGGCAGCCGCCAGAAGCTGACGATGAGCCCGACGTTCACCCCGGCCGCGATGAAGAAGGCCTCGCTCGAGGCGATGCGGATGTCGCAGGCGAGGGCGAACTCGAGGCCACCGCCCACGGTGGCACCGTTGATGGCCGCGATCACCGGCGACCGGAACTCCTCCAGGGCGTTGAGCATGCCGCCGAAGTCGTCGAGGTAGGCGGCGAGCTCGGCGTCGTCGAGGGCCTCGTCCTCGCGCAGGTTCGCCCCCGAGGTGAACGCGCGGCCGGTCCCGGTGACGACCAGGCAGCGGATGGCGTCGTCCTCGGAGAGCCGGCGCAGCGCCGTCCGGAACGAGCGTCGGCTCTCCCAGCTGAACGCGTTGGACGGCGGGCTGTCGATCGTGAGGACTGCGATCCCCGGGTCCTCGTACTGCAGGGACACTCCCGTGCCGACGTCGGCGGTCGAGGTCATGGCTCAGCTCCTTCTCGATCGGGTGCCGGACGGGTTCCGGCGCTCCTGCCCAGCAGCCGGACCGCCAGCAGGGTGATACCGACGTTGATCACCAGCACGACGACCGAGAGCGCGCCGGCGAGCTGGTAGCGGGACTCGTTGGCCAGGCCGTAGAGCACGGTGGCGACGGTCGGGTTCGCGCCGGTGTAGAGGAAGATCGACAGCTCGAGCTCGCGGAAGAGGAGCACGAAGTTGAGCAGGCCGGCGGCCAGTAGCGACGGGCGCAGCAGCGGGACGGTCACCGTGGCGGTCGTCCGGAGCCAGGACGCGCCGAGACTCCGCGCGGCCTCCTCCGTCTCTCCCGCGACCTGCCCCATCCCGGCGTGGACGTAGACGAAGGTGAGCGGCAGCGCGCAGCCCACGTACCCGATCAGCATGATCAGCAAGGTGCCGCCGAGACCGAACGGCGAACCGGCGTAGGCGATGATGATCCCGATCCCCAGGATGGCCCCCGGGAACGCGAGCGGGGCCGCCATCACCGGTGTGATCACGGCGTTGCTGCGGGCGCGGGTCCGGGTCACCAGCCAGGACGCCACCACCGCGATGACCAGCGCGATGGCCGTGCCGGCCAGCGCGAGCACCAGGCTGTTGCCGAGGGCGACGGCGACCCGGGGCTGTGCGAACGTGGTCGCGTAGTTCTGCACCGGGACGAAGTTGTCCGGCCCCAGCGGCAGGCCGATGGCCCGCCTGGTCGAGGTGACCAGGAGGATGCCGAACGGCAGCACGATGCTGAACAGCACGACCGTCGCGCACACGCCGACGGCCAGCGGCCGCAGCGCCCCGAGCCGCACGAGACCGTGCCGGCCGGGCTTGCCCCCGATCACCGTGAACCGCCGGCCGCCGACGAGCGTGCGCTGCACCACCAGCAGCGCCGCGACCAGGACGAGGACCGGCACCGCAACGACGGCCGCGGCCTCGATCCGGGGTGGGAAGTTCATCAGGCTCAGCAGCACCGTGGGCACGGTCTGGAACCCGGCCGGCCCACCGAGCAGCGCAACGGGCCCGAAGATGACGAAGGAGGTGACGAAGACCAGCAGGGCTCCGGCCACGATGGACGGCATGACGACCGGGAAGGTCACGGTGCGCAGTACCCGCAGCCGGGAGGCCCCCAGGCCGGCGGCGGCGTCCTCCATCGACGGGTCCACCCCCTCCAGCCCGGCCGAGACGGGCAGGAAGACCAGCGGGTAGAGGAACAGCGCGAGGACGAAGATGATCCCCCACGGAGTGAAGATGTCGAACGGTGCGCTCTCCAGGCCGAACACCGACATCAGCGTCGTGTTGATCAGCCCGCCGTTCGGGCCGAGCAGCAGGATCCACCCGAGCGCGGCGATGAAGCTGGGCGCCGCGAAGGTGAGCAGGGCGACTCCCCGGAAGAACCCACGGAACGGCATGTCCGTGCGCACGACGAGCCAGCTCGTCGGGAGCCCGATCAGCAGCGCTCCGACGGTCGCGCCGGTGGCGATCCATAAGGAGTTGAGCGTCGCCGTGAGCAGCTGTGGCTCGGTGACGAGGAGGGCGTAGTTCGCCGGCGTCGGCCGCCCGTCGGAGTCGACCAGGCTGCGGCGGAAGACCTCGGCGATCGGGTACCCGATGAGCGCGACGACCGCGAGCGCCCACCCGATCCGCAGCACCCGCTCGGTCGACGGCCGCCCACCCGGCCCGGACGCCGCCGGCGCCCGTGTCCTGCTCGCCGTCCCGGTCGTCAACGCCGGTACAACCCGTCGAACCGGGCGCGGAGGTCGTCCCGCACCTCCGCGATCGCGGCCACCTGGGCGGTCAGCAGCGGCCGGTCACCGAAGTCCTCCGCACCCGGTGGGGCGGGGAGCCCGTCGAGCACGCTGCGGCCGCCGGTCTCGGCCATGGCCTGCTGGAACTCCTCGCTCAGGTGGTAGCGGACGGTGAGCTCGGCGGCGTTCGGGCGCGGCGCGTCGGTGAGGGCGGCGACCTCACTGGCGATCACGGGTACCCCGTCCGACGGGTAGGCGACCGCGAGCGGCTCACCGGTCGCCGCGGCGGAGAGCACGGCGGACTCGATCGCCGGCACCCCCAGCGTGGCCTCGCCGGTCAGCACCAGCTGGGGCAGCGCCAGGCTGCTGTCGCTGACGATCGGGCCGCGGTCGGCGAGCCCGGCCATCCACTCGGGGCCGTGCAGCCGGTCCAGCAGCGCGTAGAAGGTCAGCGCGGTGCCCGACGCGCTCGGGTCCGAGGTCACGATCCGACCGCGGTCCTCGGCCGCCAGCTCCGTCCACGTCCCGGGAATGCCGGCGGGGTCGGTCCGGGCGGAGTTGTACATGATCCCCAGCGGGATCTGCATGTAGGGCAGCTGTGGAGCCGCCGGGTCGTGGAGCCCGTCGACGATCCGGTCGGCGTTCGCCACGTCGACGGCACGGATGACGCCGTCGTCGGCCCATGCCTGCATCGCCGCCTGGTCGGTCTGGCTCACGACGTCGGCGTTGAGCCGGCCGCTCGCCAGCTCCGAGGAGATGGCGTTCGCGACGCTGCCGGAGTCGTCGCGGGTGAAGGTGACCTGGATGCCGAAGCGCTCCTGCATGCGTTCCTGCAGCAGCTCCAGCCCGTCCTGGGTGTGCCCCCCGCCGTAGAGCACGACGCCGCCCTCGGCCTGCGCGGCGGAGATCAGGTCGTCGCCGATGCCGGGGATCTCGTCCCCGGTCGCGTCGCCGCCCCCGCCGGCGCCGCCCCCGCAGGCGGCGAGCAGCACACCGATCATCGGGATGGCGAGGAGCGAGGCCAGCCGCCGGCGTCGTCGACAGTCGAACATGGCACTTCCCTTCCGGTTCGGATCGATCGGGTCGCGCGGTCGGTCAGGCGGGGACCGGGAGCTGCCCGCTCCCGGTCGTCTCGTCGTCGAGCGGTGCGAGTGCGCCGGGGGTGATCTCGAGCCGTACCTCGGTCCCCACGGCCAGCAGCCGGGTTCCGGGCCCGTTCGCCTTGACCGGCGTCGGCCGCCCGGGGACGTCGACGCGGTACTGGACGAGATCACCGAAGAACAGCGCCTCGGCGATGCGTCCGGTCGGCTCCTCGGCATCCGAGACGGGCACCGGCGTCACGTCGGCCGGACGGACGGACACCACGACACCGCCGGCCCCGGGCTCCCCCGCCATCTCGACGGCGGCGTCGACGTTGCCCAGTACACGCAGGTAGCCGCGGCCGGCCGGGCTGCCCGTGGCGGTGAGGATGTTCGTCGTGCCGAGTGCACGTGCCACGTAGCTGTTCCGCGGACGCCGGTACACCTCCTCGGGCGACCCGACCTGGGCGATCTCGCCGCTGTTCATCACGACCAGCCGGTCGGCGAGCGAGAGGGCCTCGGCCTGGTCGTGGGTGACGTAGAGCATCGTGACGCCCAGCGAGCGCTGGATCCGCTTGACCTCGGCCCGGAGCTCCTCGCGCAGATGGGTGTCCAGATTGGACAACGGCTCGTCGAGCAGCAGGAGGGCGGGGTCGTTCACGAGGGCCCGGGCCAGCGCGACGCGCTGCTGCTGGCCACCCGAGAGCTGGTGGACGTAGCGCCGGCCGGCGTCGGGGAGCCGGACCAGGCCCAGCGCCTCCGCCACGCGGCGGCGCACCTCGGCCCGCCCGACCCGCGCGGTCGTCGGCCCGTAGCCGACGTTCTGCTCGACCGTCATGTGCGGCCACAGCGCGTAGCTCTGGAACACCACCGACATCCCGCGACGCTCCGGCGGGACGAAGGTCCCCGGCCCGGCGAGACAGCGCCCGCCCAGCCGGATCTCGCCGTCGTCCGGCCGTTCGAAACCGGCGACCATCCGCAGGCACGTCGTCTTGCCGCAGCCGCTGGGCCCGAGCACCACGACCGCCTCACCGTCGGAGACGGACAGGTCGAGACCGGCCACCACGGTGGCGTCGCCGAAGCGCTTGGTCAGCCCGGACAGCACCAGGTGGCTCATGAGGTGACTCCGGTGACGCCGGCGCGGGACCGCGCGTCGAGGGTCTCCCGCACGACGCCGTCGGCGAGGAGGTCGTCGATCTCGGAGGGGGCGACCGCGGCCTCGAGCAGGACCTCGCGGGTGTGCTGACCCAGCAGCGGCGCGGGCCGCTCGACCCGGGCCGGCGTCGCGGAGAGCTTGACCGGCGGTCCGATGTGCCGCACCTCCCCGAGCACCGGATGGTCGGTGGACCCCACCATCCGGCGCGCCCGGACGTGCGGGTCGGCGTAGACCTCGGCCATGTCGTTGACCGGCCCGCTGGGGACCCCCGCCGCCCTGAGCCGCTCCAGCCAGTCGTCCCGGCGCCGGGTACGGAAACGGCGGGAGAGCTCGTCGACCAGCTGGGGCCGGTTCGCCATGCGGGAGCCGTTGTCGGCGAACCGGTCGTCGTCGGCGAACTCCGGCGCCTCGAGGACCGCGCACAGCCGCTCCCAGTTCCGGGCGTTGGCCGCCCCCAGGGCGATCCACCCGTCCGCGGTCGGGAAGATCTCGTACGGCGCCGAGAGCCGATGGGCCGACCCGATCGGCCCAGCCACCTCCCCGGTGCTGAACAGGGCCGCGGTCTCCCAGACCGTGTAGGCGATCCCGGCCTCGAGCAGCGAGGTGTCGACGAGCTGCCCCTCCCCGGTGCGGAGCCGGTGGATGTAGGCCGACAGCACGCCGTAGGCCCCGAACAGGCCGGCATTGAGGTCGCACACCGGCACCCCGAGCTTCACCGGGTCGGTCCCCGGGTGCCCGGTCACGCTGACCAGCCCGCTCATCGCCTGGGCGACGAGGTCGAACCCGCCGTGCGCGGCGTAGGGGCCGGTGGACCCGAACCCGGAGATCGAGCAGTACACGAGCTCCGGGCGGAGTGCGTGCAGCTCCTGGTAGCCGAGGCCGAGCCGGTCGAGCGTCCCCGGACGGAAGTTCTCGACGAGCACGTCGGCGCTCAGGACGAGATGTCGCATGATCTCGACGCCGCGGGCGCTCTTGAGATCCAGGGCGACACCGCGCTTGTTCCGGTTCATGGCGTTGAAGGCGGGCGAGGCCTCGATGTCGCGGTTGGTCCCCATCCCCCGGGTGTCGTCGCCGCGGTCCGGCCGCTCGACCTTGACGACGTCGGCCCCCATGTCGGCCAGGAGCAGCGAGCAGTACGCCCCGGCCATCACCTGGGTGACATCGAGTACGCGGACGCCGTCGAGCGGACCGGACGAGATGTGGTTCGGCACATGACCCCCTGATACGGTTCCACCTAGCGGAACAGCTAGGCGTAAAATGGAACACGTGGCGCGAGTCACAGTAGGCAGAGCCGATCGAGGGAGTCAAGAAGATGCGCAGCGTCGCGGCGGCTCTCGCCGTCCTGGAGGCCGTCTCCGAACACCAGCCCGCCGGAGCGACGGAGGTGGCCCGAGCGGCGGATCTGCCGAAGACGACGGCCCACCGGATGCTGCACGCCCTCGCCGATCTCGGCTGGATCCGGCCGGCCGACGACCCGCCGGGGCACTGGGTGATCACGTCGAAGGCCTCGTCGATCGGGGCGCGCCTGCTGCCCGGCCACGAACTGCGCGCCGTCGCACTCACCGTGATGCGCCGCCTGGCGGCGCGCACCGGCGAGACGATCCACTTCTCGGTACCCGACCATCGGTACGTCGTGCTCATCGACAAGGTCGAGGGTGGGAACCCGGTCCGGACGACCGCGACCATCGGCAGCCGCGTCCCGACGCACGCGACCTCCGCCGGCCACGCAGTGCTCGCCGCCATGCCCGAGGACGACTGCCGAGCACTGGTCTTCGGCGCCCCACTGGAGGCGTTGACCGAGGACACCGTCACCGACCCCGTCCGGCTGATGACGGCGCTGGAGACGGTCCGGGCACAGGGCTACGCGGTGTCCGTCCGCAGCCGCCACGTCGATGTGGCCGCGGTCGGCGCCGCCATCCTCGACGGCGATGGTGCACCGATCGCCGCGCTGAGCATCTCCATGCCGGTGCAGCGCTTCCCGGAGCATCTCTGGGCGGAGTACGGCGAGCTCGTACGGCAGGGGGCCGGCGACTGCAGCGCCCCGCGACGCCGCTGAGAGATGACCGGGACACCGGAATACCCCTCAGGGGTATTTCGGTTCTCCTCCTGCGAGGAGGATTCCCATGACCAGCTCACCGGACACCGAAGCCGGGCACGCCGGCGCCCACCAGCACGCGGGTCACCACGACCACGCCGCCCAGTTCCGCGACCGGTTCGCACTGACCCTGGTGCTGGCGGTCCCGGTCGTCGCATCCAGCCCGATGGTCGGCATGTTCCTCGGCTACACCCCGCCCGGCTGGTCGGCGTGGATCGCCCCGGCCCTCGGATCGGTGATCTTCTTCTGGGGCGGATGGCCGTTCCTCACCGGCGCCGTGTCGGAGATCCGGACCCGCCGGCCCGGGATGATGCTGCTGATCGGCACGGCGATCACCGTGGCGTTCGGCGCCAGCCTCCTCGGCTCGCTCGGGATCGGCGGGCTGGACTTCTGGTGGGAGCTGGCGCTGCTCGTCGTGATCATGCTGCTCGGGCACTGGCTGGAGATGCGGGCACTGGGCCAGGCCTCCGGCGCCCTGGACGCGCTGGCCGCCCTGCTGCCCGACACGGCCGAGCGGGTCGGCCAGGACGGCACCGTCGAGACCGTCGCGCCGGCCGCGCTGGCCGCCGGCGACACCGTCCTGGTCCGGTCCGGCGGGCGGGTCCCGGCCGACGGGACCGTCGTCGACGGCACCGCCGACGTCGACGAGTCGATGATCACCGGGGAGTCGCGCCCGGTGACGCGGAGCCCCGGCGACCGGGTCGTCGCCGGGACCATCGCGACCGACTCCGCGCTGCGGGTACGGGTCGACGCCGTCGGCGAGGACACCGCGCTGTCCGGGATCCGCCGCCTGGTCGAGCGGGCCACCGCGTCCCGCTCCCGGGCGCAGGCCCTCGCCGACCGCGCCGCGGCGCTGCTGTTCTGGTTCGCCGCCGGCGCCGCGGTCCTCACCTTCGCCGCGTGGACGCTGCTCGGCGAGCTGCCGCAGGCCGTGGTGCGGACCGTGACCGTCCTGGTGATCGCCTGTCCGCACGCGCTCGGCCTGGCGATCCCGCTGGTCATCGCGATCTCCACGGCCCGCGCCGCGCGGGCCGGGATCCTGGTCACCGACCGGCTGGCGCTGGAACGGACCCGCAGCGTCGACACCGTGCTGTTCGACAAGACCGGCACGCTGACCACCGGGACCCCGGAGGTCGTCGGCGTCGCGGGCGCCGAGGACACCCTCTCCGTCGCCGCCCGGGTCGAGGTGGACAGCGAGCACCCGCTCGCCCGTGCCGTCGTGGCCGCCGCGGGCCCGGTCCCGGGTCCCCCGGCGCGGGATTTCCGGTCGCTGACCGGGCGCGGGGTGCGGGCCGTCGTCGACGGCGAGGAGGTCGCGGTCGGCGGCCCGGGACTGATCACCGATCTCGGTCTCGACGTGCCCGCCGACCTGCGGGAACGAGCTGACGCGTGGCACGCCGACGGCGCCACCGTGCTCTACCTGGTGCGTACCGGTGAGCAGAGCAAAGCCCCTGGTCAGCGGGTCACCGGCGCGATCGCGCTCGCGGACACGGTCCGCCCCGAGTCGCGGGCCGCGGTCGAGGGGCTGCACGCCCGCGGCGTCCGGGTCGTCATGATCACCGGCGACGCCCGGCCGGTCGCCGACGCCGTGGCCCGCGACCTCGGCGTCGACGAGGTGTTCGCCGAGGTGCTGCCCGCCGACAAGGACGACGTGGTCGCCCGGCTACAGGCCCGCGGCGGCGTCGTCGCGATGGTCGGCGACGGCGTGAACGACGCCCCGGCGCTGGCCCGGGCGGACGTCGGCATCGCCATCGGTGCCGGCACCGACGTCGCGATCGGCGCGGCGGGCGTCGTGCTCGCCGGGTCCGACCCGCGCGGGGTGCTGTCGGTGATCGCGCTGTCCCGGGCCGGCTACCGGAAGATGGTGCAGAACCTGTGGTGGGCAGCCGGGTACAACCTGGTCTCGGTGCCGCTGGCCGCCGGGGTGCTCGCGCCGGCCGGGTTCGTGCTGCCCCCGGCGGTCGGGGCGGTCCTGATGAGCCTGTCGACGATCGTCGTCGCGCTGAACGCCCAGCTGCTGCGGCGGGTGGAGCTGCGGCCCGACCGGCTCGCCTGACGCCGGACCTCAGTGCGACGGCGGCGCCGTCGTCCCGCGCACGACGAGCCGGGTCGGGAGCTCCACGGACTCCGGCTCGTCGCCGGCCAGCAGGGCGAGCAGCGCCTCCGCGGCGAGCTCGCCCTGGCGGCGGACCGGTTGCGCGATCGTCGTGAGGTCGGCGACCGGCGCCATCTCGTGACCGTCGAACCCGATCACCGAGACCTGCCCGGGCACCCGGACCCCGGCCCGGCGCAGCGTCCCCAGCACGCCGACGCCGAGCTCGTCGGACATGGCGAACACCGCCGTCGGGCGCCGCGGCAGCGACAGCAGCTCGCCCGCCGCGGCAGCACCGGCCTCGACGTCCGACCCGGCCTCGCACACCGGACCGGGCTCCAGACCCGCCTCGGTGAGCGCGTCGGCCCACCCCGCGCGACGGTCCCGGGTGGTGGCCCGGCCGCAGGCCTCGTCCGGGTCGAACGAGACCAGCGCGACTCCCGTGTGCCCCAGCCCGACCAGGTGCCGGACGGCCGCCCGGGCGCCGGCGCGGTCGTCGATCCCGATCCGGCGGCGGCCGGGCATCGCGCCGCCGACCGCCACGACCGGGATCCCGAGTGCGTCCAGCGCGACCCGCTCGTCGTCGTCGATCGCGGAGGCGACCACGATCAGGCCGTCCACCCGGCCGCGGACCGGCAGCGTCGTGAAGAAGTGGGCGCGCGCGACCGGGTCACCGACGTTGTGCAGCTGGGTGGCGTGCCCGGCCGCCGAGAGCACCCGCTCGACGCCGCCGATCGCCTCGGCGAAGAACCAGCGTCCCGGGAAGCGGGCCAGCACGGCGACGGTGAGTGCCCGTACCGGGACGCTGTACCCCAGCGACGCGGCCGCGCGCCGGACCCGCTCGCGGGTCCCGGCCGACACCGGGGTGCCGTCGCGCAGCGCCCGCGAGACCGTGGCGGGCGAGACCCCGGCGTGGCGCGCGATGTCCCGCACCCCTGCCGATCGCTGGTCCATGACCGCATCCTAGACAGCGGATGCAACAGGATGGAACAGTGTGAAACACCCGTCCGTCCACGACTTCCCCGGGAGAGGCATGACCGCCCACGACGCCGACTGGTGGCGCGACGCCGTCGTCTACCAGGTCTACATCCGCAGCTTCGCCGACGGGAACGGCGACGGCACCGGTGACATCGCGGGCCTGCGGGGCAGGCTCGACCACCTGGCCCGGCTCGGCGTGGACGCGATCTGGATCAACCCGTGGTACCCGTCGCCGCTGGCCGACGGCGGCTACGACGTCGCCGACTACCGCGCGATCAACCCGATGTTCGGTGACACCGCGCAGGCCGAGGCGCTGATCACCGAGGCGCACGAGCGCGGGATCCGGGTCGTCCTCGACATCGTCCCCAACCACCACTCCGACGACCACGCCTGGTTCCGGGCCGCCCTGGCCGCGGGCCCGGGCTCACCGGAGCGCGAGCGCTACGTCTTCCGCGACGGGCGCGGCGCGGACGGGTCGGAGCCGCCGAACAACTGGATCTCGATGTTCGGCGGGTCCGCCTGGGAGCGGGTGCCCGACGGGCAGTGGTACCTGCACCTGTTCGACGTCCGCCAGCCCGACGTGAACTGGGAGCACCCCGAGGTCCGCGCGGACTTCGAGGAGACCCTGCGGTTCTGGTTCGACCGCGGCATCGACGGCTTCCGGGTCGACGTCGCCAACTCGATGGTCAAGCAGCCGGGCCTGCCGGACATCGAGCCGGGCGTCAACGACGTCCAGGACGGCACGCACCCCTACCTGGACCGCGACGGCGTGCACGAGATCTTCCGGTCCTGGCGGGCGATCGGCGACGCCTACGACCCGCCGCGGGTCTTCGTCGCCGAGGCGTGGGTGCCCGATCCCGAGCGGCTGGCCCGCTACCTGCGCCCGGACGAGCTGCAGACCGCGTTCAGCTTCAACTTCCTCACCGCCGCCTGGCTGGCCGACGACCTGCGGTCCAACATCGACGACGCGATCGCGGAGAACACCGCGGTCGGCGCGCCGGCGACGTGGGTGCTGTCCAACCACGACGTGTGCCGGCACCCGTCGCGGCTGTCCCGCAAGCCGGAGGCCGGCCGCGGCTGGAACCTCGACGACGTGCTGGACCTGCCGTCCGACCCCGAGCTCGGTCTGCGCCGGGCCCGCGCCGCGACGCTGCTGATGCTCGCCCTGCCCGGGACCGCGTACGTCTACCAGGGCGAGGAGTTCGGGCTGCCCGAGGCCGAGGACATCCCGGTCGACCGGCTCGACGACCCGACCTGGACGCTGTCCGGGCACACCCTGCGGGGCCGCGACGGCTGCCGGGTCCCCCTGCCCTGGGCCGCCGGCGAGCCCGCGTTCGGGTTCTCCGGCGGGGCGGACGCCGAGCCGTGGCTGCCGCAGCCGGAGGTGTTCGCCCGGCACGCCGCCGACGTCCAGGAGGCCGACCCCGACTCGGTGCTGCGCCTCTACACCGATGCGCTCGCGCTGCGCCGGGCCCACCCGGCACTCGGCGGCGGGACGCTGACCTGGCGGGACTCGCCAGAGGGCACGCTGGCCTTCGACCGGACCGGCGACGACGGCGAGAGCGGCTTCACCGCGCTGGTGAACGTGTCGTCGGCACCGGTCTCGCTGCCCGAGGACGCCGAGGTGATGCTCACCAGCGGCCCGCTCACCCCGCGCGACGAGGTGCCCGCGGACACCGCGGTCTGGCTGCGCTCCTGACCGGACACGGCGGGGCCGGTGCCGCATCCTGCGACACCGGCCCCGTCACCCGGCCCCCGGCGTTCACGATCACGCCACCACGGGCAGCCCCGAGTACCAGGCCTCGCGCAGCGTGCGCTCGGTCCAGCGCCACACCCGGCGCGCGACCACCGGGTCCAGCGCGTGCGCGGCGACCCCGTGCCCGGCCGCCGGATCGGCCGGGCCGGCCTCGGCGAGGTTCTCGAAGTAGCGCCCGCTGATCCCCCCGACCAGTGGCGACGCGGCGGCCAGCACGACCGTGGCGGCACCCTCCTCGGGCGAGGACGGGTCGCCGGGGTTCACCGCGTTCACCGCGATGCCGTCGCCGGACCAGCGCCGGGACGCCTCGACCGCGTACAGCACCGAGGCGGTGCGGGACCGCGCGTTCGCGAGGTCGCGGTCGTAGCGGGAGGTGAAGAAGTGCGGGTCCTCCAGGTCGAACGCGCCGTGCAGGTGCGCGTCCGACGTGAGGGTGACGACCCGGGCGCCGTCCACCGCGGTCAGCGCCCAGTGCAGGCCGGAGGTGAGCGCGGCCGGGCCGAGGTGGTTGACCGCCAGGTGCAGCTCCCACTCGTCGCCGGTGCGGCTGAGCGGCGCGTTCGCCACGCCGACGGCGTGCACCAGCATGTGCAGCGGGCCGTCCCACAGCCGGACGAAGCGGGCGATCGAGTGCCGGTCGGCGAGGTCGAGCTCGCCGACCCGGATGTGCTCGTTGCCGGTGGCGGCGACGATGCCGTCGCGGGCGGCCGCGCCGGCGTCGAGGTCGCGGACGGCCAGGGTGACCTCGGCGCCGGCACCGGCCAGCGCGCGGGCGGTCTCCAGGCCGACACCGCAGGTCGCGCCGGTGACGACGGCCCGGCGGCCGGTGAGGTCGACGCCGTCGAGCACCTCGACGGCGGTGCGCCCGAGCGACGCGGGCAACGTGACAGGGGACGGAGTGACCGGGAGACGGTGGGTCGTGGACCGGAAGAACATACGTAGTCCCGTCTTCGTGCGGGGCCCTGCTCGGGTGCGGCATCGACGACGGCGCCGGAGCGGGCCCGGGATGTAGAATCGGAGGAGCCTCCGAATGTGAGCTCGACACTATCCGGAGCCGCCTCCACTTCGCAAGAGTTATCGTGGAGTCGATCGGAGTCCGAGGAGGACCACATGTCGACCGGTACCGGGCAGCGGAGCGGCACCCGACCCGTCCTGCGCGCCGACGCCGCACGCAACCGGGAGCGGTTGCTGGCCGCCGCGGTGGACGCGTTCGCCGCCGACGGGTCGGCCACGCTCGACGGCATCGCGAAGGACGCCGGCGTCGGCATCGGCACCCTCTACCGGCACTTCCCCACCCGGGACGCGCTGGTGGAGGCGGTCTACCGCAACGAGCTCGACCGGCTGTGCGCGGCCGCGGACGAGCTGGTCGCCGAGCTGCCGGCCGACCGGGCGCTGCGGGCCTGGATGGACCGCTTCGTCGACTACGTCATCACCAAGAAGCACCTGGCGGACTCGTTGCACGCGCTGGTCGCGTGCGGCCGGAACCCGTTCGCGCAGAAGCGCGAGCGGATGGTGGCCGCGCTCGAGTCCGTGCTCGCCGCCGGCGCCGCCGACGGGACCCTGCGCACCGACGTCGACGCCTCGGACGTGCTCGTCGGGACCAGCGGGGTGTGCATGGCGATCGGCGAGCCGGAGGGCCGGGTCCAGGCCGGACGCCTGCTCGACCTGCTGGTCGACGGCCTCCGACCGCGCTGAGGCCCTACCCTCGGTCCGATGGGGGCGCGCTGCGGCAACGGGACACGCCGGCGGGTGGCTGTCGCCGGCGCCGTCCTCGTCGCCCTGGCGCTCGCCGGCGGCTGCGGCGGTCCGGACACGATCGAGCGGGACCCGGCGTCACGGCCGGCCGGATCCGCCCCCGGTGATCCCGCCGGCCTGGAGGCGCTGCAGACCAAGTTCGGCTTCTACGCCCGCGACACGTGCTACTCCGGGGATCCGGCCGAGGTCTACTCCCGGTGCGGACGGTTCGCCACCGAGGTCCGCAACGCGCTCCCGCAGGTCGAGCGGGACGCCCCCGCGGCGGCCGGACGCGCCGCCGCGACCGCGGAGGTCCTGGACCGCTTCGCGGCGAGCGGCTGCGAGCCACCCCCGGGGACGGCCGGTGGGGGTGACCCGGCGACCTGCGGCCCGCTGTTCGGCGAGGTGCAGGGGCAGGTGCAGGAGCTCGTCGGGGCCGTCGGCACCCGGGACTGAACACCCCCGACCCCGAGCACACCGGACTCGTGGGGGCGTGCGGGCGGATCAGTCGCCGGCGCCGTCGCAGACCGAGCGCAGCGCGGCGCCCAGCGCCGCGCGGTGCAGGTCGTCCATCCCCCGGGCGCGGGTGACGGCGGCCTGCGCGAGCGTGGACGCGCAGTCCTCGTGCGCCCGCGCGGGCGTCGCGGTGCGCAGCGCCGCCACCAGCTCGCCGTCGATCCGGTCGATCTCCGGGTCCGGCGCGGCCGGGTCGGCGCCGCCCGCGGGCGCGGTGTCCGGCCGGTCGGTCCAGCCGCGGACCAGCGCGTCCCGCACCTGGGCCTCCGCGGCGACCTGGTCGCCCGCGACGCGCGCGGCCCACTCGGGGTCGACGTCGGCCCGTCTCGCCTCCTCCCGCATCCCGGCGACGACGGCGGCCTCGCGCGCCGGGTCGGCGGCCGGCGCACCGGCCGCGAACGCCGCCGCGGCGACCCGGTCGGACATCTCGGCCCGCTCGGCGGCCAGGTCGACGATCCGGGCCAGCCCGTCGGCGGGTGCCGCGCCGGGCGTGCCCTCGTGCAGCGGAGCCGGCTGGTCGTTCCCGCATCCCGCGAGCAGCGCGACCAGGACGACCGCCCCGGCGGTCCGCGTCGCGGTACGGGCCCTCCGGCGCGGCGGGTGGACCCGGGTGCCGATCACGTCGCCGAGCCTACGTCCCACCCGACCGCCCTCCCGCGTGCCCCGCACTCCCCCACCCCGTGCACGCCCGCCCCCGTGCACGCCCCCGCCTCCCGGACCGCCGCAGGCACCCGTCCCCCCGCGCCGAGACGCAGCCCAGGGCGAGTACTCGATCTCCGGACCGCCGTGGAGTGCATCTCGGCGGGTACCGACCAGCCGGCCGTCGTGCACGCGGGGGTCCGGACCGCGATGCTGCGGGGGTGGCCTCACCGGTGATCCTCGAGGTGGCGCTGAACGGCGCCACACCGCGCGAGCGCAACCCGCACGTCCCACGCTCGCCCGGCGAGATCACCGAGCAGGCGTGCGAGGCGCTCGGACTCGGGGCCGCGATCGTGCACAACCACAACGACGAGCCGATGTTCACCGCCGACGGCGTGCACGCGGTCGAGCCGTACCTGGCGGCGTGGGGACCGGTGCTGGAGCGGTACCCGGACGCGCTGCTCTACCCGACGATGGCCGCCGGGGCCCGGGGCATCCCGGTGCAGCGCCGCTGGGCGCACGTGGCGGAGCTGGCCCGGCGGGGCCTGGGCGGCCTGACCCTGGTCGACCCGGGCTCGGTGAACGTGGGGCTGCTCGCCGACGGCACCGTTCCCGACGCCGCGGCCGCCGAGCCGTACCAGAACTCGTTCGCCGACACCGAGTACATGTTCGCCCGGACCGCGCAGCTCGGCGCCGGCCCGAGCATCTCGGTCTTCGAGCCGGGCTTCCTGCGCACCGCGCTGACCCTGCACCGGCACGGCCGGGTGCCGCCGGGCGCGATCGTGAAGCTCTACTTCGCCGACGACCTGCAGTTCGGCCTCCCACCGACGCGGGCGGCCCTGGAGGCGTACCTGGAGCTGCTGGAGCCTTCCGGGCTGCCGTGGTCGGTGGCCGTGCTCGGCGGCGACGTCGTCGGCTCCGGCCTCGCCGAGCTCGCGGTCCGCCGGGGCGGGCACCTGCGGGTCGGGCTCGAGGACCACGCCGGCCCGGACACCCCGTCGAACCGCGAACTGCTCGAGGGCGCGCTGCGGGTGCTCGACCGGGCGGGGAGGAGTCCGGCGTCACCGGCCGCGGCGCGGCAATTGCTGAACGTTCCGGAATCACCCGGGAAAAACAAGATCCCCTCGCAGCCGTGAATTCCTGCCGGTACCCCGCCGATGATCTTCCAAACCCGTGGGCACGTATCGATTTCGGCTCGATACGACGAGAGGGGCGGGGTTCCGGATACACCGGAACCCGCCCCC